>NZ_CP145732.1:0-622750 GCF_036884845.1 Pseudomonas sp. MAG733B
CATCGACAGAATCAGCCAGTGCCGGCAACTCGGCCCAGAGTTTGGCGACCTCGAAAACTTCATTGAGGACGAAGCGCATATCGCGCAGGGGCGCTTTGTAGTCAGCCATGGCAAACCTCGCAAGATCTATACAGGTGGTTCGTAAGAATGTAGTTTTCGTTGCGTCGGAGTGTACCCCAACAACTTTTGCGACACATAGGGTCAGCTCATGACCTATTTGTTATTTTTAGTCACCAGCAAAAAAGCCCGCGTAAGGCGAGCTTCTTTTGTAACGGATGTAAATGACTAAAGCGCAAACAACTCCGCCGGCAGTTGCATCAGGCAATCGCTACCCGCTTCGATAGCGGCGCGATGCGCGGCAGTGCGTGGCAACAGGCGCTTGAAGTAGAACTCGCTAGTCGCCAGTTTTCCCCGGCAGAAATCGGCATCGCCACTACCGGCATCAAGCTGTGCCTGTGCCACCAACGCCATGCGCAACCACAAATAGCCGAGGATGATGTAGCCGCTGTACATCAGGTAATCCACTGACGCAGCGCCGACTTCATCCGGATTTTTCATCGCTGCCATGCCGACCTGAGTGGTCAACTCGCCCCACTGCCGGTTCAATTCGTTGAGCTGCGCCACGTAAACGGCCAGTTGCGGATGTGCAGCGTTCGCCGCACAGAACTTGTGAACGATTTTGGTGAAGCCGCGCAGCAGCTTGCCCTGGCTGCCGAGAACTTTACGCCCGAGCAGGTCGAGCGCCTGAATGCCGTTGGTGCCTTCGTAGATCGGCGCGATGCGGCAATCACGAACCAGTTGTTCCATACCCCATTCACGAATGAAACCGTGGCCGCCGAATACCTGCATTCCGTGGTTGGTTACCTCCAGGCCAGTATCGGTCATGAAGGCTTTGCAGATCGGCGTGAGGAACGCCAACAGGTCTTCAGCGTCCTGACGGGCCGTTTCATCCGCACTCAGATGCGCAACATCCAGCAATTGCGCAGTGAAGTAAGTCAGGGCGCGGTTGCCTTCGTTGAAGGCCTTCATGGTCAGCAACATCCGACGTACATCGGGGTGCACGATGATGGGGTCAGCCGCTTTCTCCGGCGCTTTCGGGCCGGTCAGGGAGCGCATCTGCAAGCGGTCGTTGGCGTATTTGATCGCGCCCTGGAAACTCGCTTCGCCCAGACACAAGCCCTGCATGCCGGTGCCCAGCCGCGCGTGGTTCATCATGGTGAACATGCAGTTCAGGCCCTTGTTCGGCTCGCCGATCAAGAAGCCTTTGGCGCCGTCGAAGTTCAGTACGCAGGTGGCGGATGCCTTGATGCCCATTTTGTGTTCGATCGAGCCGCAGGACACGCCGTTGCGCTCGCCCGCTTCACCCGTCGCATCCGGCAGGAACTTGGGCACGATAAACAGCGAAATACCTTTGGTCCCGGCCGGTGCGTCCGGCAGTTTCGCCAGTACCAGATGAATGATGTTGTCGCTCATGTCGTGCTCACCGGCAGAGATGAAAATCTTGCTGCCGGAGATTGCGTAGCTGCCATCGGCGGCAGGAACGGCACGGGTCTTGATGATGCCCAGATCGGTGCCGCAATGGGCTTCGGTCAGGCACATGGTGCCGGTCCATTGACCGGCGGTGAGTTTGCTCAGGTAAGTCTGTTTCTGCTCTGCGGTGCCGTGGGCGTGGATCGCCGACATGGCGCCGTGGGTCAGGCCCGGGTACATGCCCCATGAGGTGTTGCTGGAGCCGACCATCTCGCTGATGACCAGCCCCAAAGAGTGGGGCAAGCCCTGGCCGCCGTAAGCCGGGTCCGCCGCCAGACCATGCCAGCCGCCCTCCACGTATTGTGCGAAAGCCTGCTTGAAGCCTGTAGGCGTGGTGACCACGCCATTGTCGAAATGGCAGCCCTCTTCGTCGCCGCTGCGGTTGAGGGGCGAGAGCACGTTTTCACAGAACTTCGCGCCCTCTTCGAGGATCGCGCTGACCATGTCCGGGCTGGCGTCGGTCGCGCCCAGCGCGGCGTAGTTGCCGTGAAAGTCGAAGACATGGTCGATCAGAAAGCGCATGTCGCGCAGGGGAGCTTTGTACTCGGGCATGGTCATTTCTCCGTCAGCAGATTTCTTCAACCTACTGCCGCCGACCACGCCTCACAATCACAGTCCAGACGCTGAATGCGCCATCATCACTCAACCGTAGCGGCGTCCATGCGCACGGCGCCACGGCGGTTCTGACCGAACGCCATCACGCAGTTACGCCCGGCGCCCTTGGCGCTGTAGAGCGCCTGGTCAGCGGACTTGAGTACTTCTTCCGGGGTACGTTGCTCAAGGCGTTCGGCGACGCCGATGCTGACGGTGACCGACACGCTTGAAGCCGCGGAACCAGAACGACGCTGACGGCCCTGACTGTCATCCTGGGGACGGCTGTCCTGATTGCGCAGATGAATGTTGTAGGTAGCAATGGATTCGCGGATCACTTCCAGATGCGGCATGCATTCTTCGAGGGTCTTGCCTGCGAACACCAGGGCAAATTCCTCACCGCCGTAGCGATACGCCTTACCGCCGCCGCCGATTTTTCCCAGTTTGCTGGCAACCAGTCGCAGCACCTGATCGCCGACATCATGGCCGTGGGTGTCGTTGAATTTCTTGAAGTGGTCGACGTCGCTCATGGCCAGCACGTAATTGCGTCCCAGCCGTTGCATGCGTTCGTTCAGCGCGCGGCGACCCGGTAACCCGGTCAGTTCGTCGCGGAAGGCCATTTGGTAGGCTTCGTGCGCGACAGCCGCAGCAATCATCAGCATCACCTGGCTGCACATGATGTTCAGGGTGAATGGCAGGATGAAAGTTTTCGGCAGCATCCAGAACAGCCCGAGCAACCCCACCAGTTGCGCGGCATGCAGTGGCCGCGGATTGCGCCAATACTGCCAGGCCAGCAGCAGAAACGCGGCGATGAACACCGGGTACGCAAGCTGGATCAGGCTCATCCAGGCACCGTGCAAGGCAGGCCAACGGATCTCCGACAGCCACATCAGCAACGCCTGCGGGTAACTTTGCTCCAGCCCCAACGCCACGCTGCCCACCGCCAGCAACACGGCAAAACGCGCCACCATGTCCTGGAACAGGTGCGTTCGCTCCTGCCACGCGGCGAACACGCCAAACAACAAGGGCAGCAGCAGGCAGCACAAATGGAAAACCACCGCGGCGTCTTCGCGCACCTTGCCGTTGTCGCGGTAGTAGTCGGTCTGGGTGTCGAGCAGGAAGTAGGCGATGTACACGGTGACCATCAGAAACAGTTCACGCTGACGTCGGTAAACCGCGCAGTAGGCACCGCCGAGCAACAGCACCAGGGTCGGCAGTACGTTGAACAGCGAGGTGAAGAATACGTTCAGGTCTTTGACGTACGCAGCCGCGAGGCCCGCCAGTAAAAGAAGTAATGACGGTAGGAAATGGCTGAAACGTACAGCGGAAGAACGCGGCAAGGGTAAAGCTCCGACCCGTCATATCAATAGATGGCATTGTGCCCACCACTGTAACGGCAGAATCCCCGACTTGCTGAGTGTTTTACTGAGGTATTTTTAAAAAAACGTCACTGGCAGCCATCGAAACCGCCAGTGACGCAAGGGGAATCAAATCAAATGTCGTTGTTGAACGGCTGCAACGCCCCTTCCTCAGGCCTGCGACCTTCGGCACCAATCGGCTTGAGCTGAATGTTCGCGTCCAGTGCCTGGCGCGTGGTGATCTTCGGGCTGACCGGTTTTTGCGTGACGGCGTTTTCATCGCCCACGTGGCCTTGCGGAAGCACCAGCGACGGATGATCGAATGGCGCCCGTTCCCACGCGACTCTCGGGTCGGTCAAGCCGACTTCCATGAACTTGACCACCGCATCAATCTCATCGGGAGTCAGATTCAGGTTGGTCATGTCCGGATCAAGGTTCGAACCGTTGTGCTGATTGACCGACGGATGCTCGAAACCGCTGGTGTTGCTCGCATCTTCACCGCGCCGGTCACCGCCACGGTTGTAGAACTCCATCACCTGCTTGAGCGTTGAACGGCTGCCATTGTGGAAGTACGGCCCGGTCAGCGCGATGTTGCGCAGTGTCGGCGTCTTGAAGGCGCCATCGACCGCATCACGGAAACCGACATTCGGCAGCTGCGTTGCATCGCACGGAATCGCTGCACTCAATGGTGCTTCGAAGGTGCATACGTCGACATCCAGCGAATCAGGAATCTTCCCGCCTTGCAGCACGGTGTTGTACTGGCGGGTGAAGGACAACGGATTGCCCCAGGCATCCGCGCCACCGAGCGCCAGGTCTTCCGAGGTCGGACGCACGCCGGTGTTGTAGAAACCGTTGTCGTAGAGCGTGGTCAGGTTGTCCGCCATGACCATGCGTTCGATGCGCTCGCGGGGATGGAACTGCAAGCGACTGGCGGCGTTGGTCAGCTCCGCGCCACCGTGGCAGTTGACGCACTTGCCCTTGCCCAGGAACAGGTTCATGCCCTGCACTTGCTGCTCGTTCATGGCCGTGTGATCGCCCTGCAAGTAGGCGTCCAGTGGCGCTTGATCGGAGACTAGCGTGGCTTCATACATCTGGATCGCCAGGCCGAAGAACAGCGGGAAGTTGGCTTCCATCTGGGTATATGGCGCGCCGCCCACCGACACCTGCTGCGTGGCATTCCACAGCCGTGGCTGGAAGGCGTTCTTGATCAGTTCGCGGTAAGTAGGCCTGCGCGCTCCGGACACCGGCGCCAGCACCGAGTCGGTGGAGGCAATCCGCTGTTGCTTGAGCATCAGCGTGTCGAGCATGCGCCGACCGATGTCGGCAAACGTACGCCCGCCGCAGGACATTTCCACTGCGCTGCCGGGAGGCCCAACGGCTTGCGAAGCCGCCGAAGCATCGTTGAGCGCCAGCCGCACCTTGAGGGCCACGCCGCTGTTGTCCTTCGTTACATAGATCCCGGCATCCGGGTCGCGATTGCCGAAGGGCGAGAAGCCGTTGAACACATTGTTGGCCCGGCCATCCCAGAAATTGCGCACGTTGAACGCGGCATTGATCACCGACGGCGCGTTGCGTCCGGTGCTGCGGCGCACATTGATGCCACCGACCTGGAAGATCCCGTCCGGTTGCTGCGTGCATTTGTCGAAGCGCGGCTGGTTGGGTTTGACGAAGTTGGCGTCGAACACGCCCTGGGACCCGATCACGTCGTCGGAGGAATAGACAATCGCCGAATTTCGATCCAGCGGATTGGCTAGCACATGGGTGGGGAAGTCGGCTTTCTTCAATAGGTAGTTCGGTCCGCCCTTGCCCCCGGATTTGGTCGTATAGGACGGCACGTCGCCGGGAATGTCGGAGGCCATGAACGGCTTGTTGAAAATCGATGCGACGTTGGCGTTGGTGTGGGCTTGGCCGGGGTTGATCTGGTTGGTGGTCCGGTGATCGACGCCGGCGTGGTAGTGGCAGGATGCGCAAGCAGTGTTGCTGTCGCTGCCGACCTCCATGTCCCAGAACAGGGCCTTGCCTAGCAGGACCGCTGCCGAGCGATTGAGCACGTAATCGGTCATCAGGTCGACCTTGCGCCCGCCTTCGGTACCGGAAGGGTCCGGCGGCATCATGCCGCGTAATGATTGCAGGCTGGGCACTTCGGGGACGGGCGGTTCGACTTCTTCAGGTGTAGCCGCCATTGCACCGACGGCAGAGAAAATAATGGATAACCAGACGGTCAAACGAACAAGTCGGCAGATGTTCATGTGCTTCACCCTGACTGTTGTTGTTATGAGTTCGCCGGGCGAGAGGCGTCATTGAACAAGACAGGATTTCTCGTTAGCGCCGGTTAACCAGCGCAGTGCAATTAATTTGCCATCTACCCAGTAACATTTTGCATCAATAAATGCGGGGGTCAGGTGGCGCATGAACACCCGTTTCTGCTGGGGAATTGCCCCCGTAGTTGGGGTTAAACGCAAAAAAAACCGCCGCTCCCAAAGGAACGGCGGTTTTTGTGAAGAACTGCGTTAAGGCTTAGTAGCCCAGTGCGAAGTCTTCTTCTTTCATGTCCATCAGGTTGTTGGCGCCCGACAGCATGGTTGCAACGTGAGTGCGGGTACGCGGCAGGATGCGCTGGAAGTAGAAGCGCGCAGTCTGCAGCTTGGCGGTGTAGAACGCCTCTTCGGTGGTGCCGGCAGCCAGTTTCTCGGCAGCCAGGCGCGCCATGTCAGCCCAGAAGTAGGCCAGGCAGGCGTAACCGGAGTACATCAGGTAGTCCACGGAGGCCGCGCCAACTTCTTCGCGGTCTTTCATGGCGGCCATACCGACCTTCATGGTCAGTTCGCCCCATTCTTTGTTCAGTGCAGCCAGCGGAGTGACGAACTCTTGAACCGCTTCGTTGCCTTCGTTGGTCTGGCAGAACTTGTGCACGATCTTAGTGAAGCCTTTGAGAGCCTCGCCTTGGGTCATCAGCACTTTACGGCCCAGCAGGTCGAGTGCCTGGATGCCGGTGGTGCCTTCGTACAGCATCGAAATGCGGCTGTCGCGAACGTTCTGCTCCATGCCCCACTCGGCGATGAAACCGTGGCCGCCATAGATTTGCACGCCGTGGTTGGCCGATTCAAAACCGACTTCGGTCATGAAGGCTTTGGCGATTGGGGTCATGAAGGCCAGCAGTGCGTCGGCTTTCTTCTTCTCTTCTTCGTCCACGCCGTACTTGACGATGTCGACTTGCTTGGCGGTGAAGTAAACCATCGCGCGGTTGCCTTCGGCGAACGCCTTCATGGTCAACAGCATGCGGCGTACGTCTGGGTGCACGATGATCGGGTCAGCGGCTTTGTCCGGCGCTTTCGGGCCAGTCAGCGAACGCATTTGCAGGCGATCGCGAGCGTATTTCAGGCCACCCTGGAAGCCGATTTCGGCGTGGGCCAGACCTTGCAGCGCGGTGCCCAGACGTGCGGTGTTCATGAAGGTGAACATGCAGTTCAGGCCTTTATTCGCCGGGCCGATCAGGAAACCGGTCGCGCCGTCGAAGTTCATCACGCAGGTGGCGTTGCCGTGGATGCCCATCTTGTGTTCCAGGGAACCACAGGTCACTGCGTTGCGCTCACCGATCGAACCGTCTGCGTTCGGCATGAACTTCGGCACGATGAACAGGGAAATGCCTTTGGTACCGGCCGGTGCATCCGGCAGGCGGGCCAGCACGATGTGGACGATGTTGTCGGCCATGTCGTGCTCACCGGCCGAGATGAAGATCTTGGTGCCGGAAACCTTGTAGGAACCGTCGGCCTGAGGCTCGGCCTTGGTGCGCAGCATGCCCAGGTCGGTGCCGCAGTGCGGTTCGGTCAGGCACATGGTGCCGGTCCATTCGCCGGAAACCAGCTTGGTCAGGTAAGCCTCTTGCTGCTCAGGCGTACCGTGCTCGGAGATGGTGTTCATCGCGCCATGGGACAGGCCAGGGTACATGCCCCACGACCAGTTGGACTCGCCAACCATTTCGCTGATGGCCAGACCCAGGGATTCCGGCAGACCTTGGCCGCCGTGCTCGACATCGTGGGCCAGGCTTGGCCAGCCGCCTTCAACGAATTGCTTGTAGGCTTCTTTGAAGCCGGTCGGAGTCTTAACGCCGGACTCGCTCCAGGTGCAGCCTTCGAGGTCGCCCACGCGGTTCAGCGGAGCCAGTACCTGCTCACAAAACTTGGCGCCTTCTTCGAGAATGGCGGCAACCATGTCCGGAGTTGCGTCTGCGCAAGCCGGAAGGCTCTGATAGTGCGCTTCGTAGCCGAGCAGTTCGTCACGTACGAAGCGAATATCACGCAAGGGGGCCTTGTAGTCAGGCATAGCGATAAACCTCTGCTGATGTAACCGGGAATGAGCGACCGTGTTGATTTGTTCTGACGGTCAAACAGTTGTTTGAAACATACGTTTACGCCCAAATCTTGTCAAGCGTCGATCTTTTGCCGTTCGTCATCACCCAGCGCAATACGGATGCGCACAGCTACGCCGCGTCGTCGCACAACCAACACGCAGTGTAGGAAAGAATAGTTTGCAGAGAAGGACTTACGCAGAAAAACGCCGCGAATGATCGCGGCGTCAGCGGTGCAGGTTCAGCGAAGAATCAGGCGAAGGTATCGATCAACGTTCCGAGCACTTCATCGGATGCCTTGGCGACTTTGGCGCCCAGCTCCACCTGAAATTTGCCTTGGGCCATTTCCACCATGTTGCTGGCTACATCCGATTGCTGGCTGCGGTCGACAGAACGCAGGCGATCGGCCTGGATCTCGGAAGACTGGCTGGTGACCGAGCGCTCGATCGTATTGTTGGCGATCTGCCCAGCGGCTTGATCGACACGGTTCTGCCCTGTCTGAATAGTGCTCAGACCGGCATAAAAAGCGGTGTTTCCTGAGATTTCCATGGGAGAACTCGTCCTTCTGAAGGATCAACAGCGGCCATTGAAGCAGACCCGCCGGCAAAACGCCCGTCAAAAACACTAATGGCACAGTGCCTTGTCATAGGCAAACTCTAGTCCAGCAGATCCAGTTGAAGATGCTCCGCCACCGCTTCGGCCGTCACGACCTTGAGTTTCGGCACCCGTCCCAGGCACGGCGCCGGGATGCGTTCGGCCAGCGTTGCCAGGTTTTCCTCAAGGCGCGAGGTCTTCGGATCGATGATGTTGGCCACCCACCCCGCCAGCTGCAAACCGTCCTGGGCAATCGCCTCGGCCGTGAGCAACGCGTGGTTGATGCAGCCCAGGCGCACGCCAACCACCAGAATCACCGGCAGATCCAGCGCCATCGCCAGGTCCGACAGATTGTCCTGATCCGCCAAAGGCACGCGCCAGCCTCCAGCCCCCTCGATCAGCGTGAAATCGGCATTCATCGCCAGAATGTCGCGCATCGGCGCCAGCAGTGATTGCACGGTCAACGCCACTCCTGCCTCGCGTGCCGCCAGGTGCGGGGCGATGGGTGGTTCGAACGCCACCGGATTGACCTGTGCATAAGTCAACGGCACCGAACACTCCGTCAACAGCGCCAGCGCATCGGCGTTGCGCAAGCCCTTGGGCGTCACATCGCAACCGGAGGCGACCGGTTTACCCGCCGCCGTGCTTAGGCCCGCCGACCGCGCCGCGTGCAGCAAACCGGCGGCCACTGTGGTTTTACCGACATCAGTGTCGGTGCCGGTGATGAAATAGGCTGCGCTCATAAGGGTTTCTCCATAACGGCGTACACCACTCGATAAGTCGCCGGCAGGCCTTGGGCCTGTCGAAACTGCTCGTAAGCCTCTATCAAACCCAAAATCCGCGCCCGGCCAGTCAGACCGCCCGGCCGCCCCGGATTAAGATTGTGTGCGCCCAGTGCCTTCAGTTCATGGGTCAAGCTGCGCACATCCGGGTAATACAGCACATGAGGACGGGTTTGCAGACTGATTGCCCGCAAGCAGCTGGCCGCACATAACTGTTGATAAACCGCAAACTCGCGGAAGCGGTTGACGTGCACCATGCCATCAACCTGCCGCCAGCTGTCACGCAGTTCAACCAACGTGCCCACGCACAGACTAGCAAACGCGAAAATTCCGCCAGGTTTCAGCACGCGATGAGCTTCGCTGAGCACCGACGCGAAGTCCGCACACCACTGCACCGCCAGGCTGGAGAAGATCAGGTCGCAGGTTGCGTCGCGCAACGGCAAACGCTCGGCATCACCGGCGACAAAATGCGTAGCGCCGCCCAGTGGCCGAGCGTGGTTAAGCATGCCTTCGGCGATGTCCAGCGCTACCCCGTGACCGGTCGGAAACCGCTCAGCCAACTCGCGACTGAAATGCCCGGTGCCGCACCCTAGGTCGAGCCAGCGTCCCGGCACAAAATCATCCGGCAAACGGCTGAGCAATTGACTGCCCACATCGCGCTGCAACTCGGCCACGCTGTCGTAGCTCGCTGCCGCGCGGGAAAAAGACGCTGCTACCTGGCGTTTGTCAGGCAAACCGCCGGGCAGGTTGGGGAGAGATAAATCAGTCATCACCGGACTCATGTAAAAAAGCCTGGATCGCCCCCGCCACACCGTGAGGGTCTTCCAGAAGAAACGCGTGGCTGGCCTGTTCGATCAGGCCGATTTCGATATCCGGGGTCAATGCGAACAACTCGCCTGCCGCCTCGGCGGGAACCAGTCCATCAAGACCACCGAACAGATGCAGTTGCGGACCGCGAAAGGCCTGCAAGGCGTGCCGAGTATCCAGCTGCGCGAGCAATTCCAGGCCGCTCATCAATGCCGGCGCCGCCGTGTGTGGCGCACCACCGAGCAACAAGCGCGACAGGCCGCGCGGGTCTTCGGCACCCTGCGCACAAAGCAGCGAAAACCGTTTCAATGTCGTGCGCGGATCGGCAGCGCAACCCGCCAGAAACGCATCAAAGGTTTCCCCAGGCATCGCGCTCGGCCATTGCTCATGGCTGACAAAAGAAGGATTGCTCGCAAGCGTCAACAAACCGCAGCAACGATCTCCACGACGCGCCGCCAACTCGGTTGCGAGCATGCCGCCCAACGACCAACCGCCGAGCCAGGCGTCCTGCGGAACCGTCGAATCGAGCTCATCGAGCCAATCTTCGAGATCGCTCGATTCCAGCTCCGGCAAGGGCTCGATTTCCACACGCAGGTGCTCGTCCAGGCCGCGCAAGGCTGCTGCCAATGGTTCCAGCGGCGAAATTCCGAGGCCCCAACCGGGCAGCAGAATCAGTCGATCACGCATGGCTCGGCTCCGGTCCCAGTTGTTCGAAACAATCGGCCAGTCCTTCTAACAATAGCTGCACCTGCGCCTCGCTGTGCGCGGCGGTCAGGGTGACCCGCAGTCGGGCGCTGCCGGCCGGCACGGTTGGCGGGCGGATCGCCGTTACCATCAAACCGCGTTCACGCAACATCTGCGACAAACGCACCGCTCGCCCGGCGTCACCCATCATGATCGGCTGGATCGGCGTGAAGCTGTCCATCAACTCCAGACCGATCTGCTCGGCGCCGTGGCGGAACTGGCGGATCAGCGTTTGCAAATGTTCACGTCGCCAGTGTTCGCTGCGCAGAAGCTCCAGGCTTTTCAACGTCGCGCAGGCAAGCGCCGGTGGTTGGCTGGTGGTGTAAATGTAAGGCCGGGCGAACTGAATCAGGCTCTCGATCAGCTCTTCGCTGCCGGCGACAAACGCGCCCGCCGTGCCGAATGCCTTGCCGAGGGTGCCGACCAGCACCGGCACGTCGTCCATGCTCAGGCCGAAATGCTCGACGATGCCGCCACCGTTGGCGCCCAGCGGACCGAAGCCGTGCGCGTCATCGACCATCAGCCACGCGCCTTTGGCCTTGGCTTCCCGCGCCAGAGCCGGCAGATCGGCGATGTCGCCGTCCATGCTGAACACGCCATCGGTGACCACCAGCGTATTGCCGATGGCTTTCTCAAGCCGTGTGGCCAGGCTCGCTGCGTCGTTGTGCAGATAGCGATTGAACCGCGCGCCGGACAGTAGCCCCGCGTCAAGCAGCGATGCGTGATTGAGCCGGTCTTCCAGCACCGTATCGCCCTGCCCCACCAACGCCGTGACCGCGCCGAGGTTGGCCATGTAACCGGTGGTGAACAGCAAGGCGCGTGGGCGACCGGTGAGGTCAGCCAGGGCTTCTTCGAGTGCGTGATGCGGGCCGCTATGGCCGATGACCAGATGCGAAGCTCCGCCACCGACGCCCCACTTCGAAGCACCGGCGCGCCAGGCTTCGATCACTTGCGGGTGATTGGCCAGGCCCAGGTAGTCGTTGTTGCAGAACGCCAGCAATGGCTGACCGTCGACCACCACTTCCGGCCCCTGTGGGCTTTCGAGCAACGGGCGCTGGCGGTAAAGGTTTTCGGCACGACGGGCAGCCAGGCGTGCGGCGAGATAGAAAGACATGCAGGCCTCGGGCAGTCAGATCACAAAAAACAGGGTCGGCAAACAATCCAATGTGGGAGCGGGCTTGCTCGCGAAGACGGACTGACATTCAACATCGATGTCGACTGGACCGACGCTTTCGCGAGCAAGCCCGCTCCCACAGGGGTTTTGCATTCATTCAGGGGAATGAATGCAGGCCTTAAACAGCCGCGTTATAAAACTGCTCGCTGCTCTTCTGCTCCACCAGCGCCTGCTCGATGGCGGCCTGGTGCACTTCATCGGCGTGCTCTTCGCGGGCTTCCGGCAGGATGCCCAGGCGCGAGAACAGTTGCATGTCCTTGTCGGCCTGCGGGTTGGCGGTGGTCAGCAGTTTTTCGCCGTAGAAAATCGAGTTGGCGCCGGCGAAGAACGCCAGGGCCTGCATCTGTTCGTTCATCGCTTCACGGCCAGCGGACAGGCGCACGTGGGATTGCGGCATCAGGATCCGCGCAACGGCGAGCATGCGGATGAAGTCGAACGGGTCGATGTCTTCGGCATTTTCCAGCGGCGTACCGGCGACTTTCACCAGCATGTTGATCGGCACCGACTCCGGATGCTCCGGCAGATTGGCCAACTGAATCAGCAGGTTGGCGCGGTCGTCCAGCGACTCGCCCATGCCGAGGATGCCGCCGGAACAGATCTTCATCCCCGACTCACGCACGTAGGCCAGGGTTTGCAGACGCTCGCTATAGGTGCGGGTGGTGATGATGCTGCCGTAGAACTCGGGCGAGGTGTCGAGGTTGTGGTTGTAGTAGTCGAGGCCGGCCTTGGCCAGCGCTTCGGTCTGATCCTGATCCAGACGACCGAGGGTCATGCAGGTTTCCAGGCCCAGCGCCTTTACGCCTTCAACCATCTTCAGCACGTAAGGCATATCTTTGGCCGACGGATGCTTCCACGCCGCGCCCATGCAGAACCGGGTCGAACCGATGGCCTTGGCGCGAGCGGCCTCTTCGAGGACCTTCTGCACTTCCATCAGTTTTTCTTTTTCCAGGCCGGTGTTGTAGTGACCGGACTGCGGACAATATTTGCAATCTTCCGGGCACGCACCGGTTTTGATCGACAGCAGGGTCGACACCTGAACGCGGTTGGCGTCGAAATGCGCGCGGTGCACGGTCTGCGCCTGGAAAAGCAGGTCGTTGAACGGCTGTACGAAGAGTGCTTTGACCTCGGCCAAAGTCCAGTCATGACGCAAGGTTGCAGTGGTGCTGGCGCTCATGGGCGGTTCCTTGATTTATGCTTGGCAAGCGACCGCAGGGATGGAATACCCACAGGCGCGACACGGATGTTTGGCATGTTTAAGGAAGAGCGATGCGCTGTCAACCTCGTTACACCAGACCGGTTTACATCTGGTCAAAAAACAAACAGCACTGTTTGCTCTGCGATGAAGCCGCCGACGGCTCCACCCCCATCTGCATGGCCTGTGAAACCGACCTGCCCTGGCTCGGCGATCACTGCGAGTGCTGCGCCTTGCCGCTGCCCGCTGCGGGCCTGACGTGCGGTCAATGTCTGAATCAGCCGCCAGCCTTCGAGCGAGTCATCGCACCCTGGACCTACAGCTTCCCGGTCGACAGCCTGATCACCCGCTTCAAACACAGCGCGAAGTGGCCGTTTGGCCACCTGCTCGCCGAACTTCTCACCCAAGCCCTGCTACATCGCTTCGATGATGATCTGCCGCGACCCGAATTACTGGTGCCCGTGCCGCTGGGCAACCGACGACTGCGTCAACGCGGATTCAATCAGGCTGCGATGCTGGCGCGCTGGATAAGCGCAGGCCTCGACATTCCTTGCGATGAACGGCTGTTATTGAGAATTCAGGACACCGATGCACAACAGGATCTCAATGCAGAAGCGCGTAAAAAGAATCTGCGTAACGCCTTCGCCCTCACACCCAAAACTTCGTTGAAGGGCCGTCACCTGGCACTGGTCGACGACGTCCTGACCACCGGCGCCACCGCACAAGCACTCGCCCGCCTGCTGATGGACGCCGGCGCCGCACGGGTCGACGTCTATTGCCTGGCGCGCACACCCAAACCTGGCGAGTCCACCTGACTTGACTAGCGCGCCCCGAGCAGCCAACGTCCTTACCACCGTCACAGCCCAAAGCGCCTTGCCATGTCCCTGCCTACGTTGTTATCCCAGCACATTGTCCGCCGCCCACAGCGCATTGCCCTGCTGCAACACATCGCCGAACAGGGCTCGATCACCCGCGCCGCGAAAAGTGCGGGGCTGAGTTACAAGGCGGCGTGGGACGCCATCGATGAGCTGAACAACCTCGCGCAAAAACCGCTGGTGGAACGCAGTGTCGGCGGCAAGGGCGGTGGTGGCGCCAAACTCTCCAGCGAAGGCGAGCGAGTGTTGCGCCTGTATCAAAAACTGCAGGCGTTGCAGGCTCAGGTGCTGGAAGCGGCTGAAGATGCCAGTGACCTGGACCTGCTCGGTCGACTGATGCTGCGCACCAGCGCGCGCAACCAATTGCACGGCAAGGTCGCAGCGATCGAACCTCAGGGGCGAAACGACCTGATTAGCCTGGAAGTCGCCGAAGGCCTGATCGTCGACGCGCAGATCACCCACGACAGCACCGAGCGACTGGAGCTGCAACTCGGCACCGAAGTCGTGGCCCTGATCAAGGCCGGTTGGCTCGACGTGATGGCGATCGACTCTGCAGAGACACCCGGAAACAATTGCTTGAAAGGCATCATCGACAAAATCCTCGACGCCGAAGACGGCCCCAGCGAAGTGCGGATCACCCTGCCCAACGGCTTGACCCTGTGCGCGTTGGCCGAGCCGTGGCACCTGCAAGACCTGGGGCTGACCAACGGCAAACCGGTACGCGTCGAGTTTTCGCCGTCCAGAGTATTGCTCGGCACGCCGCTGTAAACGCACTGCAACAAAACCTTCATCGCCCGCCATTAAGGTGACTGCAAAAATCGCAGGGAGCCTGATGTGAGCCTATTAAAAGAAAACCAACGTACCGACCTCGAACAGATGGTCGGCCTCAGCCGTCGTGGCTTTATCAGCGCAGGTGCCCTGTGCGGCGCGGCGATGTTCCTCGGTGGCAACCTGCTCAGCCGCAGCGCGCTGGCCGCCAGTGTCAGCGCCGGCACCAGCAAACTGCTGGGCTTTGATAGCATCCCCGCCGCCACCGCGGACAGCATCAGCCTGCCGCCAGGCTACAAATCTTCAGTACTGATCAGTTGGGGCCAGCCCCTGCACAAAAACGGCCCGGCCTTTGACCCGAGCGGCAATGGCACTGCCGAGCAACAGGAAGTCCAGTTCGGCGACCACACCGATGGCATGAGCCTGTTCGCATTCCCCGGCGACAACAATCGCGCGCTGATGGCGATCAACAACGAATACACCAATTACCGTTACCTCTACCCCCACGGCGGTATGCCGCAATCAGCCGAGGAGGTGCACAAGGCACTGGCCTGCGAAGGCGTGTCGGTGATCGAAGTGCAGCGCAAGAACGGCCACTGGCAATTCGTTCAGGACTCGCGCTACAACCGACGCATCCACGGCAATTCACCGATCAACCTGAGCGGCCCGGCCGCCGGTCACGACTTGCTGAAAACCAGCGCCGATCCGCAGGGCAAAAAAGTCCTCGGCACGTTCCAGAACTGCGCCAACGGCAAGACGCCTTGGGGCACCTATCTGACCTGCGAAGAGAACTTCACCGATTGCTTCGGCAGCAGCAATGCCGAGCAGAAATTCAACGCCGCACAGAAACGCTACGGCGCAGTGGTGACCAGCAAAGACATCAACTGGCACCAACACGATCCGCGCTTCGACCTGGCGAAGAATCCCAACGAACTCAACCGACACGGCTGGGTGGTCGAGATCAATCCCTTCGATCCGCAATCGACTCCGGTCAAGCGCACCGCACTGGGCCGCTTTAAACATGAGAACGCCGCCCTGGCAGAAACCCGCGACGGCCACGCCGTGGTCTACATGGGCGACGATGAGCGCGGCGAATTCATCTACAAATTCGTCAGCCGCGACACGATCAATCACAAGAACCCCAAGGCCAACCGCGATCTGCTCGATCACGGCACGTTGTACGTGGCGATTTTCGACGCTGGCGACGGCAATGCCGACCACCCGAAAGGCCAGGGCCAATGGATCGAGTTGACCCATGGCAAAAACGGCATCGACGCCGGCAGCGGTTTTGCCGATCAGGCTGAAGTGCTGATCAACGTGCGGTTGGCGGCCAGCGTTGTGAAAGCCACGCGCATGGATCGCCCGGAATGGATCGTGGTCAGCCCCAAGGATGGTCAGGTTTACTGCACGCTGACCAACAACGCCAAACGCGGCGATGACGGGCAACCGGTGGGCGGGCCGAATCCGCGGGAGAAAAACGTCTACGGGCAAATCCTGCGCTGGCGCACCGACCGTGAGGATCACGGGTCGAAAACTTTTACCTGGGATTTGTTTGTCGTGGCCGGCAACCCGCAAGTGCATGCCGGTACGCCGAAGGGCGGCTCGTCAAACATCACCCCGCAAAACATGTTCAACAGCCCCGATGGTCTGGCGTTCGATGATGCCGGGCGGTTGTGGATTCAAACCGACGGCGATGCCAGCAATGCCGGTGATTTCGCGGGCATGGGCAACAACCAGATGCTCTGCGCCGATCCTGTGACCGGCGAAATTCGCCGCTTCATGGTCGGGCCGATTGGATGCGAAGTGACCGGGATCAGCTTCTCGCCGGATCAGAAGACGTTGTTTATCGGGATTCAGCATCCGGGTGAATTCGGCGGCTCGACCTTCCCTGAGCATTTGCCCAATGGCAAACCGCGCTCTTCGGTGATCGCGATTACCCGTGAGGATGGCGGGATCGTCGGCGCCTGATCCGCCGCCATCGCGGGCAAGCCTTGCTCCTACAGTTCGTACGCACTCCCTCTGTAGGAGCAAAGCTTGCTCGCGATGGCGTCAGCACAGTCACCACCTAACTGCGCCCGTCTGCGCTAACATGCCTGGCCGGACGCAGCAGCCTGCTGCGCGCAGGAGTCAGCATGGCCCACCCGTTTGAAACCCTCACCCCAGACCTCGTGCTCGATGCCGTCGAAAGCATCGGATTCCTGAGCGACGCACGCATTCTGGCGCTCAACAGCTACGAAAACCGTGTCTATCAGGTCGGCATCGAAGACTCCGAGCCGCTGATCGCCAAGTTCTATCGTCCGCAGCGCTGGACCAACGAAGCGATTCTGGAAGAACACCAGTTCACCTTCGAACTCACCGAGGTCGAGGTGCCGGTGGTTGCGCCGATGATCCACAACGGCGAAACCCTGCACGAACACAAAGGTTTCCGTTTCACCCTGTTCCCCCGCCGTGGTGGCCGCGCGCCGGAGCCGGGCAATCTCGATCAGCTGTATCGCCTGGGGCAACTGCTCGGTCGCCTGCACGCGGTGGGCTCGACCAAACCGTTCGAGCACCGCGAAGCATTGGCGGTGAAAAACTTCGGTCATGATTCGCTGACGACGTTACTCGAAGGCAATTTCATTCCCCGCAGCTTGCTCCCGGCCTACGAGTCTGTTGCCCGTGATCTGCTCAAACGTGTCGAAGATGCCTACAGCAACACGCCGCACCAGAACATCCGCATGCACGGCGATTGCCACCCCGGCAACATGATGTGCCGCGACGAGATGTTCCACATCGTCGACCTCGACGACTGCCGCATGGGCCCGGCGGTGCAGGACATCTGGATGATGCTGGCGGGTGATCGCCAAGACTGTCTTGGGCAGTTGTCGGAACTGATGGACGGCTACAACGAATTCCACGACTTCAATCCGCGGGAACTGGCGTTGATCGAACCGTTGCGCGCCCTGCGCCTGATGCACTACAGCGCCTGGCTCGCCCGCCGCTGGGACGACCCGGCCTTCCCGCGCAGCTTTCCGTGGTTCGGCACCGAGCGGTATTGGGGCGATCAGGTGTTGGCGTTGCGTGAGCAGTTGTCGGCACTCAATGAAGAGCCGCTGAAGCTCTTCTGACCACTGCAATACCTGTAGGAGCAAGGCTTGCCCGCGATGGCGTCCTTCAGATTGTCATCGCGGGCAAGCCTTGCTCCTACAAAAACGACACAGCACTCCGACCCAAATCTCCTTACAATCCCTTCTTTGTTAGCTGCCTAAGCAAGGATTCTGCATGCAAGCCGCCAACCCGCGCCGCGGGTACATATTGGGCCTGAGTGCCTACATCATCTGGGGACTTTTCCCGCTCTACTTCAAAGCCATCGCCAACGTGCCCGCCGTGGAAATCATCATCCACCGCGTGCTGTGGTCGGCTCTGTTTGGCGCCTTGCTGCTGATGGTCTGGAAGCACCCGGGTTGGTGGCGCGAGTTGCGGGATAACCCGAAACGACTGGCGATCCTGGCCTTGAGCGGCACGTTGATCGCGGCCAACTGGCTGACTTACGTCTGGTCGGTGAACAACGGACGGATGCTTGAAGCCAGTCTCGGCTACTACATCAACCCGCTGGTCAACGTGCTGCTAGGTATGTTGATCCTCGGTGAACGGCTGCGCCGCATGCAATGGATTGCGGTGGGCCTGGCGGCCGTCGGCGTGGTGCAGCAAGTGTGGCAAGTCGGCAGCCTGCCGTGGGTGTCGCTGGTGCTGGCGCTGACCTTCGGTTTCTACGGGCTGATTCGCAAGCAGGCACCGGTCAAGGCGCTGCCGGGGCTGGTGGTGGAAACCTGGATGCTGGTGCCGATCGCCATCGCCTGGTTGCTGTTCAATCCGACGGCCCACAGTGCCCAGGCCGAATTCTGGACCACGTCCGAAGCCTGGTGGCTGGTGGCGGCCGGGCCGGTCACGCTGGTGCCGCTGGTTTGCTTCAACGCCGCTGCCCGGCATTTGCCCTACACCACGCTCGGATTTCTCCAGTACCTGGCGCCAACGTTGGTGCTGCTGCAAGCCGTGCTGCTGTTTAACGAGCACTTGTCGTCCAGTACGCTGGTGGCCTTCATGTTTATCTGGGCCGGCCTGGCGGTTTACAGCGTCGATGCGTGGATAAGTCTGCGCCGTCGCAGCTGATCAAAAAACGCACAAACCTCTACAAGCCACGTTTCCCGTGGCCTGTAGAGTTCCTTCCCAAGGTTATCCACAGCCTGATCCCCGGCGTTTGTGCGCAAGTTACTGAAACTGCTGGTTTTTTGATCAATTCCTGAAAAGCTCCGGCCGACGTGGCCTGGCGGGCTGTCTCTACAGGTTATCCACAGGCGGGTGCACGTTTAACTTGGATAACCCGATCAGGGTTCACTGCGCAGCACCAACTCCACCATCAGATCGTCCGCCAGGGTTTCCAGGCGCGATTGCAAAACATCCAGTGACAGTGTCAGCGGCACCGCGAGAATCGCTTCGGCGTGAAACAGCGGTTCGCTACTCATCGGCGCCGGGCGCACTTCCGTCACCAGCCGCTCCAGGTTGACGCCCTGCTCACTCAGCAGGCGGGTGATATCGCGCACGATGCCGGGACGATCATTGCCCACCAACTCCATGGCGATTGGTTTCCAGGTGCAGGATTGTTCGATGCCGCTTTCGGCGATCAATACGCGAATACCGTGGGCGGACAACGCCTGTAGGGCATCGACCAATGCGTCGTAGGATTCGGCCGGCACCCCCACCCGAAGAATCCCGGCAAATTGCCCGGCCATGCGCGACATGCGGCTCTCCAGCCAGTTGCCGCCCTGTTCGGCAATGCATTGGGCAATGCGCTCGACCTGCCCTGGCTTGTCCGGTGCGAATACGGTGAGTACGAGGTGGTCCATGGCGCAGCCCTCTGGTCATGACTTTTGTTATAGAAAACCAAGTATAGGCAAGGGGCCGGATTCGGTGCCCATAGCAGCGCTGCGGATTATATGTGTACAACTTCTTATATTTAACTGGAACAATCTGGTGGTTTTTTGAGAACATCACGCACCCCACCGTGACTGCAATGCGTCATGGGGTCGCAGAACGACGTTATTAGTCTGATTTTCACAAGCGCAATTCATCATGTAGTATGCCGCAGCGCGCACTACATAACGTTGGATCGATGTCCGCCGCAGGCGCAGTCGCATCCCTGAAAGCCCCGTCAGCAAGGCCCTCAAGCCGTTGATTGGTCCCCACCCAGCCGTCAGAAATGGCATGTACTGGTCGCAGGGTTTGTGGTTTAAATGGCCAGAGGCTTCATTGTTAAATTGAAGAGCTGAAAAGCGAAATAGCTGAGCAGAGTGAGGCAAGCAATGACTGAACACGTTCAAGTCGGTGGCCTGCAGGTCGCCAAAGTCCTGTTCGACTTCGTGAACAACGAAGCCATTCCCGGTTCCGGCCTCACCGCCGACAAGTTCTGGGCCGGTGCCGACAAGGTCATTCATGACCTGGCGCCGAAGAACAAAGCCCTACTCGCCAAACGCGATGATTTCCAGGCTCGTATCGATGGCTGGCACCAACAGCGTGCCGGTCAGGCGCACGACGCCGTGGCCTATAAAGCCTTCCTGCAAGACATCGGTTATCTGCTGCCAGAAGCGGCCGATTTCCAGGCAACGACGCAAAACGTCGATGAAGAAATCGCCCGCATGGCCGGTCCACAGCTCGTGGTGCCGGTGATGAATGCCCGCTTCGCTCTCAATGCTTCGAACGCCCGCTGGGGTTCGCTGTACGACGCGCTCTACGGCACCGACGCCATCAGCGAAGCTGACGGCGCGGAAAAAGGCAAAGGCTACAACAAGGTTCGCGGCGACAAGGTCATCGCCTTCGCCCGCGCCTTCCTCGACGAAGCGGCGCCATTGGCGGCCGGCTCCCATGTCGACTCCACCAGCTACAAGATCGTCGACGGCAAACTGGTGGTCGCCCTTAAAGGCGGCAGCAACACTGGCCTGCGTAACGACGCGCAACTGATCGGCTTCCAGGGCGATGCTTCGGCACCGACCGCGATCCTGCTGAAAAACAACGGCCTGCATTTCGAAATCCAGGTCGATGCCAGCACCCCGGTCGGCCAGACCGATGCAGCCGGCGTCAAAGACATTCTGATGGAAGCTGCGCTGACCACCATCATGGACTGCGAAGACTCCGTTGCCGCCGTCGATGCCGATGACAAAGTGGTGATCTACCGCAACTGGCTCGGCCTGATGAAGGGCGACCTGTCGGAAGAAGTCGCCAAGGGTGGCAAGACATTTACCCGCACCATGAACGCCGACCGCACCTACACCGGTGTCGACGGTAACGCGGTGAATTTGCACGGTCGTTCGCTGTTGTTCGTGCGCAACGTGGGTCACCTGATGACCATCGACGCGGTCCTCGATAAAGACGGCAACGAGGTGCCGGAAGGCATTCTCGACGGTCTGGTGACTTGCCTGGCGGCGCTGCACAACCTCAATGGCAACACCTCGCGCAAAAACACCCGCACCGGTTCCGTCTACATCGTGAAGCCGAAGATGCACGGCCCCGAAGAAGCGGCGTTCACCAACGAGCTGTTCGGCCGCATCGAAGACGTGCTGGGCCTGCCGCGCAACACCCTGAAAGTCGGGATCATGGACGAGGAGCGCCGCACCACGGTCAACCTCAAGGCCTGCATCAAGGCTGCCAGCGAGCGCGTTGTGTTCATCAACACCGGTTTCCTCGACCGCACGGGCGACGAAATCCACACCTCCATGGAAGCCGGCCCGATGGTGCGCAAGGCCGACATGAAGGCGGAAAAATGGATCGGCGCGTACGAGAACTCCAACGTCGACATCGGCTTGAGCACCGGCCTGCAAGGTCGTGCGCAGATCGGCAAAGGCATGTGGGCCATGCCCGACCTGATGGCGGCGATGCTCGAACAGAAAATCGCTCACCCACTGGCCGGCGCCAACACCGCTTGGGTACCTTCGCCAACCGCCGCTGCACTGCACGCTCTGCACTACCACAAGGTTGATGTGTTCGCCCGTCAGGCCGAACTGGCCAAACGTGCTCACGCATCGGTGGACGACATCCTGACCATCCCGCTGGCGGTGAACCCGCAGTGGACTGCCGAACAGATCAAGAACGAACTGGACAACAACAGCCAGGGCATTCTCGGTTATGTAGTGCGCTGGATCGACCAAGGTGTCGGCTGTTCGAAAGTGCCGGACATCAACGATGTCGGCCTGATGGAAGACCGAGCAACGCTGCGTATTTCCAGCCAGCACATCGCCAACTGGCTGCGTCACGGCATCGTCACCGAAGAGCAAGTGATGGAAAGCCTCCAGCGCATGGCGCCGGTGGTTGACCGTCAGAATGCCAATGACCCGCTGTACCGCCCGCTGGCACCGAACTTCGACAGCAACATCGCCTTCCAGGCAGCCGTCGAACTGGTGGTCGAAGGCACCAAGCAACCGAACGGTTATACCGAGCCGGTTCTGCACCGTCGTCGTCGCGAGTTCAAGGCTGCCAATGGCCTGTAACTGAGCATATGCGCCGGACATGAAAAAGCCCTGATCGAAAGATCAGGGCTTTTTTTGTGGAGCAAGATTTTTAGCGGCTCACAGATCCATCCCCAACTCATGCTTGACCAACCCCAGCAACTTTTCGGTATCGATTGGCTTGAGCAGGAAATCCACCACGCTCAAATGCATCGCGGCAATCGCGTCCTCCAGTTCGGCATCGCCGGAAACGATGATGAACGGCATTGCCGCCCGCACTGACTCGCGCACTTGGCGGATCAGATCCAGGCCATCCACGTTTCGCATCCGCAGATCGGTAATCACCAGGCCAATCGAAGGTTTCTCTTCCAGCATCTTGAGTGCAGTTTCGCCACTGGCCGCTGTCATGCAACGAATGCCGTCCAACGCCAGAATTTCCGACAGCAACTCTCGCGCGTCCTTATCGTCGTCGACGATCAGCACCCGCTGCGGCGGCAGGTCGGGTTCCTGCATGACGGCACTCAGCGCTTCGCGCTCGGCGTCACTCAAAATATCGTGGTCGGACATGGCGTTCTCTACATGTTCAATTCAGTTCCCTGGCACAGTGGTGAGACATCGCTGGACAGAGCTTCAATGTGCACTTCGTCGGATATTTTTCCAATAGCAGAATAGAGCGATTTTTCTCTCATTTGCGTCAGGCTTTTCCGACATTCCATCACACTGATTGCCTACCTAGACTTACGTCCAATGGGCACCCTGACCGCAGGGGTCGACCATGGGTGAGTCATCCGACAACAACAAATCCAAAAAAGACTGCGGTAATGGTTATGAGTAAAGCGGACGCCTTCACACAGGCAGGGAAAACCGCGGTGTTGCAGAACATCCAGGGCACTTTGCAATTCCTTCAGCGCTTCCCGCCCTTCAATCAGATGGAACACGCGCACCTGGCGTACCTGGTTGAGCAATGTCAGCTGCGTTTTTATGCGCCCGGCGAGAGCATCATCAAACCCGCCGATGGCCCGGTTGAGCACTTTTACATTGTCAAACAGGGTCGGGTGGTGGGCGAGCGTCCGCATTCGGCCAAGGGCGGCAACGAAACCACTTTCGAAATCACCACCGGCGAATGCTTTCCTCTTGCCGCACTGCTGGGGGAACGGGCGACCCGCACCGAACATCTGGCTGCCGAAGACACCTTTTGCCTACAGCTCAACAAGCTGGCGTTCATCAAGCTATTCGCCATTTCCAACACCTTTCGCGACTTCGCCCTACGTGGCGTGAGCAGCTTGCTCGATCAGGTCAACCAGCAAGTCCAGCAAAAAGCCGTGGAAACCCTCGGCACCCAGTATTCGCTCAACACCCGCCTGGGCGAATTGGCCATGCGCCATCCGGTGATGTGCAGCCCTGCCACGCCCCTACGTGAAGCCGTGACCCTGATGCATGAGCAGCAGGTCGGCAGCATTGTGGTGGTCGACGAACACCAGGTGCCGCTGGGGATTTTCACCCTGCGCGATTTACGCCATGTGGTGGCCAGCGGAACCGGTGATTTCAAAGAAGCCATCGAGCGGCACATGACCCGGGCGCCGTTTTACCTGACGCCCGATCACAGTGCGTTCGATGCAGCGATCGCCATGACCGAGCGGCACATCGCCCACGTTTGCCTGGTCAAGGATCAGCGCTTGTGCGGCGTGGTCTCCGAGCGCGATCTGTTTTCCCTGCAACGGGTGGATCTGGTGCACTTGGCGCGAACCATCCGCAATGCGCCGCGGGTGGAAAACCTGGTGGCGATCCGTGGCGAGATCGGCCAATTGGTCGAACGCATGTTGGCCCACGGCGCGTCCTCGACGCAGATCACTCACATCATCACCCTGCTCAACGACCACACCGTGTGCCGTGTGATCGAGCTGACCCTGGCGGAAAAAGGCGACCCTGGCGTGCCGTTCAGTTGGCTGTGTTTCGGCAGCGAAGGTCGCCGCGAACAGACGCTGTACACCGATCAGGACAACGGCATTCTGTTCGAAGTCCGGGACGCGGCGCATGCGGCCGAAATTCGCGGAAGATTGCTGCCCATCGCCCACCAGATCAACCACAGCCTGGCGCTGTGCGGCTTCACCCTGTGCAAGGGCAACATCATGGCCGGCAACCCCGAGCTGTGTTTGTCCCGCGTCGAATGGGCCCGTCGTTTTGCCGCGTTCATCCGCGAGGCCACGCCGGAAAATCTGCTGGGTTCGAGCATCTATTTCGATTTGCGCGTGGTCTGGGGCAGCGAGCAAGGCTGCGAACAATTGCGTCGCGGGATTCTCGACCAGGTCAGCGACAACCGTTTGTTCCAGCGCATGCTGGCCGAAAACGCATTGCGCAATCGCCCACCCGTAGGACGTTTCCGCGAGTTCGTGCTGGCGAAGAAAAATGGCGAGAAAGCCACGCTGGATCTGAAGATTCAGGGCCTGACCCCTTTCGTCGACGGCGCCCGATTGCTCGCCCTCGCCCATGGCATCGAAACCAACAACACCCTGGAGCGCTTTCGCCAACTGGTGGACAAAGAGATCATCGAGCCGCTGGACGGCGCCGCGTACGAAGAGGCGTATCACTTCATCCAACAAACCCGCATGCAGCAACATCAGCTACAGACCCGGGAGAATTTGCCCTACTCCAACCGCGTCGATCCGGACAGCCTCAATCATCTGGACCGGCGGATCCTGCGTGAATCCCTGCGCCAGGCGCAACGCCTGCAAAGCAGTCTGGCGCTGCGGTACCAATTATGAGCTATCAACTATGAGTCTGTTCTCATGGCTGCGTCCCGCCGGCCCGAGCCTGTCCGGTGAATTGCAACAACGTCTGCAACGCTTGCTACCCGCGAGCGGGATGAGCGAGTGCAGCCTGCGTGAGCAGCGCTGGATCGTGCTTGACCTGGAAACCACCGGGCTGAATTTGAACAAGGACCGGGTGCTGTCGATCGGCGCGGTGGTGATCGAGGATGGCGCCATCGATTTCAGCCAGCAGTTCGAACGCACCCTGCAATGCACCGAAGTCAAACTCGGTCCCAGCGTGTTGATCCACGGCATCGGCCCCAGTGCGATTGCCGCCGGCAGCAATCCTGCCGAGGCGTTGCTCGATTTCATGGAGTTCGTCGGCGACAGTCCGTTGCTGGCGTTTCATGCGCCATTCGACCAGCACATGCTCGGCCGGGCGCTGAAAGATCATCTCGGCTACAAACTGCAGCACACCTTTCTGGACGTGGCGGACATCGCCCCGCTGCTCTGCCCGCAGGCGAACATCCGCGAGGCCGGGCTGGACGAATGGATCGACTGGTTCAAGCTGGAAGTCTTCGAACGCCACAACGCCAGCGCCGATGCCCTGGCAACTGCCGAACTGGCGTTGATCCTGTTCAGCCGTGCACGGCAGCAGCAGATTCATAGCCCGTTGAATCTGCAGCAGCGGTTGAGTCAGTGGAAGCGTAGGCAGCAGACGCCTTCGTTCTAGCCTTCACACAAACCTCTGTGGCGAGGGAGCTTGCTCCCGCTGGGGCGCGCAGCGACCCCTTGCTCATTTTGCGACTGCTGCGCAGTCGAGCGGGAGCAAGCTCCCTCGCCACAGGTTTGTCTGAACCCGAGCAATCCCACCCGACCAATGCCAATTGCTTTCCCTTCCTCGCCTCTGCCACAATCGCGAACAATTCTCGTTAGTTAACACTTCCCAATCGGTGATGCTGCGTGTCGTCAGTCCCAAGCCCTCAAAGTGAGCTCGTCGGTGCGTTATATCGCGACCATCGCGGTTGGCTATTGGCCTGGCTTCGGCGCAACGTCGCCTGCCCGCAACGGGCCGAGGACCTGAGCCAGGACACCTTCGTGCGCTTGCTGGGCCGTGAAGAACTGAAAGAACCGCGCGAGCCACGGGCATTCCTGGTGGCAATCGCCAAGGGTCTGCTGTTTGACTATTTCCGCCGTGCCGCGTTGGAACAGGCCTATCTCACCGAATTGATGCTGATTCCCGAAGCCGAGCAACCGTCGGTGGAAGAACAGCAAATGATCCTCGAAGACCTGAAAAACATCGATCGCCTGCTCGGCAAACTGTCGAGCAAGGCGCGAGCGGCGTTTCTCTACAACCGTCTCGATGGCCTGGGGCACGCGGAAATCGCCGAACGCCTCGGTGTGTCCGTACCTCGCGTGCGCCAGTACCTGGCCCAGGGCGTCCGCCAATGCTACATCGCGTTGTACGGTGAGCCGACATGAGCCCGGTCAGTTCCAAACCGGTGTCGGCGCAAGTGCTGGATGCGGCGATCGCCTGGCAATTGTCTCTGGACGCTGGCAACCCGGTGGAGCGCGAAGAGTTCGCCAAATGGCACGCCGCCCACGAAGAACATGCCCGCGCGTGGCGCCAACTGGGCATGCTCGATCAGCGTTTCAGCGTCGCCAGCGGCCCGGCCCGTACGGCCCTGCTGCAATCGCGCGAAGGCATTCGCCGCCGGGTGCGCAAGCTCGGCAGCGGTCTGGCCAGCGTGGTCGCCGTGATCGGCCTGGCGTTGTTTGCCGGTGAGCACTATTTGCCGGTCGACTATTGGCTGGCCGACCAGCGCACCGCTACCGGTGAACAGCGCACCATTCGCCTGTCCGACGGCACGTTGATCAACCTCAATACCCACAGTGCGGTTGACGTGCGCTTCGACGAAAAGCAGCGGTTGGTTGTTCTGCAAGAAGGGGAAATTCTTGTTGAAACCGGTCACGGCGACGCGCGGCCGTTTATCGTCGAGACCCGCGAAGGCAGCATGCGCGCACTGGGCACGCGGTTTTTGGTCAAGCGCGAGGATGAAGGCACACGCCTGAGCGTGTTGCACTCGGCGGTGGCCGCCCATCCGCAATCGAGCCCTGACGAACAGATTCTGCGCGAAGGCCAGCAAGTGCTGATCCGCAATGACGGCCTGGGCCAGATCATGGCGCTCAACCTCGGCGCCGACGCCTGGACGCGCGGCATGCTGGTGGTGGACAACGCACGACTGGAAGATCTGGTGCACGAACTCGGCCGTTATCGCCGTGGGCATCTGGGTGTGGCGCCGGAAGTGGCTGACCTGCGGATCACCGGCAGCTTCCCGCTGCAAAACACCGACCTGGCCCTGAGCGCCCTGCTGCCGACGTTGCCGGTGCAGATTGAACAGCATACGCAGTGGTGGGTGACGGTGGCGGCCAAGACAGACGCCAAGCCCTGAGAGGTGTGGGGTCAATCAACCCGCCATCGCGGGCAAGCCTTGCTCCTACAGGGTTTGTGTTGTTCGTTAATAATGGGAACGACACAAAACCCGTAGGAGCAAGGCTTGCCCGCGATGGGGCCTTTAGCTTCACCGCATTTACTGAATCGAAATTATTTTCATCCAGCCCTATCACTTTTTGATTTTCGTTCGGCACCTAGGCAATTGAGAAGTATTCCCTTTCAGGAGCCGCTGTATGTCCCGTTCGCTAGACACCTTGTTGCGCCCCAGTTTGCTGGCGGTTGCCATTGCCTTTTGCACCCCTTTGGTGAGCAGCCAACTGATCGCCGCTGAACAGGCGTCCAGCGTTCGTGCCTACAACCTGCCGGCCGCGCCATTGGCCAGCACCCTGAACCAGATCGCCAGCCAGGCCGGTCTGGCGCTGTCGTTGAATCCATCGCTGGCGGCAGGCAAGACTTCGGCACCGGTCAACGGCCAGTTCGATGCAGCCACCGCCCTGCGCCAGGCCTTGCAAGGCACTGGTTTGCAATTGGAGCAAAGCGGCACCGGCACCTACACCCTGGTGGCCGTGCCCGAAGGTGTGATGGCCCTGCCGGCCACTAGCGTCATCGGCATAGAACAGGAAAATGAAGACGCCTGGGGCCCGGTGCAAGGCTACCTGGCCAAGCGCACCGCCGCCGGCACCAAGACCGACACCGCACTGGTCGAAGTACCTCGCTCGATCTCGATCGCTACGCGCGATCAGATGGACGACCGCAGCGTGCACAGCCTCGACGACGCCGTGCGCTACATGCCCGGCATCACCGCCAGCAGCTACGGCAGCGACACCCGCGCCGACTGGTTGCGCGTGCGCGGCTTCGAACCGACCCAGTTCCTCGATGGCCTGCCACTGCCAAGAGGCGTGTACGCCAACCCGAAACAGGAAACCTGGAACCTCGACCGCCTCGCGCTGTTGCGCGGCCCGGCCTCGTCGATCTACGGCCAGACTCCACCGGGCGGCCTGCTGGACATGGTCAGCCGCCGTCCCAGCGCTGAATCGAGCAACGAAGTCCAGTTGCAATACGGCAGCGACAACCAACGCCAGATCAACTTCGCCAGCACCGGTAAGATCGACGATGAAGGTCAGTTCCTCTATGGCCTGAGCGGCGTGGTGCGCGACAGCGGCACGCAGATCGACCACGTCGACAACAAGCGCTACAACATCGCGCCGAGCCTGACCTGGAACATCGACGAAGACACCAAGTTCACCCTGCTCACGCAATTCACCCGTGACGATACCGGCATCACCAGCCAGTTCCTGCCGATCCAGGGCACCAAGATCGGCATGCCGTTCGGCGATGTTTCCCACCACAAGAACCTGGGCGACCCGGACTGGGAATACTACGACCGCACTTATTACGCACTGGGCTATGCGTTCGAACATCGCCTCAACGATGTCTGGCAGTTCCGTCAGAACCTGCGCTACACCAAGTCGGACCTGTCCTTCCAGGGCATCACCGTCGGCGCGTACCCGTTCACTCAGGTGGATAACGACGGCAACGTCGGTCGTTCGACCACCAGCGTTGACGAAGACATCAGCCAGTTCGCCGTGGACAACAACTTCCAGGCCGACTTCGCCACCGGTGATGTTCGTCACACCGTGCTGATCGGCCTCGATCACCAGCGCAACAACACCAACTACACCTCGATCTTCGGCAGTGCCCCGCCGACCAACGTGAACAACCCGGTCCGTGGCGTGGAAATCGTTCGCCCGCCTCGCTCCAGCGCGTTCTATGACTACGACCAGAAGACCTACCAGACCGGCCTGTACGTTCAGGACCAGATGGCCCTCGACCAATGGCGCCTGACCCTCGGCGGTCGTGAAGACTGGGTTCACACCGGCACCAAGTTCTTCAACCGGGGCGATGCCACCAACACCGAGCGCGACACCAACTTCAGCGGCAACGCAGCGATCAGCTACGTGTTCGACAACGGCATCGTGCCGTACCTGTCGTACGCCGAGTCGTTCCAGCCGACCAGCAATGCCACGGCTTCGCCGACCGATTCGTTCAAACCGACCGAAGGCGAACAATGGGAACTGGGTATCAAGTACCAGCCTCCGGGCAGCGATACCTTGCTGAGCGCTGCGATCTACGACCTGACGCAGAAGAACGTCTCCGTCACCACCACCAACTCGGACAACGTCTCGATCACCAGCCAGACCGGTGAAGTGAAAGTCAAAGGCCTGGAGCTGGAAGCAGTTTCCGACGTGACCGAGAACCTCAAGGTCATCGCCGCCTACACCCTGGCCAAATCCGAAGTACAAGACGGCGCCTTCAAAGGCAATCGCCTGCAACTGATGCCTAACCAGCAAGCGTCGCTGTGGACCGATTACACTTGGCACAACGGCGTTCTCGACGGTTTCGGTATCGGCGGCGGTGTTCGCTACACCGGCAACACCTACGGCGACCAGGCCAACACCGAGCTGGGCAAGGCTGACGCCTACACCGTGTTCGACGCGGCTGTTCACTACGACCTCGGTCGTCTGGACAACAGTCTGAAAGGTGCCTCGCTGGCGCTGAACGCAACCAACCTGTTCGACAAGGACTACATCTCCACTTGCGACAGTTTCTACTGCTACTACGGCGACCAACGCAGTGTTGTCGCCAGTGCCACCTACAAGTGGTAATGGCTTGATCTGACACGCCCAGTACCCAGGCCGTCCATCAAGGACGGCTTTGGTATTTCTGAGGGTCATGAAATGAAAAGTAAAACAATTCGCCGCTGGTCCGTCGTCCACACCTGGACCAGCCTGATTTGCACAGTCTTTCTGCTGATGCTGGCGCTGACCGGCCTGCCGTTGATCTTTCACCACGAGATCGACCATCTGCTGGGCGATGCCGCTGAGTTAAAGGTCATGCCGGCGGACACCCCACAGCTGAACTTGCAGCAACTGGTTCAGGCGGCTGAAAAGCATCGCCCCGGCGAAGTCATGCAGTACTTCGGTTTCGACGAGGACGAGCCGAATGCCGCCATCGCAATCATGGCGGCCACGGCGGGCACCGAGCCCAATTCGTCGCACACCTTCATGCTCGACGCCCGCACCGGCGAAGCGCTGGAAATGCCGTCGGCCAACGGCGGCTTCATGATGGTCATGCTGCGCCTGCACGTGGACATGTTTGCCGGTCTGCCGGGCAAGTTGTTGCTGGCGTTCATGGGTTTGCTGTTCGTTGTCGCGATCGTGTCCGGCACGGTGCTGTATCTGCCGTTCATGCGGCGCTTGAAGTTCGCCACCGTGCGCCAGGACAAGTCCACCCGCCTGCGCTGGCTCGACCTGCATAACCTGATCGGCGTGGTGACGTTGACCTGGGCCTTGGTGGTCGGCGTGACCGGCGTGATCAGCGCCTGTGCCGACCTGCTGATCGCCGCGTGGCGCAACGACAGCCTGAGCGCGATGGTCGCGCCGTACCGCGATGCACCGCCGCTGACGCAACTGGCGCCGGCCACTCGCCTGCTCGACATCGCCAAGGAAGTTGCGCCGGGCATGCAGCCCGACTTCATCGCCTTCCCCGGCACGCGGTTTTCCAGCGAGCACCACTACGCGGTGTTCATGAAAGGCAGTACGCACCTGACCTCGCACCTGCTGACGCCGGTATTGATCGACGCCAGCACGCTGCAAGTCACCGCCGTGGCGGAGCGCCCTTGGTACATGGATGCCATGGGTATGTCGCAGCCGCTGCACTTCGGAGACTACGGCGGCATGCCGATGCAAATTCTCTGGGCGACGCTGGATGTGCTGACCATCATCGTCCTCGGCAGCGGCGTCTACTTGTGGGTGGTGCGGCGCAAGGCCGCCAAACCCGTGCTGGAAAAAGCGGAGAGCGTGGCATGAAGCCTCGCCAGTCGAATTTCTGGAAGGTGTTTGCCGCACCCACTCTGATTGCTTTGCTCAGCGCGGCGGGGCTGTTTGCCGCGCTGCTCGGCGATGGCGTGTGGGATTCGCTGAGCTGGCTGGGCTTGGGCATCCCGGCCATCCTCGGGCTACGCGGCCTCCTGCAACGCCGCAAACACCTGTAGGAGCGAGCCTGCTCGCGATGGGGCCGTATCAGTCGATTTTGAATTGGCTGACACACCGTCCTCGCGAGCAGGCTCGCTCCTACAGATTCAAGGTTAGTCTCAAATTCTCGCCAGTCATACGATGACACCTGCTCCGCCCGTCGCCCCACCGCGCAAAATCTCTGACATATCTGTTGACACTTTCCCCCTTGCACTCCTATAAAGACGCATGTTGTACGACAACCTACAACAACTGCAGCACCAAAAATAAATCCAAGAAAAAAGACGGTGAAGTGATGAAAGTCAAAGGCATCCGCTGGTGGATGGTCGGTCTGGTGACGGCCGGCCTGATGGTCAACTACCTGGCACGCAATACCCTCTCAGTGGCCGCTCCGACCCTGATGAGCGAAATGAACATCACCACCGAGCAGTACTCGCACATCGTCGTCGCCTGGCAGGTGTGCTATGCGCTGATGCAACCGGTGGCGGGATACATCATCGATGCCATCGGCACCAAAATGGGTTTCGCCATTTTCGCCTTCGCCTGGTCGATTGCCTGCGCACTCGCTGCATTTGCGAGCGGCTGGCAAGGACTGGCGTTTTTCCGTGGCCTGCTCGGCCTGACCGAAGCGGCGGGCTTGCCGGCGGCGGTCAAGACTTCCACTGAATGGTTCCCGGCCAAAGAGCGCTCGGTGGCGATCGGCTGGTTCAACATCGGCTCGTCGATTGGCGCGGTGCTGGCGCCGCCGCTGGTGGTCTGGGCGATTTTGCACAGCGGCTGGGAGCTGGCCTTCCTGATCGTCGGCGGCCTCGGTGTGGCCTGGACGTTTTTGTGGATGGTGCTCTACAAACACCCGCGCAATCAGAAACTGCTGGGTGACGAAGAGCGCGAGTACATCCTCAGCGGTCAGGAAGATCACTTCAAAGACCCGGGCACCAAGAAAGGCAGCTGGAAGAAAATCATCGGCAGCCGCAACTTCTACGCCATCGCCAGCGCCCGGATTCTCTCCGAGCCGGCCTGGCAGACCTTCAACGCGTGGATTCCGCTGTACCTGATGACCGAACGGCACATGAACATCAAAGAGATCGCGATGTTCGCCTGGCTGCCGTTCCTCGCCGCCGACCTAGGCTGCGTACTCGGCGGTTACCTCAGCCCGTTCTTCCACAAATACTGCAAAGTGTCGCTGTTCACCTCGCGCAAAATGGTCTTGCTGTTCGGTGCTTCATGCATGATCGGCCCGGCGTGCATAGGTCTGGTCGCCAGCCCGTACACGGCGATTGCGCTGCTGTGCATCGGCGGCTTCGCTCACCAGACCTTGTCCGGTGCGCTATATGCGATCACTTCGGACTCGTTCGGCAAGAACGAAGTGGCCACCGCCACTGGCATGGGCGGGATGTTCGGCTACCTCGGCGCTGCCGCGTTTACCTTGGTGTTTGGCGTGATGGTGACCACGATCGGCTATAGCCCGCTGTTCGTGGTGCTGGCGATTTTCGACATCATCGCCGCGTTCATCGTCTGGACGGTTGCCCGTGAGCTGAAACCTCAACAGGCCGCCCCGAATCTTCAAGCTGCTGTTCCAGCCAGCTAATCCAAAAATCCTGTAGGAGCGAGCCTGCTCGCGATAGCGGTCTGTCAGCCAACGCTGCGCTGAATGTCAGGCCGCCATCGCGAGCAGGCTCACTCCTACAGGGGTGTTTGTGATCTTGAGCTATCGGTTCAACGCGCTATGCTGCCCGACACCACCACCGACCGAGTCGTTGCCATGTCCGCCCCGAGCATGACCCTGTACCACAACCCCCTTTCACCCTTCGTCCGTAAAGTCATGGTGCTGCTGCACGAAACCGGTCAGCAGAACCGTGTTGCCCTGCAGAACTGCGTGCTCACCCCGGTCGATCCGGACCTGGCGCTGATCGATGACAACCCCCTGAGCAAAATCCCCGCCCTGCGCCTGGCCGACGGCAACGTCATCCACGACAGCCGGGTGATCCTCGACTACCTCGACCACCAGCACGTCGGCAACCCGCTGATCCCCCGCGAAGGCTCCGCCCGCTGGCGCCGCCTGACCCTGGCCTCGCTGGCCGACGGGATCATGGACGCCGCCGTGCTGGTGCGTTACGAAGTCGCTTTGCGCGCGCCGGAAAAACACTGGGACGCGTACCTCGACGGCCAACGCGACAAGATCCGCCGCGCCCTGGCGCTGCTGGAAAAAGACGCCATCGCCGAGCTGACCAGCCACTTCGACGTGGCGGCGATCAGCGTGGCGTGTGCCTTGGGTTACGTGGACTTGCGCCATCCTGATCTGGACTGGCGCACGGCGAACCCGCAATTGGCGGCGTGGTATTTCGAGGTGAGTCAGCGGCCCTCGATGATTGCGACGATGCCGAAGGTTTAAATTTTCGCTGATTGTTCCGGCCTCATCGCGAGCAGGCTCACTCCCACTTTTGACTGCGATTTCATGTGGGAACGAGCCTGCTCGCGATGGCACCACAACGGATCTAACGGAAACAACCTGGCAATCAGCGTCGCCAACACCCTTCCCTCCCGCTGGTCTTCGCGCAATCCCAGCGACCGGCTCATTTCACCGCACCGATATCGAAGTCCAACGGTTTCCCCGCTTTTTGCCCAACCCCATACCAATCCAGCTTCCGCGTCAGCACCATGAACACGCCCAACAACCCGAACAGCAACAACGACCCCATCAACAACGCGTAATCCTCGGCACTCAACAAGCCATAAAGCAGTCCATATAACGCTGCCAATCCCGCAGAAAAACTCAAGCCATGCCGCACGCTGCGCAGCACGTGGCAGACGTAAAACCCGATCAACAACACGCAACCACTGGCCGACAATAGATAGGCCAGAGCAAAGCCAATGTGCTCGGACAACGACAGCAACAACAGGTAGAAAAACGCCAGGGCAACGCCCACCAACGCATATTGCACCGGGTGTACTGCGAGGCTTTTCAGCACTTCGAAGAGGAAGAAACCGGCGAAGGTCAGGACGATAAACAGCAGTGCGTATTTGATCGCCCGGTCGCTCTTCAGGTACTGGTCCACTGGGTCAATGAAGCTCACACCGAAGCTGCGGCTGAACAGTGCTTCACAACCGCCGCGAGACACGCAGCTGTTCAGGGTTTCTTGCAGGTTGGTGGAGAAAAACGAAGTCTGCCAATTGGCGGTGAAGCCCTGATCGGTGATTTCGCGCTGAGCCGGCAGATAGTTGCCAATGAAGCTGGGATGCGGCCAGTTGGCGGTCAGCGAGACCTTGCTGGTCTTGCCCACCGGCAGTATCTGCAACTGGCCGGTGCCTTGCAGTTTCAGGTCGAAACCGAAGGCCAGTTCCGTAGCTTGCTGGGTGTCCAGGGCCGGCAGCGTCACGTGGACGCCCTCGCCCAGCCAGCCGACCTGACTGCCGGGGATGAAGTCCAGACTCTGGTCATTGAGCTCTAGCTTCAACGCGTTTTCGATGCCGCGAATGTCGCTGATGCCGACGGCGAGAAACGGCTGGTCGAACTGATAATCAGCGAAGTCTTCCTTGATGCCCAGTTGTACGGGTAACGAAAAATGCCCGCTGATGCGGTTGTCGGCATGAAACAGCCGCGCCTGATAAATGCCCCGGGAGCGCAGCTCAGTCTGCACCGCACCGTCCAATTCGAAGCGCTCCGGCAGAAAATACAAACGCCCGCGCTCTTCGCCGATCTCTTGATAGCGCTCGTTGGTTTTTTCGTGGATCTTCCAGGTGCGCACGACTTTGCGATACGGCACCACCATCAGCGGCCCGCTCAATTGTTGGCTGTAACTGGAGCTACGGGCGATGTCTTCGAGCACGCCGTCGCGCAGTTGCTGACGGTCCTGGATCACGCCGTTGATCATCAGCAGCGGGATCAGCAACAACAGAGTCAGCAGGGCGATCGCCCCGAGTTTTAGGGTAAGGCTGCGGTTCATGGGACTCTCCCTGTTTTGGATGGGAAAAGTCTGATTGGGCTGTGTGAGGGATTTGTGTGGGGAATGTGGAGAGTTTGTGGAGTTCGGAAAGGATCGCAGCCTTCGGCAGCTCCGACAGGAGTACATCGATCCCAGTAGGAGCTGCCGAAGGCTTCGATCTTTAGCGTATTGAAGGCAAATGCAAACTGACCTGCACACCGCCATCGACATTGCCAATGCTCATCGCCCCACCATGCAACTTGACCACTTCCTCGACAAAGTTGAGCCCAAGCCCGGTGCTCTTGCGTCCACTGTCGGGGCGCGGCAATGAGTAGAAACGCTCGCTCAAACGCGGCAGCGCATAGTCGGGAATGGGCTCGGCCTGGTTGAACAGTTTGAACTCGATCTGCTCACCGATCTGTATGGCAGTGAATCGCAACACACCTTGAGCCGGAGTGAAATCCAGCGAGTTTTCCAACAGATTGCCCAGCGCCTGACGCAGCAGAAACGGCTCTCCGATCAGCGCCAGGTCCGACGGAATGGCTTGCTCTACGCGCAACTGTTTGCCTTCGATCCGCGCTGATTGCGCGTTCAACAGCACATCCACCAATGCCGCCAATGGCACCGCCACGCGCTCCTCCAGTCCTTGGCGCTGTTCGACCTGCGCCAGATTCAACAGCCGCTCGATCAACTGTTGCATGCGCGCACTTTCGCTGTCGATATTGCCGACAAACCGCTGCCGTTGGGCCAACGGCATCTCGCTTTGCAGCAACTCCGCCGCACCGCGAATCGCCGCCAACGGACTTTTCAGTTCGTGGGTCAAGGTGTGCACGTAACGCTCGACGTAGGCCTTGCCTTCGAGTTGCGTGCGCATCTGTTCCACCGCCGTCGCCAATTGCTCCAGCTCGCCGCCGCGATAATGCGGCACCTCGACCCGACGGCCTTCGCTCACAGCCTGGGCATAAGCGGTCAACCGTCGAAGTGCCCGACTCAACCACCACGACAACAGCGCGCCAAACAGCAAGCCGAGGCCGATCAGCCCGGCGCCATAAGCGAGCAATCGGCGTTCGGTGCGATCCACATAAGGCTGCAACGAGCTGTTGGGTTTGGCCACGGTGACCACGCCGATGATCCGCCCGTTGTCGCGAATCGGCGCGCCGACGTGCATCACTGAAGACGTCGCATCATTGGGATCGCTGCGAGTCGAGCGGGCGCCATATTCGCCGCGCAGGGTCAGATAAACGTCGTTCCAGCGTGAGTAATCCTGACCCACCGCCACACCGCTGGAATCCAGTACCACGGTGCCTTTGGCGTCAGTGACGTAGATGCGGTGATTGACCTGATTCTTCGGCAAGCCCCAGATGTTCGCCGCCGGTTGTCGCTCTCCGTAGGCCTTGAGCAAATCCGGCCAACGATTCTGGTTGAGGGTTCCAGCCTTGAAGTCATCGCGCAGGATTTCCGCCATCAGATTGGCGGTGTCGACCAGGGTTTCTTCGGTGGACTGGCGCACGCCGGGGCGGATTTCTTCCATCACCGTGTTGAGCACGAAATAGCCGGTCAGGCCGATGAACAGCACGTAGACCAGGAAAATCCGGATCCCCAACGGCATCAGCTGTGTCCCGGGCTGTAGCTGTAGCCGAGCCCGCGATGGGTCTGGATCGGCTCGGCGTCAGCCTTCACCAACCGCAACTTCGCGCGCACGCTCTTGATGTGGCTGTCGATGCTGCGCTCGTAGCCGGCATCGGCGGCCACGCCCAACGCATCGAGCAATTGCTCGCGGCTGAATACGCGTTCGGGTTGTTCGAGCAGACATTGCAGCAAGCGGAATTCGTGGCGGGTCAGGCTCAAGGCCTGGCCGCGATAGGTGATTTGCACGCGCTCGTTGTCGACGCGAAACAGTGTCGGCGCAGTTTCTGCCAGGTTTTTCGGTACCGCACGCTTGAGAATCGCCCGAACCCGCGCCGCCACTTCACGGGGGCTAAACGGCTTGACCACGTAGTCATCGGCACCGATCTCCAGGCCCACCACACGATCGATTTCACCATCCCGAGCACTGAGAAACATCACCGGCACTTCGCTGAAGCGCCTCAATTGCTTACAGGTTTCGAAGCCACTGATGTCCGGCAGGCCGATGTCGAGGATGATCAGATCCGCCGGCGTCCGCCGCTGATGCTCCAGCGCCGCCGCACCCAGGGTCAGCCACGTGGTCGTAAAGCCCTCGCCCTGCAAGGCAAAAATCAGGGTGTCGGCAATCGCCGCTTCGTCTTCGACAATCAGGATATGAGGCATGGCGTCCGGGCGTGGGGTTGAGTGGGCGAACGGTGACTCAAGGAGGAATCGGCGTCAATCCGGTTGGGTCTGTAGGACCTAGCAGTTCTGATAGTAGGCAATGGCTGAAAACAGGTTGATGCTGTTAAGCCGCCCTTTCGGAACTGATACGGAGATTGGTCAATGTCTACGAACTCGCGCAGAACGATCCTGTTGGCAACCGATCATCAGCACTCGGTACTGAGCGCTTTGGTCGCGACTCGGCCTCATCCCATCGCCTACACACCCTATGGTCATCGCCCAGCCGAAAACGGCTTGCTCAGCCTGCTTGGTTTCAACGGTGAACTGCCTGACCCGATGACAGGGCATTATCATTTGGGGAACGGGTATCGGCAGTTCAATCCAGTGTTGATGCGGTTTAATAGCCCGGATAGTTGGAGTCCATTCGGGGACGGTGGGTTGAATGCGTATGGGTATTGCGATGGGGATCCGAGAAACCGGGCAGATGCGACAGGGCATGTTTGGTGGATTACAAAGTTTCTCAGTCAGTTATTCGGTAGGAAGCCAAAGCTTCCACAGACGAAAAATGAAGTATCTAGAATTACTGACATAGAATCAAAGCCGAAAGCAGAGCAACACAACTCAATGCGCCAAGAACAATACAACGCCGCAAAACCAGCCATAGGTCCCACAACACAAAAGATCGACACACAAACAACTGACCAACCCCCAACACCTTTTTACATCGACAGGAGCAACAAAGCAGTTTTTAGACTTAACTATAATGAATATTATGTTGCCCGTTTCCCATTGACACCTGTTACTACCAAAAAACTCACTGATCGCGGGGTCAACATTCACGCTAGCCTTTTCACTAACGATAAAGAAAAGGCTAATCTGGTTTTCCCTAACATAAACAGCACAAACAAACTCCTAGAGGCAGTTCGCATCAATCAACTGCAGCGTTGAAATACCTATCAACAATGCGGCTTGTCCGCCGTAAACCTTCTCGCCGGATTCACCGCCGCGCCAAACTCACGCAACGCCTTGGCTCCAATCAGCAGTGGATAATTAAAGCTGCTACGGTCAGTCAAATTGACCTCGACCGTGCGCTTCACATTGCCCAGGCACAACTCCAGATCGACCACTGGACGTTTGGTGGGCGCGGCGGTGTCTTCATCTTCGTCTTCTTCGGAGCGGGTCTTGATCTTGCTGATTCGCGCGATCTTGTGCTCATAGACCTTGTTGCTCGCGTCCTTGGTGGCTAGGCGGAAACGTACCCAGTCTTCGCCGTCGCGGGTGAAGGTTTCGATGTCCTTCGCCGACAGCGACGCCGTCAGTGCGCCAGTGTCCATTTTGGCCTTGAGCACTTCACCGCCGATTTCCGGCAGCGCGATGTATTCGTAACGGCCGTACAGGGTCGGTTCGGCGGCCATGACCGGCAGGGCGATGAGGGAAAGCAGTGCAAGAAGGGATTTCACGTAATGGGCTTCCATGAGAAGTGAGCAGCGGGATTTTAGACCGTTGTTCGCATGATCGTTCCCACGAGGTTAGCGGCACGCAGGTGAAACATTCGTCAGCACCGATTTGGCCTGCCGCCCGAAGCTGCTTATCATGGCGCGCCCAAACGCTTTCAAGAGTTGCCTATGCGCCGCCTGCTCACCGGCTGTTTCGTTATCCTGCTGCTGTTGCTCAACACCCTGGTTCTGATCGGACCGTTGATGGTGTTTGCCCTGCTCAAACTGGTCCTGTCCGGGCGCTTTCGCGATTACGCCTCCACGGCGGTGATGTGGATCGCCGAGACCTGGTCGGAAATCGACAAGCTGATTTTCCGCTTCTGCATCCCCACCCAATGGGACATTCGCGGTGGCGACGATCTGAGGCGCGACACGTCGTATCTGGTGATCAGCAACCACCAATCCTGGGTTGATATCCCGGCATTGATCCAGACGCTGAACCGACGCACGCCGTTCTTCAAATTCTTCCTCAAGAAAGAACTGATCTGGGTGCCGTTCCTGGGCCTGGCATGGTGGGCGCTGGATTACCCGTTCATGAAGCGCTACAGCAAGGCGTTCCTGGCGAAGCATCCGGAGTTGGCCGGGAAGGATCTGGAGATCACAAAACAGGCTTGCGAGCTGTTCAAGCGGCAGCCGGTGACGGTCGTTAACTATCTGGAAGGCACGCGTTTTACCGCCGCCAAAAGCGCTCAGCAGCAATCACCGTTCACTCACCTGCTCAGGCCAAAGGCTGGCGGTGTGGCGTTTGTGCTGGCGGCGATGGGCGAACAGCTGGATGCGATTCTCGACGTGACTGTGGTTTACCCGCAGCAGGCAATCCCGGGATTCTGGGATTTGATCAGCGGCAACGTGCCGAGGGTGATCATCGACATCAAGACCCGCGACCTCGACCCGGCGCTGTGGCAAGGCGATTACGAAAACGACCCGCAGTTTCGTGAAACGGTCCAGGACTGGGTCAACCAGCTCTGGACCGAGAAGGACCAACGCATCGACGCCTTGCGCGCCGAAAGCCGCTGATCAGCTACCAGTAACGCCAGTGCCCCAGATTCCGCCCAGGCTTTGCAGCAGCGAACCGCCAACGCCTTGCTGACCGAGGTATTGCAGGATCACCGGGGCAAACTGGCCGATCATGCCGCTGTCCATGCCCAAGGCGCTGAAGGCGTTGTTCAGGTCATTGGTGTCCTTGACATTGCCCAGGGCATTATCCAGCCCGGCGGCCTTGCCGCTGGAACCGAGCAAACCGGCCAGTGCGCCCAACTCGCCGCCGCCCGACAGCTTGTCGATGCCCGGCACGCTTTTGGCCAGTTCCGAATAGTCGGTCGAGCTCAACTGATTCTTCGCCAACCCCAGCATCGCGCCAGTGCCGCCGACGGCTTGTTGCGGCGTTACGTTCAATTGACTGAGTGCGCCCAACAGGTCCGCTGTTTCCGAGGTGGGCGCTGCGTCGGTCGCCGCGTTGCCACCCTTCATGCCGGCAATGGCATTGGCCGCATCGCCCAGGCTGAACTGAGCAAAGACCGGGCTGGCGGCCAGAGTCATGAGTGATGCCAGTGCAAAACCGCGTGAAATCTTCATTCAGACATCCTCTTGCATCATGAAAAACGCCCGATTGAGGGCGCAAAGCTGCCGATTTGACCGGGTCGACGCGGGCATGTTCCTCAGGTCCCCACCCGCTCGTCATAAAGCGGTCCGGAAGAAGGCGACACTATCAGATCTGCTAGTAGGCAGCCCTGGTGGATTGCTCCACAGTAGAACCCTGGATTGATGAATTCATTCAGGAACACGACCATGCTGCCTGATCGCGAAACGTTCCTCTCACGCTATCACTACGACGCTCGGGACCAACTGATTGATTCGACTCCCTCGACGCAGCCCCCAATCCGGCGCTTTTACCTGAAAGATCGTCTGGCCACAGAAATACAAGGTACGGTGCAGCGTTCGATCATGCAGCACGATGATCAACTGCTGGCACAGCAATTGCGCCAGAACGGCGCAGTGGAAGCGCACTTGCTTGCCACCGATCAACAGCGTTCGGCGCTGAACGTACTCGACGTCACACGGCCGCATCCCATTGCCTACACGCCCTATGGTCATCGCCCAGCGGAAAACGGATTGCTCAGCCTGCTCGGATTCAACGGCGAACGGGCGGATCCAGTGACGGGGTGTTATTTGTTGGGGAATGGTTATCGGGCGTTTAACCCAGTATTAATGCGGTTTAACAGTCCGGACAGTTGGAGTCCGTTTGGGAGGGGCGGGCTGAATACTTATGCCTATTGTTTGGGGGATCCGGTAAATTGGAGCGATCAGAGCGGACATTTCGGCAACCTTTTTAAAGGTCTCTTGAATTTATTGAAACTCAGAACACCGCGTATGGCACGAGCCGATCTGGCATATGAAAAGACTAAGCAGATGGATAAAACTCTATTCGCGGCAAAAATGCCCACGGCGCCACCCAAGACGACATCCTCTTCGATTTACTCAAGCGCCAGAGCAGAAAGTTCCTCAGGCCAGCCTTCTTCTGGCTACGCAAGTATTCAATCGTATAGCAGCGTCGACACTTCTTTCGCACCGTCTCCTCATCACCCACCCCCAGGAAGTACTCGGTCGGAATCTTACTTCTCAGCTCGGTATACAGATAGGCTACCCACTGGAAGGTCCATTGAAGATATCGGTAGTTGGGTCGGCTCAACCGTAGGTATGCCTAATAAAGAAATGACGGCGGCAATGCAAACTTCACCCACTGGATACCCTACGTCGGCAAACGAACACATCGCCATCCAATTCGCAGGTCAACGCATTAGCCGCAACATCGGCGCGAACACTGGAATATACGCACGAGGAAAGTTCCTAACTCCCCTAGATGACTTGCGCGAAAAATTTTTTAATAAAAAAATGTCTCAACTCAGAAAAAAATAACCGAAAAAACAATGCAACAAAACGGCGACCGAAGGTCGCCGTTTTGTTTTGCGTCAACGCTTACGCCGCACTAAACAACTTATGCGGATCAATCACAAACTTCTTCGGCACGCCTGCATCGAACTCGCCATATCCCTCAGGCGCCTGATCCAGACTGATGACCTGCACGCCCACTACTTCGGCGATGTTGATACGGTCCCACATGATCGCCTGCATCAGCTGGCGGTTGTACTTCATGACCGGGGTCTGGCCGGTGTGGAAGCTGTGGGATTTGGCCCAGCCGAGGCCGAAGCGGATGCTCAGGCTGCCCATTTTCGCGGCAGCGTCGACGGCGCCCGGATCTTCAGTCACGTAGAGACCCGGGATGCCGATCTTGCCTGCCACACGCACCACGCCCATTAGCGAGTTGAGTACGGTGGCCGGGGCTTCGTGTTTGACGCCGTCATGGCCGTGGCCGCGGGCTTCGAAGCCGACGGCGTCGACGGCGCAATCCACTTCCGGTTCGCCCAGCAGCGCGGCGATTTGCTCGTGCAGCGGGGTGTCGAGGGACAAGTCGGCGATTTCGAAACCCTGGGCCTTGGCGTGAGCCAGGCGGACGGTGTTGACGTCACCGACGATCACCACCGCAGCGCCCAGCAGGCGAGCGGAAGCGGCAGCCGCCAGACCGACCGGGCCGGCACCTGCGATGTAAACGGTGCTGCCCGGGCCGACGCCGGCGGTCACGGCACCGTGGTAGCCGGTTGGCAGGATGTCGGAGAGGCAGGTCAGGTCACGGATTTTTTCCATGGCGCGATCGCGATCTGGCAGTTTCAGCAAGTTGAAGTCGGCGTACGGCACCAGCGCGTATTCAGCCTGGCCGCCCGTCCAGTCGCCCATGTCGACGTAACCGTAGGCACCGCCCGGACGTGCCGGGTTAACGCTCAGGCACACGCCGGTGTGCATTTCCTTGCAGGAACGGCAGCGTCCGCAAGCCACGTTGAACGGAACAGACACCAGATCGCCGATTTGCAGGTTTTCGACGTCACGGCCCTTCTCGATGACTTCACCGGTGATTTCGTGACCCAGGACCAGACCGGTTTGAGCGGTGGTACGACCGCGCACCATGTGCTGGTCGGAACCACAGATGTTGGTGGAGACCACACGCAGGATGACGGCGTGCTCGATCTTCCTGCCGCGCGGGTCCTGCATTTTCGGATAGTCGATTTTCTGTACTTCGACCTTGCCAGCGCCGAGATACACCACACCACGATTGCCAGACATGCTTTCACCTCGCTGTTGTTTTTATGGAACCGCGTTGCCCAGGCAGGCAGCGCGTTAAGTGCTCGGGTTATTGCCTGTGTGTCTTGTGTTGTCTGTTATGGCCTCTTCGCGAGCAAGCCCGCTCCCACATTTGAGCGCGTTTCCCTGTGGGAGCGGGCTTGCTCGCGAAGGCAATCTAGAGAACGACCGTTCTGTTCGCGTTAAGGAACACACGGCGCTCAATGTGATACCCAACCGCCCGCGCCAAGGTCAGGCCTTCAATGTCGCGCCCCTTGGCAATCAGGTCTTCCGGATAATGACTGTGATCCACCACCTCGACGCCCTGGGCAATGATCGGCCCTTCATCGAGGTCGTTGTTGATGTAATGCGCCGTCGCGCCGACCAGTTTCACGCCCTTGTTGTAAGCCTGGTGATAAGGCTTGGCACCCTTGAAACCCGGCAACAACGAGTGGTGAATGTTGATCGCCTTGCCATCGAGTTTGCGGCACAGCTCCGGCGACAAGACCTGCATGTAGCGGGCAAGAATCACCAGTTCAGCACCGGCTTCCTCGATCACCTGCAACACCTGACGCTCTTGCGACGGCTTGTCGTTCGGGTCGAGCGGGAAGTGGTAGTACGGAATCTGGTGCCAGTCGGCCAGCGGCTTGAGGTCCGGGTGGTTTGAGACCACGGCGGCCACGTCCATCGACAATTGGCCGATGCGCTGGCGGTAAAGCAAATCGTTGAGGCAGTGATCGGCCTTGGAGACCATGATCACCACTTTCGGTCGATAGTGCGGCGGGGTCAGTTCGAAGATCATGCCGAACGATTCGCCGCGCTCCTGCAAACCGGCGCGAAACGACTGCTCGTCGAAGCCATCCGGTTGGCGAAATTCCACGCGAATGAAGAAACGACCCGAGAGCCGGTCATCAAACGAGTGGTGTTCGGTGACGTAGCAGCCCTGCTCGAACAGAAAGCGGGTCACCGCGTCCACCGTGCCGAGCACGCTGGGGCAGTCGGCGGTCAAGATCCATGTGTCTGGGGCGCGGCTCATAGTGCGGTGACTCCTTTAACGATCATTAGGCCTGAACGCTGAGGCCGAATTCAGCGGCCGCATCCTGCAGCCACAACCACCAGTAATCCGAGAAGCTGCGACGGATCAGCAGTTCCCAAGTGTCTTCGCCGGTGTGGCGGATCACCAGTTGCGATTTGGCAAACACCGTGCCGACGGCTTTGCCCACCGGGAAGCTGTTCGGGTGCACGTCGTAGCTCGTGGATTTCATCAGCAACTGGCGCACGTTCGGGCCGCTCAGTTCGAGGATCTGCTGACCACCGCTGACGTTGACGATCTGGATGTGCAAGTCGCCCAGCGCTTCACGCAGTTTTTGCTCGGCGGCGAACTCTTCACCGGTCGGCACGATCAGCAGCCATTCATCCGGCCCCATCCATTGCAGGCTGGTTTCGCCTTTGACGATGACGGTCAGTGCACCCGGCAATTCGATGCCGAGCGCCTTGTGCACGCCGGCGGCAAACGCGGCATCGTGGCCATCGCCACGAATGGTCAGGTGGCCGAGGAGTTTTTTCTCACGCACGGTCACACCGGCGTTCTTGCGACCCTTGCCGACCAGGCTGGCGAGGTCGGCGTGATGCAGCGACGACTCGGCCTTGGCCCCGGTGGTTGGGCGTTGTTGGTAAACATTGGCTGCGGTCATAAAGCACCTTTCCTGAATTCTGTTGGTTCTAGCCTTGTGGTGGCTGAACTGCCGCCTTCGCGAGCAAGCCCGCTCCCACATTCGACCGCGATCCCCTGTGGGAGCGGGCTTGCTCGCGAAAGCGGCAGCCCAAACACCATAGGATCCGAGTTCATCAAATATTCTGGCGATCACCTTTCGGATCGAAGAACACCGAAGAAACAATCTCCGCCTCGATCACGCTGCCATCCGCCAGCGGCGCAAACACGCGTTCGCCCATGCGGTTCAGGCCACCCTTGACCACGCCCATGGCAAACGAATAGCCGAGGGAGTTGTGGGCGTAGCTGGAGGTCACGTGGCCGACCATGGTCATCGGGATCGCCTGCTTGGTGTTGAACACCAGTTGCGCACCCTCCGGCAGCCATTTGTTCGGGTCGATCGGCTTGAGGCCTACCAGCTGCTTGCGCTGATCACGCACGCAGTCTTCACGGTTCATGCCGCGCTGACCGATCCACGAGAACGGCTTGGTGCGACCAACACACCAGCCCATGTTCAGGTCGTCCGGGGTCATCGAGCCGTCAGTGTCCTGACCGACGATGATGAAGCCCTTCTCGGCCCGCAGCACGTGCATGGTTTCAGTGCCGTACGGGGTCAGGTTGTACTTCTTGCCGGCGTCGACGATTTTTTCCAGTACGCCCATCGCGTAGTCGGCTTGCACGTTGACTTCGTACGACAGTTCACCGGTAAACGAAATCCGGAACACCCGCGCCGGTACGCCGCCGACCAGACCTTCTTTCCAGGTCATGAACGGGAACGCTTCGTTGCTCAGGTCGATGTCGGTGACTTCGCTGAGCAGCTTGCGGCTGTTCGGCCCGGACAGGGTCATGGTCGCCCAGTGGTCGGTCACGGAAGTGAAGTACACCTTCAGGTCTGGCCATTCGGTCTGCTGGTAGATTTCCAGCCATTGCAGCACGCGTGCAGCGCCGCCGGTGGTGGTGGTCATCACGAAATGGTTGTCGGCCAGGCACGCCGTCACGCCGTCGTCGAACACCATGCCGTCTTCTTTGCACATCAGGCCGTAACGCGCCTTGCCCACGTCGAGCTTGGTCCAGGCGTTGGTGTAGATGCGGTTGAGGAACTCGCGTGCATCCGGGCCCTGAATGTCGATCTTGCCGAGGGTCGAAGCGTCCAGCAGGCCAACGCTGTCGCGCACGGCTTTGCATTCGCGCTTCACGGCGGCATGCAGGTCTTCACCGGATTTCGGGAAGTACCACGGACGTTTCCACTGGCCGACATCTTCGAACTCGGCGCCGTTTTTCAGGTGCCAGTGATGCAATGCGGTGAAACGCACAGGTTCGAAGATGTGCCCACAGTGACGACCGGCCACGGCGCCGAAAGTCACCGGCGTGTAGTTCGGGCGGAACATGGTGGTGCCCATCTGCGGGATGGTCACGTTCAGCGAACGGGCGGCGATGGCCAGGCCGTTGACGTTGCCGAGCTTGCCCTGATCGGTGCCGAAGCCCAGCGCGGTGTAGCGTTTGACGTGCTCGACCGACTCGAAGCCTTCGCGGGTCGCCAGTTCGATGGCGGCGGCGGTGACGTCGTTTTGCAGGTCGACGAATTGCTTCGGCGCCCGTGCGGTGTTCTTTTCATGCGGCACCTGGAACAGCGCCAGAGTCGGCTCTTCCAGACGCGCCAGGGCTTTCGGCAAGGTCGCTTCGACCGGACCGAAACCGGCTTCGCTGGCTGCGCGAACGCCGCCTTCAAAACCGTCTGCCAAGGAATCACCCAGGCCATAGACGCCATTGATGCCACCGACGCACACGCGTTTTTGCGGTGCTTCACCCGGCACGAAACCGAGGATGTCTTCACGCCAGGTCGGCTTGCCACCCAGGTGCGAAGCCAAGTGAACGACAGGGCTGTAACCACCGGAACTGGCGATCAGATCGCAGTCGAGCCATTCGCCCGGGCTGGTGACTTTATGGCCTTTCACATCGATGGCGGCCACACGTGCAGCCGTCACGTGCTTGCTGCCACGGGCCTCGATCACGGCGCTGCCGGTGAGGATGCGGATGCCTTTAGCGCGTGCTTCTTCCACCAGCGCACCGCGCGGGTTGCTGCGGGCGTCGGCGATCGCCACCACTTGCAGGCTGGCGTCGAGCCAATCCAGGGCAACGCGGTAGGCGTGGTCGTTGTTGGTCGACAGCACCAGTTTTTTGCCCGGTGCTACACCGTAACGGCGCACGTAAGTCGAGACCGCGCCGGCCAGCATGTTGCCCGGCACGTCGTTGTTGCCGTAGACCAGTGGACGCTCGTGAGTGCCGGTCGCCAGAACCACACGCTTGGCGCGAACGCGGTGAATGCGCTGACGTACCTGGCCAATCGGTGCGCGGTCGCCGAGGTGATCGGTGAGGCGCTCGTGAATGGTCAGGAAGTTGTGGTCGTGGTAGCCGTTGACCGTGGCGCGCGGCAACAGCAGCACGTCCGGGGTGTTCTTCAGTTCGGCGATAACGCTGGCGACCCACTCGGTCGCAGGCTTGCCATCAAGGCTTTCGCGGGAGTCGAGCAGGCTGCCGCCGAACTCTTCCTGCTCGTCAGCCAGGATCACACGGGCACCGCTGCGCGCAGCCGCCAGTGCAGCGGCCAGGCCAGCAGGGCCGGCGCCGACGATCAGCACGTCGCAGTGCTGGTTCATGTAGTCGTAGGTGTCCGGATCGTTCTCGGTCGGCGAACGGCCAAGACCGGCAGCCTTACGAATGTACTTCTCGTAAGTCATCCAGAACGATTGCGGGTACATGAAGGTTTTGTAGTAGAAACCCGGTGGCATCAGCTTGCCGCCGACCTTGCCGAGAATCCCCATCATGTCGTTGTTCACGCTCGGCCAGCCATTGGTGCTGGTGGCGACCAAACCCTGGTACAGCGCTTGTTGCGTGGCGCGTACGTTCGGAATTTGCGTGGCTTCGGTGGCGCCGATCTGCAGCACCGCGTTCGGCTCTTCAGCGCCGGCGGCGAAGATGCCGCGCGGACGGGAATACTTGAAGCTGCGACCGATGATGTCGACACCGTTGGCCAGCAGTGCAGCGGCCAGCGAGTCGCCTTCAAAGCCTTTGTAGCTCTGGCCGTTGAAGGTGAAGCTCAAGACTTTGTTGCGGTCGATCCGTCCGCCGTTGGACAGGCGATTGATCTGGCTCATACCTTCTCTCCCAGAGCCGTGCTGGCCGCTTTCGGGCTATCGGTCTTGTCGGTGAATTGTGGCTTGGTGCCGATCTTGTAGGTTTCGAGAATCTCGTAGGTCACGGTGTCGCGGGTGGCGTTGAAGTACTGACGGCAACCGGCGGCGTGAATCCACAGCTCATGGTGCAGACCGCGAGGGTTGTCGCGGAAGAACATGTAGTCGCCCCACTCCTCGTCGGTGCAGCTGTTCGGATCCAGTGGACGCGGGATGTGCGCCTGGCCGGATGCGTGGAATTCCTCTTCGGAGCGCAACTCGCCGCAGTGAGGACAGAAGATATGCAACATGGGGATTTCTCCTGTTAGTGGGCAACCGCAGCAGCGCCGTGTTCATCGATCAACGCACCGTTGTGGAAACGGTCGATGGAGAAAGGTGCGGCCAATGGGTGCATTTCACCCTTGGCCAAACTCGCGGCAAACACGTTGCCCGAGCCAGGTGTGGCCTTGAAGCCGCCGGTGCCCCAACCGCAGTTGAAGAACATGTTCGGTACCGGAGTCTTCGAGATGATCGGGCAGGCATCCGGCGTGGTGTCGACGATGCCGCCCCACTGACGGTTCATGCGTACGCGGGACAGCACCGGGAACATCTCGACGATGGCCTGGATGGTGTGCTCGATCACCGGGTACGAACCACGCTGGCCGTAGCCGTTGTAGCCGTCGATACCGGCGCCGATCACCAGGTCGCCCTTGTCGGACTGGCTGATGTAACCGTGTACGGCGTTGGACATGATCACGCTGTCGATAATCGGTTTGATCGGCTCGGACACCAGCGCTTGCAGCGGGTGGGATTCGATCGGCAGACGGAAACCGGCGAGTTTGGCCATGTGCCCGGAGTTACCGGCGGTGACCACGCCGACGCGCTTGGCGCCGATGAAGCCCTTGTTGGTTTCAACGCCGATGCATACGCCGTTTTCCTTACGGAAACCGATCACTTCGGTCTGCTGGATCAGGTCCACGCCCAGTGCGTCGGCGGCCCGAGCAAAGCCCCAGGCCACGGCATCGTGACGAGCTACGCCGCCGCGACGCTGGACGGTAGCGCCCATCACCGGGTAGCGAGTGTTCTTCGAGCAGTCGAGGTACGGAATCTCGTCGGCCACTTGCTTGGCATCGAGCAGTTCACCGTCGACGCCGTTGAGGCGGTTGGCGCTGACCCGACGCTCGGAATCACGGATATCCTGCAGGGTGTGGCACAGGTTGTAGACGCCACGCTGGGAGAACATCACGTTGTAGTTCAGATCCTGGGACAGGCCTTCCCACAGTTTCATCGCGTGTTCGTACAGGTGCGCCGATTCGTCCCACAGGTAGTTGGAGCGAACGATGGTGGTGTTGCGCGCGGTGTTACCGCCGCCCAGCCAGCCCTTCTCGACCACGGCCACATTGGTAATGCCGTGTTCCTTGGCCAGGTAGTAGGCGGTCGCCAGACCGTGCCCGCCACCGCCGACGATGACCACGTCGTAGACCTTTTTCGGGGTCGGCGTGCGCCACATGCGCTGCCAGTTTTCGTGGTGGCTGAGGGAGTGTTTGAAGAGGCCGAAGCCCGAATAGCGTTGCATAGTCATTTACTCCAAAACCGCGCTCAGCGATAAACCGGGAAGTCCGCGCACAGTGCCGACACTTGCTGGGCAACATTGGCCTCGACATCGGCGTCGCCGAGGTTGTCGAGGATGTCGCAGATCCAGCCGGCCAGCGTCACGCACTGGCTCACCTTGAAGCCGCGCGTGGTCACCGCCGGGGTGCCGATGCGCAGGCCGGAGGTCACGAACGGCGACTGTGGATCGTTCGGGACAGCGTTCTTGTTAACGGTGATGTGGGCGCGACCGAGTGCTGCATCCGCCTCTTTGCCGGTGAGGCCCTGACGGATCAGGCTGACCAGGAACAGGTGGTTGTCGGTACCGCCGGACACTACATCGTAGCCGCGTTTGATAAACACGCCGGCCATGGCCTGGGCGTTGTCGATCACTTGTTGTTGGTAAGCCTTGAAGCCTGGCTCCAGCGCCTCTTTGAAGCACACGGCCTTACCGGCGATCACGTGCATCAGCGGGCCGCCCTGGGCACCGGGGAATACCGCAGCGTTGAGCTTCTTCTCGATTTCTTCATTGGCCTTGCACAGGATAAGGCCGCCACGTGGACCACGCAGGGTCTTGTGGGTGGTGGTGGTGACCACGTCGGCATACGGCAGCGGGTTCGGGTACAGGCCAGCGGCGACCAGACCGGCAACGTGGGCCATGTCGACGAACAGCAGCGCGCCAACCTTGTCGGCGATCTGACGGAAACGTGGGAAGTCCAGCGTCTTGGAGTAAGCCGAGAAACCGGCAACGATCATCTTCGGCTTGCACTCGACGGCCAGGCGCTCGACTTCGTCGTAATCGATCAGGCCGGTCTTGGTGTCGATGCCGTACTGCACGGCGTTGTACAGCTTGCCCGAAGACGACACTTTGGCGCCGTGGGTCAGGTGACCGCCGTGGGCCAGGCTCATGCCGAGGATGGTGTCGCCGGCTTGCAGCAGGGCCAGGTACACGGCGCTGTTGGCCGAGGAACCGGAGTGAGGCTGGACGTTGGCGTAATCGGCACCGAACAGCTGCTTGGCGCGCTCGATGGCCAGGGCTTCGACCTTGTCGACGTGCTCGCAGCCACCGTAGTAGCGCTTGCCCGGATAGCCTTCGGCGTACTTGTTGGTCAGGCCGCTGCCTTGCGCTTCCATCACGCGCTTGCTGGTGTAGTTCTCCGACGCGATCAGCTCGATGTGATCTTCCTGACGTTGCTCCTCGGCATTCATCGCCGCCAGCAGTGCATCGTCGTAACCCTGGATCTGGTCTTGCTTGCTGAACATCGCGTCTCTCCCAGCGGCATCTGTGCGCCATTCGTCTCGGTAAGGCACCGGTGTTTCGGCAGTGCCCTTTGATAGCGATGGTATGACTGGCTTGGAGAGTTCAAATGCCTACGGGCGCCACGCAAAGGTGCGTTTACGACATGGCGGGAAATGGCTTGCCGAACACAACCCTCAATTCATCGAGAAACCCTGTGGGAGCTGGCTTGCCAGCGATAACGTCACCACATCCGGCATTGATGGCGGCTGGTCCACCGCTATCGCTGGCAAGCCAGCTCCCACAGGGTCATGCGACGATCTGGCGAAGAAGTAACAAAAGCAGGAAATGCACGGGATACAGCGCATACGCCCACCGCCGCATCGGCAGTGGTTTTACGTCACGCAGGTGTCGCAACAAGAACAGCCCCAGCCATGGCGCAATCAGACAAGTGGCAACCGCCGCCATCGCCACGTGATTGCCCAATCGAACGGAGTAATACAGCACCTGCCATTGATTGGCGGCCAGACAGACCAGCCCCGGCAACAGCGCGAAATACCACGGGCGACGGATCACCAGCAGCATCACCCACGGCAGCAGCACGCCAAAGAAACCGAACATCAATCGCTGGGAGAAAAACGACGCCAACAGCAAAGCGCCGACCGCCAACAAGCGCGATTGCAGCGTCGATTGCTGCCAGCCCCGCGCCACCAACAGACCAAGGGCCAGTGTGGGAAACACATTGAGCGTGTCGGGATTGGAAATGAACATCCGGTAGGGAATTTCGCTGGCCGCACTAAACAGCAACATCCAGCCCAGATAACGCCACTGACCGCTTGTCGCGACTGCCGACGCCCGCGCCAGGTTCGCCGCCATCGCCAGGCAAAACCACGGAAACGCCAACCGCCCCGGCACATACAGCCAATCGGCGGAGTAACCGACATATCGCAGGTGATCGAGGACCATGCTCAGCAGCGCCAGCCACTTGAGCAGATCCAGTGCACCGTCACGCTGTCTCACGTGCATAATTGGCCGGCATCCTTGTATTTTTCTGACAGCGACATCCCGTGTGCTCCCCGGATGATCTTCGGTAAAGTGCGCACCATCATTGACCACGGGACGTTTCACCATAAGCGCCCCGACCACGGAAGCAGGCCATGACCGATAAGAGCCAACAATTCGCCAGCGACAACTATTCCGGCATTTGCCCTGAAGCCTGGGCCGCCATGGAACAGGCCAACCATGGCCACCAGCGCGCTTACGGCGACGACGAGTGGACCGCCCGCGCGTCCGACGATTTCCGCAAACTGTTCGAAACCGACTGCGAAGTGTTCTTCGCCTTCAACGGCACCGCCGCCAACTCGTTGGCCCTGTCGTCGCTGTGCCAGAGTTACCACAGTGTGATCTGCTCGGAAACCGCCCACGTCGAAACCGACGAATGCGGCGCACCGGAATTCTTCTCCAACGGCTCCAAGTTGCTGATCGCCCGTACTGAAAACGGCAAACTGACGCCGGAATCGATCCGCGAAGTCGCGCTCAAGCGCCAGGACATCCACTATCCGAAACCACGCGTGGTGACCCTGACCCAGGCCACCGAAGTCGGCAGCGTCTACACCCCGGAAGAAATCCGCGCCATCAGCGCCACCTGCAAAGAGCTGGGCCTGAACCTGCACATGGACGGCGCGCGTTTCTCCAACGCCTGCGCATTCCTCGGCTGCACCCCGGCGGACCTGACCTGGAAGGCCGGCGTCGACGTGCTGTGCTTCGGCGGCACGAAAAACGGCATGGCCGTGGGCGAGGCGATCCTGTTCTTCAACCACAAACTCGCTGAAGACTTCGACTACCGCTGCAAACAGGCCGGGCAACTGGCGTCGAAAATGCGCTTCCTGTCAGCGCCGTGGGTCGGCATCCTGGAAAACCACGCCTGGCTCAAATACGCCCGCCACGCCAACCACTGCGCGCAATTGCTCGCAGAGCTGGTCAGCGACATTCCAGGCGTGGAACTGATGTTCCCGGTGCAGGCCAATGGTGTTTTCCTGCAACTCTCGGAACCGGCCATCGCCGCACTGACCGCCAAGGGCTGGCGCTTCTACACCTTCATCGGCAACGGCGGCGCACGCTTCATGTGCTCGTGGGACACCGAGGAAGAGCGCGTGCGTGAGTTGGCCCGCGACATCCGTGAAGTGATGGCGTAAACCGCGATCCCCTGTGGGAGCGGGCTTGCTCGCGAAAGCGTCCGATCAGTCAACATTGATGTTGAATGACACACCGCTTTCGCGAGCAAGCCCGCTCCCACAAAAGCCAGCACGATTTCCCCTCTCCGTCCGTACCTGAAGACTTCGTCTACATTGTTTGTCGAGCCTCCCCGCTCACATAACAATAATCAGGAGCGTGCGCATGTCATTGCAAGGCAAAACCCTGTTCATCACCGGTGCCAGCCGTGGCATAGGCCGCGAGATTGCGCTGCGCGCTGCGCGTGATGGCGCCAACATCGTGATCGCCGCCAAAAGTGCCGAACCCCACGCCAAGCTGCCGGGGACGATTTTCAGTGTGGCGCAGGAAGTGGAAGCCGCGGGCGGCAAGGCGCTGGCCTTGCAAGTGGACGTGCGCGATGAAGTCGCCGTGCGTGAGGCGCTGGCCCAGGCCAATGAACATTTCGGCGCGATCGATGCGCTGGTCAACAACGCCGGGGCGATCAAGTTGACCGGGGTTCAGCACATCGAACTCAAGCGTTTCGACCTGATGCACCAGATCAACACCCGCGCCGTTTTGCTGTGCAGTCAGGCGGCGTTGCCCTACCTGAAGAAGTCCAGTGGACACATTCTCAACCTGTCCCCGCCCTTGAACCTCGCCAGCAAATGGTTCGCCCAATACAGCCCGTACACCGTGACCAAATACGGCATGAGCATGCTGACCCTGGGCATGAGCGAGGAATTCAAGAATTACGGGATCAGCGTCAACTCACTGTGGCCGCAGACGATGATTGCCACGGCGGCGATCGAATTTCAGTTGGGGTCACGGGAGTCGTTCAAGCATGCGCGTACACCAGCGATCATGGCGGATGCGGCGCATATCATCCTGAGCAGCCACGGGCGCAGCCTGACCGGGCGCTTGTTGATTGATGAGGAGATTTTGCGGGAAAGCGGGGTGACCGAATTCAATCATTATCGTTTCGAGCCGGACAGCGACGACAAGCTGATGACTGACCTGTTCGTCGACTGAGATATCCACACCCCCTGTAGGAGCTGTCGAGTGAAACGAGGCTGCGATCTTTTGATCTTGATCTTTAAAAGATCGCAGCCTCGTTTCACTCGACAGCTCCTACAAGGTGAATACGTGTTGATCAGAACTCGATGCGCACGTCGCCCTTCGGCACACTGCAGCACGACAGAATGTACCCTTCGGCTTCGTCTTCTTCGGTGATCCCGCCGTTGTGCTCCATCTCCACTTCGCCGCCGAGCTTCAACACCTTGCAGGTGCCGCAAATACCCATGCCGCAGGCTTTCGGGATCAGCAAGCCAGCCTTCGCTGCCGCCGCGTGAACGGTTTCGCCCGGCGCAATGCGAATGCTTTTCCCCGATGCGGTGAATTCCACCTGATGCAGATCCGCCAAGTCGAGTTCCGGTGCGTCGGCCGCCTGCTCGGCGTGTTCCACTGCATCGGCGCGCGCTTCCGGCGGAGTCGCGCCGAAGGATTCCTCGTGGTAGCGCGACATGTCGAAACCGGCGGCTTCCAGCAGGCGTTTGACCGCATTCATGTACGGCGTCGGGCCGCAGCAGAACACTTCGCGCTCAAGGAAGTCCGGCGCCATCAATTCAAGCATTCGGTGGTTGAGGTAACCGCGATAACCGGCCCACGGCTCACCCATCCCGTGCTTCTCGCAGATCAGGTGCAGGCTGAAGTTTTCGATCCGCGACGCCATATGCTCCAGCTCGCGGTGATAAATGATGTCCTTGGGCGAACGAGCGCTGTGGATAAACACCATGTCGACATTGCCGTTGGTGTCGTAGAACCAGCGCGCCATGGACATGACCGGTGTGATACCGACGCCGCCGCTGAGGTAAAGCACCTTTGGCGCGGTGAAGTCCATGGCATTGAACAGCCCGACCGGGCCGTGTACCGCCAGCTCCTGGCCTTCGTGCAGGGTGTCGTGCAGCCAGTTGGAAACCTTGCCGCCCGGCACGCGCTTGATGGTCACCGAAAAGCTGTACGGTACCGACGGCGAGCTGGAAATGGTGTACGAGCGCATGATCGGCTGGCCTTCGATTTCCAGCTCCAGGGTGACGAACTGCCCCGGCTTGAAGAAGAACAGGATCGGCTGGTCGGCCATGAAACAGAAGGTGCGCACATCCCAGGTTTCCTGGATGACTTTGACGCAACGGACGATGTGTCGACCATTGGCCCAGGTCTGGGTGGTTACCGGGTTCAGGAAGCTGTTGGACATGCTGATCTCCACGGCCGACTGTCGGCCTTCATGTTGGCGATTCTGCGTATAGCGCGAACCACCCATTTACCCATCTGCGACATTCACATGCTTATCGCGACCAGCCCGCAACTACCGGGGGTTGCGCGTCGGGAACAGATTGCATCATGTCGCCCATGGATAAGGTTCTGGCCTGCGCCGGCCCCACACTCGCTCCACACAACGACAGTTTTTTTACACCTTGCGTAGCAAACCTGATTAGCCACTTTCGCCGGCCACACAGAATGGCCTTGAGGATTAAACGATGGACGTCACTACTACCCTGAGCCTGGGCGATCCGCTGGAACCCGCACGCAAGGCCACCGCGCAAATGCTGCAAGAGCGCGAGCGCACGTTCTCGCTGCCGCAGCCGTTTTACTCGGACGAGCGCCTGTTTGATATCGACATGCAGGAAATCTTTCAGAAAGAGTGGTTGATCGCCGGCATGACCTGCGAAATCCCAACCAAGGGCAACTACCTGACCCTGCAAGTGGGCAAGAACCCGATCATCGTGATTCGCGGCGCCGAAGGCGTGGTGCATGCGTTCCACAACGTCTGCCGCCACCGTGGCTCGCGCCTGTGCACCAGCGAAAAAGGCAAGGTCGCCAAACTGGTCTGCCACTACCACCAGTGGACGTACGAACTCGACGGCCGCCTGCTGTTCGCCGGCACCGAAATGGGTGCCGACTTCGACATGAAGCAGTACGGCCTCAAACCGGTGAACGTGAAGACCGCTGGCGGCTACATCTTCATCAGCCTGGCGGAGAACCCGCCGGCCATCGATGACTTCCTGTCGACGCTCAGCCATTACATGGAACCGTACGACATGGAAAACACCAAGGTGGCGATCACCACCACCTTGATGGAAAAGGCCAACTGGAAACTGGTGCTGGAAAACAACCGCGAGTGCTACCACTGCAACGCGTCGCACCCGGAACTATTGAAAACCCTGCTCGAATGGGACGACGTCACCGACCCGCGCGCCGATCAGGCGTTCAAGGACCACGTGGCCGCCTCCGCCGCTGCCTGGGAAGCCGAGAAGATCCCTTACGCCCACGCCAGCTTCGGCCTGCGCAACCGCATCGTGCGCATGCCGCTGCTCAAGGGCACCGTGTCGATGACCCTGGACGGCAAACAGGGCTGCGCCAAGCTCATGGGCCGCATCAAGAATCCGGACCTGGGCTCGATGCGCATCCTGCACCTGCCGCACTCCTGGAACCACTGCATGGGCGACCACATCATCGTGTTCACCGTGTGGCCGATCAGCGCGCAGGAAACCATGGTCACCACCAAGTGGGTCGTGCACAAGGACGCCGTCGAAGGCGTGGACTACGACGTCGACCGCATGCGCCAGGTGTGGGACGCCACCAACGACCAGGACCGTCGCCTGGCCGAAGAGAACCAGCGCGGGATCAACTCCACCGCTTACCAGCCTGGGCCTTACTCCAAGACTTATGAGTTTGGTGTGGTGAACTTTGTGGATTGGTACAGCGAGCGTTTGCTGAGCAATCTGGGGGCTGAGCCTGCGCCTTACCTCAAGGGTGTTCCAGTTCAGGGTTAAATCAAAAGGAAAAGCTTCGCGAGCAAGCCCGCTCCCACAGTGAATCGGTGTCATTCACAACTTCTGTGAACGACACGGATAAATGTGGGAGCGGGCTTGCTCGCGAAAGCGATTTCAGTTTCTCCACTTAGAACTGTACGAAATATGATCTATTTCGTTCCACGCTATACCCCCCGCGCCTCCCAGCCTTCCGCAAACAAGTTATCCACACCTCCACCCACAGCAAATGGGGACAACTGTGGAAACACGCAAAACTTTCTACACAGAAACTAAAGAAAATCCGTGACTTATCCAAATGCATGATTTTCAACGGCGCCTGTTCATTTATTGATCAATCTCCTGCGAGCCACGTATTACATGGCCTGTAGCGTATGACAAACACCTTATCCACAGAAGCGCCAACAGACTTTGGGGGCAACTTCCAAAGCGCTGTGGAAAACCGCTGCAAGCCGCGATTTTTCTGCTCTTGAGCGCGGGATGACGGGTCAAACCGATGTTTTGGTCATTTATTAACCAGAAGCTTGAAAGCTACGGTTTATAAGGCCTTCAGCGGTAAGCGAACATCTTATCCACAGAAGCGCCAACAGAGATTGGGGGCAACTCTTGGTCCCTGTGTGGATTAATTTTCTGAAAAAAGCTTTGGAAAACCAGAAGTTACGCTGATTGTTTTTTGATCTAACGGCTACAGCCCCCTATTTCCCTGGGCTGCAGCAATGGGCAAACATGTTATCCACAGAAGCGCCAACAGGGATTGTGGGTAAACAGGGTCAAACCTTGTTAAAACACGACCGCCCCGCCTCGATATCTAGGTTTAACTCAAAGTCGTCGAATGCACGCCACCCGAGCAAGATCGATGGCACGTAGCGCCCAAGCAGCATGGACGCAGGAATGGTGAACCCCGGATAGTATTTGTAGGTGAGCGCCAAGGTGTTGCCCGGCAACTTCAACACGCCTTTGAAGGTCTGGTAATGCTGATCGGTAGCGTTGGCCGGTGAGTTGCCCGGGGTCATCGACGTGACGACATTGACCTGAGGCCCCGGAGCAGCCGAGGTCAGGTAATCGACATTGCCGGTATCGACAATCGCGAACGTCGCCCGGTTGTCCAGCCGCGCAGGGATGGTCAGCCGCTGATTGATATCCAGGCGGGTGTAGGTAATCGGCGAATCGCACCGCACGGCGCGCGCGGGGTTGAGCTCCAGGGTTTTCCTGCTGATTTTCAACGGCCCGAGCTTGCTGATCAGATCGAGCCCCAGCAAGTTGTCGCGATCACTGACAAACACCAGGACGTTCCTGAACTCACTGGCGCCGATGCTCAAGGCGTCAAGGACGCCAAGTTTGGCAGCCAGGTCGCTCTCGCCGTAAAACGTGCTGTAGGCGTAGTGGGAGTCGGTCAGTAACCTGATCCCCATCAGCTTGGCGGTGGCGTAGTTGATCCGGGTTTGCGGGGCGCCGGTATCGACAATGAATCGTACTGAGTGACCGTTTGCCGCTTTGACGTCGATGAACGGCAGTACCTCGTCGGAGACGAAATGTTCGCTGGAGTACGGGTGAATCGTCAGCACTTCACGCTGCCGGCTTCTTCTCACCGAGAAATCGCCGGTCGTTCTCAGCGTCGACAGCGATTCATCGCCGAACATGGAAAACAGCATTTTCAACTCGGCATTGGCTTCGATTGCTCGGGCGTGTTTGCGCTGGGTCGCCACGAAGTAGTCGGGAAGCTGATTGGCCGCTTTGAGCTCGAACATCCGGGCAACCACGGATACGGAGCAATTGAGGTTGTTGGCCGCATCCAGTACTTGCTCACAGCGCTGGCGTATCTGCGCCAGCGAGGCTTTCTGCCCCGCCTCTGACGCCAGCCACCGATCAAAATCCTGCTCAGGCGCTTCCGTCCGGGGAGCAGACATCAATCCCGAAGACGCGCACATGGCGCATGCAAAGAGCAGCAAAGACCGACAGACAGCCTTCATATTCAACCCATTCATAAACCTGAGTTTTATGAGCAAGCGCTGAATGTCTGAGATCCCGGAACCGTGCTGCACCCTTAAACAGCGCACAGAAAACTGTAGCTCACCGACAGGCGAGCCGAGAGATTGTGGATAACGTTGCCTGTGCAATGCCTGAAACGGGATCAGGGCCTGTGCATAAGATAGGCGTCACCCGTGACGCGGATCATTGGATGAGGTGCGACCTGGCAAGTCTTGATGATTGCAAAGCCGTGTCGCTCATAGAAGCGCCGGGCACCGGTATTGGCGGCATAGTCGATCAGGCTCAAGCCCTGGAGCCCGAGCTCGTTGGCGCGTTCCTGGGCATGGGCGAGAAATTGCACGCCAAGGCCCCGATTGCGCCAGCCTTCGTGCAGCGCGAGGCTGGAGATGTAGAGCGTGTCGGGCACTTCCATGTCGGCGTACGGCGCCAGCACCGGGTCGGTGGTTGGCACGGCCTCAGGATCGTGGCGCATGGCGTAGCTGTGCAGCATGCCGATGACTTGGCCGTCGGCCTCCGCAATCAGGCAGTTCTGGTAGGAGAAATCCACGTCGTCACGGGAGTAACGAATGGTACCTACGTCCAGCAAATCCTGGCCAGGCTCGGCCAACTGGCTCCAGATGTAGTCTGAAGCACCTTCTGATGAGATCTGGAACAGACGCGCAATCTCACGCGCATCAGTGCGGACCGCCGAACGAAATTCAACTGCCATTGTTTCCTCATGAATTCTGGTAACCGACGATCAAAACTGTAGGAGCGAGCCTGCTCGCGAAAAACCTGAGGCCCCCAAGGTCATTCAGGCATCCCGCGTCATCGTTGACGACCATCGCGAGCAGGCTCGCTCCTACAGGGGATTTGTGCTGAAACTGAGTTAGCGAACCACGCCTTCTTCAATCAGCAATTTGAGGATGGCTTCGGCACCGGCCTGGGGGGTTACGCCTTTGAGTACTTGTCCGCCACCACCACTGGCTTTTGCCGTTGCGGCTTTCATCCGATCGGCGCCGCTCTTGGCCTTGATCACCTTCAAGCGTTTTGGCCGTGGCTTGGCGGGTTGCAATGTCGCAACCGCCAGCAGTTCATCGTCGACGACTTCTACGTCATTGGCCTGCAGAAGGCCGCGCCGGGCCGGGCCGTAAGCACTCTGCCGAGGCTTCGGTGCGGCGTTATCCACAGTCGCCAGAAACGGCAGCCGCACTTTCAAACGACGACGCTGACCACGGGGCAAGGCTTGCAGCACCAGCGCCGAACCACCGTCGATGGACTCGACCTGCGCCAGCCCCACCACCAGCGGCCAACCGAGGCTTTCCGCCAGAAGAAACGGCAACATGCCCGAGCCTTCACCGGTTTCCGCCTGACTGCCGGTCAGCACCACTTGTGCCCCAGCGTCACGCAAATACGCGGTCAAAGCCGGCAGCGCGTCGGCGCCTTGCGGTTGCTCCAGCACGTGGAGTTGCTCAAGGCCCATGCCCAGATACGCGCGCAACGCAGGCTCGGCGACGTCGCCGGCATGCAGCACCTGCAAGTTATCCCCAGCCAGTTGCAGACCCAGTTCCACCGCCCGCGCATCCTGCTCCGCGCGACGTGGTCGACCGGAAGTCGGGTGGGCGCCGATGGACACCAGGCTGATGATTTTCGTGCTCATAACCCTTTCCTTCCCTTAAGCCGCATCGCGCTTGGCGTCGTTGCGGTAAGCCTCTACCGCCGCGATCAAGGCTCGAAGAATCTCGGCGCTCTCGCCGATCACCGACAGGTCGGCACGTTTGATCATGTCGCAGCCAGGATCGAGGTTGATCGCCACCACCTTGTCGCAGGCACCGATGCCTTGCAGGTGCTGGATCGCCCCGGAAATCCCCACCGCCACGTAGACCCGTGCGGTGACCCAGGTGCCCGACGCACCAACCTGACGGTCGCGGGCCATGAAGCCATCGTCCACCGCCACCCGGGATGCACCTTCGGTGGCGCCGAGGGCCGCGGCCGTCTGGTGGAACAAATCCCAATCCTTGACCCCGTTGCCACCGGAGAAGATGAACTCGGCTTCAGCCATCGGAATCGCCGCCGGATCCACCGCCACTGCGCCCAGATCCTCGATGCGCGAGAGACTGCGCGCCACGGCTGTGGATAACTCCACCGGCAATGCTTCGTGACGGGTTTCACTGACCGGCTCGGCACATTCCACGGCGGCCAGAATCAAGCGCGCAACTGGTCGAGCCAGGTCTTGCAGACCCGCACCGGCGCGGCCAATGCATTCCTGATCCTTGACCTGCCAGACCCGCGTGGCCGGGCGTTCGCCCAGTGCTGCAGCGAAGCGCCGGCCCAGTTCGCCGCCACCGCTGCGGCTGTCGGGCAGCAACCAATGACGCGGGCTGAACTGATTATCCACAGCCCGCAAGCCCTGAACACGCTGCTCCGGTGCATAACCGCTGAATTCTTCGCCTTCGAGCACCAGCAAGCGGTCGACGCCGGCCGTGGCGAATGCACTTTCCTTGTGTTCGCCGAAGACCACGGCCAGTACCGCACCGTCCTTGCCGGCCAGCTGATGAGCCAGGCCCAGCAGGTCGCGGTCGTGGCTGCCCAAGCGGCCACCGACCATGTCCGGCACCACGCAAATGTAAAACGCCGGTGCCGGCACTTGATGCAGCGGCAATTGCACTTCAACGGCGGCGGTACGCTTGGTGGCCCCGCCCTGTTGGGCGCCACTGCGGTCAATGCGCTTGATGCCGTTGGGGCCGATAAAACCGATGCCGTGCAGATTCTTGCGGATGACGCCGTTCGGCCCCATCCAGCTGTGTTGTGCCGGCTGCATGGCCGCGTGCAGCGGATGCAAGCGGTTACGGGCGATCCATTCGGCGCGGGGGTCGCGGCGGATAATGTCGCTCATCAATGCACCTCCGCAGGTTCACGTTTGGCCGGTGTAGACGGCTTGGGCATTTCGTCTTCAAGCAATGCGTCCGCCACCAGTTCAGCAATGTCCTTGATCAGCGGCCGAGGTTCGACCACGCCTTCAAGCATCGCGGTGCATTGCGGGCAACCCACGGCCACCAGTTCGGCGCCGGTCTCGCGGATGTCTTCCATGCGCATGTCGGGAATCCGCTGCTTGCCGGGAATGTCGGTGATCGGCGCGCCGCCACCACCGCCGCAGCAGCGCGATCGGAAACCGGAACGTTGCATCTCTTTGACTTCAATCCCCAGCGCGCGCAAGACCTGACGCGGCGCCTCGTATTCGCCGTTGTAGCGGCCGAGGTAGCACGGATCGTGATAGGTCACGCTGTCGCCTTTGTGCTGGCCGAGGTTCAGCGCACCGGCCTCGATAATTTCGGCCATGTAGGTGCTGTGGTGCTGCACGAGGTAGTTGCCGTCGAAGGCGCCATATTCGTTTTTCAGCACGTGGAAACTGTGTGGATCGCAAGTGACGATGCGGTTGAAGCTGTATTTGGCCAGGGTCTGGATGTTGCGTTTGGCCAACAGCTGGAAGGTCGCTTCGTCACCCAGGCGTCGGGCCACGTCACCGCTGTCGCGCTCTTCCAGGCCGAGTACGGCGAAGTCGATTTTCGCTGCTTTCAAAACTTTGACGAATGCGCGCAAGGTGCGCTGGTTGCGCATGTCGAAGGCGCCGTCGCCGACCCAGAACAATACGTCGGTGGATTTCTTTTCGCTCAACAGATTGAGGTTCAAATCCGCCGCCCAGTTCATCCGCCCGCCCGGCGCAAAGCCGCCCGGGTTGTCGGTGGCGATCAGGTTTTCCAGGACTTCGGCACCCTTGTTCGGGGTCGCGCCTTTTTCCAGGGTCAGATGGCGACGCATGTCGACGATGGCATCGACGTGTTCGATCATCATCGGGCATTCCTCGACGCAGGCGCGGCAAGTAGTGCATGACCACAGGGTTTCGGCATCGACCAGACCGTTGACGATCGGTTGATGCGGATTGCCGGCGTGTTCGCCGATGGCCTTGCCTGGATAGGGGCTGCCAGCGAACTTGGCATCGGTGCCGCCCGCGAGGCCAACGACCATGTCCTGAATCAGTTTTTTCGGGTTCAGCGGCTGGCCGGCGGCGAATGCCGGGCACGCGGCTTCGCATTTACCGCACTGCACGCAGGCGTCAAAACCGAGCAACTGGTTCCAGGTGAAATCCTTGGGTTTTTCCACGCCCAGCGGCGCGCTCGGGTCGTTGAGGTCCAGCGGTTTCAAACCGGTGGAGCGACCGCCGCCAAAGCGTTCGGCGCGACGGTGCCAGGCCAGGTGCAGCGCACCGGCGAAGGCGTGCTTCATCGGCCCGCCCCAGGTCATGCCGAAGAACAGTTCCGACACGCCCCACAACACGCCAACCCCAAGAATCGCAGCCAACAGCCAGCCACCGAAGTTTTCCGGCAGGATCCCGGCCACCGGCAGGGTCAGCAGGAAGAACGACGCCGAGAACGCCAGCAGGCTTTTCGGCAGGCGCATCCACGGTCCTTTCGACAGCCGTGAAGGTGGGTTACGTCGACGCAGGTAGACGAAGATCGCACCGACGAACATCACCGCCGACATCAACAACAGTGCATAACCGAGGATGCGGTTATGCAGGCCGAAACCATGCACCAGAATCGCCAGCACGATGGACGCCACCGCGCCGCCAGCCGTGGCGACGTGGGTGTTGGCGATGTATTTGTCCCGCGCCACCACGTGGTGCAGATCGACCATGTAACGCTTGGGCATGGCGAACAGGCCGCCGATCAGGTCGACTTTCGAAGCCCGGCCCTGGCGCCACATGGCTACCCGCCGCAACGCGCCCAGAACCGCAAGGCCCAGGGCAGCGAACAACAGGATTGGAAGAAGGGTGTTCAACATGGTGAAGCTCCCAAAGACCGCAGGGTCTTGCAGGTCGAGATGCCTTACTCGGTTCCTGTGGGAGCGGGCTTGCTCGCGAAAGCGGTGGGTCAGTCAATTCATGTGCGACTGACAGAATGCATTCGCGAGCAAGCCCGCTCCCACAGGGTCATGTGCAAACCTTTAGAAGTCTTTGCACAACCGCAGCGCGTCATAGATCGCCGCATGCACGTTGCGCTGCGCCACGCAGTCGCCGATGCGGAACAGCAGGTAGCCGTCGCCGCTCTGCTCCAGGCAAGGTTGCGGCTTGATCGCGAACAAGGCTTCGACGTCGATCTGGCCTTTGTTGCGCGAGCCTTCCTTCAGCGCGTAGTAGATTTCCTCATCCGGGCGCACGCCGTTTTCGATGACCACCTGGTCCACCACCCGCTCCTCTTTGGCGCCGGTGTATTCGTTCTCCAGCACCGCCACCAGCTTGTCGCCTTCGCGGTAGACCTTCTCCAGCATCATGTCGCCGGTCATGATCACTTCTTTCGGGTACATGCTGCGGTAGTAAGTCGGGAACGACGTACCACCGATGGCTACACCCGGCTTGATGTCGTCGGTGACGATCTCGACCTGGCTGCCCTTGTCCGCGATGAAGTCGGCGGTTGACATGCCGGTGAATTCGCAAATGGTGTCGTACACCAGCACGTTCTTGCCCGGCGCCACCTTGCCGTCGAGCACGTCCCAGCTGCTGACCACCAGGCCTTCAGCCGCGCCCCAGTGTTCGTTCTGCTCGATGAACGGATGACCACCGACGGCCAGCACCACCACATCCGGACGCAGGTCCATGATGGTCGGCGCATCCGCCGCGGTGCCCAGGCGCAGGTCGACTTTCAGCCGCGCCAGTTCCAGCTGATACCAGCGGGTGATACCGGCGATCTGGTCCCGTTGCGGCGCTTTCGAGGCCGTGGTGATTTGCCCGCCGATGAATTCTTTTTTCTCGAACAGGGTCACGTCGTGGCCACGTTCGGCGGCAACGCGGGCGGCTTCCATCCCCGCAGGACCGGCGCCGACAACCACAACCTTGCGTTTCACGCCGGTGGTTTTTTCGATGATGTGCGGCAGGCCCATGTATTCACGGGAAGTCGCCGCGTTCTGGATGCACAACACATCCAGGCCTTGATACTGACGGTCGATGCAATAGTTGGCGCCGACGCACTGCTTGATCTGGTCGATCTGGCCCATCTTGATCTTGGCGATCAGGTGCGGGTCGGCGATGTGTGCGCGGGTCATGCCGACCATGTCGACGTAACCGCCTTCCAGAATGCGGGTGGCCTGGTTCGGGTCCTTGATGTTCTGCGCGTGCAGCACAGGAACCTTCACCACTTCCTTGATCCCGGCCGCCAGGTGCAGGAACGGCTCCGGTGGATAACTCATGTTCGGGATCACGTTGGCCAGGGTGTTGTGGGTGTCGCAACCCGAACCCACGACGCCGAGGAAATCGAGCATGCCGGTGTCGTCGTAATACTTGGCGATCTGCTTCATGTCCTCGTGGGACAGACCGTCCGGGTGGAACTCGTCACCGCAGATGCGCATGCCCACGCAGAAATCGTCACCGACTTCGGCGCGCACGGCTTTCAAGACTTCCAGACCGAACTTCATGCGGCCTTCAAAAGTGCCGCCCCATTCGTCGGTACGCTTGTTGACCCGCGGGCTCCAGAACTGGTCGATCATGTGCTGGTGCACGGCCGACAGTTCCACACCGTCCAGGCCACCGGCCTTGGCGCGGCGCGCAGCTTGCGCGTAGTTGCCGATCACCCGCCAGATTTCTTCCGGCTCGATGGTCTTGCAGGTCGCACGGTGCACCGGCTCACGCACGCCGGACGGCGACATCAGCGTCGGCCAGTTGAAACCGTCCCAACGCGAGCGACGGCCCATGTGGGTAATCTGGATCATGATCTTGGCGCCGTGCTTGTGCATGGCGTCGGCCAGATTCTGGAAATGCGGAATGATGCGGTCGGTGGACAGGTTCACCGAACTCCACCATTCCTGCGGGCTGTCGATCGCCACGACGGACGAACCGCCGCAGATCGCCAGGCCGATCCCGCCCTTGGCCTTCTCTTCGTAATACTTGACGTACCGGTCGGTGGTCATGCCGCCGTCGGTCGCATAGACCTCGGCGTGCGCGGTGCTGAGCACGCGGTTGCGGATGGTCAGTTTGCCGATCTGGATCGGCTGGAACATTGCTTCGAAAGCCATGGCGGGTTCCTCGACTTACAACGGCTTGACGATGAACAAGCCGTCTTCGTGGCCCTCTTCGGAGCCACCGTAGACTTGCTCGGCCACGGTGCGGATCTTGCTGCCGCGAGCGGCGAGAATCTGATCCATTGCGCCGGCAAACCAACCAGTGAACATGTAGTCGACCTTGCGCCCGACCTTGCCGTACACGTAGACGAATGCCGAGTGTTCGAGCTTGACGCTGGCGGTGCCTTTGTCGAGGTCGATGTCCTGGATCTTGAACAGGCCCCAGCCGCGCTGCGACAGGCGCTTCATGTAGTGTTCAAACACCGCGACGCCTTCCAGGCCGTGGCATTCGGCTTCTTTTTCACACCAGTGCCAGGCAGATTTGTAGCCGGCCTTGTAGAGGATCTCGGCGTAGGCGTCGGCGCCCAGCACTTCCTCGATGCCCATGTGGTTGTTGACGAAGAAATGGCGCGGTACGTACAGCATCGGCAGGGCGTCGGAAGTCCAGACACCGGTTTCGCTGTCGACTTCGATAGGCAATTGCGGGGCGATCTTGGCCATGGAAACTTAACTCCAGAAAATTCGTTGTGTTGCCTGCGGCGCGGACGGCCGCAGGAAAGGATTCAGAAGTGCGGCGGCTTATTCGCCCCAGACATCTTTCAGGACGTTCACCCAGTTCTCGCCCATGATCTTGCGCACCACGCGCTCGGAGTGGCCGCGCTTGAGCAAGGTTTCAGTCAGGTTCGGGAACTCGCCGACGGTGCGGATGCCCAGCGGGTTGATGATCTTGCCGAAGCTGGTCAGGCGGCGGGCGTAGCCTTTGTCGTGGGTCAGGTATTCGAAGAAGTCCTGGCCGTGACCCTGGGTGAAGTCGGTACCGATGCCGATCGAGTCTTCGCCGACGATGTTCAGGGTGTATTCGATGGCTTCGGCGTAGTCGTCGATGGTCGAATCGATGCCCTTGGCCAGGAACGGCGCGAACATGGTCACACCGACGAAACCGCCGTGGTCGGCGATGAACTTCAGTTCTTCATCGGACTTGTTGCGCGGGTGCTCTTTGAGACCTGACGGCAGGCAGTGGGAGTAGCACACCGGTTTTTTCGATTCGAGGATGACTTCTTCGGAAGTCTTGGAGCCGACGTGGGACAGGTCGCACATCACGCCAACGCGGTTCATCTCGGCAACGATTTCGCGACCGAAGCCCGACAGGCCGCCGTCACGCTCGTAGCAACCGGTGCCGACCAGGTTCTGGGTGTTGTAGCACATCTGCACGATACCGACGCCGAGCTGCTTGAAGACTTCGACATAGCCGATCTGGTCTTCAAAGGCGTGGGCATTCTGGAAGCCGAAGAGGATGCCGGTCTTGCCCTGCTCCTTGGCTTTACGGATGTCGGCGGTGGTGCGCACCGGAATCACCAGGTCGCTGTTCTCGCGGATCAGCTTCTGGCTGGCAGCGATGTTGTTGACGGTGGCCTGAAAGCCCTCCCACACCGACACGGTGCAGTTGGCCGCGGTCAAACCGCCCTTGCGCATGTCTTCGAACAGCTCGCGGTTCCATTTGGCAATGATCAGACCGTCGATAACGATGCTGTCGGCGTGTAATTCGGCTGGGCTCATCAGGCGTCCCCTTATTGGCGATTCATGCGCCGAATCGTCTGCCGGCGCTTTGGGGCCAGCATATGCCTCGGTGCAGGGGCAGCCGGGTGCAAAAACGACAGGGGAATTGCCGAAAGCGTCAATCCGCGACAAAGGGTCGTCGCCAGGCACTATTGGCGACCTGTTCAAGGCCGTCCGCTTGGGCCAGAATTCGCCCCATCACTGGAATAGAGCGGCGACCTGAATGAAATCCATCCTTCTGGCTTTGGCACTGATTGCGACCGGCGTACACGCAGCGGAGGAGTCCGACGACAACCCCTGCGACAAAGTCGAAAACGACGTCCAGACCCTGGAATGCTCGGCCTTCAGCAAAACCACCGCCGAAGACCTGCTGAGCGAAAACCTCAAAAGCCTCAACGAGCGCATGCAGTCGCTCTACGGCAAGAACCCGACGCAATTGGCCGACATCAGCGCCAAAATCAAAACCGCCCAAGCCCAATGGCTGAAAACCCGCGACGCCGACTGCGCCGTGGAAGCCTTCCCGGCTACAACCGGCAGCAAGGCGTTCACCATGGCGCAAAACGATTGCGTGGCGCGGATGAGTGATGAGCGGTCGGAGTTTTTGGAGTCGATTGGGCAGGAGTAATGCAATGGTCAGTCAACTTGAGCTGTAAGCTGCACGCCATCAGCCAGTCAAGGGATTCAACATGAAAGTCTGCGGCATCGAAATCAAAGGCAGTGAAGCGATCATCGCCGTAGCGTCCCTCGACGGTACGGCCCTGAGTCACGTCGCCCTCAACACCAAGAAAATCGCCCTCGACGATGATGACGAGGCGGCCAACGTCAAGCTGTTTGCCGCGCAGGTGGCGTCGTTCGTGCGTGAAAACTCCATCGACCGCATAGCGATCAAGAAGCGTGGCAAGAAAGGTGAATTCGCCGGCGGGCCGACCACGTTCAAGATCGAGGGTGTGTTCCAGTTGCTGGAGAATTGCGAGGTGACGTTGTTGTCGCCGCAGACGATCACGGCGCAGTGCAAGAAATTCAGTGTCGAGCTGCCGGAGACGCTGAACAAGTATCAGCATGAGGCGTACAAGGCGGCGTGTTCGGCGTTGGTGAAGAAGTAATCGATCTTCCTGAAATACCAAATTAACTGTGGGAGCCAGCCTGCTGGCGATGGCGGTGCATCAGTCGACATTTATGTGTCTGACAGACCGCTATCGCCAGCAGGCTGGCTCCCACAGGGTTTTCGGGTGTTCATGCTTTTGCGGTACGCCGGTCCTCTCGCGGACAACGCTCATACTTCGCCCTATAACTGCGGGTGAAATACGACGGCGATTCAAACCCGCACGCGATGCTCACTTCCAGCACGCTCATATCCGTCTGCCTCAGCAATTGCCGAGCCTTTTCCAGCCTTAATCGCAGATAGAAATTGCTCGGTGTGTCGTTCAGGTGCAACCGGAACAGGCGCTCCAGTTGCCGACGCGTCACCTTGATCGATTCCGCCAGTTCCAGCGTGCTCAGCGGCGGCTCGCTGTGCTGCTCCATTTCCCCGATCACATGAACAAGCTTCTTGTTGCTGATGCCATAGCGCGTGGCAACTTCCATGCGTTGGTGGTCTTTGCGCGGGCGGATGCGGCCGAGCACGAATTGTTCGCTGACCTGGATCGCCAGCTCAGGACCGTGGGCCTGGGCGATCAGATCCAGCATCAAATCGATGGAAGCGGTGCCGCCGGCGGAGGTGATGCGCCGACGGTCGATCTCGAACAGTTCCTGGGTAACGCTGAGCTGCGGATAGGATTCCTTGAAGGCATCGATAGCCTCCCAATGCAGGGTCAGGCGATGACCGTCGAGCAGGCCTGCTTCGGCGAGGATGAAGCTGCCGGTGTCGATGGCGCCGAGGGTCACGCCTTCGTTGTCCAGTCGGCGCAGCCAGTGTTCCAGTGCCGGAGTGGCGAACTTCAGCGGCTCGAAGCCGGCGACCACCAACAGCGTCGCGCCTTTTTTCAGCGGCTCAAGCGCCGCATCGGCGTTGACCGACATACCATTGCTGGCCAGCACCGCCCCGCCATCCGCGCTCAATACATGCCAGCGATACAACTCGCCGCGAAAGCGATTGGCGACCCGCAACGGCTCGATGGCCGAGATAAATCCAATGGCCGAGAAACCCGGCATCAACAAGAAATAGAAATCCTGGGACATGGAGCGCACTCGCTTAGCAGGTAACAAGAGGCCGAGTAACGAGAGGACGGGTAGCGTGAGGATGTAGATACGCCACTTGCAACAGGCATTCAAGAGGTCAGGTCGCTGCAGTGCAAGAGCTGGTCGCCGCAGTGCGCTTTTACGGGGACACAGCTGCGTAACTTGGCATCACCGGCGCACAAAGATGTCCGGACCCACAATAATGAAACTGCCGAGGAACCTGAGAATGAAACGACTGATCAGCAGCTGTGTTCTTGCACTCAGTGGTACCGCTTTGCTGAGCGCCAGCGTCATGGCCGCCGAACCCGCCTCTTGCCAGAATGTGCGCATGGGCGTGGTGAACTGGACCGACGTAATCGCTACCAGCGCGATGACCCAGGTATTGCTCGACGGCCTCGGCTATAGCACCAAACAAACCAGCGCCTCCCAGCAAATCATCTTCGCCGGGATCCGCGATCAGCGCCTGGATCTGTTCCTGGGTTACTGGAACCCGCTGATGACCCAGACCATCACCCCGTTCGTCGACGCCAACCAGGTCAAGGTGCTTGAAGCGCCAAGCCTGAAAGATGCCCGCGCCACCCTGGCCGTGCCGACCTACCTCGCCGACAAAGGCCTGAAGACTTTCGCCGACATCGCCAAATTCGAAAAAGAACTGGGCGGCAAGATCTACGGCATCGAGCCTGGCTCGGGCGCCAACACTCAGATCAAGGCGATGATCGCCAAGAACCAGTTCGGCCTCGGCAAGTTCCAGCTGGTCGAATCCAGCGAAGCCGGCATGCTCGCCGCCGTCGATCGCGCCGTGCGCCGCAAGGAAGCCGTGGTGTTCTTCGGCTGGGCGCCGCACCCGATGAACGTCAACGTGCAGATGACCTACCTCACCGGCAGCGACGACGCCCTCGGCCCGAACGAAGGCATGGCGACTGTCTGGACCGTCACCGCACCGAAGTACGCCGATCAATGCCCGAACATCGGTCGCCTGCTGAGCAACCTGACGTTCACCGCCGAAGACGAGAGCCGGATGATGCAGCCGTTGCTGGATCACAAGGACGCTTTCGAATCGGCCAAGCAATGGCTCAAGGATCACCCGCAAGACAAGCAGCGCTGGCTTGAAGGTGTGACCACTTTCGACGGCAAACCGGCTGCTGAAAACCTGAAACTGACCAGTAAGTAATCCGCTCTTTTTTCTGAACCGAACCACCGATTCGCAGCCCGACAGGGCTGCGGACGGGACCACCACGCCTGAAGGAAACCGCCTCATGAACCACGACGTCATCATCACCTGCGCACTCACCGGTGCTGGCGACACGACCGCCAGGAGCCCACACGTTCCGGTCACCCCGAAACAAATCGCCGCTGCCGCCGTGGAAGCCGCCAAGGCCGGTGCCACCGTGGTTCACTGCCACGTTCGCGACCCGCAAACCGGCAAGTTCAGCCGTGACGTGGCGCTGTACCGCGAAGTGATGGAGCGCATCCGCGAAGCGGACGTCGACATCATCGTCAACCTCACCGCCGGCATGGGTGGCGATCTGGAAATCGGCGCCGGTGAGAACCCGATGGAGTTCGGCCCGAACACCGACCTGGTCGGCCCGCTGACCCGTCTGGCCCACGTCGAAGAGCTGCTGCCGGAAATCTGCACCCTCGATTGCGGCACCCTGAACTTCGGCGATGGCGACACCATTTACGTGTCCACCCCGGCCCAGCTGCGTGCTGGCGCCAAACGCATTCAAGAACTGGGCGTGAAGGCCGAGCTGGAAATTTTCGACACCGGTCACCTGTGGTTCGCCAAGCAGATGATCAAGGAAGGCCTGCTCGACAACCCGCTGTTCCAGCTGTGCCTGGGCATCCCGTGGGGCGCCCCGGCTGACACCACCACCATGAAAGCCATGGTCGACAACCTGCCGGCCGATGCTGTGTGGGCTGGCTTCGGCATCGGTCGCATGCAGATGCCGATGGCTGCGCAAGCGGTGCTGCTGGGCGGCAACGTGCGGGTCGGTCTGGAAGACAACCTGTGGCTGGACAAGGGCGTTCTGGCGACCAACGGCCAACTGGTCGAGCGCGCCAGCGAAATCCTCAGCCGCCTCGGTGCCCGCGTGCTGACCCCGGCGGAAGGTCGGGCAAAAATGGGCCTGACCAAGCGCGGTTAATCCAAACCTGCACCTCACCTGTAGGAGCCGAGCTTGCTCGCGATAGCGGTACTTCGACCGCAAAAGATGTGCCGGATGTACTGACGCCATCGCGAGCAAGCTCAGCTCCTACAGGGATCATCGAACTCTTTAGGAAGTCACCATGAGCTTTATCACCGAAATCAAAACCTTCGCCGCACTGGGCAGCGGTGTCATCGGCAGCGGCTGGGTGTCCCGTGCCCTCGCCCATGGCCTCGACGTGGTGGCCTGGGACCCGGCGCCCGGCGCCGAAGCCGCGCTGCGCAAACGCGTCGCCAATGCCTGGGGCGCACTGGAGAAACAAGGCCTGGCACCCGGTGCCTCGCAGGATCGTTTGCGCTTCGTCGCCACCATCGAAGAATGCGTTCGCGATGCTGACTTCATCCAGGAAAGTGCTCCGGAACGCCTTGAGCTGAAACTGGAACTGCACAGCAAAATCAGCGCGGCGGCCAAGCCCAATGCCCTGATCGGCTCCAGCACGTCCGGCCTGTTGCCGAGCGAGTTCTACGAGAGCTCGACCCACCCGGAACGCTGCGTGGTCGGTCACCCGTTCAACCCGGTTTACCTGCTGCCTTTGGTGGAAGTGGTTGGCGGTAAAAACACCGCGCCAGAAGCTGTGCAAGCAGCGATGAAAGTCTACGAATCCCTCGGCATGCGCCCGCTGCACGTGCGCAAGGAAGTACCGGGATTCATCGCTGACCGCTTGCTTGAAGCGCTGTGGCGTGAGGCGTTGCACCTGGTCAACGACGGCGTGGCAACCACTGGTGAAATCGACGACGCGATCCGTTTTGGCGCCGGTCTGCGCTGGTCGTTCATGGGCACATTCCTGACCTACACTCTGGCCGGCGGCGATGCCGGTATGCGCCACTTCATGGCGCAGTTTGGCCCGGCATTGCAGTTGCCGTGGACCTACCTGCCGGCGCCGGAACTGACCGAAAAACTGATCGACGATGTCGTGGACGGCACCAGCGATCAACTGGGCAAACACAGCATTTCGGCGCTGGAACGCTATCGTGATGACTGCCTGCTGGCGGTGCTTGAGGCAGTGAAGACCACCAAAGAGAAGCACGGGATGGCGTTCAGCGAGTAATCCGTCAACAGGGCCGGCCCCATTGCGAGCAGGCTCGCTCCTACATTGGAATGCGTTCCCCTGTAGGAGTGAGCCTGCTCGCGATAGCCGCAGTCCAGTCACCACTTTTGTTGGAACCAAAACCATGCCCACCCTCACCACCTACCAAACCAGAATCATCCCCGACTGGGTCGACTACAACGGCCACCTGCGCGACGCCTTCTACCTGCTGATTTTCAGCTACGCCACCGACGCCCTGATGGATCGCCTCGGCATGGACAGCAACAACCGCGAAGCCAGCGGCAATTCGCTGTTCACCCTCGAACTGCACCTGAATTACCTGCACGAAGTGAAGCTCGACGCCGACGTCGAGGTGCACACACAAATCATCGCCCACGACAGCAAGCGCCTGCACCTCTATCACAGCCTGCATCTGGTCGGTGACGACAAGGAGCTGGCAGGCAACGAACAAATGTTGCTGCACGTGGATCTGGCCGGTCCTCGTTCCGCACCGTTCAGTGAAGAAACCCTGGGCAAACTGCAAGCCATCGTCGCCGAACAAACCGACCTGCCAACCCCCGAATACATCGGCCGAGTGATCGCGTTACCACCAAAAAAATAACAAGGAGATCGCCATGAACACCGCCGCCGCTTTTGCCGACTTCCGTACTTATCCGTTGATCAGCGCGCTGACAGGCGTGCAGGCCTTGGCGGATCGTGTTCTGGTGAAGTGGGCCGATACCCGCGTCAGCCCTTTCCACCATCAATGGCTGCGGGACAACTGCCCGTGCCCGCAATGTGTCTACACGGTGACCCGCGAACAGGTGCTGGAAATCGTCGACGTGCCTGAAAACCTGCTGCCCGCCGAAACCAGTGTCGACGCTGAGGGTTGCCTGTGCGTTCAATGGCAGGACGGCCACCTCAGTCGCTTCGATCCAGGTTGGTTGAGGGCCCACGCCTATGACGACGAGTCCCGCGCCGAGCGCCTGGCAGGCAAACCCAAAGCCCGGCTTTGGCACAGTGATTTGCAGTTGCCGGTATTCGAATATCACGCACTGATGAACGACAACGACGCCTTGCTGCAATGGCTGCTGGCCGTGCGCGATACCGGTTTGACTCAGGTCCGTGGTGTGCCCACCGAGCCCGGCTCGTTGAAGCTGATCGCCCAGCGGATTTCCTTCATCCGCGAGAGCAATTTCGGTGTCCTGTTCAACGTGCAATCCAAGGCCGACGCCGACAGCAACGCCTACACCGCTTTTAACCTGCCATTGCACAGCGACCTGCCGACTCGGGAGTTGCAACCGGGGCTGCAATTCCTGCATTGCCTGGTGAACGACGCCGAGGGTGGCGAGAGTATTTTTGTCGACGGTTTCGCGATTGCCGATGCGTTGCGTCGGGAAGATCCGGAGTCGTTCAATAGCCTCTGCGAGATCCCCGTGGAGTTCCGCAACAAGGACCGCCACAGCGACTATCGCTGCCTCGCGCCGATCATCGCTCTGAACGCCTTGGGGCAAGTGTCAGAAATCCGCATGGCGAACTTTCTGCGCGGTCCGTTCGATGCGTCGGTGGAGCAGATGCCCAAGCTTTATCGCGCCTATCGCCGCTTTATAGCGATGACTCGCGAGCCTCGGTTCAGGCTGATGCAGCGGCTCAATCCCGGTGAGCTGTGGTGCTTCGACAACCGCCGCACCTTGCATGCGCGCAATGCGTTCGATCCCGCCACGGGGGCACGGCATTTCCAGGGTTGCTATGTCGACCGGGATGAGTTGCTGTCGCGGATTCTCGTGTTGCAGCGCTAAACCGCGTCATCGTTCATCGCTGGCAGGCCAGCTCCCACAGGGGTTTTGTGCACGACGCAGATCAAATGTGGGAGCGAGCCTGCTCGCGATGGCGTCAGTTCAAACACCCTCCTACCCCCTGAATCACAGACAAAAAAAACCCCGATCAAGCCGTGACAGGATCGAGGCAGAGGGTACTGTTGAGGAGCTGCCGTGCGAGGGTGACCAAACCTTCGTGAAGCGAGCTGGGTCCAGTGTGCCCACTCCTCTTCGCGGCAAGTTAGCCGAAAACGACCTGTTCATAGCCATTGCGGCCATTGCGACAAATCGCCCTTGCCGACACCCGACACCCCCACCAGAATCGAGTCACGACACCGTTCCCTGAAGAAGGATTGCGTCATGATGTACGCCGATTTGATAGACCAGGAAGACCTGTTGGGCCAGCTCAAGGCATTGGGGTTTCAAGTGCCCAGTGGCGCGACCGCCGAACAGGCGTGCGAGTGCGCCGTAAGGGGCCTGGACGATGCCCGGGCGTATGAACTGCGCAAGATGGTCAAGGAGATGTACACCAGCAGCGCGACGATCCTGCCGGCCGTGCGCCAGGCCATCGACAAACAGTTGCTGCCGGCGTTGGCGGAGTATCAACAGAGCCGTAGCGCCTGATCTGTGGCGAGGGAGCTTGCTCCCGCTGGGCTGCGAAGCGGTCCCAAAACCAGTAAATGCTTTCCTTCAGATAGATAGCATTCGCTGGTTTTGCGACCGCTTCGCGCTCGAACGGGAGCAAGCTCCCTCGCCACAACGGTTTAAAGCCTTACGCTGGCGAACGTCGACTCATTACGCGCCTGACTCAGCGCCGACAACGGCCCGGACAACGGCGACAGCACCAACGCTTGCGGCAGCGGCATCATCGCCACTTGCTGGGTGGTGTTGGAGCCAACGCGCTCGTCACGCGGCGGAATGCCGAAGTATTCGCGGTAGCACTTGGAGAAGTGCGGCGTGGACACGAAGCCACACACCGACGCCACTTCGATGATCGACATCGGCGTTTGCTTGAGCAACTGCCGCGCACGGATCAGGCGCAGCTTCAGGTAGTAACGCGACGGCGAACAATGCAGGTACTTCTGGAACAGCCGCTCGAGCTGACGACGGGACACGGCGACATACACCGCCAGCTCGTCGAGATCGATCGGCTCTTCCAGGTTGGCTTCCATCAGCGCAACGATTTCCTGCAGCTTCGGCTGGTTGGTACCAAGCATGTGCTTGAGCGGCACGCGCTGGTGATCCTGCTCGTTGCGGATGCGCTCGTAGACGAACATTTCCGAGATCGCGGCGGACAGTTCGCGACCGTGATCACGGCTGATCAAGTGCAGCATCATGTCCAGCGGCGCGGTGCCACCGGAGCTGGTGAACCGGTTACGGTCGAGGGTGAACAGGCGCGTGCTCATGGCCACACGCGGAAACGCTTCCTGCATCGCCGCCAGACATTCCCAGTGCACGCTGCAATCGAAACCGTCCAGCAGGCCGGCGCAGGCCAGGGCCCAGCTGCCGGTGCAGACCGCGCCGAGGCGTCGGGACTGACGCGCCTGGCTTTGCAGCCATGACACGTGTTCGCGGGTAACGGTGCGTTGAATACCGATACCGCCGCAGACAATCACGGTGTCCAGAGGCGGCGCTTTGTGCATGGAGGCGTCAGGGGTGATCTGCAGACCATCACTGGCCCAGACTTGACCGCCATCGACGGTGAGGGTGGTCCAGCGATACAGCTCACGACCGGACAACTGGTTGGCCATGCGCAGTGGTTCCACTGCGGACGCCAGGGAAATCAGCGTGAAATTGTCCAGCAGCAGAAAGCCGATGGATTGAGGCGCACGGTTCTGGGGTTGGGCCCCGGAGTTGAACGACGTCATCGCGGTATCTCCTCACACAAAGCGGGTGATGGCCTCAGGCGGAGGCTCTTGTTATTGCCATCGTTCTCGCGTGGGAGACGGGCTTTAGTAATGACAGAGCAATTGCCATGCCTAAATTTGAATGCGCGTTCAATAACTCCTAAAAACGACGTCGGAATGTGTCTGTATATGACACGCAGGGAGTAAGGATTTAAATGGCCATCAGGACTGGCAAGTGCCCGGCCCACAAGCGGTGAGCAAATCGGTAGCACTTGTGGGAACAGGGCTGCGAGCAGCCGGGGAAGAGTGTCACCGCAAGCACGGGTGACGGATGGTCGGACTCCGGTTGAGAGCCGACCACCGGGTGAGACGAGTTATCTGTTAGCGACGCGCCAAAAGGTGGCGCGGTTTAAACCGGGTGTTCACTTAGCGCGCAGTTTTGACTGGTCTTCGTCGCAAACAGGCCTGCGATAATCAGGACCGCCGCAACATACCTACTACCTGCTCTGAGGCAACCTCCAGCCGCTCTTTAAATGCTTGAACCTCCTTCATCCCGACTACCGCCGTATCGGGAAGATCAGTCATCGCTTTTCGAAAAGAAAGGTGAATATCCAACAAGTGCTGGGTGGTCAAAGAAGAAACCGAACTGCCACCTGAAATAGACTCAATTAATGCAAGATCATCACTCAGCCGGGTATTGCCGTTACCCAGACAGTCAGGCTCTGCAACGCGAAATTCGTTCATATGAGCACTCCGAAACACCTGGCCCGTGCTTACCTCTACATTTGCGCTACCCAGGGCAGTAAATGCACCAAACAACTCATCGCGAACCTGTGTTTTTGATGAGCCTGCACCGAGTTCACTTGGAATCAACTGGCGGACAGCTTTGATATCCATACGCAATGATGACTTCGCAGCATCGTTCGCTGGCATCTTGCCAAGAATCAGTTCGATATCTTCTGCTGAAATGATTTCGCTCCCGGCGATTACCGTTCCTAAATCATTGAGACTATTAAGTACATCAGCAACGGCTGCGGCAGTTAACCCACCCCGGAACTCAAGATGATAATGGGCCTGCATGCGACCATTTTCCGCAAAAGGAACTCCCAGCGTATGGTAACGATCATAATCGTCAGGGTTACCACTTCGGGGAATATTGCGATCCTCATGAACCAAACCATCACCGATCAAATGGTTTTCGTGAATTGTAATTAACGGTGGTCCGGCGTCGTTCCTTGCCATAACTTGATTCAGTGCGGCCACGGTAGAGGTCACTGCACGCTCAACCTCACGCTTGCTCTCTTGGCTGAGCGCACCGGTGGCAAAGTCCTTCGACGCATTCAAGTTCAACAGGCCACGCTTGGTATGAACTTCAACACTATGTAGCAACGTCGCTGGAGAACAATCGTGTTTCACCCATGCCGATTTGCTGCTACTGGCAAGATGAAGCGAGCCCGGATTGTTTGCTGCCGAAACCAATTGTTTGTGTACCAACGTTGTTTTCGCACGAAAGCCCGGATCCAGAAGCACTCCACCAAGATTGGGAACAGAACTGGATAGCGTTGTCGTTAACATAAGTCCTCGATGTCGGGAAATTGAGCGCCAGCATTCTAGAGAACACTACTCCTGCAAAGGATTTACACCTGTATCCAAGTGATTCTGACATTACACATCAACACTCAACCGCACTAACCGCCAACCCACCCCGCGATGTCTCTTTATATTTGTCATGCATATCGGCCCCCGTATCGCGCATCGTGCGAATCACCCGATCCAGCGAAATGAAGTGCTGCCCATCACCGCGCAAAGCCATCTGCGCCGCGTTGATCGCTTTCACTGCCGCAATGGCGTTGCGCTCGATGCACGGCACCTGCACCAGACCGCCCACCGGGTCGCACGTCAGGCCGAGGTTGTGTTCCAGACCGATTTCCGCCGCGTTGCATAACTGCTCCGGCGAAGCACCGAGGATTTCCGCCAGCCCCGCCGCTGCCATCGCGCAGGCCGAGCCGACTTCGCCTTGGCAACCGACTTCGGCACCGGAGATCGAAGCGTTCTTCTTGCACAAGATCCCGACTGAAGCAGCACCCAGGAAGTAGTCGACGACATTGGCGTCGGTTACGTCTTCGCTGAATTTCATAAAGTAGTGCAACACCGCCGGAATGATCCCCGCCGCACCATTGGTCGGTGCCGTGACCATGCGCCCGCCGGCCGCGTTTTCCTCGTTGACCGCCAGAGCGAACAGGTTGACCCACTCCATGGCGCTCAACGTTGAGCCGATCACGTTGGGCTTGTTCAGCTCCTGCAAACTGCGATGCAGCTTGGCCGCGCGCCGGCGCACATTCAGGCCACCGGGCAGGATGCCTTCGTGCTTGAGGCCTTGCTCGACGCAATCCTGCATGGCGCGCCAGAGCGTCATCAGACCGCTGCGGATTTCTTCTTCGCTGCGCCAGACCTTCTCGTTGGCCAGCATCAGTTCAGCAACGCGCAAGTTGTGCTTTTTACACAGCGCCAGCAGCTCCGCCGCGCTGGAGAAATCGTACGGCAACACCGTGCGATCAAGATCGACCACGCCGCTGGAGGCTTGCGACTCATCGACGACAAAACCGCCGCCGACCGAATAGTAGGTATCGCGATGAAGTTCGCCGTCATCGCCTTCGACAATCAGGGTCATGGCATTCGGATGGAACGGCAGGTTTTCGTCGATCAGACGCATGTCCCTGTTCCAAACGAACGGCACCGACAAGCGACCATCGAGCAGCAGCGTGTGGGTTTCGCGCAGGGTGGCGATGCGGATGCCGATTTGCGACGGATCGATCGCATCCGGCCACTCGCCCATCAGGCCCATGATCACCGCGTTGTCGCTGCCGTGACCGATGCCGGTGGCCGACAACGAACCATAGAGCTGTACTTCGACGCGCCGTACTTGCTCAAGCAATCCGCGATCACGCAGACCCTGCACGAACAGCGCCGCCGCCCGCATGGGCCCCACGGTGTGCGAACTGGAAGGGCCGATGCCGATTTTGAACAGGTCGAAAACACTGATAGCCATTACTGCCGAACTCCTGGATGAGCCAACTCCAGACGCAAAAGCGCCCGGTGGCGGAGCTGCTACGCTCAAGCTGCAATCCGCCGAGATGGCCGCATCATCAGCCTTTTGTCATGTCGTTCGACGTCTCACACCGACGCACTCATGCCCAGTAACGCCGTGTGCGTTTTGCGCCATGTTTTCGCCGTTTTTTTGCGGCGCAGAGGGGAAAAAGGGACTGAAAAAATCTGTAAACGACGTCACTGACACTGGATGCGACCATCCCTGTACTGGTTACGACGCCCCCTGTAGGCGTCAGATTTTCACTGGTACATGATCATATCGACTCGATTGCAAGGCGCCGTGGTAGAGCTGTCTCCAAAACGCCATCCAACCGCAACCTATAAGTGCGGTGGTCCAGTCGGAACACTGCCAAAAAAAACACCAAGGAGTCCATCCATGAAAGGTTCCCCGTCGTTGTTGTTGGCCGCCCTGCTTAGCCTGCCGGTTCTGGCGCAAGCCGCCGAACCGGCCCAATGCAACACCGTAAACTTCTCCGATGTCGGCTGGACCGATATCACCGCGACTACCGCGACCACCAGCGTTGTCCTCAACGCCCTCGGCTACAAGACCAAGACCACCATGATTTCCGTTCCCGTGACCTACAAGTCCCTGGCCGACGGCAAGAACATGGACGTGTTCCTGGGTAACTGGATGCCGACCATGGAAAACGACATCAAGGCGTATCGCGATGCCGGCACCGTGGAAACCGTACGCACCAATCTGAAGGGTGCCAAGTACACCCTCGCCGTGCCACAAGCGCTGTACGACAAGGGGCTGCATGACTTCGCCGACATCGCCAAATTCAAGAAAGAACTCGACGGCAAGATCTATGGCATCGAGCCTGGCAACGACGGTAATCGCCTGATCCAGAGTATGATCGACAAGAACGCCTTCGGCCTTAAAGACGCCGGTTTCAAAGTGGTCGAGTCCAGCGAAGCCGGCATGCTGTCGCAGGTCGACCGCGCCCAGAAACGCGACACCGCCGTGGTCTTCCTCGGCTGGGCCCCCCACCCGATGAACAAGCGCTTCAAGATTCAGTACTTGACCGGTGGTGACGATTTCTTCGGCCCGGACTTCGGTGCCGCCACCGTGGCGACCAACACCCGCAAGGGTTACGCCGAGGAGTGCAGCAACGTCGGCCAGTTGCTGAAGAACCTGGAGTTCACCGTCGACATGGAAAGTGAACTGATGGGCAACATCCTGGACGACAAAATGAAGCCTGACGCGGCCGCCAAGGCCTGGCTGAAAAAGAATCCACAGGTGCTCGATACCTGGCTCGCTGGCGTGACCACCATTGACGGTAAACCAGGCCTGGAGGCCGTGAAAGCCAAACTGACGCCTTGAATTAGGGAGCATCGCTTATGCCGGACGGCTCACGCCGTCCGGGCTGTTTATTTCCTTGCATGCGGACGTTCACTACCATGCTGATTGATCAGAAAATACCTTTAGGCCAGTACATCGCAGGCTTCGTTGAATGGTTGACGCAACACGGCGCCAACACCTTCGACGCAATTGCCGTGTCACTGGAAACGATGATCCACGGCGTGACGTTTGCGCTGACCTGGTTCAACCCGCTGGTCTTGATCGGCCTGATCGCAATACTGGCGCACTTCATCCAGCGCAAATGGGGCCTGACCGCCTTCGTCATCGCTTCCTTTCTGCTGATCCTCAACCTGGGGTACTGGCAGGAAACCATGGAAACCCTCGCCCAGGTGTTGTTCGCCACCCTGGTCTGCGTGGTCATCGGCGTACCGTTGGGTATCGTCGCCGCGCACAAACCGATGTTCTACACCATGATGCGTCCGGTGCTCGATCTGATGCAGACCGTACCGACCTTCGTGTACCTCATTCCTACCCTGACCCTCTTCGGTCTCGGTGTGGTCCCGGGTCTGATCTCGACGGTGGTGTTCGCGATTGCCGCGCCCATCCGCCTGACCTACCTGGGCATCCGCGATGTTCCGCAAGAACTGATGGACGCCGGCAAGGCCTTCGGCTGCTCGCGCCGTCAGCTGCTCTCACGCATCGAACTGCCCCACGCCATGCCAAGCATCGCGGCGGGCATCACCCAGTGCATCATGCTGTCGTTGTCGATGGTGGTGATCGCGGCACTGGTAGGCGCCGATGGACTTGGCAAACCGGTGGTCAACGCACTGAACACTGCTGATATCGCCCTGGGCTTCGAAGCGGGCCTGGCGATCGTACTGCTGGCGATCATGCTCGACCGTATCTGCAAACAACCCGACGCCAAAGTAGGGGGTGACGCATGAGCATAATTCGCTTTGAAGACGTCGACGTAATCTTCACCAAGGATCCGCGCGAAGCCCTGAAGCTTCTCGATCAAGGTTTGACCCGCAGCGAGATCCTGAAAAAGACCGGACAGATCGTTGGCGTGGAAAAGGCCAGCCTGGATGTCGAGAAAGGTGAAATCTGCGTACTGATGGGCTTGTCCGGCTCGGGCAAATCCAGCCTGCTGCGCTGCATCAACGGCCTCAACACCGTCAGCCGCGGCAAGCTGTTCGTCGAGCACGAAGGCAAGCAGATCAACATTGCTTCCTGTACCCCGGCCGAACTGAAAATGATGCGCACCAAGCGCATCGCCATGGTGTTCCAGAAGTTCGCCCTGATGCCTTGGCTGACGGTGCGCGAGAACATCAGTTTCGGTCTGGAAATGCAGGGTCGTCCGGAGAAGGAACGCAAGAAACTGGTCGATGAAAAACTCGAACTGGTGGGCCTGACCCAATGGCGCAACAAGAAACCCGATGAGCTGTCCGGTGGTATGCAACAGCGTGTGGGCCTGGCCCGAGCGCTGGCGATGGACGCCGACATTCTGCTGATGGACGAACCGTTCTCGGCGCTCGACCCGCTGATCCGCCAAGGACTGCAGGACGAACTGCTGGAGCTGCAACGCAAGCTGAGCAAAACCATCGTGTTCGTGAGCCACGACCTCGATGAAGCCCTGAAGCTCGGCAGTCGCATTGCGATCATGAAAGACGGTCGGATCATCCAGTACAGCAAGCCGGAAGAAATCGTGCTCAACCCGGCGGACGACTATGTGCGGACCTTCGTCGCTCACACCAACCCGCTGAACGTACTCTGCGGTCGCAGCCTGATGCGCACCCTGGACAACTGCAAACGCATCAACGGTTCGGTATGTCTCGATCCGGGTGGCGATTCGTGGCTGGACCTGGCGGAAGGCAACACCATCAAGGGCGCTCGTCAGAACGGCTCTGCCCTGGACTTGCAGAACTGGGTACCGGGTCAGGCCGTTGAAGGCCTGGGTCGCAAACCGACACTGGTGGATTCAAACATCGGCATGCGCGACGCGTTGCAGATTCGTTACCAGACCGGCAACAAGCTAGTGCTGCATGACAACAACCATGTGGTGGGGATTCTCGGCGACAGCGAGCTGTATCACGCGCTGCTCGGCAAGAACCTGGGGTAAAAGGCAACAGACACAAAAACGCCGCGAGAGGATCGCGGCGTTTTTGTTTATCGGGATATCGGGTAAAGCGGCTTCGATGCTTATGACCCCATCGCGAGCAAGCTCGGCTCCTACAGGATTTGCGAAGCTCTTGTAGGAGCAAGGCTTGCCCGCGATGAAGCCGACGCGGTGCTTCAGACTGAAACACCGCGCCACTCACACCTCAGCTATACACCCGGCCAAGGAGCTGCCGATGGCTTTCAAACTGATCGAGCACATCCCGCGTGATCTGATCCTGAGTGAAGCCCATCAGGTCGTAATCCTGGCTGCCGTTGTGCAGGTACACCTCGGCACGGTAGTAGCGCTGACGCGCTTCATCGGACTGCGCCGACTCGGTTGGCGTGGCCAGATAACCGTCCAGGCTGACTTCGTAGACAAACGGGTTGCCCTCTTCCATCTCGACCCGCACGCCCATGCAACGCTTGGACTTGCCCAGCAGCGTCTGCACTTCCAGGCCTTGAGCACGCATTTGCGTCGTCGCGTCCTGCAATGCCGGGCTCACATGCTTGTCCATGAAACGCTGGACCACAGACTGGCTCGGTTGCAGGTCCAGTTGCGTCAAACGCTCACTGAAACCACGACGACCGCGCGCCGCCAACTCCGCTTGCTCCTGTTCGATCTGCACGTCCTGGCGCATGGCCTTGTGCAAGCCGAACATGAAGAACACCAGCACCACCGAGAACGGCAGGCCGGCCAGCACCACCATGGTTTGCATGGCTTCGAAGTTACCGGCGAACAGCAGGCCGATGGTCACCAGGGTGATCACCGCCGACCAGAAAATCCGCAGCCAGTGCGGGGCGTCTTCGTCGACGTTGCCGCCCTTGCAGGAAAGATTGGCCATCATCACCGCGCCGGAATCCGCCGGGGTCAGGAACAGCACGAAACCAACGAAAATCGACACGCCGATCACAACCTTCGACGCCGGGTAATGCTCAAGCAACTGGTAGATCGCCATGGACGGCTGTTCCAGCGCCGTTTTCCCAAGCTCCACCGCCCCGTGGTTCATCACCAGGTCCAGGGCCGAGTTACCGAAGATCGACAGCCACGCCAGGGTGAAGCCCAGCGGGATCAGCAGCACGCCGGCCACCAGTTCACGCACCGTACGGCCACGGGAAATACGCGCGATGAACATGCCTACGAATGGCGCCCAGGAAATCCACCAGGCCCAGTAGAACAGCGTCCACAGGCCCAACCAGCGGTCAGACTTCTCACTGTCGCCTTCGTACACATAGAGGTCGAAAGTCTTCAGCACCACGCCGTTCAGGTAGTCACCGACGTTCTGCACGAAGCCGTTGAGCAAGTGCAGGGTCGGGCCGAACAGCAGCACGAAAATCAGCAGGCCGCTGAACAGCACGATGTTCAGGTTGGACAGACGGCGAATGCCGTTTTCCACGCCCGACACGGCAGCGATGGTCGCCACGGTGCTCATCACGATGATCACGATCAGCAGGTTGGTGTTGCTGTGTTCCATGCCGAACAGGTTTTCAAGGCCCGACGACACTTGCAGCGAACCAATCCCCAGGTTGGTCACCAGACCCAGCAGGGTCACGAACATGCCAAAGCCGTCTACCGCATGACCGGCCGCGCCTTTGACCCAGCGCTCGCCCACCAGCGGATACAGCGCCGAACGCAACGCCAGCGGCTGGTTATGACGGTAAGCAAAGTAGGCAACGGCCAGACCGACCAATGCGTAGATCGCCCAGCCGTGCAGGCCCCAGTGCAGGAATGTCAGCTGCACCGCCTGACGGGCGGCAAGATTGCTGCCGGCCACGCCTTCCGGCGGATTGAAGTAGTGGTCCAGCGGTTCAGAAGCACCGAAGTACAGCAACGAAATGCCGATACCCGACGAAAACAGCATCCCCGCCCAGGCGCCGTAGCTGAAGTCCGGGGTGTCGTCCTTGCTGCCCAGTTTCAGTTTGCCGTAAGACGAAAACGCCAGCCCGACCACGAAAATCAGATAGGCGGCAATCACCACCATGTAGTACCAGCCGAAGCTGCGGGACAACCAGGCCTGAGCCGTACCCAGCATTCTGCCGGCCTCTTGCGGGGCGATGATCAGAATGGCGGTCAACAACAGAATCAACGCGGTAGAGGTGTAGAACACCCAACCGTTGACCGTCACCTTCTCGGGTGGGGTCTTTATTAGCGAGGCAGAACTCATGGCACAGATGCTCCGGGCAGTGCGAGAGAAGAACGCAAGACAAACGTGTTACCCGACCAATCGGTTAGTGGGCAGCCGACCAGCGGGTGATATAAAGACACCCCGAAAAAAGCCCGAAAGCCTGAAGCGCCGTGGCGCGTAGGTTTCGAGCATTTTCGGAAGTCGATTTTTTCGCCGCAACCTGTAGGAAAAATCTGTTGATAGCGACGATTTGTCGCAGATCTTATTCTTTGTTGATTGAACGTTCAATCAAAACAAAATAGACTGGCCCACAAGCCGATAGACGTTCTACGTCTGCCGGAAGGCCTAAGGAGATGTGCAAGATGCCCAAGGTCGGTATGCAACCCATCCGCCGCCAGCAATTGATCGAAGCCACTTTGCAGGCCGTCGATCAGGTCGGAATGGGGGACGCCAGCATTGCGCTGATCGCCCGTTTGGCCGGTGTCTCGAACGGCATCATCAGTCACTATTTTCAGGACAAGAACGGCCTGATTGCCGCCACCATGGGGTACTTGATGACTGTGCTGAGCGAGAACGTCACCGCGCGCCGACTGGCGCTGACAGATGACAGCCCGCGGGCGCATCTGCAGGTGATCATCGAAGGCAACTTCGACGCCAGCCAGGTCAACGGCCCGGCAATGAAAACCTGGCTGGCCTTCTGGGCCACCAGCATGCACCAGCCGTCTTTGCACAGGTTGCAGCGGATCAACGATCACCGTCTGTATTCCAACCTGTGCTGCCAGTTCCGCCGTGTGCTGCCGCTCGATGATGCGCGCAGCGCCGCCCGGGGCCTGGCAGCGTTGATTGACGGTTTGTGGTTGCGCGGCGCGCTGTCGGGAGATGCTTTCGACACTGAGCAAGCGCAACAGATCGCTTACGAATACATGGATTTCCAACTGGCCAAGCGGGTGAGTTAGAGCACACACAGAACGCTCAACCACCGGACCGTGCCAACCACTTATGCTCTTGCGAGGACTTTATGGCCCGTTTCGAATTGCAAAAACTCTACATCGATGGTGCTTACAGCGACGCCAGCAGCGACGCCACTTTCGAAGCCATCAACCCGGCTAACGGTGAAGTCCTCGCAAAAGTACAACGCGCAACCTTCGACGACGTCGAGCGCGCCGTCGTCAGCGCCGAAAAGGGCCAGAAAATCTGGGCCGCCATGACCGCCATGGAGCGTTCGCGCATCCTGCGTCGCGCCGTGGAAATCCTGCGCGAGCGCAACGACGAACTGGCCGCCCTGGAAACCCTGGACACCGGTAAATCGTTCTCCGAAACCAAGTACGTCGACATCGTTACCGGCGCTGACGTGCTGGAATACTACGCAGGCCTGGTGCCGGCCATCGAAGGCGAGCAGATTCCGCTGCGCACCACGTCGTTCGTCTACACCCGTCGCGAGCCGCTGGGCGTCGTGGCCGGTATCGGCGCGTGGAACTATCCGATCCAGATCGCCCTGTGGAAATCCGCACCGGCCCTGGCGGCCGGTAACGCGATGATCTTCAAGCCAAGCGAAGTCACCTCGCTGACCACCCTGAAGCTGGCCGAGATCTACACCGAAGCCGGCCTGCCAAACGGCGTGTTCAACGTCCTGACCGGCAGCGGCCGCGAAGTCGGCACTTGGCTGACCGAGCACCCGCGCATCGAGAAGATCTCGTTCACCGGCGGCACCGACACCGGCAAGAAAGTCATGGCCAGCGCTTCGGCTTCGTCGCTCAAAGACGTGACCATGGAACTGGGCGGCAAATCCCCGCTGATCATCTGCGACGACGCCGACCTCGATCGCGCCGCCGACACCGCGATGATGGCCAACTTCTACAGCTCCGGCCAGGTCTGCACCAACGGCACTCGCGTGTTCGTACCGGCTCACCTGAAAGCCGCTTTCGAAGCAAAGATCGCTGAGCGCGTTGCTCGCATCCGCATCGGTAACCCGGAAGACGAAAACACCAACTTCGGTCCGCTGGTCAGCTTCGCACACATGGAAAGCGTGCTGGGCTACATCGCCAAGGGCAAGGAAGAAGGCGCACGCGTTCTGTGCGGCGGCGAGCGTCTGACCGACGGCGAATTCGGCAAAGGCGCCTTCGTCGCGCCGACCGTGTTCACCGATTGCACCGACGACATGACCATCGTCCGTGAAGAAATCTTTGGCCCGGTGATGGCAATCCTGTCGTACGAAACCGAGGAAGAAGTGATCCGCCGCGCCAACGACACCGACTTCGGCCTGGCCGCCGGTATCGTCACCAAGGATCTGAACCGCGCGCACCGCGTGATTCATCAGCTGGAAGCCGGTATCTGCTGGATCAACGCCTGGGGCGAGTCCGACGCCAAGATGCCGGTCGGCGGCTACAAGCAGTCGGGTGTCGGCCGTGAGAACGGCATCAGCTCGCTGAACAACTTCACCCGCATCAAATCGGTACAGGTCGAACTGGGCGATTACGTCTCGGTGTTCTGATCTGACGCAGAACCTGAGGTTTGGGGGCCTTTTGTGGCGAGGGAGCTTGCTCCCGCTGGGCTGCGAAGCGGCCCCAATCCCAGGTTCCGCTTTCATTCAGACAGAACTCGGTCGCTGATTTGCGACTGCTGCGCAGCCGAGCGGGAGCAAGCTCCCTCGCCACAGTGAGTGACAGCTCGGCGACCGCGACCTGAACCAACTTCAAAGAGGGTGCATTCAATGTCCCAAGTATTCGATTACATCATCATCGGTGCCGGCTCGGCCGGTAACACCCTGGCGACCCGTCTGACTGAAGACGCAGGCGTCACCGTCCTGCTGCTCGAAGCGGGCGGCCCGGACTACCGTTTCGACTTCCGCACGCAAATGCCTGCGGCGCTGGCATTCCCGCTGCAAGGCCGTCGCTACAATTGGGCCTACGAAACCGATGCCGAGCCACACATGGACGGTCGTCGCATGGAGTGCGGTCGCGGCAAGGGCCTCGGTGGTTCCTCGCTGATCAACGGCATGTGCTACATCCGCGGCAACGCCATGGACTACGACGGCTGGGCGAAACTGCCAGGCCTGGAAGACTGGTCGTACCTCGATTGCCTGCCGTATTTCCGCAAAGCGGAAACCCGCGACATCGGCCCGAACGATTACCACGGTGGCGAAGGCCCGGTCAGCGTAACCACGCCGAAAGCCGGCAACAATCCGCTGTTCCACGCCATGGTTGAAGCCGGCGTGCAGGCCGGTTACCCGCGCACCGAAGACTTGAACGGCTACCAGCAGGAAGGCTTCGGCCCGATGGACCGCACCGTAACGCCGAAAGGTCGTCGTGCCTCCACCGCCCGTGGTTACCTGGACGTCGCCAAGAAACGTTCGACCCTGACCATCGTCACCCACGCCCTGACCGACAAGATCCTGTTCGACGGCAAGCGTGCGGTCGGCGTGCGTTACCTGGTTGGCGACGCTGAAGAGCGTGTCGAAGTCAAAGCGCGCAAGGAAGTGCTGTTGTGCTCCGGCGCCATCGCTTCGCCGCAGATCCTGCAACGCTCCGGCGTCGGCCCGGCCGAATTGCTGAACAAGCTCGACATTCCGGTGGTCCACGACCTACCGGGCGTCGGTGAAAACCTGCAGGATCACCTTGAGCTGTACCTGCAATACGCGTGCACCCAACCGGTCTCGCTGTACCCGTCGCTGCTCTGGTACAACCAGCCGGCCATCGGCGCCGAGTGGCTGTTCAACGGCACCGGCATCGGCGCCAGCAACCAGTTCGAAGCCGGCGGCTTCATCCGTACCCGTCCGGAATTCGAATGGCCGAACATCCAGTACCACTTCCTGCCGGTAGCGATTAACTACAACGGCAGTAACGGTGTGAAAGAGCACGGCTTCCAGGCGCACATGGGTTCCATGCGTTCGCCAAGCCGCGGGCGCATCCAGGCCAAGTCGAAAGACCCGCGCCAGCACCCGAGCATCCTGTTCAACTACATGGCCACCGAGCAGGACTGGCAGGAATTCCGCGACGGCATCCGCCTGACCCGTGAAATCATGCAGCAACCTGCACTGGACGCCTTCCGTGGTCGCGAGATAAGCCCGGGCATCGACGTGCAATCCGATGAGCAGTTGGACAAGTTCATCCGCGAACACGCCGAAACCGCGTTCCACCCGTCCTGCTCGTGCAAGATGGGCACCGACGAGATGGCCGTGGTCGATGGCGAAGGTCGCGTGCACGGCATGCAAGGCCTGCGCGTGGTCGATGCCTCGATCATGCCGATCATCACCACCGGCAACCTGAATGCACCGACGATCATGATGGCCGAGAAAATCGCCGACAAGATCCGTGGCCGCCAGCCGTTGCCGCGCAGCAAGGCCGACTACTACGTAGCAGGCGATGCGCCGGTGAAGGGCAAGCCGATGCGGGAAGTGGGTCTGACTGCTCACTAATAATCAGCGCCCTTGCTTCAATCAAAACCGCCAACCTTTATGGGTTGGCGGTTTTTTTTGGCTAACACAAACTCCGCACACCGAACAACAATCCTCACACCCAGTAACTAAAATCAAACAATACACTTAAACAAAACTCGTAACACTTGTATCCCCACGAACTTGATGACCTCCATTAATATCCGCGCCGCGCTTCAGCCAGATAAAAATAATTTCAATGGAGACCCAAAATGCCTGACATGAACTTCACTAAGGAAGTGAGTCATTTCCGAGAAAAAATATCCCAAGAAAAATCCATCATTCTGGATTTTAGTTACTTGGCCGGCGTTATTGAGTCCTGGTGGAAAAAAAACAACCTTCAAGAAACGCATATCTTGAAAACGCAATTGGTTAATCTATTTCTAACGTACCTACGCACCGAAGACACCTTCTATTTTGACAAAGTCGGACTAGCAAATGGGTGCGCGGCAGTCTGCATCAAAAACATATTCAGCTTTGATTCACCAAAACTGGCGCTAACCGTGCACGAGGCTTTGGCTGACCTGTTTCATCTCACTGACATAAAATACGATTACGAAGAACACAAAGCGCTGTATCTAAAACCTTCTGCAGAGAAATATCGGGAATGGGGCAATGGTCACGGCGATATCACACCACACTCCGATGACTTGTATGAAAACCTGAGCGTTGACTACCTGGCGCTGACCGTTTGCCGCGACGTTACAAAAACTCCCACCGCCTATTATTTCCCAAGTGATTTACTGTGCGACTTAAGCGACGAGGAAGTGCACGAATTATTAACGATGCAAGCAACGTTTATTTCCGGCAAAAACGTCAGCGGCTTAAAAGAAAGGGTTCGTCACGTCGTTGAGTATTCCGAACTCTGCGGCTTTCAGTTTTCGCTGGATTTCCGAATTGATTCGGAGAACGGTGAGCGGATGCGCGCAAAAAATGGCGGCCAGCATGTGCTGGACAAAATCCGCGTTGGCCTGCCGAATGCAAGACACCATGTTTCAACAGCCGAAACCGGCACGTTCCTGATCGTAGCCAACCACAAGATACTGCATGCCCGTCCAATGCTGAACATCGATGCCAACGAGGCTCGCGATCAAGCGCACAACTCGACTTTCAACACAACGCCGCGACTACTGTTCCGGAGCAAGGGTCCTAGAAAACAATACTTCCCGCTGGATGAAACAACCTATACGCAGGACGCAAGTTGATGGCGATTCCAAATACCTCCACCCGATCCACGTCTGCCCAAGTTTTTAATGAAGGCGCGCGCGATTCAATAACGTTTGGCGCCGCGTTCATTTTTCTGTACTTATCCATAGGTATTTTAAGCGCAACACAATCCTTATCATTATCTCAATCGTTAGCAACGACTTTATTAATATTCTCCACCCCACTACAGTTTTTGCTAATACAAAGCCATAGCGACGGATGGATACTGCTCCCAATAATCGTGGCGCTCAATGCTCGCTTCGTATTAATGTCCGCGACACTTGCTCCCTACATAAGAAATACTTCCACCAGCAAAACCATGGCCTCCTTGATTCTGATCACACCCTCGATATTTACGGGCTGCCTCACTCGCTTCAAACGGAAAGCGGATCATCCGTTCACTTACATGATTGGCCTCGGCCTTCCAATATTTGGCGTATCGATAATCTGCACCTACATCGGCTTCATCGCCGGAGCAGCGCTCACCTCACCGGTCATCTATGCAGCAATGACACTTCTATTGCCCTTACAATTCACCGCTTTGGCCGGTAAGCATTGGCCCCACTATTCAGAAGTATCGAGTTATTGGCTAGGCTTTATCGGAGCGCCACTACTCGTCTACCTATTCAAGGACTACAGCTTGCTCTGCACGCCATTTATAATCGGTGGATTAATTGTGCTAATTGAAAATAATTACAAAAAACGACGTGGTGTAGCGCCATGACGATCTGGCTTCTTATTGCATTTTCCGCCATTACCGCCCTTGCATTTCGTGCTCTTCCATTTGCCTTCAAAAACAGCAACGCACTGACGCAAACCCAAGGTTCCTTTTATCGATTCATCAGCTACAGCGCACAAGCAATGTTGGGAGTCATCATTTACGACACTGCATTCAACAAAAGAGATGTTCTGACCCTGATTGAGCAATTTGACACGCTGGATGCACTGAAGCTGTTCTTGCTGGTCGGCACCTTCCTCGCGGTCGCAAAAACTAGAAAAATTCTGCCTGCTTTTTTTGCAAGCCTATTCATTTATGTTGCAGCTTTCATTTATTTGAACGGCTGAAAGCAGTCCTTTGCCAGACAGTGGGATTGTTCGCGAGCTAGCCGCAATGGCTATTCGCGAACTAAATCATCAGCCAAGTCGTCACGCGCCGGCTGCAGCTCTTAATCCTTCCCGAGTCCGATCCAAACTTGATCCTCCCCCCGCGCAGGCCTACTCTAGCGCCACGCAATCGTTTCACCCCTCCCCTCGCAACACCGCTTCACCGTCACTCCATACCAAGGAGGTTCCCGAATGTTCGATTTCCACCCCCAGCTCAAGCAGCGCTTTGCTGCGTTGCGCACGGGCGCTGAATTCTTTTCCCTGCGTTATGTGCGCGAGTCCGGCCAGTACCTGTCGGTGCGCAAGAACGTCGCCGAACCGCCAAGCCTGAGCCGTGATGAAGGGGCAATGCTGACCGTGCGGGTCAACGGCGTCGAAGCCTATGCCGCGACCAACGATCTGTCGCAACAAGGCCTGCAAGCGGCGCTGGAGCGAGCCGAGCAACAAGCCCGTCGACTCAAGCCCCACGCCCTGCTGGACCTGCGCGAACAAGCCGTTTCGAGTGACCGCGCCGATTATTTTTCGCCGAACCTCGACCAGCCATTCCCGTCCCTGAGCGATTGCTACCAATTGCTCGGTACGGAATCCGCCGCTGTTCCAAAGGACGAGCGCCTGGTGAACTGGCAGGTGAGCATCGGCATCACCCACGTCGAGCAGATTTACCTCAACAGCGCCGGTGCCGAACTGCGCCAAGCCCAGCATTTCGTCTATCCCGGGCTGGAGGTCACTGCCTACGACGGTAGCGACAGCCAGACCCGCACTCTCGGCCGGGAAAACTTCGGCCAACAGGGTGGCTTTGATGTCATCAGCCGCTGCGGATTGATCGGTGCCGGAGTAAAAATCGCCGATCAGGCGTTGCAATTGCTGCTTGCGCCGAATACACCGCAAGGTCCGCGCGACCTGCTGCTGATGCCCGACCAGATGATGCTGCAAATCCACGAGTCCATCGGCCACCCGCTGGAACTGGACCGCATCCTCGGCGACGAACGCAATTACGCCGGCACCAGTTTCGTCAAAGCCGAAGACTTCGGCCACCTGCAATACGGTTCGAAACTGCTGAACGTGACCTTCGATCCGGATATCCCCGAACAGCTCGCCAGCTACGGCCATGACGACGACGGCACAGCCGCCAGCAAACAATTCCTGATTCGCGAAGGCCTGTTGTTGCGGCCATTGGGCGGAGCGCTGTCGCAATTCCGCGCCGGCATGGATGGCGTCGCCAATAGCCGCGCGTGTGGCTGGAATCGTCCGCCGATCGACCGCATGGCCAACCTGAACATCGAGCCGGGCGATCAACCGCTGGAACAGCTGATCGGCAACATCGAGCACGGCATCCTGATGAGCACCAACCGTTCGTGGTCAATCGACGATGCGCGCAACAAGTTCCAGTTCGGCTGCGAATGGGGCCAGTTGATCGAAAACGGCGAACTCAAGGGCGTGGTGAAAAACCCGAACTACCGGGCGATTTCCGCGCAGTTCTGGAAGAGCCTCAGCGCCGTCGGCGATGCCAACACCTTCAAGGTTCTCGGCACGCCGAACTGCGGCAAGGGCGAGCCGAATCAGGTCATTCGTGTCGGCCACGCGTCGCCAGCGTGCGTGTTCAGCAACGTTGATGTATTTGGGGGAGACGCCTGATGAGCACTTCAAAATCTCAGGCCGAGTCGTTCAAGGCCTTGGTCGCCGGATTGCGCGCAGCACTGCACGAACCGGAGCAATTCACCCTCAGTTATGCCGCCGAATCGTCAGCCTTCGTGCGTTTCAATCACGCCAAGGTGCGGCAGGCCGGGCAGGTGCAGCAGGCGAGCATCGGCCTGAAACTGATCAACGATGGTCGCCACGCCGATCTGCAGATCACCTTGGCGGGCGACCCTGAAGTCGACCTTCAGCGTCTGGCCGAAGGTCTGCAACAGCTGCGCGAAACCTTGCCGTTGCTGCCAAAGGACCCGTACCTGCTGCTCAACCACAACGGCTGGAAAAGCAAGAACGTGCAGGAACACCCGCTGCCGGACACTGAGCAAGCAGTCGCCGAAATCACCCAGGCCGCTGAAGGGCTGGACATGGTCGGCTTTTATGCTGCCGGCCCGATCAGCCGTGGTTTCGCCAGTTCCGCCGGAGCGTTCGGCTGGCATCAGGCCAACAGCTTCAATTTCGACTTCAGCCTGTTCCACGAAAACGGTCAGGCGGTGAAAGCCAGCTATGCCGGACATGACTGGAGCAGCGAAGGCTTTGCCAAGCGCTTCCAACAGGCCCGTGAGCAGCTTGAGTTTCTGGGGCGGCCGCTACGCACCCTGCCGCCGGGCCAATACCGCGCCTACCTCGCGCCGGCCGCACTGGAAGAAATCATGGGCATGCTGTGCTGGGGCGGGTTTTCCGCGCAGTCGATTGCCAGCAAGAGCAGTCCGCTGCAGAAGCTCTACGCGGGCGATCAACACTTCAGCCCGCTGATCTCGCTGGATGAAAAAGTCAGTGGTTCGCTGAGCCCGGCATTCTCTGACGAAGGCTATCCACGCAGCGATCTGAAGTTGATTGCCGAGGGTCAGGCCGGTGCTCAACTGGTCGGCTCACGAAGCGCCGCCGAATACGGCTTGACCGCCAATGGTGCCAGCGGCGGCGAATCGCCGAGTGCGTTGAACTTGAAGGCCGGGGAATTGGCTGAGGCGGACATCCTCAAACAACTGGGCACCGGTTTGTACATCAGCAACCTGTGGTACCTGAACTTCTCGGATCAACCGGCGGCGCGCCTGACCGGCATGACACGGTTTGCGACTTTCTGGGTCGAGAACGGCGAGATACAAGCGCCGGTCAGCACCATGCGTTTCGATGACAGCGCGTTCAGCCTGCTGGGTTCGCAGTTGGAAGCGTTGACCGAGGAGCGCGAAATGTTGCTGTCGGCGAGTACCTACAGCCAGCGGGCGACGGCTTCTGCGTTGTTGCCTGGGGCGCTCGTTAGCCGATTGACTCTGACGCTGTAAACACAACACGCCTGTGGCGAGGGAGCTTGCTCCCGCTGGGCTGCGAAGCAGCCCCAAAACCCGCAAGTCCGGTTCACCTGGAAGACCACACAAACCGGATTTACGACTGCTGCGCAGCCGAGCGGGAGCAAGCTCCCTCGCCACAGGGGCCGAGCACTATTTGACTCAGAGGTCCCATGCCCAACCGCCCGCCTCTCGATCCTGTCACCGCCCGCTGGGTGCCGTGGGTCGTCGCCATCGCGTTTTTCATGCAGTCCCTCGACGGGACGATCCTCAACACCGCCCTGCCCGCCATGGCCAGCGACCTGGCCGAAGACCCACTGCGCATGCAAGGGGTGATCATCGCCTACATGCTCACCGTCGCCTTGCTGATCCCCGCCTCAGGCTGGATCGCGGATCGCTTCGGCACCAAGAAAATCTTCTTCAGCGCGATTCTGCTATTCAGCTTCGGCTCGTTGCTCTGCGCATTGTCGACCACCCTCACCCAGTTGATCGGCGCCAGGATAATCCAGGGCCTGGGCGGTGCGCTGATGCTACCGGTCGGGCGATTGGTGGTACTGCGTGCCTACCCGCGTTCGGAACTGGTGCGGATCATGGGCTTCATCACCATTCCCGGCCTGCTCGGCCCGCTGATCGGCCCGACCATGGGCGGCTGGATGGTGCAATACCTGACGTGGCACTGGATCTTCCTGATCAATCTGCCGGTCGGCGTGATTGGCTGTTACGCCGTGTGGAAATTCATCCCCGACCTGCGCGGCTCCGAACGCACTCGCTTCGATAGCCTGGGTTTCGTGCTGTTCGGCGCGGCGATGATCCTGATCACCGTCGCCATGGAAGGCCTCGGCGAACTGCACTTGCCGCACCTGCGGGTGATGCTGCTGTTGTTCGGCGGGATGGCGTGTCTGGCAGCGTACTGGCTGCGCGCCGGGCACATCGACAATCCGCTGTTCGCGCCGTCGCTGTTCAAGACCCGGACTTTTGCCGTGGGCATTCTCGGAAATCTGTTCGCCCGCCTCGGCAGCGGCGCCCTGCCGTTCCTGGTGCCATTGCTGCTGCAAGTGGCGCTGGGGTATTCGCCGTCTCAAGCGGGGATGAGCATGCTGCCGCTGGCGGCGGCGGCGATGATCGCCAAGTGGGTGGCGCGGCCGCTGATCGAACGCTTGGGCTACCGCATCGTGTTGACCGGCAACACCCTGGCGCTGGGGATCATGCTGGCGAGCATGGGCTTGGTCAGTGAGCAGACGCCGTACTGGCTGCTGTTGTGTCTGCTGGCGATCCTGGGCGCGATCAACTCCTTGCAGTTCACCGCGATGAACACCGTGACCCTGATCGACCTCGACGATGCCAGCGCCAGCAGCGGCAACAGTCTGCTGTCGGTGGTCGCACAACTGTCGTTGAGCCTTGGCGTTGCGTGCGCCGGTGCATTGCTGGGCGGGTTCACGGCGGAGATTGGAAACGACGGTGTAGACACGGTTCTGGGTGCCTTCCAGCTGACATTCGTGACGGTAGGCATCATGGCGATGCTGGCCGCGACGATCTTTTCCCAGCTCTCAAAGGAAGACGGACGGCGCGTCAAACGTCCGGAACAGCACATCGAACCTTAGGGCGAATGGCCATCGGACTGGTACACTGCGCGACATTTTGTTTTGCAGGCCAGTCCCGTGACCACCATCGCCACCGAATTTAATACTTTGCCGCTGTCCGCCGCCATGCTGGCTAACCTCGACTCCCTCGGTTATGCCCAGATGACGCCGATCCAGGCGCAAAGCTTGCCGGTGATCCTCAAGGGGATGGACCTGATCGCCCAGGCCAAGACCGGCAGCGGCAAGACCGCCGCGTTCGGCATCGGCCTGTTGAACCCGATCAATCCGCGCTACTTCGGTTGCCAGGCCCTCATCCTCTGCCCGACCCGCGAGCTGGCTGACCAGGTCGCCAAGGAAATCCGTCGTCTGGCCCGTGCCGAAGACAACATCAAGGTCCTGACCCTGTGCGGCGGCGTGTCCCTCGGCCCGCAGATTGCTTCGCTGGAACACGGTGCGCACATCATCGTCGGCACGCCGGGGCGCATTCAGCAGCACTTGCGCAAGGGCTCGCTGGTCCTTCACGGCCTGAACACGCTGATCCTCGACGAAGCCGACCGCATGCTCGACATGGGCTTCTACGATTCCATCGAAGAAATCATCATGCAGTCCCCGGAGCGTCGCCAGACGTTGCTGTTCTCGGCCACGTACCCGGTGGGCATCAAGCAACTGGCCTCGAAGTTCATGCGCAACCCGCAGCAAGTGAAGGCCGAAGCGTTCCACGACGACACGCAGATCGAGCAGCGCTTCTACGAGATTTCCCCGGAAGAGCGCATGAGCGCAGTAACCAAGATCCTCGGCCACTTCCGCCCGGCGTCCTGCGTGGCGTTCTGCTACACCAAGCAGCAGGTCCAGGAAACCGTCGACCACCTGACCGCCAAAGGCATCTCCGCCGTCGGCCTGCACGGCGATCTGGAACAGCGTGACCGCGACCAGGTGCTGGCGATGTTCGCCAACCGCAGCACTTCGGTACTGGTCGCCACCGACGTCGCCGCCCGTGGTCTGGACATCGATTCGCTGGACATGGTGATCAACGTCGAGCTGGCCCGTGACTCGGAAATCCACATCCACCGCGTCGGCCGTACCGGTCGTGCCGGTGAGAAAGGCCTGGCGATCAGCCTGGTCGCGCCGTCCGAAGCGCAGCGCGCTCAAGCCATCGAACAATTGCAGAAGTCGCCATTGACCTGGGATCAGGTGGACAATCTCGTCTCTCAGGGTGGCGGTCCGCTGCTGCCGCAGATGAGCACCCTGTGCATCGGCGCCGGCCGCAAAGACAAGGTTCGTCCGGGCGACATCCTTGGCGCTCTGACGGGTGATGCCGGCATTCCGGGCGCCCAGGTCGGCAAGATCGCAATTTTCGACTTCCAGGCCTACGTGGCAGTGGATCGCGGCGTTGCCAAGCAGGCCTTGCAGCGCTTGAACGACGGCAAGATCAAGGGCCGTTCGTTGCGCGTGCGTATTTTGTAAGCGATCTTCGACCCAACGAAGATCCCCTGTGGGAGCGGGCTTGCTCGCGAATGCAATCTGTCAGTTAGCCTATTGGTTGACTGACACACCGCTTTCGCGAGCAAGCCCGCTCCCACAGTTTGTTTTGTGGTGAAACACTGTGAGGACACCGTTTTGCGCTCTACCGAAGTCGTGATCATTGGCGCTGGCGCCGCAGGGTTGATGTGTGCGCTGACCGCCGCCGGGCGCGGGCGCAAGGTGCTGTTGCTCGACCATGCCAACAAGGCCGGCAAGAAAATCCTGATGTCGGGCGGCGGCCGCTGCAACTTCACCAACATGTATACCGAGCCGAGCAATTTCCTCTCGCAAAACGCGCACTTCTGCAAATCGGCCTTGGCCCGCTATACCCAGTGGGATTTCATCGGCATGGTCGCCAAGCACGATGTGCCCTACCACGAGAAAAAACTCGGCCAGTTGTTTTGCGATAACAAATCCAGCGACATCCTCGAAATGCTGTTGAACGAGTGCGATCAGGTCGGCGTCAGCCTGCACCTGGACACGTCGATCCAGACCATCGAGAAGCTTGAGAAAGGTTATTTGCTCGACACGACGCTCGGGCAGGTGACGTGCGAATCGCTGGTGATCGCCACCGGCGGCCTGTCGATCCCGACCCTCGGCGCCACCGGTTTCGGCTATCAGGTGGCCAAGCAATTCGGCCACGACCTGCTGCCGACCCGCGCCGGTCTGGTGCCGTTCACCATCACCGATCAGCTCAAGGAATTGTGCACCGAGCTGTCCGGCACCTCGGTGGATTGCCTGGTGAGCTGCAATGACCAAAGCTTCCGCGAGAACATCCTGTTCACCCACCGCGGCCTCAGCGGCCCGGCGATTTTGCAGATTTCTTCGTTCTGGGAATCCGGTGACACGGTCGAGATCAACCTGATGCCGGATCATGACGTACCGAGCTGGCTGCAACAGCAACAAGCCGAGCGTCCCAACAGCGAGCTGAAAACCCTGCTTGGGGAAATCTTCACCAAGAAGATGGCCAATCTGCTGGCGGACAACTGGTTTGTCTCCAAGCCGATGAAGCAATACACCCACGCAGAAATTGCCGAGATCGCCGAAAAACTGGCGAGCTGGAAAGTCGTGCCGGCGGGCACGGAAGGCTACCGGACTGCGGAAGTGACACTGGGCGGCGTGGACACCAACGAGGTGTCATCCAAGACCATGGAATCGCTGAAAAGCCCGGGGCTGTACTTCATCGGTGAAGTGCTGGACGTGACCGGGCATCTGGGTGGTTTCAACTTCCAGTGGGCATGGGCTTCGGGGTACGCGGCTGCGCAGTACGTCTGACCAACTGGCGTACACAAAACAACTGTGGGAGCGGGCTTGCTCGCGAAAGCGTCGGATCAGTCAACATTGATGTTGAATGACACACCGCCTTCGCGAGCAAGCCCGCTCCCACATTGGGTCTGTGATGATTTGCAGAGTGTATTCGCACAAGGAAGGAACAAATTTTGCTGCCCAATGTGATCGGCGCCATTGCGTCGGCGTCATTAGTGGCTCAATTTAGCGTCATCGCCTCGGAAGGCCTTCGCATTTCATGTCATCGACTTCGTTTCGTCAGTCTCTGCGTCGCCTTTGGGCGCTGGATAAGTTCAGCTACAGCGTGCGGGTATTCATCGCCCTGACCGGCACCATGGCGCTGTGTTGGTATCAGGATGAAATGGGGCTGCTGATCCCGTTGTTCCTCGGGATTATCGCCAGTGCCCTGGCCGAGACCGACGACAGTTGGCAGGGCCGCCTCAATGCGCTTGCAGTGACGCTGGTGTGTTTCGCCGTCGCCGCCCTGTCCGTCGAACTGCTGTTCCCCTATCCCATTCTTTTCATCATTGCCTTCGCCCTCGCCGCGTTCTGCCTGACCATGCTCGGCGCCCTCGGCGAACGCTATGGCGCGATTGCCTCGGCGACCCTGATCCTGTCGGTCTACACCATGATCGGCGTGGACCAGCGCGGTGGTGCGGTCACCGATTTCTGGCACGAACCGGTGCTGCTGGTGGCCGGTGCGGCCTGGTACGGCTTGCTCTCGGTGTTGTGGCAGGCGCTGTTTTCCAATCAACCGGTGCAGCAAAGCCTGGCACGGTTGTTCCGGGAGTTGGGTTTTTACCTGAAATTGAAATCGTCGCTGTTCGAGCCGATCCGGCAGATGGACGTGGAAGCACGCCGACTGGAACTGGCGCAACAGAACGGTCGCGTGGTCGCGGCACTGAACGCCGCCAAGGAAATCATCCTGCACCGAGTCGGCAACGGTCGGCCGGGATCGAAAGTCAGCCGTTACCTGAAGCTGTACTTCCTCGCCCAGGACATCCACGAGCGCGCCAGTTCTTCGCACTACCCTTACAACGCGCTGGCCGATGCGTTCTTCCACAGCGACGTGCTGTTCCGCTGTCAGCGCTTGCTGCGCCAGCAAGGCAAGGCCTGCCGGGCGCTGGCCGAGTCGATCCAGTTGCGCCAGCCGTTCATCTATGACGCCAGCTTCGCCGAAGCCCTGGGCGACCTGCACGCCTCCCTCGAACACCTGCGCATCCAGAGCAATCCAGCCTGGCGCGGTTTGCTGCGTTCGTTGCGAGCGCTGGCGGCGAACCTTGGCACCCTCGACCGTTTGCTCAGCGACGCCAGCAACCCCGACGCCCTCGCCGACGCCACCGACAGCAGCCTGCTCGACCGTTCGCCGCGCAACCTCAAGGACGTCTGGATACGCTTGCGTACGCAGCTGACGCCGACATCGCTGCTGTTCCGTCATGCCCTGCGCTTGCCCCTGGCCTTGAGCATCGGCTACGCGATGGTGCATTTGATCCACCCGTCCCAAGGTTACTGGATCATCCTCACCACGCTGTTTGTCTGCCAACCGAACTACGGCGCCACCCGGCGCAAGCTCGGTCAGCGGATCATCGGCACCGCCATCGGCCTGACCCTGGCGTGGGCGCTGTTCGATCTGTTCCCCAATCCGCTGATCCAGTCCTGCTTCGCCATCGCCGCCGGGATCGTATTCTTTACCAACCGCACCACCCGCTACACCCTGGCGACGGCGGCAATCACCTTGATGATTCTGTTCTGCTTCAACCAGGTCGGTGACGGCTACGGGCTGTTCCTGCCGCGGTTGTTCGATACCTTGCTCGGCAGCCTGATCGCGGGGCTCGCGGTGTTCCTGTTCCTGCCGGACTGGCAGGGTCGGCGCCTGAACAAAGTGCTGGCCAACACCCTGACCTGCAACAGCATTTACCTGCGTCAGATCATGCAGCAATACGCCGCCGGCAAAAGCGACGACCTGGCCTATCGCCTGGCCCGCCGCAACGCGCACAACGCCGACGCGGCGCTGTCGACCACTTTGGCCAACATGCTGATGGAGCCGGGGCATTTCCGTAAGGAAGCGGATGTAGGGTTCCGTTTTCTGGTGCTGTCGCACACCTTGCTCAGTTACTTGTCAGGCCTCGGCGCGCATCGGGAAACCCAGTTACCGCAGGATGTGCGCGAACACTTGATCGAAGGAGCCGGTGTGAAACTGGCCAGCAGCATCGACGAAATCGCCCAGGGGCTGGCGAGCAAATCCGTCATTGCCATTCAGAGTGATGAAGAGGAAGCGCTGGCCAATACGCTTGAGCAGATGCCTGACGAAATCGATGAAGGCCAACGATTGGTACAGACACAACTGGCCTTGATCTGCCGGCAGTTGGGGCCGCTGCGCACACTGGCGGCGCATTTGATCAAGGATACGAGTGAGGACTGATGGCTGCGGTGTGGTGGTGGACGTCATCGCTGGCAAGCCAGCTCCCACAGGGAGTTGTGTTAGACCCAAATCCTATGTAAACCACCAGACACTGTGGGAGCTGGCTTGCCAGCGATGAGGCCAGCCGCTCAACCTCACATCCCATGCTGCTTCATCAACCGCGCATAACTCCCATCCGCCTTCATCGCCGCAATCTCGCGGTCGAAACCGGCGACGATCTGCTCATGCTGGGGGTTCTTCAGGCTGACCAGAATGTGCAGGCTGTTCTCGCTCAACGGCTTGGGCAGAAACTCCACGGCATTGCGCACCTTGGCAGGCTCGCGGGCCAGGTAATAACGCGCGACGTATTCGTCCTCCAGCGTCAGCTTGACCCTGTCGGCAGCCACCATGCGCACAGCCATCGCAAAACTGTGCACCGGGATTTTCTGCAGTGATTCGTCCTCGTCAAAGGCCGGTGAATAGGCGTAGCCGCGCACCACGGCAATCGGGTACGTGTGCAGTTGCTGCAGATTGTTGAATTCGATCGGTGCGTCTTTGCGCTTGAGAAAGCGCACGCGATTGACCAGGTACTCACCGGAAAACTGCCCGAGCTTGGTGCGTTCATCGGTGTACCAGGCGTTCACCAATACGTCGTAGCGGCCCTCGCCCACTCCCAGCAAGGCCCGCGCCCAAGGCACCTGTTCAAAATCACTGGCAAAGCCGGCCCGCGCCAGCGCGGTGCTGACAATATCCGTGGCCAACCCGCCATTGACCAGCGTGGCGTCGGTAAAAGGCGGCCAGGCATCAGCCACCAGACGCAGCTTTTCTGCTGCAGCGTGTTGAGTCAGCAACAGCAATCCAATCAAAGCAAAGGCTTGATGCAATCGCGGCATGCTAGAAAATCCTTAGCGGGCGGGCTGCCCGACGTGTTTTCAGCCAAAACTCCAAGCCCCGTACCGGCACACCCAGGCACTAAACGTTAGCTCATTGAAGCCACTGCACATCGCTTGATTCCAGATTACACAAAGAAGGCAGCGGCGCGCGAAATGAATGATGGCATTTTGGTCTTTATCACAGATTTCTCCGCCATAAAGACATCCAGCGTCAGGACGCTTAGTATCGGAGGGACGTTTTCAGGGAATCAAAACATGACAATCGAATGGGTCTGCAAACACCACAGCGATCTGGGCAAAGAACAGCTGTACGCCATTTTGCAGTTGCGTGACGAGGTGTTCGTCGTCGAGCAGAAGTGCATTTATCAGGATATCGATGGCCAGGATCTGGCAGGTGATACCTGCCATTTGATGGGTTGGGACGGGGATCGACTGGTAGCGTACCTGCGCTTGCTTGATCCCGAGCTACAGGGCGGTGATGTGGTCATCGGCCGGGTTGTGACCGCGCCGCTGGGCCGGGGCAAAGGGTTGGGCCACATAATGATGGAGAAGGCGCTGGTGCAGGCTGAAAAACGCTGGCCTGAGACGCCGATCTATCTCTCGGCCCAGGCGCATTTGCAGGGGTATTACGGGCGATACGGGTTTGTGGTGGCGGGCGAGGAGTTTGTCGAGGATGGCATTCCGCATATCGGGATGCGTCGTTCCTGAGGGCCCCATCGCGGGCAAGCCCGCTCCCACAGGTTTTATAACTTACTCAAAATCTGTATTCACTGGAGATCCCTGTGGGAGTGAGCCTGCTCGCGATGACGTCAGCAGCCGCGCCACCAATCTCAGGGATACTCCAGCACTGCCTTGACCTGCCGCAGATTACGCTCGATCCACCCCCGATCAATCGCCCCCCACTCGCGAATCCGATAGCGTCCGGCATGGTTGCGTGCGCCTTCTTCCTGCTCGAACTCGCAGATGATATCCAGATCCGCAAGCGCAGCGATGGTGTCCTGGGCGGTGCGGCGCGGCATGCCGGTGACTTCGGTCAGCGCCGGGACGCTGCTGGCCAGACCGCTGTCGATCAGGTACGCCACGTACAAGCGGCGGTAGAAGCTGCTCTTGGTCTTGCTTACGTCAGTCACGTTCGCTCCTTTCTGGAAGATCAAATCGCAGTCTGCAAATCCCGCCACGTCAGGTACACCCGCACATCGAACTCCACCTGGTGATAGCCCGGCTGCATGTGTTCGCACAGCTTGTAGAACGCCTTGTTGTGATCCGACTCTTTGAAATGCGCCAGCTCGTGCACCACGATCATTTTCAGAAACTCCGACGGCGCTTCCTTGAACAACGAAGCAACGCGGATTTCTTTCTTCGCCTTGAGTTTGCCGCCCTGCACCCGAGAGATCGTGGTGTGCAGGCCGAGGGCGCGGTGGGTCAGGTCGAGGCGGTTATCGAACAGCACTTTGTCGATGGTCGGAGCGTTACGCAAATACGCCTGCTTGAGGTCCAGCGCGTAGGTGTACAGCGCCTTGTCGCTCTGCACGCTGTGCTGTTCTGGGTAACGCTTGCTCAAGTATTCGCCAAGCCGACCGTCAGCGATCAACTGACGCACCTGATCCTGCAACGAAGCGGGATAAGCCTGGAGGTATTTCAACGCGGTCATCGCAGCGGCAACACAAATAACGAAAAGGTCGCCAGTGTAGCGAATTCAGCGGGTGAGCGCGCTCCAGTCGAAGGGCTGCACAAAGTGCCCGGTGTCTTCGGCCATCATCGGCCGCGCCACCAGAAACCCCTGCACATACTCACAACCATTGGCTTGCAACCACTCGTATTGCGCCACGGTTTCCACGCCTTCGGCGATCACCAGCATGTCGTACTGTTTGCACAGCTCAATCACATTGCGCACCAGCGCTGCGTCCCGCGACGACTCGGGCAGTCGCGCGATCAAATGGCGGTCGAGTTTGAGCGTATCCAGTTCCAGGTCGCGCAAATGCGCCAGCGAGCATGGCCCGGTACCGAAATCATCCAGCGCCACCCTGACGCCCAATCCGCGCAGCAAACGCAGCTGCTTGCGGGTCTCTTCCGGGTTGTGCATCAAGGCGTCTTCCGTCACCTCGACTTCCAGATGACGCGGTTGCAAACCATGACGCTCCAGCACCTGACGCAACTCGGTGACCAGATTCGGCATGGCGAACTGACTGCCGCTCAAACTGACGCCCAGCACCAGGTCCTCGGCAAACAGCGCTTCCCAGGCTTTGCGTTGCCCGGCGCCGCGCTGGTAAATCCAGCTGCCCAGGCGACTGATCAACCGCGCTTCTTCCAGCAACGGTAAAAACAGCCCCGGCGGCACGTCGCCGACGCTCGGATGCTGCCAACGCAGCAGGGCTTCAAACCCGCGAATCTGCCCGCCGACAATGGCTACCTGCGGCTGATAAACGAGGTTGAAGTCACGGTTCTCGATAGCGTCGCGCACGCTTTCTTCGAGCATCAGCCGCGAGCGGGCCCGGCCGTTCATTTCGTGATCGTAGAAGCGATATTGCTGGCGACCGGCGCGTTTGGCTTCGTACATCGCGATGTCTGAAGCCCGCAGCAAACCGTCCAGATTCGCTCCGCAATCGGGGAACGTGGCAATGCCGATGCTCGCGCCCAAGGCGATATCCAGACCGTCGATCTGCTGACAGATCGACACGCGCTCAATCAGTTTCTCGGCAATCTTCGCCGCTTGTTCGGGGAACTCCAGATCCAGCAATGCGGTGAATTCGTCACCGCCCATGCGCGCCAGAATGTCGAAGGGCCGCAGGCAAGCTTTCAACTGCTCGGACACCCAGCGCAGCACCCGATCGCCGGCATCGTGACCGAGAGAATCATTGACCCGTTTGAAGCCATCGAGGTCCAGGTACATCAGGACCCAGGTGCTGTCGGTGCGTTCGCCACGCAGCAACAGGTTTTCCACGGTCTGGTAAAAGCCTCGGCGGTTGAGCAACCCGGTCAGCGGATCAGTGACGGCCTGGAATTCGAGTTGCTTGTGCAGGTGTCGCACCACCGACATGTCCAGCACCGTCACCACCATGGCGTGCTGCTCGGCGGGTAACGGCGCACACGACAGCGCCACCGGCACCTGCTGGCCGGGCGCGGTACGCAGCAACGCATCGTGCAAACGAAATGTCTCGCCGCGCTTGTACCCGGCCAGCAGGTCGGATTCGGCCCACACCGGGATATGCGGCTTTTGCAGGAAATCCAGAAACTCCTTGCCTTGCAGCTCCTGCACCGTGGCATTGAGCAGGCGCGACATCGCCGGATTGGCGAAGCGGATCAGACCGTCCTCGCTCACCACCAGGATGCCTTCGGCGGCGTTCTCCAGCACCGAGGCATTGAAGGCGCGAGCGACCTCCAGGTCATGGCTCAGGCGCTGCAAGGCCCGACGATTGCGCTGATGCTCCAGCAGCGCCTGGACCTTGGGCTTGAGAATCTGCGGATCGAACGGTTTGAACAGGTAATCCACCGCGCCACTGGCATAGCCCTTGATCACGGCGTCCTGGGATTGCTCGTTGGCGGTCAGGAAAATGATCGGCGTGAGGCGGGTCCGTTGGCTGCCGCGCATCAGGCGCGCCACTTCAAAACCGTCCATGCCCGGCATCTGCACGTCCAGCAGCACCAGGTCGACATCGTGTTCGAGCAACAGACTGAGGGCCTCGAAACCCGAGGCAGCCGTAATGACCTGCCAGTCCTGGCGCTGCAACAACGCGCGCATGCTGATCAGATTCTCAGGGTAATCATCGACTATTAATAACGTTGAGTTGCCGTCAGTTGGCCGGGGCTGCGCGCATTCCATGCTGCTTCTCTATGTTCGGGACAGGCCGGCTTCTCGTGAAAACCGGACAAATACTAACCACCACTCTAGACCTGGATCCACAAAAGCAGAAGCTATCAGTACGCCACCATCTAACTAAAGGGTTAATTCGCCGACTAACGGTCGTCCCCACAGCCCGCTAAAACCGGGAAAGATGGCCTTTTAACAGGATTTTGACGTCATCCATCTGTCAGTCCGTCATTAACAAAACGGCCGCCTACGCTTATAAAGACCGCCCTCCAAGGCGCGTGCTAGAGCTTCTGGCACGTGCGTGCAGCACAATTCGTGGAAGCTATTTTTATGATCGACCTCGCAACCTGGAACCTCAGTGTTCCCGTCGGCAGCCCGCCGTACACCGTTGAAACGTCAAAATTGGTGGACGGCTTCAAGGATCAATACTTCCACTCCGACACCGGCACGCTGTTTTTCTGGTCCCCGGTAACCGGCTCAAAGACTGAAAACGCCATCTATCCACGCACCGAACTGCGCGAAACCTACAGCAACGGCACGCTGCGCAACTGGTACTACCCGGATGCCGACAACCTGCTGCATGCCACGCTGGCGGTGAATCAGGTGCCGAGCTCGGGCAAAATCGTCATCGGGCAGATCCATGCCTATAACAGCCAGAAGCCGCTGGTGAAGGTCGAATACCAATACAAGACCAAAACAGAGACCGGCAACATTGTCGCCAAGGTGCGCATGCGCCCGGATGATGACGAAGGCCGGGTCATCACCATCGCCACCGGCGTGAAACTCGACCGCGAGTTTTCCTACCTTATTCACCTCAGCCCTGGCGGTGCGCTGGGCATCAGTGCCGCGGGCTATCAGTGGGACACCAACATCAGTGCGACCTGGCGCGACAAGCCGCTGTACTTCAAGGCTGGGGTGTATGTGCAAGACAACACCGGGTACACCAGTGAGGGCGGGAAAGTGACGTTCAGCAAGCTGGATATTGATCACGACAAGTAGCCGAAACGCGCCCACAAAAAACCCGCCTCTCGGCGGGTTTTTCATACGAATTAAACGCGGCGGGTCTTAGTTGACCTTGGCGTTCAACTCACCTTTCAGGTAACGCTGATACATCGCTTCCAGGGAGATCGGCTTGATCTTCGAAGCGTTGCCGGCGGTGCCGAAGGCTTCGTAACGGGCGATGCACACGTCGCGCATGGCGGTTACGGTGGCGCCGAAGAATTTACGCGGGTCGAACTCGCTCGGGTTGGTGGCCATCAGGCGACGCATCGCGCCGGTGGACGCCAGGCGCAGGTCGGTGTCGATGTTGACCTTGCGCACGCCGTACTTGATGCCTTCGACGATTTCTTCAACCGGTACGCCGTAGGTTTCTTTGATGTCGCCGCCGTACTGGTTGATGATCGCCAGCCACTCTTGCGGAACCGAAGACGAACCGTGCATCACCAGGTGAGTGTTCGGGATGCGCTTGTGGATCTCTTTGATACGGTCGATCGCCAACACGTCGCCGGTAGGTGGCTTGGTGAACTTGTAAGCGCCGTGGCTGGTGCCGATGGCGATGGCCAAGGCATCGACCTGAGTGCGTTTGACGAAGTCAGCGGCTTCTTCCGGGTCGGTCAGCATCTGGCTGTGATCCAGAACGCCTTCGGCGCCGATGCCGTCTTCTTCACCGGCCATGCCGGTTTCCAGCGAACCCAGGCAACCCAGCTCGCCCTCTACCGAAACGCCGCAGGCGTGAGCCATGGCTACGGTTTGCTGGGTAACGCGGACGTTGTAGTCGTAGTCGGTCGGGGTCTTGCCGTCTTCGCCCAGGGAACCGTCCATCATTACCGAGCTGAAGCCCAGTTGAATGGAGCGCTGGCAAACGTCAGGGCTGGTGCCGTGGTCCTGGTGCATGCACACCGGGATGTGCGGGAATTCTTCGATGGCTGCCAGGATCAGGTGACGCAGGAACGGTGCGCCGGCGTATTTGCGAGCACCGGCCGAAGCCTGGACGATCACCGGGGAGTCAGTCTTGTCAGCGGCTTCCATGATGGCGCGCATCTGCTCAAGGTTGTTGACGTTGAAGGCTGGAACGCCGTAGCCGAACTCGGCTGCGTGGTCCAGCATCTGGCGCATGCTGATAAGTGCCATTGTGTGTGTCTCTCCCGGTTGAGGGTCGTTAATCGTGCCAGCCTGCCGGAGCGGCGGCGGCTATTCAAGTTATTGCAGATCGGGGGTTAGGGCCGGGCTGCGAATTCGGTGTTGCAAAAGTCCTGAGAAACATCGATTTCCTGTAGGAGCCGAGCTTGCTCGCGATGGCGGTCTGACTGCTAGCACATACGTCGAATGTGCTGACGCTATCGCGAGCAAGCTCGGCTCCTACAGGATTACGCGTCGTCCCGTGTTATTCAGCCTTACAGCCACGGCCAATCAAATCATTGGTGGCGACCCAGTAAACCAGGCCTTCCTCACCTTTCATGTGAAACGCCAGCATGTTGTCGCTGTACAGCGAACCCGAAGCGCCCGGCTCTTCCTTCAGGCGATAGACCTGATCGGCGCCGCCCAGGCGTACGTCGACTTGCTTGCGGCTGTCGTCGGTGTAGCGCCACAGCACCTTGGCCTGACTGTCGCAGGTCCAGGTGGTCCAGTTGTCAGCCGGGGCCGACGATTGGAACGGGTTCAAATTGGCGCACCCTGCCAGCAGTGCCAGCGCCGTAATGGCGATAAAACCTTTCATCCGTGTTCCTCGACTGACGGCGCACGCCACCAGCCCTGAGTAAAGAGTCAGACCCGTCAAGGACAACCATGTTCCTTGGCGGGCGTCTGGGTCTCGTATTTGTCCAGGCCTTCAGGCCCGGAACGCTTGTTGAGCACCGGATTGGTTTCCGCCTGCCAGTCGGCCTGGTAGCAACCTTTTTCCGGCGCCGATGGCGCAGGCTCCGGAGTGGCTTTCGGGTTACTCCCGCAAGCCACCAGCGAACCGGCGACGATCAACAGCGCTAACGTCTTGACCATTTCAACACTCCCTCGCCTGGTCAAACGGGCGACTCTCAGGCCTTGGCCCGGCTTTCCAGGACTTCAACGGCTGGCAGTACTTTGCCTTCGACGAATTCGAGGAATGCGCCACCGCCGGTAGAAATGTAGGAGATTTGGTCGGCAACGCCATATTTGTCGATGGCCGCCAGCGTATCGCCACCGCCCGCGATCGAGAACGCCGAGCTTTCAGCAATGGCCTGGGCCAGCACTTTGGTGCCGTTACCGAACTGGTCGAATTCGAACACGCCGACCGGACCGTTCCACAGGATGGTTTTCGACGATTTCAGCAGCTCGGCGAAGTTGGCCGCGGTCTGCGGGCCGATGTCCAGAATCATGTCGTCGGCAGCAACGTCAGCGATCAGCTTGACGGTGGCCGCAGCGCTTTCAGCGAATTCCTTGGCAACCACAACATCAACCGGCAACGGCACGCTGACTTTGGCGGCGATGGCACGGGCGGTGTCCAGCAGGTCAGGCTCGTACAGCGACTTGCCGACCGGGTGACCGGCTGCGGCCAGGAACGTGTTGGCGATGCCGCCGCCGACGATCAGTTGATTGCAGATCTGGCTCAGGCTGTTCAGTACGTCGAGTTTGGTCGACACCTTGGAGCCGGCAACGATGGCTGCCATTGGCTGGGCTGGAGCGCCCAGGGCTTTGCCCAGTGCATCCAGTTCTGCGGCCAGCAACGGGCCGGCAGCAGCGATTTTGGCGAACTTGGCCACGCCGTGGGTCGAACCCTCAGCACGGTGCGCGGTGCCGAAAGCGTCCATCACGAACACGTCGCACAGGGCGGCGTATTGCTGGGCCAGTTCATCGGCGTTCTTTTTCTCGCCCTTGTTGAAGCGCACGTTTTCGAACAGCACGATGTCGCCCGCTTTCACGTCGACGCCGCCCAGGTAATCAGCCACCAGCGGCACTTCGCGGCCCAGGGCCTTGCTCAGGTAGTCGGCGACTGGCTTGAGGCTGTTCTCGGCCGAGAATTCACCTTCGGTCGGACGGCCAAGGTGCGAGCAAACCATTACGGCCGCGCCTTTTTCCAGGGCCAGCTTGATGGTCGGCAGCGAAGCCAGGATTCGCGCATCGCTGGTGACAACACCGTCCTTGACTGGGACGTTGAGGTCTTCGCGGATCAGTACGCGCTTACCTTGCAGATCGAGGTCGGACATCTTCAACACGGTCATGGGTCGCATTTCCTGGGTAGCTATTTAGAGAGCAGGTTTTTTGGATGAAGCTATTTGCAGATAGTGTTCCGCAACGTCGAGCATTCGGTTGGCAAAACCCCATTCGTTGTCGAACCAGGCCAGGATGTTCACCAGCCGTGGGCCGGAAACGCGGGTCTGACTGGCATCGACGATCGCCGAATGTGGGTCATGGTTGAAATCACAACTGGCGTGAGGCAACTCGGTGTAAGCCAGAAGGCCTTTGAGCGGGCCGCTGGTGGCAGCCTCGCGCAGGATCCGGTTGACCTCGGTGGCGTCGGTGTCGCTAACCGTTTGCATCGTAATGTCGAGGCAAGACACGTTCACCGTCGGCACACGTACGGCTTTGGCCTGAATTCGTCCGGCAAGTTCCGGCAACAGGCGCTCGATGCCGCGCGCCAGACCAGTGGACACCGGAATCACCGACTGGAACGCCGAACGGGTGCGGCGCAGGTCTTCGTGGTGATAGGCATCGATCACCGGCTGATCGTTCATCGCCGAGTGAATCGTGGTGATCGACACGTATTCCAGGCCAATGGCCTGGTCCAGCAGACGCAACAAAGGCACGCCGCAGTTGGTGGTGCAGGAGGCGTTGGACACCAGCAGTTCGTCGCCGGTCAGGCAATCCTGGTTCACGCCGTAGACGATGGTGGCGTCGACATCCGCCTCGCTGGCCATCGGCTGGGAAAACAGCACACGCGGCGCGCCGGCGTCGAGGAAACGCTGGCCGTCTTCACGGGTGTGGTAAGCGCCGGAGCACTCCAGCACCAGATCGACGCCCAACGACGCCCAATCGATGCCTTCAGGGGTGGCACTGCGCAGGACCTTCACGCAGTCGCCATTAATATGCAGACAATCGCCGTCGACCTTCACATCACCGGGAAAACGCCCGTGAGTGGAGTCGAAGCGTGTCAGGTATTCGATGCTGGCCATGTCGGCCAGATCGTTGATCGCGACAATTTCAAACCCGGCTTTCTCGCCTCGCTCGAACAACGCACGCAAGACGCAACGACCAATCCGGCCGTAGCCGTTGAGTGCAACTTTGTAGGGACGCGGTTGAGGCATGGGGTTCTCGATAGTATTCGCTAACAACACAATCCCGTGTAGGAGCTGTCGAGTGAAACGAGGCTGCGATCTTTTGATCTTGGTTTTGAAGATCAAGATCAAAAGATCGCAGCCTGCGGCAGCTCCTACAGGGAGCGGCGGTGGTCGTGAGACCACCGCACGGAGCTTAGTCTTCCAGCAGCTCTTCAGCCTGACCCAGAATGTTTTCCAGGGTGAAGCCGAACTCTTCGAACAAGGCAGGCGCAGGCGCCGACTCGCCGTAGGTGGTCATGCCGATCACGCGACCTTCCAGGCCCACGTACTTGTACCAGTAGTCCGCGTGAGCAGCTTCGATGGCGATACGGGCGCTGACCTGCAACGGCAGAACCGATTGCTTGTAACCGGCGTCCTGGGCATCGAACACGCTGGTGCAAGGCATGGAAACCACGCGCACCTTGCGGCCTTGCTCGGTCAGTTTGTCGTAGGCCTGAACGGTCAGACCCACTTCCGAACCGGTAGCGATCAGGATCAGCTCAGGCTCGCCTGCGCAGTCTTTCAGCACATAACCACCACGGCTGATGTCGGCGATCTGGCCATCATCACGGGTTTGATGCTGCAGGTTCTGACGCGAGAAGATCAGGGCCGAAGGACCGTCCTTGCGCTCCAGAGCGTTTTTCCAGGCCACAGCCGATTCAACGGCATCGGCCGGACGCCAGGTGTCGAGGTTCGGCGTGCAGCGCAGGCTGGCCAGTTGCTCGATTGGCTGGTGAGTCGGACCGTCTTCGCCCAGACCGATGGAGTCGTGGGTGTAGACGTGGATCACACGCTGCTTCATCAGGGCCGACATGCGCACGGCGTTGCGGGCGTATTCCATGAACATCAGGAAGGTCGCGCCGTAAGGCACCAGGCCGCCGTGCAGGGCAACGCCGTTCATGATCGCGGTCATGCCGAATTCGCGCACGCCGTAGTACATGTAGTTGCCGCTGGCGTCTTCGGCGGTAACGCCTTTGCAACCTTTCCACAGGGTCAGGTTGGAACCGGCCAGGTCAGCCGAACCGCCGAGGAACTCAGGCAGCAGCGGGCCGAACGCGTTCAAGGCGTTCTGGCTGGCTTTACGGCTGGCGATGGTTTCGCCTTTGGCAGCCACTTCAGCGATGTAGGCTTCGGCCTTCTCGGAGAAGTCCGCTGGCAACTCGCCGCTCAGGCGACGCACCAGTTCGTTGGCTTCGGTCGGGAACGCAGCGGAGTAAGCAGCGAAACGCTGATCCCACTCGGCTTCAACTGCACGACCGGCTTCCTTGGCATCCCACTCGGCATAGATGTCGGCCGGGATTTCGAACGGGCCGTGGTTCCACTTCAGCGCCGCGCGGGTCAGGGCGATTTCCGCGTCACCCAGTGGGGCGCCGTGGCAGTCTTCCTTGCCTTGCTTGTTCGGCGAACCGAAGCCGATGGTGGTCTTGCAGCAGATCAGGGTCGGCTGGGCGCTTTTGCGTGCAGTCTCGATCGCAGTCTTGATCTCTTCCGGGTCGTGACCGTCGACATTGCGGATCACTTGCCAGTTGTAGGCCTCGAAACGCTTCGGCGTGTCATCGGTGAACCAGCCTTCGACTTCGCCGTCGATGGAGATGCCGTTGTCATCGTAGAAAGCGATCAGCTTGCCCAGGCCCAAGGTGCCGGCCAGCGAAGCGACTTCGTGGGAAATGCCTTCCATCATGCAGCCATCACCCAGGAACACGTAGGTGTGGTGATCGACGATGTCGTGGCCAGGACGATTGAACTGCGCCGCCAGGACTTTTTCAGCCAGGGCAAAACCCACGGCATTGGCCAGACCCTGGCCCAGTGGACCGGTGGTGGTCTCGACGCCCGGGGTGTAGCCGAGCTCCGGGTGGCCCGGGGTGCGGCTGTGCAGTTGGCGGAACTGCTTGAGGTCTTCGATCGACAGGTCGTAGCCGGTCAGGTGCAGCAGCGAGTAGATCAACATCGAGCCGTGGCCGTTGGACAGCACGAAGCGGTCACGGTCGGCGAACGATGGATTGCTCGGGTTGTGCTTGAGGTAGTCGCGCCAAAGCACTTCGGCGATATCTGCCATACCCATAGGGGCACCGGGATGGCCGCTGTTGGCTTTTTGCACGGCATCCATGCTGAGGGCACGAATGGCGTTGGCACGCTCACGACGGCTAGGCATCGCTGATCTCCTGGGGTTCTGTAACAAGGGTGAATAATCGAAACGGAAAAAAGGCGAGCATTTTCCCTCACCCAGACGCCTCGGGGCAATGACAGATAGTCATCTGGAGGCGTTTTTCCAATGGATAACGGCGGTTTGGGCTGGTGAAACCTTTCCGCCATTCGTTTGTTGACTGAAGCTAACGTTAAGAAGTGCCATCTATCGAGCAATATCAAAACTTTTTGATATTGCTCTTGCGATGCTATCAGTGCGTGACTAGACTGCCGGCCTTATGAATTTACGCGTGCCTTCCATTCGCCATGACGATTGCGATGAGCTGGCGGCCCTGTGCAAGGCCGGCGGCGATCCTCTGCGGTTGAATGTTTTGCGCGCACTGGCCAACGACTCGTTCGGCGTACTGGAACTGGCGCAGATCTTCGGCATCGGCCAGTCCGGCATGAGCCATCACCTCAAGGTTCTGGCCCAGGCCGACCTGGTGGCGACCCGCCGTGAAGGCAACGCGATTTTCTATCGTCGCGCCCTGCCCCACACCGATCTGCTGGGCGGCAAGCTGCATGCGGCCCTGCTCGAAGAAGTGGACGACCTGACCTTGCCTGCCGATGTGCAGTCGCGGATCACTCAGGTCCATGCACAACGGGCGGCGGCCAGTCAGGACTTTTTCTCACGGGTCGCGGAGAAGTTTCGCGCCCAGCAAGATTTGATCGCCGGCCTGCCGCAGTACCGCGAAAGCGTGGTGGCCTTGCTCGACAAGCTGAGTTTCAGCGCAGACGCTACCGCCATTGAAGTCGGCCCCGGAGACGGTGCTTTTCTGCCGGAACTGGCGCGCCGCTTCACCCAGGTCACGGCGCTGGACAATAGCCAGGCGATGCTCGAACTGGCGCGCGAAGTGTGCGAACGGCAAATGCTGACTAACGTCAGCCTGCAATTGGCCGATGCCTTGAACGGCGTGAGCCTCAAGGCCGATTGCGTTGTACTGAACATGGTGCTGCATCATTTCGCCGCGCCGGCCGATGCACTCAAGCACATGGCAAATTTGCTGCAACCAGGCGGTAGCCTGTTAGTGACAGAGTTATGTAGCCACAACCAGAGTTGGGCCAGGGAAGCCTGCGGTGATCTCTGGTTGGGGTTTGAACAGGACGATCTGGCCCGTTGGGCCACCGCTGCGGGACTCGTTCCCGGGGAAAGCCTCTATGTAGGCTTACGTAATGGTTTCCAGATTCAGGTCCGCCACTTTCAGCGACCGACTGGCGACACTCACCATCGGTAATTTCAGGAAAACATCGAGATGAGCGAATACTCCCTTTTCACCTCCGAGTCCGTGTCTGAAGGGCATCCGGACAAAATCGCCGACCAGATTTCTGATGCGGTGCTGGACGCAATCATTGCTGAAGACAAGTTCGCCCGTGTGGCGTGCGAGACTCTGGTGAAAACGGGCGTGGCGATCATCGCCGGCGAAGTCACCACCTCGGCCTGGGTTGACCTGGAGCAGATCGTTCGTGACGTGATCACCGACATCGGCTACACCAGCTCCAACGTTGGTTTCGACGGTGCGACCTGCGGCGTGATGAACATCATCGGCAAGCAGTCCCCTGACATCAACCAGGGTGTCGACCGTGCCAAGCCTGAAGATCAGGGCGCCGGCGACCAGGGCCTGATGTTCGGCTACGCCAGCAACGAAACCGACGTGCTGATGCCGGCACCGATCACGTTCTCGCACCAACTGGTTCAGCGCCAGGCCGAAGCCCGTAAATCCGGTCTGCTGCCTTGGCTGCGTCCGGACGCCAAGTCGCAAGTGACCTGCCGCTACGAAAACGGCAAGGTTGTCGGTATCGACGCGGTTGTCCTGTCGACCCAGCACAACCCGGAAGTGTCGTACAACGACCTGCGCGAAGGCGTGATGGAGCTGATCGTCAAGCACGTGCTGCCTGCCGACCTGCTGACCAAGGACACCCAGTTCCACATCAACCCGACCGGCCAGTTCATCATCGGTGGCCCGGTAGGTGACTGCGGTCTGACCGGTCGCAAGATCATCGTCGACAGCTACGGCGGCATGGCCCGTCACGGCGGCGGCGCGTTCTCCGGCAAGGATCCATCGAAGGTTGACCGTTCCGCTGCCTACGCCGGTCGTTACGTGGCGAAGAACATCGTCGCTGCCGGCCTGGCCGAGCGTTGCGAGATCCAGGTTTCCTACGCAATCGGCGTCGCTCAACCGACTTCGATCTCGTTGAACACCTTCGGCACCGGCAAGATCAGCGATGACAAAATCGTCAAACTGGTCCGCGAAGTGTTCGACCTGCGTCCATACGCGATCACCAAGATGCTCGACCTGCTGCACCCGATGTACCAGGAAACCGCAGCGTACGGCCACTTCGGTCGTACCCCGGCGACCAAGACTGTTGGCGAAGACACCTTCACCACCTTCACCTGGGAAAAAACCGACCGCGCCGACGACCTTCGTTCCGCTGCCGGCCTGTAAGACTTCCCCGGTTGTACCAAAAGCCCCGCACGGTTCGCCGTGCGGGGCTTTTTGTTGTTTTGCGTGCAGCCGCGTCGCCACCGGTAATACCCGGCAAAACACCTTCTCTACTACCCACGCAATCCTGACTAGCCTTCAAGAGCCCTCAACGAGCAAGGAAGCTCACAATGCCCGTGCTGATCGCTTTTCTTCTGACATTCCTCTGTCTGGGAACCAACGCCGCCGAATGCCCCGGCTGGCCACCCGAACGCGCCTCGAATGAAATCACTGCACTGCAAAACCAAATCGATCTCTGGGACGATAACTATCACCGCCAGGGCCGTTCACTGGTCGCCGACGAACTCTACGATCAGTCCCGCGCGCGCCTGAGCGAATGGCGCCTTTGCTTCAACCTGAGTACATCCGCAGAACCGTTACGCACTGCACGCGGCACACTCGCGCACCCCGTCGCCCATACCGGTCTGGACAAATTGCGCGATGGGCAAGCGGTCGAAAACTGGCTGCGTGACCGTACAGATATCTGGGTCCAACCCAAGGTCGACGGTGTTGCCGTGACCCTGATTTATCGGCAAGGCTTGTTCATTCAAGCCATCAGTCGCGGTGACGGTACGCACGGCCAGGACTGGACAGCTTCGGCGCGCCAGATCGCCGCCATTCCCCAGCGACTGTCACAGCCGCTGGACCTGCTGGTGCAAGGCGAACTCTACTGGCGCCTGACCGATCATATTCAGGCCCAGGCCGGCAGCCTGAATGCCCGCTCCACGGTTGCAGGTTTAATGGCCCGCAAGAATTTGAGCGCCGAGCAGGCGACCGGGATTGGCCTGTTTATCTGGGACTGGCCCGAAGGTCCGGCTAGTGTGTCGGAGCGCATCGAAAGGCTGGAGGAACTGGGTTTTCCGCCAACCACGCCGTACAGCCACTCCATCAATAAATTTGCCGATGCCGAGCAGTGGCGCAATCACTGGTATCGCTCGCCCCTGCCATTCGCCAGCGACGGTATCGTTCTGCGGCAAAACCAGCGCCCACCCGCCGAACGCTGGCATGCCAAACCACCATTTTGGAGCGTTGCCTGGAAGTACCCCTTCGCCCAGGCACTGACTGAAGTGCGCAAGGTCCAGTTCAAGATCGGCAGGACCGGGCGAATCACCCCGGTACTGGAACTGACGCCGGTGATGCTCGATGACCGACTAATCAAACGCGTCAGTGTGAGTTCCCTGCAACGCTGGCAAACGCTGGACATTCGACCGGGCGACCAGGTCGCCATCAGTCTGGCCGGCCTGACCATTCCCAGACTGGACTCGGTGGTGGTGCGCAGCATCGAGCGTGCGGAATTGAGTGTGCCGCTGGCGACGGATTTTCATGCGCTGAGTTGTTGGCAGCCGACAGCGGGATGCGAAGGTCAGTTTCTCGCCCGCCTGACCTGGCTCAGTGGCAAGCAGGGTCTGGCCTTGCCCCACGTCGGCCCCGGCACTTGGGAAAAACTTTTTGTAACAGGCCGTCTGAACGGTCTGCTGGATTGGTTGACCCTCGATGCTCAAGAGCTTGCTACCATTGATGGTTTCGGCGAACGCAGTGCTGCGCGTCTTTTGAGCAGTTTCGAGAGTGCCCGGCAGCGCCCCTTCGCCCGCTGGCTCAAAGCGCTGGGCATGCCGCCGACCGGCCAGGCACGCCTCGCGGATTCCTGGCAGGCGCTCGCACAACGAAGCACCGAACACTGGCAGGCCGAACCTGGTATCGGCCCCGGACGCGCGACGCAACTGAGCGCATTTTTCCGCGACCCACAGGTCCTGGCCTTGAGTGAAACATTACGTGAGGCAGGGATTGACGGCTTTTAGCCACCGACAATGCCTTCCCACCCGGGAACCCAATAGTACTGATGGGCTCAAACAAGCCATCGCCGCTTCGACCCGATTGCCTTTTCAAATGGAGCTTTTATGAAATTTCTTTCACCGCTGGCCCTGTTGACCCTTTGCAGCGTAATGGCCGCTCCATTGATGGCCGCCGAAGACGCCCCGGGCCTGACCGGCTGCGCCGCCAAGAAGCAAGGCATCATCAACCAGATCGAACTGGCCAAATCCCATGGCAATGCCGACCAGCAGGCAGGCCTGGAAAAAGCCTTGAGCGAAGTCACCGCCAACTGCACCGACGCCTCGCTGAAGAAAGAACGGGAAAACAAGGTGCTCGACGCCAAGCACGAAGTCAGCAAGCGTCAGGCTGATCTCGACAAGGCCATGAAAAAAGGCGACCCCGAGAAGATCAACAAGCGCAAAGACAAACTCGCCGAATCCCGCAAGGAGTTGCAGGAAGCGGTGGATGAGCTGGATAAGTAAGACGCTCTGGTTTTATGGGGTGAAGCGCATTTCGTGGCGAGGGAGCTTGCTCCCGCTGGGTTGCGAAGCGACCCCAAGACCAGCCACTGCGGTTAGCCGGACAGACCGCGTTGACCGGTTTACGACTGCTTTGCAGCCGAGCGGGAGCAAGCTCCCTCGCCACAATTGTGCCAATCAATGATCCCGAAACTGCTTATGGCACGCACTACAGGCATCTTCGACCTTCTGCATCGCCGGCCCCAGGTTGCTGGCTTTGTAGGGTTGAACCTGACTGGCGATCACCAATTCACCGGTGGCGGCTTCAAGGGTGCGGGCCATTTCCTGGAAACGTGCCTGCTTGTCCCAGACATCGCTTGTGGCGCTGGTGTGGTCTTCTTCACGCACCTGAGGAAAATGCTTCCATGGCTCATGGGACAGCGCGTCGAGTTTCACCGCGCCGTCAGCGAACTTCGGACCATCGAACGGAATACGGCCACGCAACATGCCGCCCAGGTCTTCGCCGGTCTTGAGCATTTGCTTGAAAATGGCCTTGCGCTGACCGAGTGGAGAATTGGGATCGATAGCACCGCAAGCGGACAAGGTCAAACAGGCCAGCAATACAACAGAAAGTCTTTTGAGAGTCATGGTGGCTTCAGGTCACGGGAAACGGCGGCCAGTATCCCCGTGTCATCGGCAAACACCAATAGCCCTATTATCAATACGGGTTGCCTGAGCGCATGGAGCACCCAGGCAACCGGCAAAGGAATTACTCCATGAACAGCCGTTTCAAGGCGTGGCGTCACAGCCTGGCCTGGACCCTGCCGATGGTGGCCCTGCTCGCAGGCTGCACCGGTGGCGACAAGCAACAACCGAAAACCCATGCCTTGGCCACTTACTCCAGTGCTACATGGGAAGCGCTGCCGGCAGTATCGGACACCGATCTCGTCGCCGGTTTCGGTTCATGGCGCAGTGCATGTACCCGACTCAAGGCCGATCCGGTCTGGGGCGGCACCTGCGCAGCGGCCGCCAACGTGCCGCAGACCGCCAGCGACATTCGCGGCTTTCTCAAGCAGAACCTCGACGTCTACGGCCTGCGCGCCGCCAACGACAACCCCAACGGCCTGATCACCGGCTACTACGAACCGGTTTATCCCGGCAGCCTGACCCAGACCGCCACAGCGAACATCCCGGTGTACGGCGTCCCCGAAGACATGATCATCGTCTCCCTCGACAGCATTTATCCGGAACTCAAAGGCAAGCGCCTGCGCGGCCGGCTCGAAGGTCGAGTGCTCAAGCCTTACGACGATGCCGCGACCATCGAAACCAACGGAGTCAAGGCGCCGGTAGTGGCCTGGCTGACTGATCCAATGAACCTGCAATTCCTGCAAATCCAGGGATCGGGTCGTATCCAGCTCGACAGTGGTCGCCAACTGCGCATTGCCTATGCCGACCAGAATGGCCACCCGTATCGGCCAATCGGTCGCTGGCTGGTGGAACAAGGCGAGCTGAAAAAAGAAGACGTAACCATGGGCGCGATCAGTAATTGGGCGAAGGCCAATCCGTCGCGCATTCCAGAGCTGCTCGGCAGCAACCCGAGCTATGTGTTCTTCACTCGCAACCCGGACAGCAACGAAGGGCCGCGCGGCTCGCTCAATGTGCCGCTGACGGCGGGATACAGCGCTGCGGTAGATCGCAAGGTGATTCCGCTAGGCAGCCTGCTTTGGTTATCCACAACCAAACCGGATGGCACAGCATTGGTTCGGCCGGTCGCGGCGCAGGACACCGGTGGCGCGATTGCCGGTGAAGTGCGTGCTGACTTGTTCTGGGGCACCGGCGATGCGGCCGGGCAACTGGCCGGAGACATGAAGCAGCTGGGTCAAATCTGGATGCTCTGGCCCAAAGGTGCAGCGCTGCCGCAAGTGCCTCAAGTGGCCGACAAGCTTTAAAAACAAAAGATCGCAGGCTGCACGCTCGATGTAGGAGCTGGCGCAGCCTGCGATCTTTTGATCCTTCTTTTAAGCCGACACCACAAAGAAACTCACGATCAGCCCCATCCCCACAAACCACATCAACGACCGCAGCGTCGCCAGGTCCGTCAGATAGAAAATGATGTAGAGCAGACGACTGGTGATGAACAACACCGACAGCACATTGATCGTCACCAATTCGGCATTGCCCGCCAGATGCGCCACGATCACTGCAGCCGCAAACGCTGGCGTCACTTCAAAGCTGTTCAGCTGCGCCGCATTCGCCCGCTTGCCCAGACCTTCCAGGGAATCAAGAAACCCCCGAGGGTCATGATTGTGTCTCAAACCATATCCGCCGCTGATCTTGGCCACGCCCGTGCACACATACGGCAGGAAAATCGCGATCAAGATGCACCACAGAGCAACCGTCATAAAGCAGTCCCTTTTTCACGTTTCAGAGCAGTCAGAATTTCATCACCAGCATGCCGATCAACACCATTCCGCAGGCCAGAAGCCGGGGTCGGCCGAAAGGTTCTTTCAGGTAGCGCATGCCGAACAGCACCACCAGAATCACGCTGATTTCACGCAGGGCCGCCGCTTCTGCAATCGAGCCCAGCTGCATGGCCCACAGCACCAGAGCGTAGCTGAACAACACGCAGAAACCGACCGCCAATCCCAATCGCCACTGTTCACGCCAGAACAACTTGAAGGCCGGCCGCTTGCGCACCCACGCCAGCAACGGGAACGGCCAGGCACTGAGCAGCGTGACCCAGACCAGATAATCCAGTGGATGCGACCAACGCCGCAGCGCCTGCCCATCGATGAAGGTGTAGCAACCGATACACAGGCCGATCAGCGCCACCACCGGCAACATCGACCACGGCAGGCGCGCACCACCTCCGCCCTGCCAGAGCAGGCACAACATGCCGAGCGGAATCAGCAGGATCCCGAAGATCTGCTGGTTCGTCAGCACCTCGCCGGCAAAAATCAGCGTCAGCGCCAATACCACCAGCGGCGACAACCCGCGCATCAGCGGATAGACCAGCCCCAGATCGCCGACCCGATACGCCTGAATGAGCAAATAGCGGTAGAGCAACTCGAAGGCCGCCGAAGCCAGAATCCACGGCCATAGTTCCAGTGGCGGCAGGGACACGAACGGCAACATCATGGCGACAAACAGCAACGCCACGCTGTCCATGCAGGCCACGACCAGCAACCGTTCCGCACTGAATTTGATCAGGGTATTCCACGCCGCATGCAACAGCGCCGCCACCAACACCAACGCCGTCGCAAGCACGGCACACTCCTTATTGTTGCCCCAATTTCCACCTGTAGGAGCTGCCGAAGGCTGCGATCTTTTGATCGTGCTTTTTAAAAATCAAAAGATCGCAGCCTTCGGCAGCTCCTACATAAAGCGGATGGAGATTTGATTCGCCATATGTCAGCGGCTGTTTATACTGCAAACGACCACGCCGCACTCAGTTGCACACAGACTAATTCCAATAGAAAAATCTGCCCTGGCCCGCTCTCGTCGAGAACGGTCTTCGGCATGCGTATGCCTGATCAGAGCGTCAAGACTACCGACAGAGACCTTGCGCATGCCACTCGCTTTGCTTGCCCTCGCTGTTGCCGCGTTCGGCATCGGCACCACTGAATTCGTCATCATGGGCCTGCTTCCCGATGTCGCCCGCGACCTCGCGGTGAGCATTCCCCATGCTGGATTGTTGATCACCGGTTACGCCCTGGGCGTGGTGTTCGGCGCGCCGATCCTCGCAGTCGGCACCGCCAACATGCCACGTAAAGCCACGTTGCTGGGCATGACGCTGATGTTCATCCTCGGCAACATGCTCTGCGCTTTAGCGCCGAACTACGCCACGTTGATGGCCGCGCGAGTGGTCACGGCGCTGTGTCACGGTGCGTTTTTCGGGATCGGCTCAGTGGTTGCAGCCGGGTTGGTCGCACCGAACAAACGTGCCCAGGCGATTGCCATGATGTTTACCGGGCTGACCCTGGCCAACGTGCTCGGCGTGCCACTGGGCACTGCGCTCGGACAATACGCCGGCTGGCGCTCGACGTTCTGGGCCGTTTCGGTGATCGGCGTGATCGCGGTAATCGCGCAGTGGGTTTGGTTGCCGAAAGACATCGCCATGGACAAGGCCAACCTCGCCAGCGAGTTCAAAGTACTGGGCAAGATCAATGTGCTGCTGGCTCTGGGCATGAGCGTACTGGCCTCGACCAGTCTGTTCAGCGTATTCACCTACATCGCGCCGATTCTGCAGGACATCACCGGCGTCAGCCCCCACGGCGTGACGATCATGCTGCTGTTGTTCGGGGTCGGCCTGACCGCGGGCAGCATGCTCGGCGGCCGTCTCGCCGACAGCCGATTGCTGCCTTCACTGGTCGGTATGGCACTGTCCGTGGTGGTGGTATTGGCCGCTTTCAGCCAGACCAGCCACTCGGTTGTCCCGGCAGCGATCACGCTGGTGCTGTGGGGAATATTTGCCTTCGCCCTGTGTCCGATCCTGCAACTGCTGATCATCGATCAGGCCCACGAAGCCCCTAACCTCGGTTCAACCCTGAACCAGAGCGCGTTCAACCTCGGCAACGCGGCGGGTGCCTGGATTGGCGGTTTGGTAGTAGCCAGCGGAGCCGATCTGGCGGATCTGCCCTGGACCGGCGCACTGGTCAGCGGTCTGACCGTCCTGACCGCGCTCTTCTACATCTATCTGCAACGCCGCAGAGCAGAGGAAGAAAAAAACCTGGTCCAGATTGAGCCGTGACCCGATCAGAAATCGGCCGCGGACACCCACGCACCGGGGACAGACGTTGTGTGAATACTTTCCAAACCGTATAGCCGATTACTGACGCGCACCGGAATGGCCTATGCCAGAGCGTTTCAGGTATTTTTTTGCTGGCCTTCCCCGGCTTTATTGCCAATTGATGCGTGAGGTTTTGCTGCGCCGCATCGGGGCTAAAGTGTCGCTTCCGAACATTTATCAAGGAAGAGGCAAACATGACTGGTGCCATCAGCCAATCAATTTCGACACGTCTTTTGAGTGTCGCGAACACCACCGATCACAACTCACCCACAACCCCGATAGACAATGATTGCGCAGACTTTCAGAACGGTTCCATGCGTATCGGACAGGGTACGTGCGAAGTGTTGGTGCACTGCGTGACAGATCGAGCGCTGACTATCCGGCGCTACGAAGACGGCGTTGTCGAGATGGACCTGAAACTCCCCGACATCGAGCGCCTGGTACTCAGTGGTGGCGGTGCCAAGGGTGTCGCCTTCTCGGGGATGGTCAAGGCACTGGAGGCCGACCAGGTGCTGGACAAGATCCGCACTATCTCCGGCTCATCGGCCGGGGCCATTTCAGCGGCTTTTCTGGCCAGTGGCATGGGCCACTCAGACTTCGACAAGATGTCGGACGAGACTAACCTCGTCGCACTGCTCGACAGTCACAACAAGATTCTCGGGCCGATTCAGCACGTCAGCTCCGTCATCGGCAAGGGCATCGCAAAAGTCCCCGGCAAGGCGGGTAGCATTGGACGGCTGCTGCTCGATCTGATGCCTCGCCTCCAGTCCAAAGCCGCACCGCTGGAAGAACTGCTTCACGAGAAAATGGTTGAGTCTGTTCAGTCACGCTTCAAACACGCCCTTAACGATCCGCAGCGACAGCTTTCACAGGCCACCAAAGACTGCGTTGAGCAAATAAACACCAACGGCTATGTGACATTCGGCGATCTGGCGACACTCAGCAAAGAGCTGCCTGAAATCAAACAACTGAACATCACCGGAACGGCCATGCTCGACGGACGCCCGCAAATGGTGGTGTTCAATGCCAGTCTGACACCGGATATGGATGTAGCCCGCGCGGCCCATATATCAGGTTCGTTGCCCGTCGTTTTTCAGAAGCCTTCGGAACAGGGACTGCCCTTTCAAACTAAGGGAGAGCTAACGTCCTTCCAGGACGGCGGAATCATGCTCAACACACCGGTTCTGGACCTTTACGAACCTCAATTTCCAATGAGTCCGATTCCCGAAAGCGATCAGCTAATCCTCAAGTTCGAGAGCGGGAATAACGACACCAAAAAAGATCGTGGGACCGTGGGCTCGGCACTGGCCGATAAAATCGTCGGCGTTCGCTACGCGGCTCGGGACGCACAAGAAGCAAGCGGCCTCAAGGCCTTTGAAAAGCAAACAATCGTCGTTCCATTGAAGACTGAAAAAGGCGACTTTACGGGTACGTTCAATGGCACCGTCAACTTCAGCATGCCGTTGAAGCACAAAAACCACTTGCAGCAAAAACTGGAAGTTGAGGTGAGTGAATATCTGAAACGCCATGAAAGCAGCGAAACCTACACATTCAACTCCATCGGTGGCGCACTTCTGGCCCTCGATGACCAAATGTTCGAAGCTGCAGCGAATGAACTGCAAAATGATCCCGGCTGTGCAGAAGTCATCGACTTCCGCCAAAAATCTCAACAGACGATGACGGACTTAAGCCAAGCCTTGATCGAGGCGAAAGCCACAGGCTCCGACAAGCTGAACCTCACTGCTCCACTGAAAGATGCAATTCACGCTCTTGATCAACTCGGCGACACGCCGGGCAAGATTGAATGGCTGGCAAAAAAACTCAACCATGGAAACGTTCCGGATCACATGGAACTGCTTCAAGCGGTTAAACGCATTGATGCCGATACAGGGGGGCCGAAATCCGTCGTGCTGACTAAAGCGATCGAGGAAATGGGCGCCCGCGACATCGTAACCAAGAGCGAAAACTTCATTCGCGAAGTGATCTATCCTTCCTTGTATCGTCTTGACCAGCCTGATTCAAACGTCAGGCTGTTAAAGGCAGCAATCGTTGACCTGCGAGAGACTACCAGCACCGAGGGTTACAACGCTGTACTCAATCGGATTGCCGATCAGTACGTCTCGCGCAACTTCCCGAACTCGTCACGCCCGTTCAACTCGACAACAGTCGATCAAGCCCGGGCATGGGTGATTCCCGGCGGATAAAAACTACATGCCATTCGGTCGGGCGACCGTTGAGGCCTCGCCCGGCTAGTGTTCATCAGACTCCGGCTCGGCTTGGTTTCCCTTATCTTTTGGCGCGCCGGACTCACTGCGAATCTGCGCATGACTGATCAGCGCAAAGATAAAGCTGCCGCCGATGATATTCCCCGCCAGCGTCGGGCCTGCGAAGACCAGAAAAAAATCCTGCCATGGCAATTCACCGGCGAACACCAGGTATGAGACCTCCAGCGAACCCACCACGATGTGAGTGAAATCCCCCAGCGCCATGAAATAGGTGATGAGGATGATGATCCATATCTTGGCGCTCTCCATGGAGGGGATCATCCAGACCATGGTGGCGATCATCCAGCCAGAGATAATGCCCTTGGCGAACATCTGACTGGCATGGTTTTCCATGACCTTGCGGCCGATGTCGAGGAAGGCCACGTCGGTCTTGCTGTCGAAAATCGGCAATTCCAGCATGACGTAAGCCACCAGCAATGTGCCGCAGAGGTTCCCGAACAGCACCACACCCCACAGCCGCAGCAAACGACCGAAATTGCCCAGGGTGGGTTTGCTCATGATCGGCAGTACGGCGGTCAGGGTGTTTTCGGTGAAGAGTTGCTGACGGGAGAGGATCACTGCGAGAAAACCGGCGCAGTAGCCGAAACTGGCGATCACCTTGAAACCTTCGTCGTCCGGCAGGCGGGAATTGAGCAAGCCCATGGCCATCAGCGACAGGCCCATGGTCAACCCTGCCGCCAACGCCGACCACCACAGAGCGGCAATGCTGCGCTCAAGTTCCTTATCACCTTGAGTGCGGATGATTTCGTGCAGTACCGCCGCGCGCGGTGGCTGGTTTTTTTCGACCTCGTGCTGTTCTTTTGCCGAGAGATCGGGGGTCTTGCCGTCTTTTCGAGTGTCCATGGAACTCCTGAACCGCTGGCCTGCGATGTAGTTACGACCCGCGCGGTTCAGATTCCGTTCGTCATCCTCGAATTATTCGACGCTGCCGTCATCCTTGAACTGGTCCTTGACGTACTTGATCTCGGTCCGGCCATGGGGCGCGGGCAAGCCGTCCTCACCCAGGTTGACGAAAACCATCTTCTCCACCGTCAGGATGCTTTTGCGGGTGATCTTGTTGCGCACTTCGCAAGTCAGGGTGATCGAGGTGCGACCGAATTCGGTGGCGGTGATGCCCAGCTCGATGATGTCGCCCTGGCGCGACGCACTGACGAAGTTGATTTCAGAAATGTACTTGGTGACGACACGCTGGTTGCCTAACTGGACGATGGCGTAAATCGCCGCTTCTTCGTCGATCCAGCGCAGAAGACTGCCGCCGAACAGCGTGCCGTTGGGGTTGAGGTCTTCGGGTTTAACCCATTTGCGGGTGTGGAAATTCATATTCACTCCTGACCGTCTTGCCGATTGATGCCCGCAATCATGGCAGAGCCCGCGCCAGAGCTCTATCAAGCATCGACTATGGCCTCGATTACCGTTCGGACATTGACCAACAGAAACCCTTTGGAAGATCAGCATAGCCCGCTATAATCGCCCCCGTTTCAAAACGGTAACTTCCACTTGCTACCGTTTTCCCGCCACCTGTCCGAGGGGCGCTGCAGCAGGTTCAACCTGTCAGGCTCGGATGGGGCGTTGCCTGGCCTTGATTGGCTGGACACTAAACGCACAACGGCGCCCATTCGCATACATTACGAATGGAGGCTCTTCATGAGCGCTGTTATCACGCCTGCAGATTTTACCGATTACAAAGTCGCCGACATGTCCCTGGCTGCCTGGGGCCGTCGCGAAACCATCATCGCCGAATCCGAAATGCCGGCTCTGATGGGTCTGCGCAACAAGTATTCCGCTGAGCAACCGCTCAAGGGCGCGAAGATTCTCGGCTGCATCCACATGACCATTCAGACCGCCGTGCTGATCGAAACCCTGGTTGCCCTGGGTGCCGAAGTACGCTGGTCGTCCTGCAACATTTTCTCGACTCAGGATCAGGCCGCTGCTGCCATCGCCGCTGCCGGCATCCCGGTTTTCGCCTGGAAAGGTGAAACCGAACAAGAGTACGAGTGGTGCCTGGAGCAAACCATCCTCAAGGATGGCGCGCCTTGGGATGCCAACATGATCCTCGACGACGGCGGCGACCTGACCGAGCTGCTGCACAAGAAGTACCCACAGGTTCTGGATCGCGTCCACGGCGTGACCGAAGAAACCACCACCGGCGTACACCGCCTGCTGGACATGCTGGCCAAGGGCGAGCTGAAGATCCCGGCCATCAACGTCAACGACTCGGTGACCAAGTCCAAGAACGACAACAAGTACGGCTGCCGTCACAGCCTGAACGACGCGATCAAGCGCGGCACCGACCACCTGCTGTCCGGCAAGCAAGCGCTGGTCATCGGTTACGGCGACGTGGGCAAGGGCTCCGCTCAGTCCCTGCGTCAGGAAGGCATGATCGTTAAAGTCTCCGAAGTCGACCCGATCTGCGCCATGCAAGCCTGCATGGACGGTTTCGAACTGGTTTCGCCATTCATCGACGGTGTCAACACCGGTACCGAAGCAAGCATCGACAAAGCGCTGCTGGGCAAGATCGACCTGATCGTGACCACCACCGGTAACGTCAATGTTTGCGACGCGAACATGCTCAAAGCCCTGAAGAAGCGTGCTGTTGTCTGCAACATCGGCCACTTCGACAACGAAATCGATACCGCTTTCATGCGCAAGAACTGGGCATGGGAAGAAGTGAAGCCGCAGGTTCACAAGATCCACCGTACCGGCGCTGGCGATTTCGATCCGCAGAACGATGACTACCTGATCCTGCTGGCCGAAGGCCGACTGGTTAACCTGGGCAACGCTACTGGCCACCCAAGCCGCATCATGGACGGTTCGTTCGCCAACCAGGTTCTGGCGCAGATCTTCCTGTTCGGCCAGAAGTACGCCGACCTGTCGCCAGCCCAGAAAGCCGAGCGCCTGACCGTTGAAGTACTGCCGAAGAAACTCGACGAAGAAGTGGCCCTGGAAATGGTCCGTGGCTTCGGCGGCGTCGTGACGCAACTGACCAAGACCCAGGCCGACTACATCGGCGTGACCGTCGAAGGTCCGTTCAAGCCGCACGCTTACCGTTACTGATCGGTCCTACTGCCTGCTCTCCTTTGTGGGAGCGGGCTTGCTCGCGAAAGCGGTTTATCATTCAACATCCATGTCGTCTGACCCACCGCGTTCGCGAGCAAGCCCGCTCCCACATTGGGATGTGCAAGCCTCACAGGCTTTTGCGTTTCCAAGGATAAGACCATGTCCCAAGATCGTCGCTACAGTTTCGAGTTCTTCCCTACGAAGACCGATGCTGGGCATGAAAAGCTGCTCGCCACTGCTCGTCAGCTGGCCACTTACAATCCTGATTTCTTCTCCTGCACCTACGGCGCTGGCGGTTCGACCCGTGATCGCACGCTCAACACCGTGTTGCAGCTCGAAAGCGAAGTCAAAATCCCTGCCGCGCCGCACTTGTCTTGCGTGGGCGACAGTAAGGACGACTTGCGCGGCCTGCTGAGCCAGTACAAGGCCGCCGGCATCACCCGTATCGTCGCCCTGCGCGGTGACCTGCCGTCAGGCATGGGCATGGCCAGCGGGGAATTGCGCCACGCCAATGACCTGGTCGAATTCATTCGTGAAGAGACCGGCGATCATTTCCACATCGAAGTCGCCGCTTACCCGGAAATGCATCCGCAGGCGCGCAACTTCGAAGACGATATCGCCAACTTCGTGCGCAAGGCCAAGGCTGGCGCCGACAGTGCGATCACCCAGTACTTCTTCAACGCCGACAGCTATTTCTACTTCGTGGATCGCGTACGGGCGTTGGGCGTGAACATCCCGATCGTTCCGGGAATCATGCCGATCACCAACTACAGCAAACTGGCGCGCTTCTCCGATGCCTGCGGTGCGGAAATCCCGCGCTGGATCCGCAAGCAACTGGAAGCTTACGGCGATGACACTCCGAGCATTCAACGCTTCGGTGAGCAAGTCATCACCGAAATGTGTGAGCGTTTGTTGCAAGGTGGCGCACCCGGTTTGCATTTCTATACCCTGAACCAGGCAGAAGCCAGCCTGGCCGTGTGGAACAACCTGAAGCTACCGCGCTGATCGTCTCCACACAGGTACACGGGCCCTCTTCGGAGGGCTTTTTACATTTAAACGAACCCACGGAACGCTGTAGTTCAATGATGACCGCCCCTTCGACGGCACGCCCACAACTCGTCTACCTGGTTTTCGGTTCCGAGACATACCATCAGGAAGCCGTATTCAGTATCTCCAGTGCCCTGAGCTGGTTGCGTGAAACACCCGATGCGGCGCTCGACATCCAGGTCTTCAGCGACAACCCGCAGCCCTATGAACACCTGCCGGTGCGCGTGCGCGCCCTCGACGAGGAAACACGCCGACGCTGGAACGAACCCCACGGCTATCATTTCCGCGCCAAGCACGTCGCTTTGCGTACGGTGCTCGAAGAGGCCGAAACTGCGCTGCTGATCGACACCGACACGTTCTTCCACTGCTCGCCGCTTAAGCTGTTTGAACGCGTGCAACCCGGCACGCTGCTGTGTAACGACTACTACACCCACTACGGCAACAACAAAGAAAACGTGCTCTACAGCGCACTGTCGGCCACGCTCATGGAAAAAGGCCTGGCTGACGATCAAATGATGCTGCTCAACTCGGGCGTCATCGGTTTGCACCGCCAGGATATTCACGTGCTGGATCGCTCGATCGCGCTGATCGACGAGTTGTTCCCTTCCGCGCAAGGCGCCTACACCCTCGAAGAGTTCTGCCTGTCGGTGGCGGCCTATCGGACGCTGGAGGTCAAGAAGTGTCCGGACCTGATCCATCACTACTGGAGCCGCAAGCAATTGTTCAGGGCCAAGGTCAAGGCCTGGGTGGCCAAACATGCCGCACAACCAACCTGCCAGGCAGCCCTGAACGACACCCGTCGCGTATCGGCCCAGCTACCACGGCCTCCGCGATCCCAACGGATGCTTTACAAGATCATCACCCTGGCACTGCCCGCACATCTGCGTCAGTTCATTCGTGAAATTCTCTATGGCTGCTATGAGCATCCCAACGAATTCGACAAAGCCTGCGGGCCGGTCTGGTGGGAAAAGGCCCTGCAAAACCAGCAGGAACGCCTTGGCACCCCGGTTTGCCGGCATTTGCTCGAAGATTGGTTCACCAATGGCCTGGTCAAGCTGATTCTTGGGCAGCGGCGCGAGGCGATCCACGATCACTTGCTCAATTCCCCAAGCAAATAGAGAAGTCGCACGCAATCTGCCCAACACAGCGGTTAAACATGCACGCCAGAGCTTCTCATTAGGCGATAGGCATACTAACCTCAGGCCATGCCCGCCATTGCCCAGTTGCTCACCGTTGTGCTTTTTACTTGCTTGAGCTTCACCGCTTGGGGCGAGAAGCTGCGCATTGTCACGGAACCGTGGGCGCCTTACGTCTATGAGGAGAATGGCAAAGCCCTGGGCCTGGATTACGAAACCACGGCGATCGTCTTCAAGCGCCTGGGCATCGAAGTGGAATGGCAGTTCCTGCCGTGGAAACGCTGCTTGTCGATGCTCGAAACCGGTCAGGCCGATGGCGCGCTGGACATTTTTCACAGCGATGAGCGCGATGCGACACTGCTCTACCCCAGCGAGCCGCTCTCGGAAGTCCAGTTCGTGATGTTCTACGCCAACGAGCGCCCGCACCCGTTTCGCACCCTCGACGAACTGCGCGGCCTGACCATCGGCACCTCGCCAGGCTACCTGTACAGCCAGGATTTCAGGGACTCGACACTGTTCACCCGCGAACCGGCACCGAGCCATGAAGCCAACTTCGGCAAACTGGTGCGCGGACGAATCGACCTGCTGATCACCGACCGCCGGGTCGGCCAGCATTTGCTCGACGAGCTGAAGATCCGCGACAAGATCACTGAAAACCCGACCATCATCAGTCAGCAAAGCCAGTTTCTGGCGGTACGCCGCAATGCCGGCATGGATTTGCTGGTGCAACGCTTCGGTGCCGAACTCAAGCGTTTCAAGCGCGAACCAGCCTATGCGGAGCTGAGCGCCCGTTACGGCGCCGATCCCAGCGCTGCCGTAAGTCCCGCAAGCGCCACGGCTATACGTGCAAAAACCGTTGAGCAGCAGGAAAGCGGCGCGCAGTGATTGCTCTGTTATACTCCGGCCTTCCCGCCAGGCTCACGCCCGGACGCTCGGAATCGTTCAAGGCATCTCGACCCCGCTACAGCGCAGCTTTTCAGCCCGCGCGAGCGCTCCAGACGAGCCTTCGAGACCGAAGCAGGACCGGACGGGATTGCGTCCTCTTAAACGCTATTCGCGCCAGGCAAGACTCCCATTGGGCCAAGCCCTAACTAAAACAGGATTACTCATGTCCTTTGCTTCCCTCGGTCTCTCCGAGGCTTTAGTCCGCGCCATCGAGGCGGCGGGCTATACCGAGCCTACTCCGGTGCAACAGCGGGCCATTCCCGCCGTGTTGCAAGGTCGCGACCTGATGGTCGCGGCACAGACAGGTACTGGTAAAACCGGCGGTTTCGCCCTTCCGATTCTGGAGCGGTTGTTCCCTAACGGTCACCCGGACAAATCCCAGCGTCACGGTCCGCGCCAACCGCGCGTACTGGTCCTGACCCCCACTCGCGAACTCGCGGCGCAAGTGCACGAAAGCTTCAAGGTCTATGCCCGTGACCTGAAGTTCGTCAGTGCCTGCATCTTCGGCGGCGTCGGCATGAACCCGCAGGTTCAGGCCATGTCCCGTGGCGTAGACGTGCTGGTAGCCTGCCCTGGTCGCTTGCTCGATCTCGCCGGCCAAGGCAGCGTCGACCTGTCCCACGTGGAAATCCTCGTGCTGGACGAAGCCGACCGCATGCTCGACATGGGCTTCGTCCATGACGTGAAGAAGGTCCTGGCCCGTCTGCCGGCCAAACGGCAGAACCTGCTGTTCTCGGCGACGTTCTCCAAGGACATCACCGACCTCGCCGGCAAGCTGCTGCACAACCCGGAACGCATCGAAGTCACGCCGCCGAACACCACGGTCGAGCGTATCGAACAACGCGTATTCCGCCTGCATGCCAGCCACAAGCGTGCGCTGCTGGCGCACCTGATCACCGCGGGTGCCTGGGAACAGGTGCTGGTGTTCACCCGCACCAAACACGGCGCCAACCGCCTGGCCGAGTACCTGGACAAACACGGCCTGAGCGCCGTCGCGATCCACGGCAACAAGAGCCAGAACGCCCGCACCAAAGCCTTGGCCGACTTCAAGGCCGGTAGCGTGCGCATCCTCGTTGCCACCGACATCGCTGCGCGCGGTCTCGATATCGACCAGTTGCCACACGTGGTCAACTTCGAACTGCCGAACGTCGATGAAGACTATGTGCACCGTATCGGCCGTACCGGCCGTGCCGGTCGTTCGGGCGAGGCGATCTCGCTGGTGGCTCCGGACGAAGAAAAACTGCTGAAAAGCATCGAACGCATGACCAAGCAGAAAATCGCCGACGGCGACCTGATGGGCTTCGATGCCAGCACCATCGAAGCGGAAAAACCTGAAGTACGCGAGCGTCCGGACATGCGCAACCCGCGCAATCCACGTGGCCCGCGCGGCGACGGTCCGAATGGCGGTGGCGGCGGTAGCGGTCGTAAAGACAAAGGCAAGGACAAGGGCAAGGAAAAACCGGCGTCGGGCGAACGCGGCGAGCGTCCAGCCCGTCAGCAAAAGCCTCGCGAAGGCACTCCGGCCCGTGAACAGCGTCAGCCAAGCCAGCCGCCACGCGCCGCTGCTGATCGTGCGCCAGACGAGTTCCTCGACGACGATGTCGATAACTTCGGTAACCGCGTCGACTACGTGCCGCAGCAGAAACCGGCCCAGGGCCGTGGCCGTCGTCCGGGTGCTCCGGCACAAGGCACGGCTGCAGGTTCGGGCGCGCCACGTGGCGGCAAGCCACAGGGTCGCCAGAGCGGTCCACGCAACAGCGATGGCGCCACCACCGGTACGCCACCCGCCAAGCGCAGCGGTCCACGCAACGGTGCACCACGTAACGGCCAGGCCCGTCGCGAAGATTCGCGCAACCGCCGCCCGGCCCGTGACGATCAACCGAATTCGGAACCGGCCGTGCAGAACCCGCGCGGTCCTGCGCCGAAGATCATGCACAAGGAGTCGAAGGCTGACCGCTTCCCGACACCTGAGCAACTGGATCAACTGCCAAGCCGTCCTCGCGGTGAAAAACCGGCATTGCTGACCCGCAATCGCTGATTTATCGCTGCAATAAAAAAATGCCCCGGTTCGTGAGAATCGGGGCATTTTTGTATGTGCTGCAAAGTGCTTTTGTAGGAGCTGCCGCAGGCTGCGATCTTTTAAAAGATCAAAAGATCGCAGCCTGCGGCAGCTCCTACAGTCTCAGCATTACTTCGCTTTGACACCCTCAAAGCTCACGTACATTTCAACTGCATCGGACGATGGGCCCAGGTCTTTCTGCTTGCCGAAATCGGAACGCTTGAGGCTGAAGTTACCCTCGAAGCCTGCACGGTAGCCGCCCCATGGATCCTTGCCTTCACCCAGGAAAGTGGCCTTGACCACGATTGGCTTGGTGACGCCGAGGATAGTCAGGTCGCCAGCCACGTCAGCAGTGTCCTTGCCATCGGCGTTTTTGCCGGTAGGTTTGACGCTGGTGGAAACGAACGTGGCTTTGCTGGCGTTCAGGAAGTCTTTGCTGGCGATGTGCTTGTCACGTTCGGCGTTGTTGGTGAACACGCTGGCGGTGTTCACGTTGAACTCGATCTTGCTGGCTTCAGGCTTGGCAGCGTCGAAGCTGAACTTGCCGTCGATGTCCTTGAAGGTACCGGTGATGTAGCTGTAGCCCAGGTGGCTGATCTTGAAGTCAACGAAGGCGTGCTGGCCTTCTTTGTCGACCACGTAGTCAGCGGCCATTACGTTACCGGCGGACAACAGGGCGGAACCGATTGCCAGAGCGGCCAGAGTCTTTTTCAACATGCTTTGTTTTCCTTTGGAGTCGAGGTTGAACTTCAGGCTTTGCGACCCAGCATTCGCTTGAGGGTCACATCACGGTCGATAAAGTGGTGCTTCAATGCTGCCAACGCATGGAGGCCGGAAAAAATTACCAGCACCCACGCCAGGTAGAGGTGAATCACGCCAGCGGTATCTGCCTGGTCCGGTAGTCCGGACACCAGTGCAGGCACTTCAAACAAACCAAACACCGGGATACCGACACCTTCTGCGGTGGAAATCAGGTAACCGGCAATCATCACAGCGAACAGACTGAGATACAGAAAGCCATGGCCGAACTTGGCGCCGAGGCGCGTCATGCGGCTGTAGCTGGACAAGGTTGGCGGCGGTGGACTGACAAAACGCCACAACACCCGCAACAGCATCACACCCAGCAACACCAGGCCGATGCTCTTGTGCAGGTCCGGCGCGTCTTTGCGCCAGGTGCTGTAGTAGTCGAGACCGACCATCCACAACCCCAACGCGAACAGACCGACAACCGCCAGCGCCACGCCCCAGTGCATGAAAATGCTGACCCAGCCGTAGCGGGAAGTAGAGTTTCGTAGCTGCATTGCCTAGATCCCTGTAAGTGCTGGCCCAAGACTATCGAGTTATCTATCGAATTAAAGCCGAAAATTTCGCTTTGAAATATCGAGAAAACCGATCAAGAGTCTGAAGCAAGCGAGTTAAGGAAAGATTAAAGTCGAAATTGTGAAAAAAAGTGAATACAAACCAGAGAACACCTGTATCAAAAGGTTTATTCGATGGCTACTACTGATTTTTTCGCTACGGTCCTTGAGTCGTAATTCAACCTGTAGCAGCTGCCGCAGGCAGCGTTCGGCTGCGAAGCAGTCGCAGCCCTACACAAGGGCTCGACCTGACAGACCGCGAGCTCGGACTCCTCGACTGCCGCGCTGCCGAACGCTGCCTTCGGTAGCTGCTACGCGGAAAGCGTTGCGGTTTAATTAATTGGTTTGCAATACATATGTATCGCCATTTCCGCATTCGAACTTGTTTCAATGAGTGCTCAACAACTCATTGATTAAGGAATGAAACATGGCTATCAGATATACACCATTTCAAGCGAGTGGCTCGCCAGTACTACCGCCCAACCAAACGATGACGCCGGGGCAATATCTCATGTCCCCAAATGGACGATTTCGTTTGGCACTGCAAGTGGATGGCAATCTAGTAATCACCGATAACGGCGCCGTAGTCTGGATTGCAGATGGCAATCAAATTTACAGCAGAACTTTATATCCAAAAAAGATGCGTGAGCCTCTGATGTTTGTGATTAGCAACAATGGTTTTCTTTATGACCCGTCCAGAAGGCGTTTATGGATTGCTGACAGCACTCACAGTATTGATAAATCGCTCTGGTACAACACATGTATGGTCATTCAGGATGACGGGAATCTAGTCATCTACGACAAACGGACAGGGAGTATGTGCTGGGCCCGCTTTGGATTCACCCCTGGCCGCATTCCGAAGCCAAAGGAAAGGTGGGTAAAAGTGCTACCGGATGGTACTGAAATTCCTATATGGAAATTTCCATAACACCTCATGATTCATTAATCGAACACTTAAGAGCTTTTGAAGATTGGAGGCGGATCCAAACAATCTGGATCGTATGGATTAATATGGCACTTATGGGCCAATTCGGGAGCATGTCTTTTAAGAGTGAATTTCCCATCAACACATCCTGAGAATGTTATCAACACCACTAAAACCACTATTGTTTTCATACGCCCTCCAGATTTTCCGAAAGCATAGATTTTAATTCAAGGCGCCACCCATCATTTGCTTCTGATTAATTTGTGGGAAGAATCTGATATATGGTCTAAGCGTGTAGGACCTGGATCATGAATCGCGGCGCCTGATTACTGCGTTGGAAAAAAGTGATGTCTCCCACTTGATAGATAAGCAAAAAAAAGCGCGACCCTCGGGCCGCGCTTTTCTACATCTGACCGTTACTGAGCCTTGGTCTCTGTAGTCGCCGCCGGTTTGGCTGCTGGCTTCTTCGCCGGTTCAGCCTTCTTAACCGGAGCCTTGGCCGGGGCTTTTTTGGCCTCGGTTTTGGCTGCCGGTTTCGCCGGGGTCTTGGCTGGAGCCTTCTTCGCAGGCTCGGCTTTCACTGGCGTCGCAGGCTTCGGTGCTTCGACCGGCGTCGGTGCAGCGGCCGGGGCTGGCGTCGGTGCAGGGGTCGGTGCAACTGGCTCAGGCGTCTTGACTGGCTCTGGCTTCTTCTCGTCATCCGAGCCGCCAAAAAGGTTCGTGAAGAAGTTGCCCTTCTTCGCCGCCACCGCGCCGGCACCCGCCGCTGCAGCCGCCGCAACCGGAGCCACTTTCTCTGGCTCGAACGACTTGCCCGCCGCCAGATCTTCAACCTGACTGGCCGCACGCTGACCGGTACGCAATGCGCCTTCCAGAGTGCCCGGGTACAAGGTGTCAGTGTGTTCGCCGGCAAAGGCTACGCGCTGAATCGGACGTTCCCACAAGCGCCAGAACTTGCTGATCTGGCCCGGGCCGAAGGCCAGGTAGGCACCGCCCATCGATGGGTCGGTGCTGTAGCGACGGATTTCATAACCGGTGAACGAACCGCGTGCCTGTGGATAAAACGCATGCAGGCGAATCAACACCTGATCGACCATCTGCTTGTCGCCAAACGCCTGCATCACGCGCGCGTTGTCGCCCGACAGGTTGATCACCACGTTGGCGCCGCCCTTCAGGGCCGGCTCGATCCACAACATGCCAAGGCCGGCGTTGCTGAAGATCTCGCCGGACATGCGCGCCTTAGGCTCCCATACCGGGGTCTTGAACTTCAGCATGATCTGGTCGCGCCAACCGTAGTTGGTGCCCTTGATCGCAGCCAGGTGCTGGGCGTCCAGTGCCGGGGTCATCTGGATCTTGTTCAGGGCGCGCAATGGCACGGCCAGCACGACGTAGTCCGCCTGATAGCCGACGCTGCCGACTTTGACGGTAACGCCATCCTTGTCCTGAACAATCGCCGAGACAGGCGAGCTGGTCTTGATGGTTTTCAGCTGTTTGACGAAGGCCTGCGCCAGCACCGGGCTGCCACCGACCAGACGCGAAGCACGCAGGTCACGATCGGAAACACCACGGTACACGCGGCTCTGCTGAGCGAAGTACAGCAGCGAGATGCGCGAAGGTTCGTCATAACGGCTACGAATCTGCTGGTTCACCAACTGGCGGGCAGTGGCCGGCAGGTTCAGGCGATCCAACCAGTTGGACACATTGATCTGGTCCAGGGCATGCAGCGTGCTGTTGGCGGCCGGGTTCAGCGGGTCGTCGATCGAGCGTGCCAGGTCGTCCAGGGTCTTTTCGTAGCGCTTGAGCGCTTCTGCTGTGGCCGGTTGTTTGGTGGCCAGGTCGGCAGCGGTGAAATACTCACCGTCGATCAGATAGCTGGGCGTTCGCACGAACTCAGGGGCTGGCGTGGTGCTCAACTTGAAGGTCGATACGTACTTGTTCAGCACTGGTTGGGTCTTGTCGTTGCCGATCCACTCGCTGGTGGCCATGCCGGAGCGACCGCCCAGGCTCGGCTTGGCTTCCAGCAGCGTGACCTGCCAGCCCTTGTTCTGCAGCTCATACGCCGCCGTGAGGCCCGAGACCCCGCCGCCGATCACGATCGCGGTTTTATCCTTGGCCAGCGCAGATACGCTGAACAGCCCCAACATCACCAGCGCACAGGCGCGCAGCCAACCGACAGACATTCAGCGAACTCCGGAAATACACGAAAAAATAGCGGTTTTGCGAGCCAGGCGACTCAAGAACCGCGAAGGATACGTCAGCCTTCAGACGCCCGCCAGCAGCGTCTATCGGCCTATACAAAGTAGCTCAATCGACACAATGGGTTGTCCCCGCGCGATGCATTGCATAGGCTTGCGCGATTGTTTGTTCGCGCCTGCCGCGGACCGCCTCGAGGAGAGAGAAAATGGGCCTGAATAATCAGTGGATGCAACGCGACCTCGCGGTGCTGTGGCATCCCTGCACCCAGATGAAAGACCACGAACAACTGCCGCTGATCCCGATCAAGCGCGGTGAAGGCGTCTGGCTCGAAGATTTCGAAGGCAAACGCTACCTCGATGCGGTCAGCTCCTGGTGGGTCAACGTGTTCGGTCACGCCAACCCGCGGATCAACCAGCGCATCAAGGATCAGGTCGATCAGCTGGAACACGTGATCCTCGCCGGTTTCAGCCATCAGCCGGTGATCGAGCTGTCCGAGCGTCTGGTGAAGATGACGCCGGAAGGCCTGACCCGGTGCTTCTACGCCGATAACGGTTCGTCCTGCATCGAAGTCGCGCTGAAAATGAGCTTTCACTACTGGCTCAACCGCGGCCAGCCGAACAAAAAGCGTTTTGTCACCCTGACCAACAGCTACCACGGTGAAACCATGGCGGCGATGTCGGTGGGCGACGTGCCGCTGTTCACCGAAACCTACAAAGCGCTGTTGATGGACACCATCAAAGTGCCGAGCCCGGATTGCTACATGCGTCCCGAGGGCATGAGCTGGGAAGAACACTCGCGCAATATGTTCGCCGCAATGGAACAGGCGTTGGCCGAGAACCATGACAGTGTCGCCGCAGTCATCGTCGAGCCGCTGATCCAGGGCGCCGGCGGCATGCGCATGTATCACCCGGTGTACCTCAAGCTGCTCCGCGAAGCCTGCGACCGTTATGGCGTGCACCTGATCCACGACGAAATCGCCGTCGGCTTCGGCCGCACCGGCACGATGTTCGCCTGCGAACAGGCCGGCATCCGCCCGGACTTCCTCTGTCTGTCCAAGGCCCTGACCGGCGGCTACCTGCCGCTGGCGGCATGCATCACCACCGATGAGGTCTACAGCGCGTTCTACGACGACTACCCTACCCTGCGCGCCTTCCTGCATTCGCACAGTTACACCGGCAACCCGCTGGCCTGCGCGGCGGCGTTGGCGACGCTGGATATCTTCGAAGAAGACAACGTCATCGAGAACAACAAGGCCTTGGCCCAACGCATGGCCTCGTCGACGGCGCATCTGGTCGATCACCCGAACGTCAGCGAAGTCCGCCAGACCGGCATGGTGCTGGCCATCGAGATGGTCAAGGACAAGGCAACTAAAGAAGCGTATCCGTGGCAGGAACGCCGTGGCCTCAAGGTGTTCCAGCATGCGCTGGAGCGTGGTGCTTTACTGCGGCCATTGGGCAGCGTGGTGTATTTCCTGCCGCCGTATGTGATTACGCCGGAGCAGATCGACTTCCTGGCCGAAGTGGCGAGCGAAGGCATCGACATCGCCACGCGTGACAGCGTCAGCGTGGCGGTGCCGAAGGACTTCCATCCGGGGTTCCGTGATCCGGGTTGATCCTTGATGCTGTTCCCTGTGGCGAGGGAGCTTGCTCCCGTTGGACTGCGCAGCAGTCCCTCTTTTTGGGGCTGCTTCGCAGCCCAGCGGGAGCAAGCTCCCTCGCCACAAAAGCGACTTCGGCTCCACTTACAATTTCGAACATCAGATTCAGTAGAGACTTCGCATGAGACTGTCCCGCTTCTTCATCGACGCCCCCCTGAGCACCGGCGAGCACGAATTGCCCGAGGCCCAGGCCCATTACATCGGTCGTGTGCTGCGCATGGCCGAGGGCGATGCGTTGCAATTGTTCGACGGTTCCGGCCATGAATTTCGCGGCACGCTGGTGGAAGTTGGCAAAAAACGCGTGGTGGTGCAGATCGATGAGCAATTCGCCGGTCAGGTCGAATCGCCATTGCAGATCCACCTCGGCCAAGGCTTGTCCCGTGGCGAGCGTATGGACTGGGCGATTCAGAAAGCCACCGAGCTGGGTGTCAGCGAAATCACGCCGATTTTCACCGAGCGCTGCGAAGTGCGATTGAAAGACGAGCGCGCCGACAAACGCCTGCTGCACTGGCGTCAGGTGGCGATCAGCGCATGCGAGCAATGCGGGCGCTCGCGGGTGCCGGTGATTCATCCGCCGATGCTGTTGGCGGATTGGTTGAAACAGACTGAAGCTGAATTGAAGCTGGTACTGCATCCGGTGGCCGAGCCGTTGGTGAGCCATGCCAAGCCTGCGACGCTGGCGTTCCTCATTGGCCCGGAAGGCGGGTTGTCGGATGCCGAAGTCGAACAGGCCAAGGCCAACGGTTTTCATGCCGCCCGCCTCGGTCCGCGAGTGTTGCGTACCGAGACAGCGCCGGTGGTGGCATTGGCGGTGGCCCAGCAGCTTTGGGGGGACTTCTAGGCCGCCATCGCTAGCAGGCTAGCTCCCACATTGAATTTTGGGTGTTCACCCATTTCATGTTCACTGGAAATCTCCTGTGGGAGCTAGCCCTGCTAGCGATTGGCAGCGACTCGATCTACAGGACATAAAAGAATATCGCCACAAAGTGCAGCAAACTCCCGGCAATCACAAACAAATGCCAGATCCCATGGGCATGCCGCAACCGATGATCCAGGGCAAAAAAGATAATGCCCACGGTGTACAACACGCCGCCCGACGCCAGCCAGGCGAACCCGGCGCCACCCAGCGCCGCCAGCAATGGCTTGACCGCCACCAGCACGATCCAGCCCATCACCGCATAAATCACGATCGACAGGATGCGTGCTTCCGAACGCGGCTTGATCTCTTGCAGGATGCCGATCAGCGCCAGCCCCCATACAATCCCGAACAACGTCCAGCCCCACGGGCCGCGCAAGGTCACCAGGCAAAACGGCGTATAGCTGCCCGCGATCAACAGGTAGATCGAGAAGTGATCGACCTTCTGCATGATCGCTTTCTTGCGCCCGCGCACGCTGTGGTAAACGGTCGATGCGCTGTAGAGCGACATCAAGGTAAAACCGTAGATCGCCACGCTGACGATCTTCCACGGACTGCCGTCCATGCTGGCGATCACCAGCATCCACACCACACCGACCGTCGCCGCCACCGCCCCGACCAAATGCGTCCAGGCGTTCAATCTTTCCCCGTGATACATGTGTCGCTTACCTCAAGATGCTTTACCGCAATGCGCAAGGCTCAGGCCTCGAGCGTAAAAGCGCAATGTTTCCGAACGACGCGCCCGGCTGAATTGGGCACAATCGGATCATTCCAAAAAGAGTCCGCCCCCATGCTGATCGATGAAGAGTTGACCCTGAAAAAACTCGAGGTGTTCCTGGCCTTCATGCGCACCGGCAACCTGGCCCGGGCCGCCGCCGAGTTGCAGACCAGCAACGTCAGCGTACACCGGGCGATCCACTCTCTGGAAAGCGCCTTGCGTTGTCCGCTGTTCAAGCACGAGGGCCGTAACCTGACGCCTCTGGAAAGTGCTTTTGTGCTGGAAGAGCGGGCGCAGAAGCTGATTCAGGATGTCGTCGAAAGCGTGCGCCTGACCCGCGAGGCTGCCGGGTTCTCTGCCGAACGTTTCAAGTTGGGCTCGCTGTATTCGCTGACGGTGAAGACCGTGCCGCAGTTGATCATGGGCCTGAAGATCCGTCGCAGCGAACTCAACATCGATCTGATTCTGGGCTCGAATATCGACCTGCTCTACAAGCTCAAGAACATGGAAGTCGATGCGATCCTGGTGTCGCTGGACGACAGCGTCAACGACCCCGACTGCGAGCAGATTCCGCTGTTCTCCGATGACATTTTCCTCGCCACACCGGCCGACTCGAAGTTTGCGCAACGGACCGAAGTCGACCTGGCGGAAGTGCGCGATGAAACCTTCATCACCCTGACCCAGGGCTTCGCCACGCACCGGGACGGGAAACGGGTTTTCGAGCAGGCGGGGTTTGAGCCGAAGGTGGCGATGCAGGTCAACGACATCTTCACCTTGCTGAGCATGGTCAGTTCGGGCGTGGGGTATGCGTTGCTGCCGGGGAGGATTGCGGCGGTGTACGAGAACCGGGTGAAGCTGATTCCGTTGCAGGAAAAGTACCGGTTGCAGCAGCACATTGGCGTGGTGTTTTTGAAGGCCAAGGAGCGCGATCCGAATTTGCTGGCGTTGCTGGCGGAGTGTCGGATGTATGCCAATCGGCAGGCATGAAACCGTGTCGCTGCCAATCGCCAGCAGGCTGGCTCCCACAAGGGATTGCATTCCAATGTGGGAGCCAGCCTGCTGGCGATGGCGTCGGTACAGTCAACTCTTACCCCATTAACCCACGCATGATCAAAAACAGCAGCGAAGGCCCGAGCAGACAACCCAGCGCCGTGTAAAACGCCGCCGTCAGGCACCCATAAGGCACCAGCTTCGGATCAGTCGCCGCCAAGCCACCGGCCACGCCACTCGAGGTGCCCATCAAGCCGCCGAAAATCACTGCACTGCGCGGGTTGTTCAGGCCGATCATCGGCGCCACGAACGGTGTCATCACCATCACCAGAATCGCCTTGATCAACCCTGCCGCAATCGACAACGCCATGACTTCGGAACTGGCACCGATAGCCGCTCCGGTCACCGGGCCGACGATGTAGGTCACGGCGCCCGCGCCGATAGTCGTCAGGCTCACCGCATCGGTGTAACCGAACGCCATCGCCACCGCGACACCGGCGATGAACGAGGTACCCACGCCGACAAACAACGCCAGAACACCCACAAAACCGGCACGCTTGAGCTCATCGACACTCACGCCGAATGCCGTGGCAACGATGGCGAAATCCCGCAGCATCGCGCCGCCCAACAGACCGATCCCGGACAACAATGGAATGTCCACCACGCCCTTCTGACCACCGGTCAACGCGCCGCCAACATAGGACAGCACCAGCCCAAGCAGAATGGCAATGGCCGAACCGTGCAGGCGACCTTTGGTGAACGTATTGGAGATCCAGTAGGACACCCACATGGTCACGCCGACAACCAAAAAACCACTGATCAGGCCGTAGCCGGTAATCACCTTCATCATCGATTCGTACATGGCGATTACCCCACTGTCTTCGCAGGATTGATCGAAGTCGGCTGTTTGTTGCCGATACGCACCAGCACCGGCACCAGGGCAAAGGCAATCACCACCGCCACTGTCCCCGCCAGGATCGCCATCGGCCCGCCCTTGAGCGCACCGTATACGTTTTGCTGGGCCGCCATCGCCACGACAATCGGGATGTAGACCGCGCTCCAGAACTCCACGCCCTGTTCGGTCTTGCCCTTGAACCAACCGTTTTTATTGAGGTAGCTGCCCAGGCCGATCAGCAGCAGCATGGCAATGCCGACGCCGCCGACGTTGGCCGGAACGCCGATCAACTTGCCGAGCAGTTCACCGATGAATATGCCTACCAGGGTACAGAAGGCGAGAAACGCCACACCGTAAATAATCATTGTTGTTGTCCTCAAAGTGCATCGTCGAATGTTGTTTTTGTTGTTCGAAGCCTGAGTCGGTGATTTAGGAGTGGCGGGTTCCCTCCTCACGCATCAGCGCCTGCAGGGTATCGAGTCGCGCACCGTCAAAGGCAATCACGGTGCCTTGCTCGAACACCCGGCGCGCCAGCCCGGTCAGTACCGCTCCGGGTGGCAGTTCGATCTGTAGACGTACGCCACGCTCATAAGCGCTTTGCACAGTGCCGCGCCAATCCACCACGCGGCACATGTTGAAGGCGAGGTCGTCGCGCAGCGCATCGACCTTGATCACCGGCCGCGCGCGACTGCCGCTCAGGTAACCGATCTTCGGGGTTTGCAGTGACACCTTGGTGAAGGCTTCGGCGAGGGTTTTCGCCGGCGTTTCCAGCAGCGGACAATGCGACGGCACGCTCACTGCGAGACGTTTGGCCAGCCCTGCCCCACGACTTCTCGCCAACTCGGCCACGGCTTTCATCGCACCGTCACTGCCGGCGATTACTACCTGGTTATCGGCGTTGATGTTGGCCAGGTAAACCGGTGTGTCGACGCTGTGAATCTGCGTCAGCAAACCTTCCACGGTGGCCAGATCGAGACCGATGATCGCGGTCATGCCGTAGCCTTGCGGATACGCCCGTTGCATCAGTTCACCGCGCAGGCTGACCAGAAGCAGCGCATCGCTGAAACCCAGGGCACCGGCCACCACCGCTGCCGGATAGGCGCCGATGGAAAGCCCCGCGACGTAATCCGGCGACATCGACAACTGCCGTGAAGCCGCCACACCGGCGATCAGCAAGCAAAGCTGAACCGCCCTTGTCGACCGCAATGCCTCGGCAGAATCCAGTAGCAAAACGTCTTCACCGAGCACGTCGCTGGCTTCGACCAGCGTTTCCCGAGGCAAACGCTGGAGCATGCCCGGCTGCTGCGCGCCTTGCCCAGGGAACACCAGCAACCTGCTCACGCTGCTTGCTCCTGCGGGTTCCACGGATCAGTCACCAAACAGGCTTCGATCGCGTTTTTCAGCAACACGCGATTCGAAGCACCCGCCCATTCGCGCAAGGCAACGGCGCCCAACGGCGTCTGCAATTGCATGTCTACCACGCACACCGCCGTGTCGAGCAACGCCACCAACTCCCGAGCCCGGTCACGCGCCAGAGGTTGTGGCGTGCGCAGGATCAGATCCAGATCACTGCCCTGATGAAGAGCTGCAAACCCGCTGGCTAATTCAAAACCGGCGCTGCCGCTGACACCCCAGACCCAACCGCAGGCATCGAGTGCAGGACGCAAATGCGCCAAGGCTTCGACGGCCGGCAAGTCGCGGTCGATGTCGACGCGGCAAAGTTGTTCTGGGATCACTCGACGGGTAATCGAAGCCAGCGCCATCGATGCCGCATAGCGCTGCTCCCGCAAACGCCCACGCACGCCAACCGCGATCCGATCCGACGTCGACACCGCGCGCCGCACCACCACCGGTTGCCCGGCGTTGAGCGATTCGATCGCCCACGCAGGCGCCTCCGCAGGCAACTGCGCCGGGGTCATGCCCCAGAGCAGGTCGTGGGCCAGAAACGTGTTCACCACTGTTCTCTCAGCAATTGGCGGACCTTGCTTGATGCCCCGCGGTTGGTTGCGCCGAGGCGACCGCTGAGATCGACACCCTTCTCCGCAACATCGCCCATCGCTTGCATCAGGCACTCAGTCACCCGCGCCAGATCCACCGAAGTCGGCTGTTCGATCTGCTCCACCGACAAGGTTTCCCACAGCAAACCAAGGCTGGCATAGCTGTCGATGTCGTAGGCCATCGGCGGCACGCTGGCGGCCAGGGTTTCCAGTTCTTCGACGCTGCGCAAAGTCACCCGCGCCGCCGATGCCTTGCCCATGGCGTGCACCATCACGCCGGGATCACGCAGGGCGATCAGGCGGTTGGCCTGATAACCGTGAGCGAGAAACGCCCCGGACATTGCCTTGCCCACCAGCAGACCGATCACGGCATGCCCGGCCAGACGTGCGCGGGCATAACTGTCCGCCGCGCCGGCCAGCGCCTGATGAATGCCGAGCGCCTCTTCGCGTCGACCGTAGGCCTGGCTCGGCACATCAACGATGGCGATCAACGCACGCTTCTGCGGTTTGTCCTGATCCGCCGTGATCACTTCATCCACAGCCTTGGCCAGACCCCAACCTTCAAGCAAACCGACTTCGCCATTGCGGGCGCGGACGAAACGGTTGTCAGGGTCAGCCACCACGGCGATAAGCCGCACGGGTTGCCCGGCCAGGAATCCATCGGCGACTTTCAACGAGGCCGGCAAACCGTCGACCGGTTTGGCATCGGCACTCAAGGCGTTGAACCAGTTCAAGCCTCTGAGGGAATACGAGCTCATGAGCGCTCTCCTTGATACAGGTCGCGAACCACCGACGGTTCGATTTGCGGTTCGGCGTCCAGACGCGCCAACCGTTGCAGGAACAGATCGGCCTGGCGGCTGCGTTGCTGGGCCGGCAGACCTTGCTTGAGCAACTCACCGACCTGCTGGCGAATCTGCGCCAAGTCGTCTTCGGCGTAGCGATCCACCAACCCCGTGGCGAAACGCTGCTCGCCACCGGTCAGGCTCCAGATGAACGGACGGTCGCGGGAGTCGTATTCCTCAAGCCCGGCTTCCTGCTCGATCACCTGTGGACCGTTCAAGCCAAGGCGTGCTTCCTGGGTTACCACGAGGTAACTGCACAACCCGGCGGCAATCGACATGCCGCCGAAGCAACCAACGCTGCCCGCGACTACGCCAACCACCGGTTGGTACTGGCGCAGGTCGACAATCGCCGCGTGGATATCGGCAATCGCCGCCAAACCAAGATTGGCCTCCTGCAAACGCACGCCACCGGTTTCCAGCAGCAACACGGCGCGGGTCGGAATGCCTTTGCGGTTGTCTTCAGCGGCCAGTTCCAGCGCGCCGGAAATTTTCGCCCCGCCGACTTCACCGAGGCTGCCACCCTGAAAAGCCCCTTCGATGGCGGCGATTACCACCGGCAATCCGTCGATGTTGCCCTTGGCAATCACCACGCCGTCATCGGCTTGCGGCACGACGCCCTGACGCGACAACCATGGCGACATGACGCGCTGAAACGGATCGATCAATTCGCGAAAAGTACCTTCGTCGAGCAAGGCTTTCGCCCGTTGCCGGGCACCGAGTTCGACGAAGCTGTGTTTGTTGAGCAAGGCTGCACTGTCAGTCATGGCCGATCTCCTCGAAGCCTTGTTCCAGACGCAGGCGTACGACGCCGGGCGTGGCGCCGAAATCGTGGATATCGATGTCCATCGCCGCTGGCGTCTGACCGTCGAACATCCGCGCAAACAAGTGCTGCCAGCGCTGTTCGCTGCCATTGACCGAGGTCTGCACGGTGATTGTCAGCTTGCCGGCCTGACCCGGCTGGATCAGCACTTCCAGATCGCCCGAGCCGACACAACCCACCAGCGTGCGCCCGCGTGGCGGCTGTCCGGCGGGGAATTCAAAGGATAAGGTTTCCATCAAAACGCTCCCTGGATAAGGCTGTCGCCCGACTCGACACGGTCGATGAACAGGCAGGCTGCGAGCAGGTCGGCAGCACCGCCGGGCGAGGCATTCAATGCGATGAGTTGTTCGTCCAGCTCATGCAGCCGGCGACGACCGGCGAGGCTGGCACTGCCGCCTGCGTCGAGCACCGCCTGGGCGCCGAGTTGCATGGTCTGCAAGCCTTGTTCGCCGGCGCGGTACAGCACGCAGGTATCGGCCAGATTGGTCATGATCGCCAGCAGCGCATCGAGCCGGGCGTTCTGCTCGCCCTGCCCGTTGGCGCGGCTGCGCTTGAGTTGCGGCAGAGCGCGTTGAGTCACCGCCGGGAAACCCAGTTGCGCTTCTTCACGGGCACCGCGAGCGCCGTAGCGTAGGGAGACTTGCGCACCGTGGCTGAGCGGACGCGGGGCGTAACGGTCGTCGAGCAAGGCCAGCCGCGCAGCGCGCAAGGTGATTGCACCGGCGCTGGTGGATTCGGGCTGCAACGCGGCAGCGGCGACCAACAGGCCCAATGCCCAAATTGCCCCGCGATGAGTATTGACGCCATGGGTGGTCGCGAGCATCGCTTGCTCGCCTTCACGACCGATCAGGCCCACGGCTTCGCGCAGCGGCAAACCGATCTCGCCGATGTCGATAGCGGCTTCGGCCATTTCCTTGAAGGCTGGCCAAAGGGAAAGTGCAGAAGCGTGCATCAGCCCCAAGTGCAAATCGGTATGGGCGCCATTTCCGCGACGGTCGACCAGCGCTGGTTTCGGCGACAAGTCCGCTTCGTCGATCAGCGCGTCCACCGCCATATCCGCCAACCGTTCGGCCAGGCTCAGGGTTTTCGGTTGCAGGTTGAATGCGTGCATTACCAGCTCCTGAATTTGGCAGGCGGGTTGTAGAGGCCACCGGACCACTCGACCAGATCGGCCACGCTTTTGGCGGCGAGCAGTTCGCGGGTGGCGTCGGTGCGGCGGATGCCGAGGTCTTCCGGCAAGGCGATCAGGCCTTCACGGCGCATGCGTGCGGTGTCTTTCGGGTTGTGGCGCAGGCCGATGGCGGTCACGCCTGCAACTGCAGCGATCATTGCCTGCCGCTCTTCCAGCGAGCGCGCCTTGTACAGATAGGCAATGCCTTCTTCGGTCAGCAGGTGGGTGACGTCGTCGCCGTAGACCATGATCGGCGCCAGCGGCATGCCGCTTTTTTTCGCCACTTCGATGGCATCGAGGGTTTCGACGAAGGTCGGTTTGCCGCCTTCCTGGAAGGTCTCGACCATTTGCACCACAAGTTTCTTGCCGCGCTCGAGCATCGGTTCGGCGACGTCGGTGTGGCGCATGTCGAGCCAGGCCGGTGTGCCGTGGCGACGACCTCGTGGGTCATGGCCCATGTTCGGCGCCCCGCCGAAACCTGCCAGACGACCACGGGTCACGGTGGAAGAATGGCCATCGCCATCGACTTGCAGGGTGGCGCCGATGAACAGGTCCACCGCGTATTGCCCGGCCAATTGGCTGAACATTCGGTTGGAACGCAGGGAACCATCGCGCCCGGTAAAGAACACATCGGGGCGGGCGGCGATGTAGTTTTCCATGCCCAGTTCGGTGCCGAAACAATGCACGCTTTCGACCCAGCCGCTTTCAATCGCCGGGATCAGGGTCGGGTGCGGATTGAGCGTCCAGTTGCGGCAGATCTTGCCTTTGAGGCCGAGGGATTCGCCGTAGGTCGGCAGGATCAGTTCAATGGCGGCGGTGTTGAAACCGATGCCGTGATTGAGCGACTGCACGTTGTGTTTTTCGTAGATTCCGCGAATCGCCATCATCGCCATCAACACGTGCACTGGCTTGATGTGCCGTGGGTCGCGGGTAAACAGCGGTTCGATGTAGAAAGGCTTGTCGGCCACCACCACGAAATCGACCCAGGACGCCGGGATGTCTACACGCGGCAGGTCGCTTACATCGTCCACCAATTGGTTGACCTGAACGATGACGATGCCGTCGCTGAACGCCGCTGGTTCGATCAGCGCCGGGGTGTCTTCGGTGCTCGGTCCGGTGTAGATGTTGCCGGCGCGGTCGGCCATGAAACCGGCGGAGAGCACGACGTTGGGAATCAGGTCCACCACCAGCCGCGCATAGAGTTCGATGTAGGTGTGGATCGCGCCGATTTCCAGCAAACCGTCTTCAAGCAACTGACTGATGCGCAGGCTTTGAGTACCGGCAAAAGAGAAATCGAGCTTGCGGGCAATGCCGCGTTCGAACAGGTCCAGGTGCTCGGAGCGGCCGACGCTGGGCATGATCATGTGCAGATCGTGGAGCTTGCCCGGATCGGCTTTGGCCAGGGAGCGGGAAAGAAAATCCGCCTGCTTCTGGTTGTTGCCCTCCAGCACCACGCGGTCGCCAGGCAGGATCAAGGCCTCAAGCGCCGCGACGATTTTGTCGGTGGGCAACACCACACCGTCAGCCAGACTCGCCACTTGCGCCAGACGCCGCTGCTTTTCGCTGCGCCGCCGCGTCCATCGCGAGTCGGGGGAATTTGATGTTGTCATGACCACTCCACGGGTTTGCTGTCGTGGAGCTACCTTAGGAGTGTTGGGTGGAGGGCATCAATCAAGCAGAGTGGTGGATTGTTACGGTCAGAGTAATGGTTGATGGGAAGGACGCCATCGCGGGCAAGCCTTGCTCCTACAGGTCTCGTGTCGTTCGCAAAATTGCGTACTCCACAAATCCGTAGGAGCAAGGCTTGCCCGCGATGGGGCCAGTAAAATCACCTCAAACTCGGGATCAAATACCCAACCCTGCGTCCACCAACAACTCCTCCAGCGCCAACAAATCCGGCACCTTCGCCACTTGATCCGCCACCTGCACCGCCGCTCTCTCCAGCGAACACAACGGCACATCGACATAGCTCAACTGACTGTCGAGCTTGTACGAACGCGGAATTCCTTGCACCAGCATGGCGATGAACTTCAGTTCTGGCCGGCCGCCGAGCGCATTGAGAATGACGATCCGCGCGCGTTCGCCGATGACGATTTTCTGCCCGCACGCCGACTCGAAACTGAGCAACGGAATTTGCCGGTTGCGCCAGCTGACCCGCCCCAGATACCACGGCGGCGTATCCAGATCGAACGCCGCCGGCTGGTAATCGATCAGCTCGGCGATCGCCACGTTGGGCAGGATCAGGTTGCGGTCGGCCAGGGGCAGCACCAGGCCGGTGAGGTTGATGCCGCGCTGATTGATGCGCCGCTCAAGCATGGGTTTTGCTCCACAGGGCGATGCTTTCGAGCAGTACCGATTCCTGGTACGGCTTGCCGAGGTAGTCGTTGACGCCGATGGCCATGGCCCGGTCGCGGTGTTTCTGGCCGGTGCGGGAAGTGATCATGATGATCGGCAGGTGCTGCAAGCGCTCATCGTTGCGCACTTGGGTCGCCACTTCGAAGCCGTCCATGCGCGGCATTTCGATGTCCAGCAGCATCACGTCCGGCAGGTGTTCTTCGAGCAGCAGCATGGCGTCGACCCCGTCCTTGGCGGTCAGTACGTTCATGCCGTGGCGTTCGAGCAGACGACTGGTGACCTTGCGCACCGTGACCGAGTCGTCGACCACCATCACTAGCAATGGCCGTTGCGGCTCGGCCTCGACCTCGTGACTCGCCGGGCGTTGCGGCACATGGGCCTGCATTGCGCGGATCGGCGCCAGCAAATCGAGAATCAGCACCACCCGGCCATCCCCCAGAATCGTCGCCCCGGACACACCTTGCACCGCTGCGAACTGCGGGCCGAGGCTCTTGACCACGATCTCGCGGGTGCCTGCCATGGCATCGACTTGCACCGCGATGTGGCGCTCGTTGCATTGCACCAGCAGCACCGGCAGCGGCAGGCTCTGGCCCAACAGTTTTGGCCGGGGACTGGTCTTCAGCAACTCGCCCAGGTAGCACAGTTCGTAGCGCTGCCCGGCGTATTCGTAGGTCGGTGGATCGAGGCGGAAATGCCCTTCGAGTTCGTTGGGCAACACGCGGACGATGCCTTCGATGGTGTTCAGCGGAATCGCATACTGATCCTCAAAGCATTGCACCATCAGCGCCCGATTGACCGACACGGTGAACGGCAGGCGGATGCGGAAGTGCACGCCCTGCCCCGGCACCGAGTCGATGCTCATGCTGCCGCCCAGTTGCCGTACCTCTTCGTGCACCACGTCCATGCCGACGCCGCGACCGGAGATCTGGGTGATTTTCTCGGCGGTGGAAAAGCCCGGTTGCAGGATGAACTGCAACACGTCGCGATCGCTGACTTCACTGTTCGGATCGAGCAAACCACGCTTGATTGCCTTGCGCCGCACGGCGTCCAGCGGTACACCGGCACCGTCGTCGCGGATGTCGAAAATGATGTCGCCGCCCTCGCGCAACAGGTCGAGGGTGATCCGCCCTTGCGCCGACTTACCCGCCGCGACCCGCACCTCAGTGGACTCAAGGCCATGGTCCACGGCGTTGCGCAGCATGTGTTCCAGCGGCGCCGCCATGCGTTCGAGCACGTTGCGGTCCATCTCGCCTTCGGCGTTGCCGACGATGAATTCGACGTCCTTGCCCAACTCGCCGGCGACCTGACGGACGATGCGCCTCAAGCGCGGCAACATCCGCTCGAACGGCACCATGCGCGTACGCATCAAGCCTTCCTGCAACTCGGTGTTGATGCGGCCCTGCTGTTGCAGCAGGTTTTCCGCGTCCTGATTACGCCGGTCGAGGGTTTCCTTGAGGTCGAGCAAGTCGGAGGCGGATTCGAACAGCGCCCGCGAAAGTTGCTGCAACTGTGAGTGACGGTCCATTTCCAGCGGGTCGAATTCTTCGTAACCCAGGCGCTCGGCATCGACTTGCTGGCGGCTGAGAATCCGCCCCTGGGTTTCGGTATCGAGACGGCGCAACTGGTCGCGTATCCGCTCGATGGTGGTTTCCATCTCGTTCAGCGCCACTTGGGCATCGCTGACTTGCTGTTCGATCCGGCCACGGAAGATCGACGTTTCACCGGCCAGGTTGACCAGATCGTCGAGCAGTTCCGCCGAGACCTTGACCATGTCCGCGCCGGCATCAGGTTGCAGCTGCGGCGCCTCAGGTTTTGCCGCTGTGGGCAACACAATCGGTGGCGGGGCCTCAGGCACGGCCGGGTGACTGAAATTCTTGATCGTGTCGATCAATCGGTCCGCAGGCGGCAACGGCTCACCGGCACGGGTCGCGTCGAGCATTTGCGCCAGTCGGTCATGGCTGCGTTGCAGCAGTTCGAACAACGCGTCTGTGGGTTTCAGTACACCGGCCGACAAGCCTTCGTAGAGAAATTCCAGCTCATGGGCCAGATCGCCGATGGGGGCAATTTCCACCATCCGTGCACCGCCCTTGAGGGTGTGCAGGTCGCGTAGCAGGGTTTCCACTTCCTGGCGGTTCGACGGCTCGGCCTGCCAGCGCACCAGCGCCGCACCAGAGCTCTCGATGATGTCGAAACCTTCCTCGAGGAAGATGTCCAGCAGCTCGCTGTCGTGATGCGCTGAATCGTTGCTGGCCGCCGGCTCGATCACATCGGCGTGGCCCGCGTGGCCCTGACGGAACGCGCGAATCGCCTCGATCAGCTCGCTCGGGTCGCCCAGCGGCTGGTGGTTCTGCAACTGCTCAAGTAATTGCGCTAACCGGTCATGGCTGTGTTGCAGCAACTGCACGAGCACTTCGCTGTGGCTGTAGCGGCGGTCGACCAAACCTTCGTAAAGGCTTTCCAGTTCATGGGCCAGATCACCGACCGGCTCGACCTCGGCCATGCGCGCGCCACCCTTGAGGGTGTGCAGGTCGCGTTGCAAAGACGACAGCGGCGCGCCGTTTTGCGGTTCGTTCAACCAGCGCTGCAAGGCCTGGCCGGCGCTTTCGAGGATGTCCACCGCTTCTTCGAGGAAGATCGAGACGATCTCGTCGTCCAGCTCCACTTCAGTCGCGGTCTGCGCCAATTCGGCGGTGGCATCTGACAGTTCGTGAATGCTCAGGGTGCGGCTGCCGTCGCTGCGAATCAAGCCCATGGCCGACGGGTCGAGGCTCTGATCGAGCAATCCGTGCAAGGCCTGAATTCGCTCCGGGCGCGGCGTGACTTCCTGGCCGGCGGCCAGTTCGTCGAGCATGTTGATCAGCGCTTCGTGGGCACTTTGCGCCTCGTGGAAAAACGCCTCGCTGACGGCCAGGCTGCTTTCTTCCACGGCACCGTAGAGGTCAAGCAAGGCTTCGCAAAGCTCATCCACCGGATGCAGATCGGCCAGGTGCGCGCCTTCGCCGAGGGTGGTCAATTCGTCGAGCAGCGCACTGAGTTCCTGACGCTCGCCGGGGTGTTGCTGCCAACGCTGCAGCAGACTTTCGGCGTCGAGCAGGATGTCCATGCCTTCGGCCAGGAAGTTGTTGATCAGCTGCGGATCACGCTTGATGCGCAAGCCGCTGCTCGGAGCATCCAGAAGGTTTTGCAGACGCTCGGCCAGCATCGCCCGAGCCCGCTCGATCAACGATTGGGCGTGGGGGATTTCCGCCAGCGGATCGGTCCTGAGCTGACGCAAGCCGAGCCGGAACAAACCTTCGGCCTCCAGCAGTACTTCGACTTCATCCAGGTCCAGGGCGATCTGGTGAGCCTTGTATTCCCGGGCCAGTTGATCCAGCGGTGTGGCCAGTTCGACAATCGGCAAAACCCCGGCCATCGACGCACTGCCCTTGAGGGTGTGCAAGGCACGCAGCAATTCGTCACTGGCCTGCAACGGCACATGTTCGGCGGCTTGTTCGAGGAAGCGATTGAGGCTGCCCAAATGGGTTTCGGCTTCTTTGCGGAAGATCTCCAGCAACAGCGGATCGAGCGCCGTGACGTCTTGCGTGTCCTCGTCGCAGATCGGCTCTTCACCCTTGGCCAAGGCATGGGCGCGAGCCGCCAATTGGTCGACATCATTGCGCTGGCGCTGAGCATTGGCGGCGTATTCAGCCACCAACTCAGGCAACAGGTTCAGCACATCACCGAGCAGTTGCTGCACCGTAGCGCCCGGTTCCACGCTGTTTTCCAGTACGCGGTTGAGCAGGTTCTCCATGGCCCAGGCCAGCTCGCCTAGCACCAGCGCGCGGACCATGCGGCCACTGCCCTTGAGGGTATGGAAGGCGCGGCGCAATTCACTCAAGGCCGAGCGGTTGTCGGGATTGACCGACCAGCGCGGCAAATACTCGCGAAGAATTTCCAGGACTTCATCGGTTTCTTCGAGGAACACTTCGCGCAATTCATCGTCCACCGGTTCCTCGCCAACAGGCGGCGGCAACAGGCTGCCCGGTGTATTCAGGGCGGGCGGGTTCAGAGCCGAGACCGGGCTGGCGAGTACATCGGCCAGGGTCTGGACGATGGCGGGAGCGTCCAGTTCCTGGCGTTGCTGCATGATTTGCGCTTCGCTGGGGCTCAACACATCGTCAAGCACCGGCACATGCTGTTCGCTGGGCTTTTCATTCGGGAAGAAGCCGAGCGCGGCCAGGCTTTTTTCCGCCACGTCGAGCAGTTGTTCGCCGGGCGCCTCGGGGTCGTCGCTGAGGCGCTCAAGGTAATACTCGAGGCTGGTGATGACGTCGGCCAGACTGTCGAGTTCCTGCCAGTCGGGCTGGCCGGGGTCGAGCAGCAGATGTTCGCGGATGAAGTGATTGCAGGTTTCGATCAGGCTCGCGGCGCGGCTCAACGGAATCATCGCCAGCGCGCCACGCACTTGGGTCAGCAAGGCCGGCAGTGCCTGCAAATGCTGACGGTCCCAGTCGGCGTCGATGTAGTCGACGATCATGTCCTTGGCCTGTTGCAGGCAGATGCGTGCTTCCTTGATCACGATCTGATGGATCTGCGTCAGGTCGGTGGTCGGCAGGCGGCTGTCTTCCTGGCTCTCGGGCTCCACCGTGCCGACCATGCCGGCCAGCGTGGCTTCGACGTAGAGCAAGGCCCCGGCGACATCCATGAGGATCGCGTCATCAGGCGCGCGCTGGCCTTGGGCGAGGCTCAGCACCACCGCCAGTTGATCGATGATGACCTTGCGCGGCTGGCCGAAACCCAGCACCGCCAGGGTGTCGGCGATTTGCCGCAGCGGCGCCAGCAGGCTGTCGAGATCGGAGGTGTGTTGCCGGTCGCTGCGCACGAACAGGTCCAGTCGCTCCTTGACCCGCACCAGCTCTTCGCACAACGCGGCCAATACCGAACGCATGGCATCGCGGTCAGGACCGGCCAGCCGCGCGCGTTCTTCATCGACCATCGCGCTGTTGGGCAGCGCATCGTCCAGTCCGTAGCGATCTTTCATGGTCAGCATCTGCCCGGTGGGGTGTTCGGCCTTGGCAATGTAAAACAGCAAACTCTTGAGCAGCTCCGGCGGCGCCGGTTGATTGATGGCACCGATGCCCTGTTCGAGCAGGCGCTTGAGTTCTTTGTCGGCGTCCTTGAACAGGCTGCGCAAGGCCGGACTGTTGGCGATCGCGCCACCGCGCATGCCTTCGACCAGCGCCGAAGCGACCTGCCACAACGGGCTCAGCGGCGCGTTGCCGCACAGGCTTTCGAGACGGGTAAAGACCTTGGCCAGGTAACCGAGGTGGGTATCGTCATCCTGTTCGCGCAACAAACCAACCAACGCCATCTGCAACATCTGCCGCAACTTGCGCAGCACATTCGGCAGCTCCGCCGGCTCCAGCAACGCCAGGGATTCTGCGTCCAACGGCGGCAGGTCCGGCAATTGCGGGCTGAACAGGCTGGTTTCCGACAACAGGCTTTCGCCACGGGCGCTGCGCAGGTCGTTGATCAATGGCAGCACCACCAGCGGCAAGTCGCGGCGGGCACTTTGTACCCGGTCGAGGTAGATCGGCAGTTGCCCGAGGGCTTGCAGCATCAGGTGCAACGCTTCGTCACGATGGCTGACGCGCCCCTGTTGCAAGGCGCTGACCAGATGTTCCATTTCTTCGGCGAGCAAGGCCGCGCCGTAGAATTCGACCATCTGCAAACTGCCGTGAACCTGATGGATGCACGCCAGGCATTCGCTCAGGGCGTGCGTCGCCTGCGGGTCATCAAGCTGGGTTTCGATCGCGTGATGAGCCTGCTTCAGCGTTTCGGCAATCTCGCCTTTGACCCATTCGAGGGCCACATAGTCGTGCCGATCACCCATAACCACTCCAGTTCCCACTTCAGTCAATGTGCCTACGCCCGTGGGCGGTTCAAGCTTTGTCCGTCACTTGCGCCTTACTGGCCGGCAAGGTGAAACCGGACACCGAGCGACGCAGCTGACTGGCCATTTTCGCCAGGTTGCCGATGCTCTCGGCGGTGGCGGTAGAACCGGACGAGGTCTGCGTGGTGATCTGCTGGATCACGTTCATCGTCAGGGAAATCTGACCGGCAGACGACGTCTGTTGTTGTGCAGCGTTGGAAATGCTCTGGATCAGCGCCGCGAGGGTTTTGGACACCCCTTCGATTTCTTCCAGGGCCACGCCGGCATCCTGAGCCAGGCGGGCGCCGCGCACCACTTCGGTGGTGGTCTGTTCCATGGAGATGACCGCTTCGTTGGTGTCAGTCTGGATCGCCCGCACCAGCGTTTCAATCTGTCGCGTGGCCGCTGAAGAGCGTTCGGCCAAGCGTTGAACTTCGTCGGCTACCACCGCGAAACCGCGCCCGGCATCACCGGCCATCGATGCCTGGATCGCAGCGTTGAGGGCGAGGATGTTGGTCTGGTCGGCAATGTCATCGATCAGGCTGACGATGTCGCCGATTTCCTGGGAAGACTCGCCCAGGCGCTTGATGCGCTTGGCGGTGTCCTGAATCTGCTCGCGGATGTTGTCCATGCCATGGATGGTGTTGTGCACCACCTCGTTGCCCTTGTTGGCGATCTCCACCGAGCGCTCGGCCACCGCCGAGGATTCAGCGGCGTTGGCCGACACCTGATCAATGGACTCGGCCATGTCGTTGATCGCGGTGGAGGCTTCGGAAATCTGCTGCGCCTGATGCTCCGAGGCCTGTGCCAGGTGCATGGCGGTGGCCTGGGTTTCCTGCACGGCAGCGGCGACCTGCCCGGCGGTCAGGTTGATGGTGGCCACGAGGTCGCGCAGCTGGTCCACGGAATAATTGATCGAGTCGGCGATGGTGCCGGTAAAGTCTTCGGTCACCGAGGCGGTTACGGTCAGATCGCCGTCGGCCAGGTCCTCGATTTCATCGAGCAGACGCATGATCGCGTTCTGGTTGCGTTCGTTTTTCTCGGCGGTTTCGCGCAACTGCCGGTTGGTTTCGCGGACCATCACCAGACCGATGAGGATGATCGACATCAACGCCGCCAGGCCCAGTACATAACCACCGATGGTGTCGGTGTTGCGTCCGCCGGCAAGGTTTTCAAAACCACCGGCAAGGTGCGAGGCTTCGTCGAGCAGGGTTTGCGACAGGCTGAAGATATTGGTCGCAGACTCGCGCACCTTGAACAGCTCCGGCGAGGTTTCGAGGATTTCATCCACCGAGCCGGAAACGAATTCGAACAGCTCGGAAATTTCGCTCAACCGCGCCCGTGCATCCTGATCTTCGACCTGACTGATTTTCAGCGCCGCATTGCCCTGGAGCATGCCGTTGAGCACCTGACCGAATCGCGCCGCATCGCGACCGAAAGCGTCGGCGGCCTGTTGCGAGCTCTCGTCGCCGGACAACACCGTGTTCACCGCACCCAGAATGCGTTCGGCCAGCAGCGATTGACGCTGGGCCACCGCGACCTGAGCGGCCGGGGCGCCGCGTTGCAAGAGGATTTCCACAACCTTCTCGTACTCGACCTGCAACTGCGGCACGGTTTCGGCCAGAGTCGCGGCGACCTGATGCAGCGACAACACCGTCTGCTCACTGGAAAGAATGGCGTCGGTATTTTTCAGCAGGCGTTCCCAGTCCATCTGCACGGCACGCATTTCCGGGCGCACGGTGGCCGGTGCCGGTGGCAGACCGGTGGAAGGATCACCCTTTTTCAGATAGCTCCAGCGCTGGGCAAAATCGTTGCGCGCATCGCTGAGCAACTTGAATGCCGCAGCCTTGCCGGCGGCGGCTTCGGTGGCGTTCTTGGCAATGCGCTGCGACAGCACGCGCAGCTCGCCGGCGTGACCGATGTACTGTTTGTCGTAGGTGGCCTGGGTGTTGAGGTACGCGAAGTTGGCGAACAACAGCATGATGAAAATGATCAGCGCGATGAACAGCGCGATGATCTGCGAACGACTGCGCGACCCTTCCATTGGCTTGCCTGTTTTTGCTTTTATCATCGGTCTTCGCCTGTCCTGCCCAATTCCCCCCGCTCTTGTAGGAGCAAGGCTTGCCCGCGATGAACGATAACGCGGTGTACCTGATGAACTTCTGCGCCTGCATCGCGAGCAAGCTCGGCTCCTACAAGAGCCTATACCGCGATGTTCATGAACCCCTGCGACCGCGCCAGCGCGAACGGGCTGAACACCCGCCAGGTCTGTTCGCGTTCAAAGCAGCCTTCGACGAACGCCGCCATCGGCACCTGCACGTCATTTATCGGTACGGCTTCCAGACTGTCCTGGGCAAAGTGTTGAAGGCCGAACACTTCATCGACCATCAGCCCGGCGAACACCTCTTGATGCTCCACCACCAGCACTCGCCGTTGTCGACGCGCCACCGACAGTTCGTGCCCGAAGAACGCCCCCAGATCCATGATCGGCAGCAAGCGCCCACGCAGGTTGGCCAGGCCCTTGACCCAGGATTTGACGCCCGGCACCTGAGTAAAACGCGGTTCGTGCAGCACCTCGCTGACTTCGCTCATGGGCGCGACGTACCAGTGTTCGCCCAAGCGGAAGCCGATGCCGCTCCAGCTGTCCTGTCGGGTCGGCTGCGACGGCAAGTCCGCCGCCAGCAAGCGACAGCGCTGGTCGATCTGCAGCAGCAGCTCAAAAGCCGTCAGCGACTCGGTCATGGCCGGACGATCAACCGGCCAGCACGTTGTTCAGGGTTTTCAGCAGGGTTTCTTCATCGACCGGTTTGGTCAGGTAATCCTTGGCGCCCTGGCGCGTGCCCCAGACCTTGTCGGTTTCCTGATCCTTGGTCGTGATGATGATCACCGGGATGTGCCCGGTTTCCGGGTCTTTGGTCAGCTGGCGGGTCGCCTGGAAGCCGTTGAGGCCGGGCATGACGATATCCATCAGCACCGCATCGGGTTTTTCCAGGCGGGCCAGGGCCACGCCGTCGGCGCCGTTTTCGGCTTTCAAGACTTCATGACCGTGCTTTTCCAGCATGCCGGTCAGTTTGTACATTTCAGTCGGCGAATCATCGACGATCAGAATACGTGCCATGGTCTTCCCCATTCTTGTCGACGCAAGGCCCGCTGGCCGAGCGTCACTGTGCGTGTCTTACTGCGGCAAAACGGCGGCGAAGCCCGGAACATGGGCCTGGATCGCGTTCAGCAGTTCTTCCTTGCTGAAAGGCTTGGTCAAAAACTGGTCGGAGCCGACGATGCGTCCCTTGGCCTTGTCGAACAGCCCGTCCTTGGACGACAGCATAATCACCGGCGTGGACTTGAATGCACTGTTGTTCTTGATTAAAGCGCAGGTCTGATAGCCATCCAGACGCGGCATCATGATGTCGACGAAGATGATGCCGGGGTGATTGTCGGCAATCTTGGCCAGGGCATCGAAACCGTCGATGGCCGTGATGACCTCACAACCCACGTTCTTGAGCAGCGTTTCGGCGGTGCGGCGAATCGTCTTCGAATCGTCGATCACCATGACCTTCAAGGCGCTGGGCTGCTGTTCCATAAATGCTCTACCGTCGCCTTTGTGAATCAATTTGTCCGTTTGGCGGCTCGAAACCCTTGATACTCAAGGGCCACCACAACATGGCAGTCTTTTTAGCACAGTCTCAATAACCAATCTATCGGCCGACCGGCGCGGTGGTTTTTCCTTGACCGGGAACACACTCAGCGCCACTCTGACGCCACTTTTTTCGTACCGATCCGGTAGCCAATTTTCGAGGAAAACCCAATGAGCGTTCGCGTCGGGATTGTCATGGACCCTATCGCCAGCATCTCCTATAAAAAGGATAGCTCGCTGGCCATGCTGCTGGCCGCGCAGAAGCGTGGCTGGGAACTGTTCTATATGGAACAGCGCGACCTGTACCAGGGCGAAGGCCAGGCACGGGCGCGGATGCGGCCGCTGCAAGTGTTCGCCAACCCGGAAAAGTGGTTCGAACTGGGTGCCGAGCAGGATTCGCTGCTGAGCGATCTCGATGTGATCCTGATGCGCAAGGATCCGCCGTTCGACATGGAGTTCGTTTACTCCACCTATTTGCTCGAACAAGCCGAAAGCGCCGGCGTGCTGGTGGTCAACAAGCCGCAGAGCCTGCGCGATTGCAACGAGAAACTGTTCGCCACGCTGTTCCCGCAGTGCACGCCGCCGACCGTGGTCAGCCGCCGTGCCGACGTGCTGCGTGAATTCGCCGCCAAACACGGCGATGTGATCCTCAAGCCGCTGGACGGCATGGGCGGCACGTCGATCTTCCGTCACCGCGCTGGCGACCCGAACCTGTCGGTGATCCTCGAAACCCTGACCGCCCTGGGCGCCCAGCAGATCATGGGCCAGGCTTACCTGCCGGCGATCAAGGACGGCGACAAACGCATCCTGATGATTGACGGCGAACCTGTGGACTATTGCCTGGCGCGCATTCCTGCCGCCGGTGAAACCCGTGGCAACCTCGCAGCCGGTGGCCGTGGCGAAGCGCGTCCGCTGACCGAAAAGGATCGCTGGATCGCCGCACAAGTCGGCCCGACCCTGCGCGAAAAAGGCCTGCTGTTCGTCGGCCTCGACGTGATCGGCGAGCACCTGACGGAAATCAACGTCACCAGCCCGACCTGCATCCGCGAGATCGACAACGCCTTCGGCACTGATATCGGCAGCATGCTGATGGATGCCATCGATCAGAAGCTCAAGGCACGTTGATTAGCCAAACCAACATTGCGTTATCATGCGCGGCCTGTGAAAACGCGATGTTGGTTTCCTTGTCATGACCCTCCCGTCCGATCTGCCCGCCGAACTCGCCCACCGTGGCGTGCGCCCGGCCGATCGCCTCGGTTTTACCCTGTTTCTGGCGGCGCTGATTCACCTGGCCTTGCTGCTGGGCGTCGGGTTTGCCGTGGTCGAGCCCAAGCAGATCAGCCGGACCCTGGAAATCACCCTCGCCACGTTCAAGAGCGAAAAGAAGCCGGAAAAGGCCGATTTCCTCGCCCAGGAAAACCAGCAAGGCAGCGGCACCCTGGATAAAAAGGCGATCCCCAAGACCACCGAGATCGCGCCGTTCCAGGACAACAAGGTGCAAAAAGTCACGCCACCGCCAGCGGCCAAACCTGAACAACAGGAAGCCCCGCCCAAGGCTGCCGTGACCACCGTCGCGCCGAAACCGAAGAAAGCCGCCACCAAAACCGAAGAACCCAAGCCTGTCACCAAGCCTGCGGTGGCCGCGCCGACGTTCGACACTGAACAACTGTCCAGCGACATCGCCAGCCTGGAAGCCGAACTGGCCAACGAACAACAGCTGTACGCCAAGCGCCCGCGCATCCACCGCCTGAGCGCCGCCTCGACCATGCGCGACAAGGGCGCCTGGTACAAAGACGAATGGCGCAAGAAGGTCGAGCGCATCGGCAACCTCAATTACCCGGATGAAGCCCGGCGCAAACAGATTTACGGCAATTTGCGCCTGATGGTGTCGATCAACCGCGACGGCTCGCTGTATGAAGTGCTGGTGCTGGAATCCTCCGGGCAACCGCTGCTGGATCAGGCGGCGCAGCGCATCGTGCGGCTGGCGGCGCCGTTTGCGCCGTTTACCGGTGATTTGTCGGATATCGATCGCCTGGAAATTATCCGGACGTGGAAGTTTGCGCGCGGCGATCGGTTGTCCAGTAATTAAAAGATCGCAGCCTTCGGCAGCTCCTACAGATGTACTCATTCCCCTGTAGGAGCTGCCGAAGGCTGCGATCTTTTGCCTTGTTCAAGCTTGTCAGTTCGCCCCTCGAACGCCACACTAGCGGTCATGAAAAACGTCAGCCCCAGCTACCTCAAGCATCAATTCCTGATCGCCATGCCACACATGGCCGACCCGAACTTTGCGCACACCTTGACCTACATCGTCGAGCACACGGCCAATGGCGCCATGGGGCTGGTGGTCAACCGTCCACAAGAGCTGAGCCTGGCCGATATCCTTGAGCAATTGCGCCCGGATATCGAGCCGCCAGCGCTCTGCCAGCATGTGCCGATCTTCATCGGCGGCCCGGTGCAGACCGATCGCGGCTTCGTCCTTCACCCCAAAGGGCAGAGCTTCCAGGCGACCGTTGATCTGGAAGACGAGTTGTCCCTGTCGACCTCCCAGGACGTGCTGTTCTCCATCGCCGACGGCTTCGGCCCGCCCAAGAGCCTGATCGCCCTCGGCTACGCCGGTTGGGAAGCCGGGCAACTGGAAGCCGAGCTGGCGCAGAACGCCTGGCTGACCTGCCCGTTCGACGCCGACATCCTGTTCAACACCAGCAGCGAGCTGCGCCTGGAAGCGGCGGCCAAACACCTGGGCGTCAACCTCAGCCTGCTCACCAGCCAGGCGGGGCACGCCTGATGGCCCTGCGGTTGATTCTGGGCTTTGACTACGGCACCAAACAGATCGGCGTTGCGGTCGGCCAGGTGATTACCGGCCAGGCCCGCGAGCTGTGCACGTTGAAAGCGCAGAACGGCATTCCCGACTGGGGTCAGGTTGAAGCCCTCATCAAAGAGTGGAAGCCCGACGCCGTGGTGGTTGGCCTACCGTTGAACATGGACGGCACACCGAGCGACATGTGCCTGCGCGCCGAAAAATTTGCCCGCCGCCTCAACGGCCGCTTCAACCTGCCCTTCTATACCCACGATGAACGCCTGACGACCTTTGAAGCCAAAGGCGAGCGACGTGATCGCGGCGGACAAAAGGGCAGCTACCGAGACAACCCCGTCGACGCCATCGCCGCCGCCCTGCTGCTGCAAGGCTGGCTCGACGAAAACGGCGCACTGTTCGAATCCTGAAGAGCCGCTACGCGCCTCTATATAGCTACAACCCGAGCCACCCGCTACACGACCCGGCTCGGGCCCAAGAAGGAGCAACCATGAGCCTGCCCAATCCCGCCGAACTGATCAGCCAGATGGCCACTCGCCTGAAGGCCCACCTGGAACACCGCGGCATCAGTGACCCGCGCTTCATCGGCATTCGTACCGGCGGCGTCTGGGTCGCCCAGGCCTTGCTCAAGGAACTGGGCAGCGACGAGCCGCTCGGCACCCTGGACGTGTCCTTCTACCGCGATGACTTCAGCCAGAACGGCCTGCACCCGCAAGTGCGTCCGTCTGCGCTGCCGTTCGAAATCGAAGGCCAGCACCTGGTGCTGATCGATGACGTATTGATGAGCGGCCGTACCATCCGCGCCGCCATGAACGAACTGTTCGACTACGGCCGCCCGGCCAGCGTGACGCTGGTGTGCCTGCTGGACCTGGACGCCGGCGAGCTGCCGATCCGCCCGAACGTGGTCGGCGCGACCCTGTCGCTGTCCGCTCACGAGCGCGTGAAGCTGTCCGGCCCGGAGCTTGCGCTCGAACTGCAAGACCTCGCCCTTTAATCCGCCCTATTGAGAGTCCCCCTCGCGATGACGCCTCTAGATACCAAGCGCCCGCTGCAGCTCAATGATCAGGGCCAGCTGCGCCACTTCCTCTCGCTCGACGGTTTGCGCCGCGAGTTGCTGACGGAAATCCTCGACACTGCCGACTCCTTCCTCGAAGTCGGCGCCCGGGCGGTGAAGAAAGTCCCGTTGCTGCGCGGCAAGACCGTGTGCAACGTGTTTTTCGAGAACTCCACCCGCACCCGCACCACCTTCGAACTGGCGGCCCAGCGGTTGTCGGCCGACGTGATCACCCTCAACGTGTCGACATCGTCGGCGAGCAAGGGCGAAACCCTGCTCGACACGCTGCGCAACCTGGAAGCCATGGCCGCCGACATGTTCGTCGTGCGCCACGGTGACTCCGGCGCTGCACACTTCATCGCTGAACATGTTTGCCCGCAAGTGGCGATCATCAACGGTGGCGACGGCCGTCACGCGCACCCGACCCAGGGCATGCTCGACATGCTCACCATCCGCCGGCACAAGGGCGGCTTCGAAAATCTCTCGGTAGCCATCGTCGGCGACATCCTGCACTCGCGGGTGGCGCGTTCGAACATGCTGGCCCTGAAAACCCTGGGTTGCCCGGACATCCGCGTGATCGCGCCGAAAACCCTGCTGCCAATCGGCATCGAGCAATACGGCGTGAAGGTCTACACCGACATGACCGAAGGCCTGAAAGACGTCGACGTGGTGATCATGCTGCGTCTGCAACGCGAGCGCATGACCGGTGGCCTGCTGCCAAGCGAAGGCGAGTTCTACCGCCTGTTCGGCCTGACCACCGCGCGCCTGGCCGGCGCCAAACCCGATTGCATCGTCATGCACCCGGGGCCGATAAACCGCGGCGTGGAGATTGAGTCGGCGGTGGCCGACGGCCCGCACTCGGTGATCCTCAACCAGGTGACATACGGCATCGCAATTCGTATGGCGGTGCTGTCCATGGCCATGAGCGGGCAAACAGCCCAGCGCCAATTCGAGCAGGAGAACGTTCAGTGAAGCTCAGCATTCTCGGCGCCCGCGTCATCGATCCGGCCAGCGGCCTGGATCAAGTCACCGATATTCACATCGAAGCCTGCAAGATCGTCGCCCTGGGCGCCGCGCCGGCCGGTTTCGTCGCTGTCGACACCATTGACGCCAAAGGCCTTGTGGCCGCGCCTGGTTTGGTCGACCTCAACGTCGCCCTGCGCGAGCCGGGTTACAGCCGCAAAGGCTCGATCGTCAGCGAAACCCGTGCCGCAGCGGCCGGCGGTGTCACCAGCCTGTGCTGCCCGCCGAAGACCAAACCGGTTCTGGACACTTCGGCAGTGGCTGAACTGATCCTCGACCGCGCCCGCGAGGCCGGCAACACCAAAGTCTTCCCGATCGGCGCGCTGAGCAAAGGTCTGGACGGCGAACAGCTGGCCGAACTGGTTGCCTTGCGCGACGCCGGTTGCGTGGCCTTCGGCAACGGCCTGGAGAGCTTCCGCAATACCCGCACCCTGTGCCGGGCGTTGGACTACGCGGCAACCTTCGACCTGACGGTGATTTTCAACTCTCAGGATCACGACCTTGCCGAAGGTGGCCTGGCCCACGAAGGCCCGACCGCGAGCTTCCTCGGCTTGCCGGGCATTCCGGAAACCGCAGAAACCGTGGCCCTGGCCCGGGATCTGCTGTTGGTCGAGCAAACCGGCGTGCGTGCGCACTTCAGTCAGCTCACCAGCGCTCGTGGTGTGGCCCTGATCGCCCAGGCTCAGGCCCGTGGCTTGAAGGTCACCGCCGATGTCGCGCTGTATCAACTGATCCTGACCGACGAAGCACTGATCGATTTCAGCAGCCTGTATCACGTACAACCGCCGCTGCGCACCCGCGCCGACCGCGACGGCCTGCGTGAAGCAGTGAAATCGGGCGTGGTCTCGACCATTTCCAGCCATCACCAACCCCATGAGCGGGACGCCAAACTGGCGCCGTTCGGCGCCACGGAGCCGGGCATCAGCAGCGTTGAGCTGTTGCTGCCGCTGGCGATGACATTGGTGGAAGACGGTTTGCTGGACTTGCCTACATTGCTGGCGCGCTTGAGCGCTGGCCCGGCCGAGGCCTTGCGCCTGCCGGCCGGCAAACTGGCGGTGGGTGGCGCGGCGGACATCGTGCTGTTCGACCCTGCGGCTTCAACCGTGGCCGGTGAGACCTGGCTGTCCAAGGGCGAGAACTGCCCGTTCATTGGGCATAGCTTGCCGGGTGTTGTGCGTTACACACTGGTGGATGGGCGGATTAGCCACCAGGCTTAAGACTGTGGCGAGGGAGCTTGCTCCCGCTGGGCTGCGCAGCAGACCTGTTTTGGGGTCGCTTCGCGACCCAGCGGGAGCAAGCTCCCTCGCCACAACTTACTGGAAAGTGCCGCGATTCTGCGCGTTGCGCACGGAAACCTGATCGTTCAACGTCCAGAAGTCATACAGCACCCCCAGAAAGAACACCCCGCCCGTCACCAGATACAGCAACCCGCTGATCCACTTCCCCTGATACATCCGGTGCACGCCGAGCACGCCGAGAAACGTCAGCAGAATCCACGCCACGTTGTACTCGATGGGACCTGCGGTAAACCGCAAATCCGCTTCACGGTCCATGGCCGGGATCAGGAACAGGTCGATCAACCAGCCAATCCCCAATAATCCGAAGGTGAAGAACCAGATCGTCCCGGTCACCGGCTTGCCGTAATAGAAGCGGTGAGCACCGGTAAACCCGAAAATCCACAGCAGATAACCAATCACTTTACTGTGCGTGTCTTGATGCGGAACGGGCGATTGATAGGTGTTCATGGATGACCTCGATTCACACGATAGATAAATATTCTTTAAATCTTTGTGACTTTTTTACGAGCAGCCGACGTATGGCAAATGCTACCGTCACGTCCGTCAAAGCCTTGTAGCACTTGAGTTCTGTCCGACAATTGCGTCCTTTTTCCGCTTGTTTGGTTCCGTTAGAACCAAGTGGAATCGACAAACGGCCTCGGAATGCTAAAAAAAGCTGTTATAAAGTTTCGCGCTAACCCATACGAGCCTTGCCTAATGCGTCCATTTTTCAAGACATGGCTAACCATTTGCCTATTATTGCCACTGGCCGCCCACGCCACCAATCGTGAGCAACGTCTTCCGAACGTTAATGGTTACACCCCAAAATCCCATGCTTCTGCTCCTTCGAGCAAAAGCAAGAAATCGCTCAAGACTGCTCCACAACTGAGCAGCAGCAAAAGCAGCCTGGTGCCACCTATGGCGACCAAGGAAAGCAGCAACGTGCTGAGCCGCGCGGTGAACGTCCTCGGTACGCCGTACCGTTGGGGCGGCAGCAGCCCGAGCAAAGGCTTCGATTGCAGCGGCCTGGTGAAATACGCGTTCAACGACGCCACGTTCGACCTGCCACGTACGTCCAATGCCATGGCCAGCGGTCACGGCGAGAAAGTCGATCGCAACGATTTGAAACCGGGCGACCTGATTTTCTTCAATATCAAGAGCCGTCGAGTCAACCACGTTGCCATCTACCTGGGCAACGACCGCTTCATCCACGCGCCTCGCCGTGGCAAGTCGGTGACCATCGACACCTTGAAGAAACCGTACTGGGAACAACATTACGTGGTTGCCAAGCGGGTTCTGCCGAAAGAACAGAATGCGTTGCGGGTTGTTCAGCGCTGATCTGACGGCGAGCACTTGTGGCGAGGGAGCTTGCCCCGCTGGACCGGGCTGGCGCCCCAGTGCGTAGCGCTCCCGTTTTTTGGGGCTGCTTCGCAACCCAGCGGGAGCAAGCTCCCTCGCCACAGGTTGCATTTCAATCCTCAAAACCCATCCGGTGACCGCGCCTTCTCCCGCGCCTGCTCCCGACTGACCAACCCTCTGGTCACCAAGTCCTTCAAACCCATATCCAGTGTCTGCATCCCCAGCGACCCGCCCGACTGGATCGATGAGTACATCTGCGCCACCTTGTCTTCGCGAATCAGATTCCGGATCGCCGACGTTCCCAGCATGATTTCGTGCGCCGCAATGCGCCCACCGCCAATCTTCTTTACCAGCGTCTGCGACACCACTGCCAGCAACGACTCGGACAGCATCGACCGCACCATGGACTTCTCGTCCCCCGGAAACACGTCGACGATCCGGTCGATGGTTTTCGCCGCCGACGTGGTGTGTAGCGTGCCGAACACCAAATGACCGGTTTCCGCTGCGGTCAGTGCCAGGCGAATGGTCTCCAGGTCACGCATCTCACCCACCAGAATCACATCCGGGTCTTCACGCAAAGCCGAGCGCAGCGCCGTGGCGAAGCTGCGGGTATCGCGGTGGACTTCACGCTGATTGATCAGGCATTTGCGCGATTCGTGGACGAACTCGATGGGATCTTCGATGGTGAGGATGTGGTGATGGCGATGGTTGTTCAGGTAATCGATCATTGCCGCCAGCGTGGTGGACTTGCCGGAACCGGTCGGGCCGGTCACCAGCACCAGCCCGCGAGGTGCGTCGGTCATCTTGCGGAATACGTCGCCCATGCCCAATTCGTCCATGCTCAGGACTCTGGACGGGATCGTGCGGAACACCGCGCCAGCGCCACGGCTCTGGTTGAAGGCGTTGACCCGAAAGCGCGCCACGCCGGGCACTTCGAAGGAAAAGTCGGTTTCCAGGTGTTTTTCGAAGTCCACCCGCTGGGTGTCGTTCATGATGTCGTAGATCAGCGCCTGCACCTGCTTGTGGTCCAGAGCCGGCAGATTGATGCGTCGTATATCGCCATCCACCCGAATCATCGGCGGCAGACCGGCCGACAGGTGCAGGTCGGATGCACCCTGTTTGGCGCTGAAGGCCAGCAGTTCAGTGATATCCATAGCGTCTCTCAATTCCAGTAGAATGCCGCGAACCTTCAGACCGCTGGCGCCTCTTGATGTCCACCATAGCAGACAACATTCTCGAAGTTAGTTCGCGCATACATGCTGCAACACTCGCCGCCAGCCGCGCCGAAAATAGCGTCCAGCTGCTGGCCGTGAGCAAGACCAAACCCGCACAAGCCCTGCGTGAAGCCTATGCCGCCGGCCTGCGCGACTTTGGCGAGAACTACCTGCAAGAGGCCCTGGGCAAGCAGCTCGAATTGGCCGACCTGCCCTTGATCTGGCACTTCATCGGCCCCATTCAATCGAACAAGACTCGCGCCATCGCCGAGCACTTCGACTGGGTGCATTCCGTGGATCGCCTAAAAATTGCACAACGATTGTCCGAGCAACGCCCTGCCGATCTGCCGCCTCTGAACATCTGTATCCAGGTCAACGTCAGCGGTGAAGCCAGTAAATCCGGCTGCACTCCGGCGGACCTGCCGGCCCTGGCCAATGCCATCAGCGCCCTGCCGCGCCTGAAGTTGCGCGGATTGATGGCCATCCCCGAGCCGACTGAAGATCGCGCCGCCCAGGATGCCGCTTTCGCTGCCGTGCAAAGCCTGCAAGCCAGCCTGAACCTGCCGCTCGACACACTTTCCATGGGCATGAGCCACGACCTCGAGTCGGCCATTGCCCAGGGCGCCACTTGGGTCCGTATCGGTACGGCCCTGTTTGGCGCCCGCGACTACAGTCAGCCGTAATCATGGCTGACACACTTCTGAATAAGGACCTGACATGAGCAAGACACGTATTGCCTTTATCGGTGCCGGCAACATGGCCGCCAGCCTGATCGGCGGCCTGCGGGCCAAAGGTCTGGAAGCGGCGCAGATCCGCGCCAGCGACCCGGGCGAAGAAACCCGTGCCCGCGTAAGCGCCGAACATGGCATCGAGGTGTTCGCCGACAACGCCCAAGCTATTGAAGGCGCCGATGTGGTGGTACTGGCGGTCAAGCCACAGGCGATGAAAGCCGTGTGCGAAGCCATTCGCCCGAACCTGAAGCCCGGGCAACTGGTGGTGTCGATTGCCGCCGGTATCACCTGCGCCAGCATGAACAACTGGCTCGGCGCCCAGCCGATCGTGCGTTGCATGCCTAACACCCCGGCGCTGCTGCGCGAGGGCGTGAGCGGTTTGTTCGCTACCGCAGAAGTGACCGCCGAGCAGCGTCAGCAAGCTCAAGAACTGCTGTCTGCCGTTGGCATCGCGTTGTGGCTCAGCGAAGAACAGCAACTGGACGCGGTCACCGCCGTTTCTGGTTCGGGCCCGGCGTACTTCTTCCTGTTGATCGAAGCCATGACCGCCGCCGGCGTGAAGCTCGGCCTGCCAGCAGACATCGCTGCGCAGCTAACCTTGCAAACCGCCCTGGGCGCCGCGCACATGGCTGTGAGCAGTGATGTCGACGCCGCTGAACTGCGTCGTCGCGTCACTTCGCCCGCGGGCACTACGGAAGCGGCCATCAAGTCGTTCCAGGCCAACGGCTTCGAAGCCCTGGTCGAAAAAGCATTGGGCGCCGCCGCGCACCGCTCCGCCGAGATGGCTGAGCAACTCGGTCGCTAATCAGCTCTTAATAAGGAATCAATAATGCCCGGACTCAATGACGCTGCCATTTTTGTGATTCAAACCCTGGGCAGCCTGTACCTGCTGATCGTGCTGCTGCGCTTCATCCTGCAATTGGTGCGGGCCAACTTCTACAATCCGCTCTGCCAGTTCATCGTGAAGGCCACTCAACCGCTGCTCAAGCCACTGCGCCGGGTCATTCCGAGCATGTTCGGCCTGGATATGTCTTCGCTGGTGCTGGCGTTGCTGGTGCAGATGGCGTTGTTCGCGGTGATCTTGTTGCTCAGCGGCTACGGCGTCGACGCGCTGCTCCTTGTGCCTTGGGCGCTGATCGGCATCTTCGCGCTGTTTCTGAAGATTCTGTTCTGGGCGATGATCATCAGCGTGATCCTGTCCTGGGTCGCGCCGGGAAGCCACAACCCGGGCGCGGAACTGGTCCAGCAAATCACTGAGCCGGTGCTCGCGCCGTTCCGCCGGATCATTCCGAACCTGGGCGGCCTCGATATCTCGCCGATCTTCGCGTTCATTGCCCTGCAATTGCTGCAAAGCTGGCTGATCCCGCGCCTGGCGTACTACGCGCTGATGCCGAAGGAATTGTTCGGGCTGATCTGATGCGTTCGGCGCAATGACCGCATCATCGTTCATCGCGGGCAAGCCTTGCTCCTACAGGATCTACGCGACCTCTGCAGGAGCAAGGCTTGCCCGCGATGGGCGCACCTCGGTCTACCGGGAAAAATCAGGCCCGGCCTTTGCTTGCCGCTAACCCCAGCGGTCTTTAGACTTACGCCTCATTTCAATGAGAGCAGGGTCGATGCCAGCTGCCTTCCCCCCCGATTCTGTTGGTCTGGTGACGCCGCAAGTGGCGCACTTCAGCGAACCCCTGGCGTTGGCCTGCGGACGTTCGCTCCCAGCCTATGACCTGATTTACGAAACCTACGGCACGCTGAACGCCACGGCGAGCAACGCCGTGCTGATCTGCCACGCCTTGTCCGGTCACCACCACGCCGCCGGTTATCACAGCCCCGACGACCGCAAACCCGGTTGGTGGGACAGCTGCATCGGCCCCGGCAAGCCCATCGACACAAGCAAATTCTTCGTGGTCAGCCTGAACAACCTCGGCGGCTGCAACGGCTCTACCGGCCCGAGCAGCATCAACCCGGAGACCGGCAAGCCGTTTGGCGCCGATTTCCCGGTGCTGACTGTGGAAGACTGGGTGCACAGCCAGGCGCGTCTGGCCGATCGCCTCGGCATCGCTCAGTTTGCAGCGGTTATCGGCGGCAGCCTCGGCGGTATGCAGGCGATGCAATGGAGCATCACTTACCCTGACCGCATCCGCCATTGCCTGGCCATCGCCTCGGCGCCCAAGCTGTCGGCACAGAACATCGCGTTCAACGAAGTGGCGCGTCAGGCGATCCTTACCGACCCCGAATTCCACGGCGGCTCGTTCCAGGAACAAGGCGTGATCCCCAAGCGCGGGCTGATGCTGGCGCGGATGGTCGGGCACATCACTTACCTGTCCGACGACTCCATGGGCGAGAAATTCGGCCGTGGCCTGAAGAGCGAGAAGCTCAACTACGACTTCCACAGCGTCGAGTTCCAGGTCGAAAGCTACCTGCGTTATCAGGGTGAAGAGTTCTCGGGGCGTTTCGACGCCAATACCTACCTGCTGATGACCAAGGCCCTGGACTACTTCGACCCGGCGGCCAATTTCGACGATGACCTGGCGAAAACCTTCGCCGGCGCCACCGCAAAATTCTGCGTGATGTCGTTCACCACCGACTGGCGCTTCTCCCCGGCCCGTTCGCGGGAACTGGTGGACGCGTTGATGGCCGCGCGCAAGGACGTCTGCTACCTGGAGATCGACGCGCCGCAAGGCCACGACGCCTTCCTGATTCCGATCCCGCGCTACTTGCAGGCGTTCGGCAATTACATGAACCGCATTACGTTGTGAGAAAGCCATGAGAGCTGATCTGGAAATCATCCAGGAATGGATCCCCGCCGGCAGCCGCGTGCTCGACCTCGGCTGCGGCGACGGCGAGCTGCTGACCTGGCTGCGCGACAACAAGCAGGTCACCGGCTACGGCCTGGAAAACGACGCGGACAACATCGCCGAGTGCGTGGCCAAGGGCATCAACGTCATCGAACAAGACCTGGACAAAGGCTTGGGCAACTTTGCCAGCAACAGTTTCGATGTCGTGGTCATGACCCAGGCGCTGCAAGCGGTGCACTACCCGGACCGGATCCTCGAGGAAATGCTGCGGGTCGGCCGCCAGTGCATCATCACGTTCCCGAATTTCGGTCACTGGCGCTGCCGCTGGTACCTGGCGAGCAAGGGCCGCATGCCGGTTTCCGAATTTCTTCCTTACACTTGGTACAACACGCCGAACATCCACTTCTGTACATTCGCGGACTTTGAAGCGTTGTGTCGCGAACGTGAAGCGAAGGTCATTGATCGGCTGGCCGTGGATCAACAGCATCGGCACGGGTGGGCCAGCAAGCTTTGGCCTAATCTGTTAGGTGAGATCGGCATTTACCGCGTCAGCAGCCCGGGGCTTGCAGACCACAAGGTCGCGGTCTGAATCACCCAATTTCGAGGAGAACGATCATGGGTCGTCTAGCGCTGTTTCTACTCACCGCCTGCCTGAGCGTCACGGCCATGGCGGCAGATGCGATCAAAGGTGATCGCCAGGAAAAATTTGGCGACGTGACGGTGCACTACAACACCTTCAACTCCACGTTCCTGACACCGGACATCGCCAAAGCCGCGGAGCTCAACCGCAGCAAGAACCAGGGCGTGATCAACATTTCGGTGCTCAAGGATGGCAAACCGCTGACGGCGCAGGTCACCGGCACGGTGAAAGACCTGACCAGCCAAAGCGTACCGCTGGAGTTCAAACAGATTACCGAGCAGGGCGCGATCTACTACATAGCCCAATACCCGGTCCCGCAGCAGGAAACCCGCACCTTCGACATCAAGGTGCAGACCGGTGACAAAATCAACACCATCAACTTCAACCAAGAGCTCTTCCCCGGCGAATGATCAACTTCACGCAACTCGTATTGGCCAGCCACAACGCCGGCAAACTGAAAGAACTCCAGGCCATGCTCGGCGATTCGGTGCAACTGCGCTCGATCGGCGAGTTCAGCAGCATCGAGCCTGAAGAAACCGGTCTGTCGTTCGTTGAGAACGCCATCCTCAAGGCCCGCAATGCCGCGCGCATCTCCGGCCTGCCGGCGCTGGCCGACGACTCCGGGCTGGCGGTGGATTTCCTTGGCGGCGCACCGGGCATCTACTCCGCACGCTACGCCGACGGCAAGGGCGATGCGGCGAACAACGCCAAGCTGCTCGACGTGTTGAAAGACGTACCCGAAGCCGAACGTGGCGCGCAGTTCGTATGCGTGCTGGCACTGGTGCGTCACGCCGACGATCCGCTGCCGATCCTCTGTGAAGGTTTGTGGCACGGGCGAATCCTGACCCAGGCCAGCGGCGAACACGGCTTTGGCTACGACCCGCTGTTCTGGGTGCCGGAGCGCGAATGCTCCAGCGCCGAGCTGAGCCCGGGCGACAAAAACCAGATCAGTCACCGCGCTCGTGCAATGGATCTGCTGCGCCAGCGTCTGGGCTTGAAATGACCCGTGAATCAACCGCGTCGCCGCTGATCTTCGGCGGCGATGCACCATCGCCTCGTGCGGCCCTGCCTGTGCTGCCGCCCTTGGCGCTGTACATCCACATTCCGTGGTGTGTACGCAAATGCCCTTATTGCGACTTCAACTCCCACACCGCCAGCCCCGTGCTGCCGGAAGAAGAGTATGTCGACGCATTGCTGGCCGACCTCGATCAGGACCTGCACGCCGTTTACGGGCGTGAACTGAGCTCGATTTTCTTTGGTGGCGGCACACCAAGCCTGTTCAGCGCCACGGCGTTGGGTCGCTTGCTCAAAGGTGTGGAACAGCGCATCCCGTTTGCCAGCGACATCGAAATCACCCTGGAAGCGAATCCAGGGACGTTCGAGCAGGACAAGTTCGTGGCGTACCGCAAACTGGGGATCAATCGCCTGTCGATCGGCATCCAGAGCTTTCAGCAGGAAAAACTCGAGGCCTTGGGCCGTATCCACAACGGCGACGAAGCGGTGCGAGCCGCCGGCATGGCGCGTCAGGCCGGGTTCGATAACTTCAACCTGGACTTGATGCATGGCTTGCCGAATCAGTCCCTGGACGATGCCTTGGCGGACCTGCGCACCGCCATTGCCCTGAAACCCACGCACCTGTCGTGGTATCAGCTGACCCTGGAGCCGAACACCGTGTTCTGGAACCAGCCGCCGACGCTGCCGGAAGACGACACGCTGTGGGACATTCAAGAGGCCGGGCAAGCGCTGCTCGCCGAACACGGTTACGCACAATACGAAGTCTCGGCCTATGCCCTGCCCGGTCGGCCGGCACGCCATAACCTCAATTACTGGAGTTTTGGCGACTTCATCGGCATCGGCGCCGGCGCCCATGGCAAGCTCAGCCACCCGGACGGGCGCATTGTCCGCACCTGGAAAACCCGCTTGCCGAAGGATTACCTGAATCCGGCGAAACGCTTTCAGGCTGGCGAGAAAGCGCTGGGCAACGATGAAATGCCGTTCGAGTTCCTGATGAACGCGCTGCGCCTGACTGAAGGCGTCGAATCGCGGCTGTACCCGGAGCGCACCGGCATGACCCTGGAAAGCCTCGCCGAAGGCCGCCGTGAAGCCGAACAAAGCGGCCTGTTGCAGGTCGAACCGTCACGTCTGGTAGCCACCGAGCGCGGACAACTCTTCCTCAACGACTTGCTGCAGAAATTTCTGACATAAGGAAATCGAATGGATTTGGTACTCGACCTGCTTGCCACTGTGTCCCGCTGGAGCCGCAGCAACCTCTCGGAAATCGCCCTGGCCTTGGTAGGCTGTCTGCTGGTGCTGTTCGGTGCGGATTTCAAAGGCTGGGTCGAGCAACGCCTGGGCAGCATCGCCGGCGCCTTGCGCGTGCCGCTGATGGCCCTGCTGTGCATGATCGGCAGCGGCGCGGCACTGATCTACGCAACGCCGTGGATCGTTCGGGGTTTGAGCCAGTTCAACAACTACAGCCTGGCGCCGGTGTTGCTGGTGGTGTTGGTGTTGATTGGCGTGGTCGCCGACCGCCGCTGATCTCAGCCACACCCTAAAACAACTGTGGGAGCGGGCTTGCTCGCGAAAAGCAATGTATCAGACAACATTAATGTCGACTGACACGACGCCTTCGCGAGCAAGCCCGCTCCCACAGTTTGTATTGAGTGAAGTTTAAGACTGCTTCTCGAACTTCAAATCCCAAACCCCATGCCCAAGTCGTTCGCCGCGGCGTTCGAACTTGGTGATCGGGCGTTCGGCCGGGCGCGGTACGCACTTGCCGTCTTCGGCGAGGTTGCGATAACCCGGGGCGACGTTCATCACTTCCAGCATGTACTCAGCATACGGTTCCCAGTCGGTGGCCATGTGCAGAATGCCGCCGACCTTCAACTTGCTGCGTACCAACTCAGCGAACGACGCCTGAACGATACGGCGCTTGTGGTGACGGCTCTTGTGCCACGGGTCCGGGAAAAACAGCATCAAGCGATCAAGGCTGTTGTCAGCCACGCACCGGTTGAGCACTTCGATCGCATCGCAATCGTAGACTCGCAGGTTGGTCAGGCCTTGGGTCAGCACGCCATTGAGCAGCGCGCCGACACCCGGACGGTGCACTTCCACGCCGATGAAATCCTGCTCCGGCGAAGCGGCGGCCATTTCCAGCAGCGAATGGCCCATGCCGAAACCGATTTCCAGCGAGCGCGGTGCCGAGCGACCGAACACCTGGTCGAAATCCACCGGCGCGTCGGCCAACGGCAGCACAAACAGCGGCGTGCCCTGATCCAGGCCTTTTTGCTGGCCTTCGGTCATGCGCCCGGCACGCATCACAAAACTCTTGATGCGGCGGTGTTGGCGCTCGTCGCCTTCTTCCGTCTGGATAGGCGTGTCGTTCGATTCAGTCATCAATGGCTCTTACTTGATCAGACCATCCAGCGGCGAAGAGGCGCTGGCATAGAGTTTTTTCGGCATGCGGCCGGCGAGGTAAGCCAGGCGTCCGGCAACGATGGCGTGTTTCATGGCTTCGGCCATCATGACCGGTTGTTGGGCGTGGGCGATTGCTGAGTTCATCAGCACGGCATCACAGCCCAGTTCCATGGCGATGGTGGCGTCGGACGCAGTACCCACACCGGCATCCACCAACACGGGAATCTTGGCTTCTTCGAGGATGATTTGCAGGTTGTACGGGTTGCAGATCCCCAGTCCCGAACCAATCAGACCGGCCAGCGGCATCACCGCGATGCAGCCGATTTCCGCCAATTGACGGGCGATGATCGGGTCATCACTGGTGTAGACCATCACGTCGAAGCCTTCCTTGACCAATGTTTCGGCGGCCTTGAGGGTTTCGATCACGTTGGGGAACAGGGTTTTCTGATCCGCCAGCACTTCCAGCTTCACCAGATTGTGGCCGTCGAGCAGTTCACGGGCCAGGCGGCAGGTGCGCACGGCCTCGATAGCGTCGTAGCAACCGGCTGTGTTCGGCAGGAAGGTGTAGCGGTCCGGCGACAGCACTTCGAGCAGGTTCGGCTCGCCCTCGATCTGCCCGAGGTTGGTGCGGCGCACGGCGAAGGTGACGATCTCGGCGCCCGAGGCTTCGATGGCCGTGCGGGTTTCTTCCATGTCACGGTACTTGCCGGTACCGACCAGCAAACGCGACTGGTAAGTACGACCGGCCAGGACGAAAGGCTTGTCGCTACGAACGATGCTCATGGGAAATCCTCTGTAGGGGTGAGGTTCTTGCAGAATTGTGTCGGCCCTTGGGCCAGACGGCTAGCCGCCGCCGATGGCATGCACCACTTCGACGTTGTCGCCGTCATTCAATGTGGTGTCGGCATGCTGGCTGCGCGGGACGATATCCAGATTGAGTTCGACCGCCACCCGGCGTCCGGTCAGGTCCAGACGGGTGATCAGGGCCGCAACGGTTTCACCGTCGGGCAGTTCAAAGGATTCGCCGTTCAACTGAATGCGCATGCGCAAGGCCGCCATCATTTTTAGGGGCTGGCATTCTAGCCCGATCAGTCAGGCTGACCCAAGCCATTCGTCATGAAATGGACTGCACGGTCAGCTCAACCGCCAGGCGGCCAACCCCAGGCAGAACCAGCCCACCAGAAACGCCAGCCCACCGAACGGCGTGATGATGCCGAGCTTGCTGACACCGGTCAGCGTCAACACGTACAGGCTGCCAGAAAACAACAGGATGCCGATGGCAAACGATGCGCCAGCCCAAGTGACAAGGCGACCGGGAATCTGCGTGGCCAGCAATGCGACGCCCAGCAACGCCAAGGTATGCACCAGCTGATAGGTCACGCCGGTATGGAAAATCGCCAGGTACTCGGCGCTAAGACGGTTTTTCAGGCCATGGGCGGCAAAGGCGCCAAGGCCGACACCGGTGAAGCCGAAAAAAGCGGCCAGCATCAGAAAGCCACGCAGCATGCAGAACTCCAGTCAGACTCGATCAACAGGGTCTGTATAATGGCCCGCTCAACGGGTTCGGCCAAGCCATCTCTATGCTGCGTATCTATTTCCGTCGTTTCACCAAGGCCGTGCTCTGGTTCATGGGCGGCAGCGTCCTGCTGGTGCTGATTTTCCGCGTGGTACCGCCACCGGGAACGGCGCTGATGGTCGAGCGCAAGATCGAATCCTGGATCGATGGCGAGCCCATTGACCTGCAACGCACCTGGAAACCCTGGGAAGAGATCTCCGATGACCTGAAAGTCGCGGTGATTGCCGGCGAAGACCAGAAATTCCCGGAGCACTGGGGCTTCGACGTCAATGCGATCAAGGCCGCCTTGGCTCACAACGAACTCGGCGGCTCGATTCGCGGCGCCAGCACCCTCAGCCAGCAAGTGTCGAAAAACCTGTTCCTGTGGTCCGGCCGCAGCTGGCTGCGCAAGGGTCTGGAAGCCTGGTTCACTGGGCTGATCGAAGTGTTCTGGCCCAAGCAGCGGATTCTTGAGGTCTACCTCAACAGTGTCGAATGGGATGACGGCGTGTTTGGCGCCGAAGCGGCGGCCAGGCATCACTTTGGCGTAAGCGCCAAAGGTCTCAGCCGCCAGCAATCGAGCTTGTTGGCCGCCGTTCTACCCAACCCGCGTGTGTGGAGTGCCAGCCATCCGACCCCGTACGTGGCACGACGCGCGGGCTGGATTCGGCGGCAGATGAGTCAGTTGGGTGGCGATAGCTATCTGGTAGGCCTTAATGATTCGCGTCGGGCGCCTTGGTCCCAATAATTGAAAATCAAAAGATCCAAAAACAAAAACGCCCCGATCGATGATCGGGGCGTTTTTTTATGTCTGCTCGCCGGTTACGCGGCAATCGACACCTTGAGCTTGTTCATCGCGCTCTTTTCCAGCTGACGAATACGCTCGGCCGACACGTTGTACTTCTGCGCCAGGTCGTGCAGCGTGGCCTTTTCTTCTGCCAGCCAGCGCTGGTAGAGGATGTCACGGCTGCGGTCGTCCAGCACTTCCAGCGCTTCGTGCAGGTTGTGGTTGGAGTTATCGCTCCAGTCGGCATCTTCCAGTTGACGCGCCGGGTCGTACCGGTGGTCTTCCAGATAGTTGGCCGGCGACTGGAAAGCGCTGTCGTCGTCTGCTTCGGCAGCCGGGTCGAAGGCCATGTCATGGCCGGTCAGGCGACTTTCCATCTCGCGCACTTCCCGAGGCTCTACGCCGAGGCTTTCCGCCACGCGATGGACTTCCTCGTTGTTCAACCAGGCCAGACGTTTTTTCTGGCTGCGCAGGTTGAAGAACAGCTTGCGCTGGGCCTTGGTGGTCGCGACTTTCACAATGCGCCAGTTGCGCAGGATGAACTCGTGAATTTCCGCCTTGATCCAGTGCACAGCGAACGACACCAGGCGCACGCCCATTTCCGGGTTGAAGCGCTTCACGGCCTTCATCAGGCCAACGTTACCTTCCTGGATCAGGTCAGCCTGAGCCAGCCCGTAGCCGGAATAGCTACGGGCGATATGTACGACAAAACGCAGGTGGGCGAGCACCATCTGCCGAGCCGCCCCCAAATCCTGCTCATAGTAGAGACTCTCGGCCAGTTCACGCTCCTGCTCCGGCGTCAGCAATGGAATGCTGTTGACGGTGTGCACATAGGCTTCCAGGTTCGCACCCGGAACCAACGCATACGCAGGTTGCAAAGAATTGGTCATACGAAAAAACCTCCCACTTACATACTCGTGCCTCTCGGCACTGCGAAAAATTGACCGGGAAATCAAGTACAAGTTCCCAAAAAACCGCGAGGTCAATCACGCGCAAAAAAGATTCTACTTCGGCGCCAGCTCCCTGAGATGACGTGCGACTGCAATCCATGCACCGATATAACCCAACAGCACCGCGCCAAGCAAGAGAGACAGACCGTCGGCAACCGGCACGCCGGCCAGTGCGAAATCACTGCCATACAAACCGGCCAGCCCGACGACCGCGTCGTTCAGCCAGTCAAGGCCAAACGCCAGCACGCCCCAGGAAAGGATCCCCGCACCGAAACCATACAGCGCGCCCATATAAAGAAAGGGCCTGCGCACATAGCTGTCAGTGCCGCCCACGAGTTTAATCACTTCTATCTCTGTGCGGCGGTTTTCAATATGAAGACGAATGGTATTGCCTATCACCAAAAGTAATGCAGAAACCAAAAGCACGGTCAGACCAAAGACAAAACGGTCACCCAGCTTGAGGATGGCTGCCAGACGCTCGACCCAGACTAGATCAAGCTGCGCCTGTTGTACCTTCGGCAGTTCGGAAAGTTTTTGTCTTAATGCTTCGAGGGCCGGCTTGTCGACTTCGGTCGGCGTCACCAGGACCACGCCAGGCAGCGGGTTTTCCGGCAGTTCCTTGAGCGCCTCACCCAGGCCGGACTGTTGCTGGAACTCTTCCAGCGCCTGATCCCGTCCGACATATTCGGCATCGGCCACGCCGGGCATGCCCTTGATCTGCTCGCGCAGCGATTCGCCTTCAGCGGGGCTGGCTTCAATTTGCAGGTACAGGGAGATCTGCGCCGCACGCTGCCAGGAACCGCCCAGACGCTCGACGTTACTTAGCAGAAGTGACAGCCCCATGGGCAAACTCAGGGCTACCGCCATCACCATGCAGGTGAAGAAACTGCCGATCGGCTGCTTGCCGAGGCGGCGCAGGCTGTCCAGCAGGCTGGCACGATGGCTTTCGACCCAGGCACGGAACAGCGTGGCAAAGTCCGGACCGTCATCGTCGTCGTGTTTTTTCTTCTTCGGCTGCGGATCGGCGGCTTTCGGTGCCACGCGCTCGGAAACCTTCGGACTGCGTGTCGCGCTCATTCTGCCGCCTCCCCGTCGCCGATCAATCGACCGCGTTGCAGGGTCAGCATGCGATGGCGCATGCGCGCAATCAGCGCCAAATCGTGACTGGCGATCAGCACGCTGGTGCCCAGGCGGTTGATGTCTTCGAACACCCCCATGATTTCTGCCGCCAGACGCGGGTCGAGGTTACCGGTCGGTTCGTCCGCCAGCAGCAAGGCCGGGCGGTGAACGATGGCGCGGGCAATGCCGACACGCTGTTGCTGACCGGTGGACAGGTCGCCAGGGTACAAATCGGTCTTGTCCGACAGCGCCACGCGCTCCAGAGCCGAATCCACGCGTTTGGCGATTTCAGCCTTGGACAGGCCAAGAATCTGCAACGGCAGCGCAACGTTGTTGAAGACGGTGCGATCGAACAGCAACTGGTGGTTCTGGAACACCACGCCGATTTGCCGGCGCAGGAATGGAATCTGCGCGTTGCTGATGGTGCTCAGGTCTTGCCCGGCGAGCAGCAGCTTGCCGCTGGTCGGGCGCTCCATGGCCAGCAACAGGCGCAACAGCGTGGATTTCCCCGCGCCGGAATGGCCGGTCACAAACAGAAACTCGCCCCGACGGACTCGAAAGCTCAGCTCATGCAAGCCGACGTGACCGTTCGGGTAGCGTTTACCGACCTGTTCGAAACGAATCATGAACGCTCCCGCTCGGCAAACAGTGCCTGGACAAAGGGTTCAGCTTCAAAAGTGCGCAAATCGTCGATGCCTTCGCCGACGCCGATGTAACGGATCGGCAAGCCAAACTGCTTGGCCAGGGCAAAGATCACCCCGCCCTTGGCGGTGCCGTCGAGTTTGGTCAGCGCCAGGCCGGTCAGTTCGACGGTCTGGTTGAATTGCTTTGCCTGGTTGATGGCGTTCTGGCCGGTGCCGGCGTCGAGTACCAGCAACACTTCGTGCGGCGCGTCGGCGTCGAGCTTACTGATGACCCGTCGAACCTTTTTCAACTCTTCCATCAGGTTGTCTTTGGTGTGCAGGCGACCGGCGGTATCAGCGATCAGCACATCGATGCCACGGGCCTTGGCGGCCTGCACGGCGTCGAAGATCACCGACGCGGAGTCGGCGCCAGTGTGCTGGGCGATCACCGGGATCTTGTTGCGCTCACCCCAGACCTGCAATTGCTCAACGGCGGCGGCGCGGAAGGTGTCGCCGGCGGCGAGCATGACTTTCTTGCCTTCCAGTTGCAGCTTCTTCGCCAATTTGCCGATAGTGGTGGTCTTGCCGGCGCCGTTGACGCCGACCACCAGAATCACGAACGGCTTGTTCTGCGAGGTGATTTTCAGCGGTTGCTCGACAGGCTTGAGCATCGCTGCCAGCTCGGCTTGCAGGGATTTGTACAGCGCATCGGCATCGGCCAGTTCTTTGCGCGCGACTTTTTGGGTCAGGCGCTGAATGATCACCGAAGTGGCCTCGACGCCTACATCGGCGGTCAACAGGCGGGTTTCGAGGTCATCGAGCAATTCGTCATCGATGGCTTTCTTGCCCAGGAACAGGCTGGCCATGCCTTCGCCGATGCTGGCACTGGTCTTGGACAGGCCTTGCTTGAGACGGGCGAAGAAACCGGCTTTGGATTCTTCGGTGCGTACCGGCTCGACTGGAGTCTCGACTGGCGCTGCGGCGATGGGCTCAATTGCAGGTGCAGGTGCAGGTGCAGGTGCAGGCTCGGGCTCGGGCATTTGAACGGCTGGTGCTACCGGCGCTACGAATGCCGGAACGACAGGCTCGGGCGCAACCTCAACGACAGGCTCAACCTCCGGCACTTGAACCGGCTCAGCTGCCAACGCGGTCGGCGCTGGAATCGGCGGCGTCACATGCGGCGCCAACTCATCTTCGACCAGCGCCACCGGCTCTTCCGCCACCGGCAAGGTCAACCAAGGCTCGGCGACCGAAGCCAGCGGCAACTCGGCCACGACATCGTTTATAGGCTCGATGACCGGCTGCAGCACCGATTCGGCGATCGGCAACACCACCGGCGCAGGCTCAGCTTCTATTACCGGCGCCGGCGCGGTTGTTGGCTCAGGAAGTGGCTGTGGCTGTTCGACGACGGCTTCCTGCGGCTTTTTGCGCAGCCATCCGAACAGGCTTTTCTTCTCGCCAGCCGCAGCTGGGGTCTTCTTGTCGTCGTTGGAACCAAACATGGAGGACGGCTATCTCACGGTAGCGACGCGCCAATGGCGCCCCGGCAAATAAATATTCGATGCAGAACAGACTGCGATTGACCCAGCTTGTTCACGCGCAACATTTTGTCGAGGCGCTCATCGGCGCCTCAAAGAATCGATTTGTCATAGGACTAAAGCAGCAAAATCGGCGAAAAAGCGGAATTCTGTTGATAAATTCACACCTTCCGTCGTAAACCCATTCAACCTGATCAAGCATAAAGGCCTGATAGGCGTGGCCGCCGCTAAAACGGATCAGTATCCTAGGGCGTGTCATCAAGCATTACCAGTACCGCGTGGCCGCCTGAAAACGAGCCAGGCAAGGCGCAGGCCGTAGGGAATGTGCTTTCCTTCCCAAGGACTGCAACGCAGCATGGCCCGTTTTCAGGCACCACCCGGAGGGCCGGTCCTGAGAGTGCGCAGGGCTGCGTTGCTCGGAGTTTATTTGGAATGACCAAACTACACTCCTCGCGCCTTGCCCTGCGCACTCTCAGGACCGGCGCGGTACTGGTAATGCTTGATGACACGCCCTACCTCTCGCCCGCTGACGCTAAGACCTAGCGGGCAGCCCCAAAGGTTTAAACACGAATGAATGCTCTAGCCCGCCGCGCCGCAGGCCTGCTGCTCAGCACAGTTTGTCTGCCCCTCTCGGCCCTGGCTGCCGATCCACAACCGACCCACGAATTCACCCTCGACAACGGCTTGAAGGTCGTCGTGCGCGAAGACCATCGCGCGCCTGTGGTGGTTTCCCAGGTCTGGTACAAGGTTGGTTCCAGCTACGAGACACCGGGTCAGACCGGCCTGTCCCACGCCCTGGAACACATGATGTTCAAGGGCAGCGAGAAAGTCGGCCCCGGCGAAGCGTCGCTGATCCTGCGCGACCTCGGCGCCGAAGAGAACGCCTTCACCAGTGACGACTTCACCGCGTACTACCAGGTCCTGGCCCGCGACCGCCTGGGCGTGGCCTTCGAACTGGAAGCCGACCGCATGGCCAGCCTGCGCCTGCCACCGGACGAGTTCGCCCGGGAAATCGAAGTCATTAAAGAAGAGCGTCGCCTGCGTACCGACGACAAACCCATGTCCAAGGCCTACGAGCGCTTCAAGGCCATGGCGTACCCGGCCAGCGGCTATCACACGCCGACCATCGGCTGGATGGCGGACCTGGACCGCATGAAAGTCGAAGAGCTGCGCCACTGGTATGAATCCTGGTACGTCCCGAACAACGCCACGCTGGTGGTCGTCGGCGACGTGACGCCTGAGGAAGTCAAAACCCTGGCCCAGCGCTACTTCGGTCCGATCGCCAAACGTGATGTGCCTGCCGCGAAAAAACCGCTGGAACTGGCCGAACCCGGCGAACGCCAGATCACCCTGCACGTGAAGACCCAATTGCCGAGCCTGATGCTGGCTTTCAACGTGCCGAGCATCGCTACTGCTGAAGACAAGCGCTCGGTGAATGCCTTGCGTCTGATTTCCGCGTTGCTTGATGGCGGCTATAGCGCGCGCATTCCGACTCAACTGGAACGCGGAGAAGAGCTGGTGTCCGGCGGTTCGTCGAGCTACGACGCCTACACCCGCGGCGACAGTCTGTTCACCTTGTCGGCAACACCGAACAGCCAGAAAAAGAAAACCATCGCCCAGGCCGAAGCCGGTTTGTGGAAGCTGCTTGAACAGCTGAAAACCACCGCACCGACCACTGAAGAACTGGAGCGCGTGCGCGCGCAGGTTATCGCCGGGCTCGTCTACGAGCGCGATTCGATCACCAGCCAGGCCACCGCCATCGGTCAACTGGAAACCGTCGGCCTGTCCTGGAAACTGATGGACACCGAACTCGCCGACCTGGAAAGCGTGACCCCGGAAGACATCCAGAAAGCCGCCAAGCTGTATTTCACCCGCGAACGTCTCAGCGTCGCCCATGTACTGCCGGAGGAGACGACTCATGAGTGAACATAAAAAACCGCGCCTGGCCCTGCTTGGCCTGATCGCCGTCGCCCTGATCGGGTCCGCCGCGTTCTATTTCTCGAAGACCGACGAGTCCAATGCCAGCGAAGCACTGGACAAGGCCAAGGCCAGCCAGAAGCTGCAATCGCTGACCGAACTCAACGGCAAGGCACCAAGTCACCGCAAACTCGACGTGCAAACCTGGAGCACCGCCGAAGGCGCCAAAGTCTTGTTTGTCGAAGCCCGTGAGCTGCCAATGTTCGACATGCGCCTGATCTTTTCCGCCGGCAGCAGCCAGGACGGTGACGCACCTGGCCTGGCCCTGCTGACCAACGCCATGCTCAATGAAGGCGTGGCGGGTAAAGACGTCAGCGCCATCGCCCAAGGCTTCGAAGGCCTGGGTGCCGATTTCGGCAACGGTGCCTACAAAGACATGGCGGTTGCGTCGCTGCGTAGCCTCAGCGCCGCGGACAAACGTGAGCCAGCGTTGAAGCTGTTCGCAGAAGTCGTCGGCAAACCGACCTTCCCTGCTGACTCGTTCACCCGCATCAAGAACCAGATGCTCGCCGGCTTCGAATACCAGAAACAGAACCCCGGCAAACTGGCCAGCCTCGAGCTGATGAACCGCTTGTATGGCGACCATCCGTACGCGCACGCCAGCGATGGCACGGCGAAAACCGTTCCGACCGTGACCCTGGCGCAACTGCGTGCTTTCCACGAGAAAGCCTACGCGGCCGGCAACGTGGTGATCGCACTGGTTGGCGACTTGTCCCGCGCCGAAGCCGAAGCCATCGCCGCACAGGTTTCCGCCGCCCTTCCCAAAGGCCCGGCCCTGCCGAAAATCGCCCAACCCACCGAACCCAAGGCCAGCATCGGCCACATCGAGTTCCCGTCCAAGCAGACCAACCTGATGCTCGCGCAACTGGGTATCGACCGCGACGATCCGGACTACGCAGCATTGTCCATGGGCAACCAGATCCTCGGTGGTGGCGGTTTCGGCACTCGACTGATGAGCGAAGTGCGCGAGAAACGCGGCCTGGCCTATGGCGTATATTCGGGCTTCAGTCCGATGCAGGCGCGCGGCCCGTTCATGATCAACCTGCAAACCCGCGCCGAGATGAGCGAAGGCACACTGAAGCTGGTGCAGGACGTTCTGGCGGACTACCTTGAAACCGGTCCGACCGAAAAAGAACTCGACGACGCCAAGCGTGAACTGGCCGGCAGCTTCCCGCTGTCCACCGCCAGCAACGCCGATATCGTCGGTCAGTTGGGCGCCATTGGCTTCTATAATCTGCCGTTGAGCCATCTGGAAGACTTCATGCAGCAGTCCCAGAACCTGACCGTCGAGCAAGTCAAAGCGGCCATGAACAAACACCTGAGCACGGACAAAATGGCCATCGTCAGCGCTGGCCCGACCGTGCCGCAAAAGCCGTTACCGGCCCCTACTGATAAACCTGCCGAGCAACCGCTCGGGGTTCCGGAGCATTAATGGCTACTTCCCGTCCTAAAAAACCTGTTCACAACGTGCACAACGGCGTGAACCAACTGCGCATCATCGGCGGCGAATGGCGCAGCCGTAAGCTGAGCTTCCCCGATGCCCCGGGCCTGCGTCCGACGCCGGACCGGGTGCGTGAAACCCTGTTCAACTGGCTTGCGCCGTACGTTGCGGGTGCCAAGGTGCTCGACCCGTTCACCGGTAGCGGCGCGCTGTTCCTCGAAGCCTTGTCCCGTGGCGCGGCCATGGGTCAGGCGCTGGATGCCAGCAGTATCGCGGTGTCCAGCCTCAAGGAGCATCTGGGAACGTTGCGCTGCACCACCGGCCAGGTCCAGACCGCCGATGCCCTGCGCTATCTGGAAACCCAGACCGCCACGGCTTACGACCTGGTGTTCCTCGACCCGCCGTTCAACCAGAACCTGCTGCCCGCCGTGTGCAAATTGCTCGAAGAGCGCCAATGGCTGGCCGAGGACGCGTGGGTGTACACCGAAAGCGAATCCGCACCGTCGACGCTCGGCCTGCCGGGCAACTGGCGCCTGCACCGCGAGCAAAAATCCGGGCGGGTCTATTATTCGTTGTGGCAACGTATGGCAGAGATCGCCGGTTAATCGACCGGCCTGAACAAGGCGCGCACCGCACACAGGCGCGCGCCGCTGCATCGAGAACAATCGTGTCCCATCCGTCAGAACGCTTCACCCCCGCCTTCGGCCTCGGCAACCCGCACTTGCAGACCTTGTGGGGGCCGCTGTGGCGAAAAACCACGCACATCGAACGCCAACGTGAACGCTTGTGGCTCGAAGATGGCGACTTCCTCGACCTTGACTGGCACGGACCGCACAGCGTTGATGCGCCGTTGGTGCTGGTGCTGCACGGGCTGACCGGCTCGTCTAACTCGCCTTACGTGGCCGGGATGCAAAAAACCCTGGGTGACCGAGGATGGGCCAGTGTTGCGCTGAACTGGCGTGGCTGCTCCGGCGAACCCAATCTGCTGCCGCGCAGCTACCACTCCGGCGCCAGCGAAGATCTCGCCGAAGCCATCAAGCATCTGCGGGCCAAGCGGCCTCTGGCGCCGCTGTATGCAGTCGGTTATTCCCTGGGCGGCAATGTCCTGCTCAAACATTTGGGCGAATCCGGCAGTGACAGTGGTGTGATGGGTGCCGTAGCGGTGTCAGTGCCGTTTCGTCTGGACCAGTGCGCCGACCGGATCGGCCAAGGATTCTCAAAGGTCTATCAGGCGCATTTCATGCGCGAAATGCTGGCCTACATCAAGAATAAGCAGCGGCAGTTCCAGCATGATGGCCGCGAGGATGGCCTGGCGGCGTTAGCGGCGCTCGGCTCGCTGGAGAACATGCGCACCTTCTGGGATTTCGATGGCCGGGTCACCGCGCCGCTGAACGGTTTTGTCGATGCCGAGGATTATTATCGCCGCGCCTCGAGCCGCTACTTCCTCGGGGAAATTCGCACGCCGACCCTGATCATTCAGGCGGCCGACGATCCGTTCGTGTTTCCCCACAGCCTGCCGCACGCTGATGAATTGTCGGCCTGCACGCAACTCGAATTGCAGGCCAAGGGTGGGCATGTCGGGTTTGTCGACGGTTCGGTCAGGCAACCGGGTTACTACCTGGAGCGGCGCATCCCGCACTGGCTGGCCAACGCAGGTCGCGGGTAAGCCGTGGACGTCGATCAGGGCGAATCGATCCGTTTCTGGCAAACGGCGCCGTTGGCCGGGGTCGAGTTGTTGTCGGCGCGCTACATCGAACACCGCTTCGCCCCACACGTGCATGACGGCTATGTGATCGGCATGATCATGGCCGGCGCCCAGCGTTATCGCTATCGCGGCGCCGAGCACCTGGCGGGCAGCGGCACGCTGGTGTTGATCAACCCTGATGAACTGCACACCGGCCACAAGGGCACGGAAGACGGCTGGCTGTACCGGGCGTTTTATCCGGACAGCGGGCAGATCCTGTCACTGTTGGCCGAACTCGAACTGCCGAGCCACAACCCGCCGGCATTCGGCGCCACGCTGTATCGCGACCCGGATCTGGTGAACGGTTTCTGCCAGTTGCATCGCCTGTTGGAAAGTCCGTCGACGGCCCTGCAACAGCAGACTGCCTGGCGGGAATTGATGCTGTCGTTGTTGCAGCGTCATGCGGCGGTGGCAGAGGCTGGCAAACCCGGCAAGGAACATCGGGCGGTGAGGCTGGCCAAGGAGTTGCTGCATGCGCAGCTGGCGGCACCGCCCTCGCTGGAAGAACTGGCGGCAGCGGTGAATCTTTCACCCTTCCACTTCGCGCGGGTGTTCCGTCGCGCAACAGGCATGCCGCCGCACACCTGGCTGATGCAGCAGCGCATTGCCCGGGCGCGGGGGTTATTGCAGAGCGGTTGCTTGCCGTTGGAAGTGGCCACGCAGTTGGGATTTGCCGACCAGAGTCATCTGAGTCGGCAGTTCAAGCAGGTGTATGGGGTTGGGCCGGGGGCGTATCGGAGTTCTCGGCAAAAACCTACGACACATCTCTAATGTGGGAGCGGGCTTGCTCGCGAAGAGGGCGTGTCAGTCGATATTTTTTTGACTGACCTACCGCATTCGCGAGCAAGCCCGCTCCCACATTTTGATTGCGGGTTATTCGCCTTTGGCAACGCCCCGCGCAGGATCATTGATCCACTCGCTCCAAGACCCGGCATACAACGAGCCCAACGGATAACCCGCCAGACACAACGCAAACAGGTTGTGGCAAGCCGTCACGCCCGAGCCGCAATACGCCACCAGATCGTCCGGCGAGCGATTTCCGAGTTTCACGGCAAAGCGTTGCTTGAGCTGATCGGCCGGCAGGAAGCGCCCGTCACCGCCAAGGTTGTCGGTAAACGCCGCGCATTGCGCACCGGGGATGTGCCCGGCAATCGGGTCGATCGGCTCCACTTCACCTTTGAAACGCGGCAGTGCTCGCGCATCGAGCAAGGTCAGTTCCGGTTGAGCGAGACGCTTCTGCAGTTGTTCGGCACTGAGCAACAACGAAGCATCAGGCGTACCGGTGAATGTGCCGCGAATGATCGACGGCGAATCAAGGCTCAGAGGCAAACCCGCCGCGTGCCACGCCTTGAGCCCGCCATCGAGAATAAACACGCCATCACGCTTGCCGAGCCAGGCCAGCAACCACCAGGCCCGCGCCGCGTAGGCACCCGGACCGTCGTCGTACAAAACCACGTCACTATCGTTGTTGATGCCCCAGGCTTGCAGGTGCTCGATCAGCTCTGCCGGCTCGGGAAGCGGATGACGACCGGTCACACCCTTGACCACTTTGCCGCTGAGATCGCGTTCGAGATCGGCAAAACTCGACCCGGCGATGTGCCCTTCGGCGTAGCTGCGCTGACCGTAATCCGGGTCTTCGAGGGCAAAACGACAATCCAGAATCACCAACCCCGGCTGGTCCTTTTTCAGGTCCAGTGCTTGCGGGCTGATCAGTTGCGCAATGGGCATAACGGGCTCCTGTGATGGGCGATTTTCGGTCCTGCTGCATTCGTTGATTCAGATTTCTTCCAGCGCTTGGGCCAGTGGCACGTAAAACTCCTCGAATAAAGCGTTGACCGCCTCGCGCGCCTGATCCGTGACGAATCCGGCCTCCAGCACCAGCACTTGATAGACGCCGCGCTTGATCGCCTGTTCGCTGAGGTGGCTGGAGTTTTCCCGCGTGGTGCACAGAAAGCGCACCCAGGAAGTGAGGATGATCCAGGCATTGAGGGTCAGGGATTCTATCTGCACCCGGTCCATTTTCAGGATGCCGGCGGCAACGAAACCTTCGTAGATGGCCATGCCTTGAATGACGCAGCGCTGGGAAAAGCGCCGGTAACGGGCGGCCAGTTCCGGATCGCTATCGAGCAGATGCTCAAGGTCACGATGCAAAAACCGGTAGCCCCACATCGCCGAGAGCAACTCCTTCAGATAGAAGCGCTTGTCTTCCACCGTCGCAGCGCGCCCCTGTGGCGGGCGCAGGAAACTGTCCACCAGGCTTTCGTACTCGCTGAACAACACGGCGATGATCGCCTGCTTGTTCGGGAAGTGGTAGTACAGGTTGCCCGGGGAAATTTCCATGTGGGCAGCGATGTGGTTGGTGCTGATGCTGCGCTCACCCTGCTGATTGAACAGCTCCAGGCTGTTCTGCACGATGCGCTCGCTGGTTTTGATCCGTGGGGCCATGGCTTGAGCTTTAATTCAGAGTGCGTTGGCGGGCATCTTACGACCTATCCGCAAGCGGATGGAATATCGCCGCGCGGAGGAAGGCATTTGACTTTCTAGAGCATAGACTCTAAAAAGTGCGTCATTACAATAAATCCGGAGCCGACCATGACTGCTGATATTTCCTACCTGCAAAATCTCCAGCAGCCTCTGGAAGAGCTTCAGGCCCTGTTCGATGCGCAGCGCGCCGCTTATGCAGCCAATCCAATGCCTCCCGCGGCCCAGCGCCAGCAATGGCTCAAGGCGTTGAAGGATTTATTGAACACCGAACGTCAGGCCTTGATCGACGCGATCAGCCAGGATTTCAGCCATCGCAGCGCCGATGAAACGCTGCTCGCCGAGCTGATGCCGAGCCTGCACGGCATCCATTACGCCAGCCGCCATCTCAAGGGCTGGATGCGCGCCTCGCGGCGCAAAGTCGGCGCAGCTTTCCAGCCGGCCTCGGCCAAAGTGGTTTACCAGCCGCTGGGCGTAGTCGGGGTGATCGTCCCGTGGAACTACCCGCTGTACCTGGCCATCGGGCCTCTGGTCGGCGCGTTGTCGGCAGGTAATCGGGTCATGCTCAAACTCAGCGAATCGACCCCCGCCACCGGTTTGCTGATGAAAAAACTGCTGGGGCGCATCTTCCCCGAAGACCTGGTCTGCGTGGTGCTGGGCGAGGCCGATATCGGCGTGGCGTTTTCGCGGCTGCGTTTCGATCACTTGCTGTTCACCGGCGCCACCAGCATCGGCAAACACGTGATGCGCGCGGCGGCGGAGAACCTGACGCCGGTCACCCTGGAATTGGGCGGCAAGTCCCCGGCCATCGTGTCCCACGACGTGCCGCTCAAGGATGCCGCCGAACGCATCGCGTTCGGCAAGACGCTCAACGCTGGGCAGACCTGCGTGGCCCCTGACTACGTGCTGGTGCCGGAAGAACGCGTCGGGTCTTTTGTTGAAGCCTACCGTCAGGTGGTTCGCGGGTTTTATCCGACGCTTGCGGATAACCCGGACTACACCGCGATCATCAATGACCGACAACTGGCACGCCTCAACAGCTATGTCAGTGACGCCACCAGCAAAGGCGCGCTGCTGATTCCGCTGTTCGAGCAGGGCCAGGGCCGGCGCATGGGCCATAGCCTGCTGCTCAATGTCACTGACGACATGACGGTGATGCAGGACGAAATCTTCGGCCCGCTGCTGCCGATCGTGCCGTACAAGGATCTCGATCAGGCGTTTGCCTACATTAACCAGCGCCCTCGCCCACTGGCGCTGTACTACTTCGGCTACGACAAGCGCGAACAAAACCGCGTGCTGCACGAAACTCATTCCGGTGGCGTGTGCCTCAACGACACGCTGCTGCACGTCGCCCAGGACGACATGCCGTTCGGCGGCATCGGCGCTTCGGGCATGGGCCATTACCACGGCCACGAAGGCTTCCTGACCTTCAGCAAGGCCAAGGGTGTGCTGATCAAACAGCGCTTTAACGCGGCGAAGTTGATTTACCCGCCGTACGGCAAATCCATTCAGAAACTGATCCAGAAGCTGTTTATCCGCTAACGGTCGTCACACTCGGGTAATAACAAGAATGAACCCAAGCCTGTCCGATACTCCCGCGCTGTCACGGCGCGGCCTGCTCAAGTTCAGCCTCGGCGCCAGTGCCTTTCTCGCCACGGCCGGATTGGGCGCCAGTCTCAGTGGTTGTTCGTCAGGCACTGCGCAAAGCGGTTTCGCAGCATTGCGCAGCGGCGACCTGCTGTTTCTGCGGGCACTGCTGCCGGTGATGCTCAGTGGTGCCGTGTCCGCCGAACGAATGCCAGACGCCGTCGACGGCACGCTCAAAAGTCTGGATTACAACCTCGATCACCTGTCGCCGGAAATGCTCAAGCTGACCCGGCAACTGTTCGATGTGCTCGGCATGGCCGTCACCCGCGGCCCGCTGACCGGGATCTGGGGCAGTTGGGAAAACGCCAGCGCCGACGAAATCCGACACTTCCTCGATCGCTGGGAAAACAGCTCGTTGAGCCTGCTGCGCATGGGTCACAGCTCATTGCTGCAACTGGTGATGATGGCCTGGTACGGGCGCAAGGAATCGTGGGCGCATTGCGGGTATCCCGGACCGCCGACCGTTTGAAACCGAGTCGCTCCCACATTTGACCGCGCCCTCCAATAATAAAAAGAGAACCCGAAGATGCCCGTACCCGATCCGTTCCGCGAAGGCATGGCCCGTGGCTGGAAAACCTACAACGGCTCACAACTGAGCCAGGACCTGACCCTCGAAGCGGACGTGGCGATCATCGGCAGCGGTGCCGGCGGTGGAACCACGGCTGAAATCCTCAGCGCTGCCGGCTACAAAGTGCTGCTGATCGAAGAAGGCCCGCTCAAGACCAGCAGCGACTTCAAGCTGCTCGAAGACCAGGCCTACGCCAGCCTCTATCAGGAAGGCATCGGCCGCATGAGCAAGGACGGCGCAATCACCATCCTTCAGGGTCGCGCGGTGGGTGGCACCACGCTGATCAACTGGACCTCCAGTTTCCGCACGCCGGAACCGACCCTGGAACACTGGGCCAAGGAACACAACGTCAAGGGCCACAGCCCGGCGGAAATGGCGCCGTGGTTCGAAAAAATGGAACAGCGCCTGGGCGTCGCGCCGTGGATGGTGCCGCCCAACGCCAACAATGACGTGATCCGCAAAGGCTGCGAAAAACTCGGCTATAGCTGGCATGTCATCCCGCGCAATGTGCGCGGTTGCTGGAACCTCGGTTACTGCGGCATGGGCTGCCCGACCAACGCCAAGCAATCGATGATGGTCACGACCATTCCGGCGACCCTGGAAAAGGGCGGCGAGCTGCTCTACCTGGCCCGCGCCGAAAAACTCTTGATCAGCGGCGACAAGATCACCGGCCTGCAATGCTCGGCGATGGACGAGCGCTGCGTCGAGCCCACCGGTCGCCAGATTACGGTCAAGGCGCGGCATTACGTGCTGGCCGGCGGCGGGATCAACACACCGGGGTTGCTGATGCGCTCGGGGGCACCCGATCCGCACAAACGTTTGGGCAAGCGCACGTTCCTGCATCCGGTGAACATGTCTGCCGCGTTGTTCGACGAAGTGGTCAACCCGTTCTATGGCGCGCCGCAGTCGATCTATTCCGACCATTTCCAATGGCAGGACGGCACCACCGGCCCAATGGCGTACAAACTTGAGGTTCCGCCGCTGCACCCGGCCCTGGCGGCCACGCTGCTCGGCGGCTTCGGCCGGGAAAATGCGCAGCACATGGCCAATCTGCCGCATACCCACGCCATGCTCGCGCTGCTGCGCGACGGGTTTCACCCGGACAGCCAGGGTGGCAGCGTCGAATTGCGCGGCGACGACACGCCCGTGCTCGATTATCAGATGTCGCCTTACGCCTGGGACGGATTGCGCCGGGCCTTCCACACCATGGCCGAGATCCAGTTCGCCGGTGGCGCCAAGGCAGTGATGCCGATGCACGCCGATGCGCGTTATGTGAAAACCCTCGCTGAAGCACGCACCCTGATCGATAGCCTGAGCCTGGAGTTGTACCGCACGCGGCTGGGCAGCGCCCACGTGATGGGCGGTTGTGCGATGGGCGAAGACCCGAAAAACGCCGTGACCGACAGCCTCGGCCGGCATCATCAACTCGCCAATCTGTCGATTCACGACGGCTCGTTATTCCCCACCAGCATTGGCGCAAACCCGCAACTGTCGGTCTACGGCCTGACGGCACAACTGGCAACTTCCCTGGCAGAACGTTTGAAAAACCCATGAAAATGACGAATATTCCTATCGTCTATAGTGCTTTCTTACCCAACAGGCGACTTGGCCGACCGGGAAGGCTGCGATACCATCCGACTCCCCAACGCACTCCCGCCAGGACGACGCGATGAACCGAGTGTTGTACCCAGGTACATTCGACCCTATTACCAAGGGCCATGGCGACTTGGTCGAACGCGCCGCGCGCCTGTTCGATCACGTGATCATTGCCGTCGCCGCCAGCCCGAAGAAAAACCCGTTGTTTCCTCTGGAACAACGTGTGGAGCTGGCCCGCGAGGTCACTAAACATCTGCCGAACGTTGAAGTCGTCGGCTTCTCGACCCTGTTGGCGCATTTCGCCAAAGAGAAGAACGCCAACGTGTTCCTGCGAGGTTTGCGCGCAGTGTCGGACTTCGAATACGAGTTCCAGCTGGCCAACATGAACCGTCAGCTGGCCCCGGATGTAGAAAGTCTGTTTCTTACCCCATCCGAGCGTTATTCGTTCATTTCCTCGACGCTGGTCCGTGAAATTGCTGCCCTGGGCGGCGATATCACCAAGTTCGTCCACCCTGCGGTGGCGGATGCGCTGACCGAGCGGTTCAAGAAGTAATCACCGCTCAATCGGCGCCCGCGTGCAACGCAGGCGCCAATGCGGCACAATTACGCGCATTGATTTATTGCGCCCGGGCCTGCCGCCCCGGCTGGAGTTAGCATGTCCCTGATCATCACCGACGATTGCATCAACTGCGACGTCTGCGAACCCGAGTGCCCGAACGCCGCCATTTCCCAAGGCGAAGAGATCTACGTGATCGACCCGAACCTGTGCACCCAGTGCGTCGGCCACTACGACGAACCGCAGTGCCAACAGGTCTGCCCGGTCGATTGCATTCCGCTGGACGAAGCCCATCCGGAGACTGAAGAGCAGTTGATGGAGAAGTACCGGAAGATTACCGGTAAGGCTTGAATGCTCTAGCGCCTGTTCGGGCCCTATCGCCAGCAGGCTAGCTCCCACAGGGGGATGTGTGATCGACGCAGATTCACTGTGGGAGCCAGCCTGCTGGCGATGAGGCCATCAAGCCGCAGCCAATAATCCAGATCTGCTCACTCAGTCTGCTCAAACCCCTCCCCGATACACCCCAGACACCGCACGAACGCCGCTTTCGCCGGATCAACCACCAGCGCCTGTCCCGCATCACCCACGCCGCCACCCAGCGCGGTAAACGGCAACGACACCACAAACACCCCGGCACCAATCACCGTCGCCGCGACCAGTAAAGGCCGGGCAATCAGCAAGTCGCCAATCATGGCGTAAGCCGGTGGATTCTGGATGGTATACAGCGGATCACCGCTGCCGCCGCTGGCCACGGCTGATGCACCGAAGCTCAGCAGCAACGCGACGACAAGGGTTCGAAACAGGTTCATGGCGCGGTCCTTCGGCTAAACAGTCAGAACACTGACTATAGACCGTAGGCGTTTCAGCTCTGGCAGCGTGGGCAAAAGACGCTGGCGCGCTGCCCGAGTTTCACTTCCCGCAACTGCGTACCACAGACTTTGCAGTGCTCGGCGCCTCGGCCGTACACGAACAGTTCCTGCTGGAAGTAACCCGGCTGACCGTCACCGCCGATAAAGTCCCGCAACGTGGTGCCGCCGCGCTCAATGGCCGCGGCGAGGATGCGTTTGATCTCGATTGCCAGCTTCAGATAGCGCGCCCGGGAAATGCTCTTGGCTTCGCGGCGCGGGTCGATCCCGGCAGCGAACAGCGCTTCGGTCGCGTAGATATTGCCGACGCCGACCACCACCGCGTTATCCATGATGAACGGCTTGACCGCCATCGAACGCCCGCGAGACAACTGGAACAAACGCTCACCGTCAAACAGATCGGTCAACGGCTCCGGCCCCAGGCGAATCAACAATTCGTGGTTGAGCGGGTCGAGGCTCCAGAGCATCGCGCCAAACCGTCGCGGGTCGGTGTAGCGCAGGGCCAGGCCCGACTCCAGTTCGATATCGACGTGCTCATGTTTGGCCGCCGGCAGGCCGGCTTCCACCAAACGCAAATTCCCAGACATACCCAAGTGACTGATCAATGTGCCGACCTCGGCGTTGATCAGCAGATACTTGGCGCGCCGCTCCACCAGCACGATGCGCTGGCCGGACAAACGCACATCCAGGTCTTCGGGAATCGGCCAGCGCAGACGCCGGTCACGCACGATCACCCGGCTGACGCGCTGGCCTTCCAGGTGCGGCGCAATGCCACGACGGGTGGTTTCGACTTCTGGCAATTCAGGCATGGTGTTCTCGAATCAGGCTGGCAGGTGCAACTCAGCGGTGAGTGCCGAGGTCGCGAATCGTCTGCTTGAGGGTTTCGAAGTCGTAGTCCGAAAGCCCGACGTAATCGAGCACCAGAGGCCCGATGCTGTTCCATTCATGGTCTTCGGTCTGGTTGCCCAGCACCCGGTAGGACGCACAAATGTGCTCGGCCATTTTCAGGATCGCCAGCAGGTTTTTCAACGAACTGTTGCGCGACGACTCATCGCTGAAGATCGCCAGGGCATTGTGGTGATTGGCGATGGCGGTGCTCACATGCTCCGGCAGGCGCCAGGACTTGGCCGTGTAATAACCGACCACGGCGTGGTTGGTGTTGAAGACCTGGTTTTCAGTGTCCACCACCCGGCAATCGGGGCCGGCATTGGCGTAGGCCTGTTCGAGCACGGTCATGTACTCGGGGAAACGCTGGAGCATCAACGGCACGCCACAGTCGTGGAACAGACCCAGCGCATACGCTTCATCGCCAGCCTGCGCGCCGATGCGCTTGGCCAGGGTCAGACAGGTCATCGCTACGTCCTGCGCCGTGTCCCAGAAGCGGTTCAGGGTGACGATGGTTTCGTCGTTCATCTCGCCCTTGATCGACTGCGCGTTGATCAGGTTGATGATCGAGCGACTGCCCAGCAGATTCACCGCACGCTGAATCGAGGCGATCTTGTTGGTCAGCCCGTAATACGGCGAGTTGACGATTTTCAACAAGGCGCCGGACAGACCCGGGTCTTGGGAAATCAGCTTCGCGATCACTTCCAGATCCGGATCGGGCATGTATTGCTCCATCTGCAGATCCACCATGATCTGCGGTTGGGCAGGCACACTGATGCCTTGCAGGGACTGTTGGATCTGTTCGGAAGTCAGCTCTTGGGACATAAGTACACACTCTGGGCCAGGCGCAGATTCTAGCTTCTAAAACCTGGATCCGACACCTTGGGTGGTCCATCGATGGAAGTTTCATGTAACTCCGGGCCTGATCACCGCATGTCCATCCGCCGCGCCGAGGCCTTGCGCAACGCGCTATACTCCCGCTCTTTTTTCCGGAGCGACGTCATGTCCCTGCCTAGCCTGCGCCTCAAAGCCAACGCCGACCGTCGTCTGCGCAACGGTCATTTGTGGGTCTACAGCAACGAAATCGATGTAGCCGCTACACCTTTGCACGGTTTCAAGGCCGGCGACCAGGCGATCCTCGAAGCCGCCGGCGGCAAGCCGCTGGGCATCGTTGCCATGAGCCCGAACAACCTGATCTGCGCTCGCGTTTTGTCGCGTGACATCAAGTTGCCGCTGGACAAATCGCTGCTGGTGCATCGCCTGAACGTGGCCCTGTCGCTGCGCGATCGCCTGTTCGACAAGCCGTTCTATCGCTTGGTCTACGGCGATTCCGATCTGCTGCCAGGCCTGGTGGTCGACCGTTTTGGCGACATCCTGGTGGTGCAGATCGCCTCGGCGACCATGGAAGCCCACAAGGACGACGTGATCGCGGCGCTGACCCAAGTGCTCAAGCCAAGCGGCATTCTGTTCAAGAACGACTCCGCGGCCCGTGACGCTGAAGGCCTCAACCGCTACGTCGAAACCGTGTTCGGCCTGGTGCCGGAATGGGTTGCGCTGGAAGAGAACGGCGTGAAATTCGAAGCGCCGGTCATCCAGGGCCAGAAAACCGGCTGGTTCTACGACCACCGCATGAACCGCGCACGCCTGGCGCCATATGCCAAAGGCAAGCGCGTCCTGGACCTCTATAGCTACATCGGTGGCTGGGGCGTGCAAGCCGCCGCGTTCGGCGCCAGTGAAGTGTTCTGCGTCGACGCATCGGCCTTCGCCCTCGACGGCGTCGAGCGCAACGCCGCGCTGAACGGCTTCGCCGAAAAAATGACCTGCATCGAAGGCGACGTGTTCGAAGCCCTCAAAGAGCTGAAAGCCAGCGAAGAGCGTTTCGACGTGATCGTGGCCGACCCGCCCGCGTTCATCAAGCGCAAGAAAGACATGAAAAACGGCGAAGGCGCCTATCGCCGCCTGAACGAGCAAGCCATGCGCCTGCTCACCAAGGACGGCATCCTGGTCAGCGCATCGTGCTCGATGCACCTGCCGGAAGACGACCTGCAAAACATCCTGCTGACCAGCGCCCGCCACCTGGACCGCAACATCCAGATGCTGGAACGCGGCGGCCAGGGCCCGGATCATCCGGTTCACCCTGCCATCGCTGAAACCCGCTACATCAAGAGCATTACCTGCCGGTTGCTGCCGAACAGCTAACCGCTGCCAACCCCTGTAGGAGCGAGCTCGCTCGCGAAGAACGCATAGACACTGCGGGTAACCAGACACACCCGCGTTATCGTTGACGTTTTTCGCGAGTAAGCTCGCTCCTACAACAGATTCAGAATCGCCTCACGCGTACTGACATTGACTTGTTTCCTCATCGAATCAATTCTCATCCATCCCTCACGGAACGAGAGAATGGATTGATGCCCTCTGCCAAAAACGCCAACGAAAAGCCGTTGATCACCCTGTTGCTGATGACAATGACGCTGTTGGGTGTTTTTCCGTTGGACGTCGTTCTCCCCTCCTTTCCCGACCTGTCGGCCTACTTCCAGATCTCGCCACCTGAGGTTGCCCTTTCTGTCAGCCTGTTCGCCGTCAGCCTGGCGTTTTCCATAATGCTCGTAGGGCCGCTGTCGGACATGTGGGGCCGCAAGAAGCTGCTGTTGGGTGGTATGGCTGTCGCGATGATAGGTGCGACCGGATGCGCGCTTTCCAGCGAATACAGCTGGTTTCTGGGTTTTCGGGTGATCCAGGCCATCGGTTGCGGATCCTTTTCGCTGTCCCAGGCCTTGGTGCAGGATTTGTTCATCGGTCGGGAAAGGCAGCGACTGCGGATCTGGATGGTGACCGCCGGCGGCGTATTCATTTCAATATCGCCACTGCTGGGGACATGGCTGCAATTGCAGTTCGGCTGGCAGGGCAGCTTTTATGTGTTTGTCACGCTGGCAGCTTTTGTCTGGCTGAGCGCCTGCTGGCTGCTCAAGGAAACCCCGCCGGTGCGTACGACCGCACATGGCAGATTTTTCAGCGCTTATTGGCGGGTATGTTCGGATTCACGGTTCATGGGTTACTGGCTGATTTCGGCCCTGGCCTTCGCCTGCCATTTTTCCTTCATCGTCAGTTCACCCATTATTTTCATGGAGCACCTGGCACTCTCACCGTACGAATTCGCCTGGGCGTTGTTGCTGTATGGCGTCGCATATGTGCTGGGTGGAGTGATCGCCAGCATCTTGCATCGACACCTGCAAGCCAACACCCAAATCAATGCTGGCCTGTGGCTGATCGTGGCTTCGGGCCCGGTCATGCTGTGGTTGACTCATCAGTTCGGTCTCTCGGCCACTACGGTGTTGATATCCATGCTGGTGTGTACACTCGGAACCACCATTACCAGACCCATCGTCAACTCCATGGCCATGAGCATCCACCCGGAACATGCCGGCACTTCTACCTCGGTAGGCGGTGTGCTGATGTTCCTCACTGGTGGCGTGATCAGCGCGCTAATCAGTGCGGTGCCCGAGGACTTGATCACCACTTTGGCCCTTTGCTTCCTGACTTTGAGTCTCGCGGGCCTTGGACTGAATGCATTGATCATCCAAAGGAATAAACAGGTACTCGATATCGGCTGACACTGCCAGTCGTCATCCCACACGCGCCATCAACACCGTATCAACGCTTCCCGGCATTCCCTCCAGCCGCCAGCCGTGTAGAATCGCGACATTCATCGCCAGTCATCCCCGGCGGGTTTATGAGCTCAAGCTGAAGCGCGCGGCGATCCCGCAAAGTTATCGGCAACTTCCGGACACACGGCCATTTCTGAGTGTTCCAGACGTCACTAGAAGCTCACTTCCCTTTTGATACCTGATTAGCCGCCCGGAGTGCTTCATGCCTGATTACCGCTCGAAAACATCCACCCACGGCCGCAACATGGCCGGTGCCCGCGCATTGTGGCGCGCCACGGGGATGAAAGATGACGACTTCAAAAAGCCGATCATCGCCATTGCCAACTCGTTTACCCAGTTCGTACCGGGCCACGTCCACCTCAAGGACCTCGGCCAACTGGTCGCCCGCGAAATCGAACGTGCGGGCGGTGTGGCAAAAGAATTCAACACCATCGCTGTCGACGACGGCATCGCCATGGGCCACGACGGCATGCTCTATTCGCTGCCGAGCCGCGAGATCATCGCCGACTCCGTCGAGTACATGGTCAACGCCCACTGCGCCGACGCCATCGTCTGCATCTCCAACTGCGACAAGATCACCCCCGGCATGCTGATGGCGTCCCTGCGCCTGAACATCCCGGTGATCTTCGTGTCCGGCGGCCCGATGGAAGCCGGCAAGACCAAACTCGCTTCCCACGGCCTCGACCTGGTCGACGCCATGGTGATCGCCGCCGACTCCAGCGCTTCTGACGAGAAAGTCGCTGAGTACGAGCGCAGCGCCTGCCCGACTTGCGGTTCGTGCTCCGGTATGTTCACCGCCAACTCGATGAACTGCCTGGTTGAAGCACTGGGCCTGGCATTGCCGGGCAACGGTTCGACCCTGGCCACCCACAGCGACCGCGAGCAACTGTTCCTGCAAGCCGGCCGCACCATCGTCGAGCTGTGCAAGCGTTACTACGGCGAGAACGACGAGTCGGTATTGCCACGCAACATCGCCAACTTCCAGGCGTTCGAGAACGCCATGACGCTGGACATCGCCATGGGCGGTTCCACCAACACCATCCTGCATTTGCTGGCCGCTGCCCAGGAAGCCGAGATCGATTTCGACCTGCGCGACATCGACCGTCTGTCCCGTCACGTGCCGCAACTGTGCAAAGTCGCGCCGAACATCCAGAAGTACCACATGGAAGACGTGCACCGTGCCGGCGGGATCTTCAGCATCCTCGGCTCGCTGGCCCGTGGTGGTCTGCTGCACACTCAGCTGCCGACCGTGCACAGCCGCAGCATGGAAGAAGCCATCGCCAAGTGGGACATCACCCAGACCAACGACGAAGCCGTGCATCACTTCTTCAAGGCCGGTCCGGCGGGCATCCCGACGCAAACCGCGTTCAGCCAGTCGACCCGTTGGGACACCCTGGACGACGACCGTGAAAACGGCTGCATCCGCAGTGTCGAGCACGCTTACTCGCAAGAAGGCGGCCTGGCCGTGCTGTACGGCAACATCGCGCTGGACGGTTGCGTCGTGAAAACCGCAGGCGTCGATGAGTCGATCCACGTGTTCGAAGGCAACGCCAAAATCTTCGAAAGCCAGGACAGCGCCGTACGCGGCATCCTCGCGGACGAAGTGCAGGCCGGCGACATCGTGATCATCCGTTACGAAGGCCCGAAAGGCGGCCCGGGCATGCAGGAAATGCTGTACCCGACGTCGTACCTGAAATCCAAAGGCCTGGGCAAAGCCTGCGCCCTGCTCACCGACGGCCGTTTCTCCGGCGGTACTTCCGGTCTGTCCATCGGCCACGCTTCGCCTGAAGCCGCTGCCGGTGGCGCAATCGGCCTGGTACAGGACGGTGACAAGGTGTTGATCGACATTCCGAACCGCTCGATCAACCTGTTGGTCAGCGACGAAGAACTGGCCGCGCGCCGGGTCGAGCAGGACAAGAAAGGCTGGAAACCGGTGGAAGTGCGTCCACGCAAAGTGACCACCGCACTGAAAGCCTACGCCCTGCTGGCGACCAGCGCCGACAAGGGTGCTGTGCGTAACAAAGCGATGCTCGACGGGCTGTAAGCGTTAACCGTCGAACATGAAAATGCCCCGCCATGTGCGGGGCATTTTTTTGTCTGACCGATTAAATGGGTGAACATGAGGGCCCCATCGCGAGCAGGCTCACTCCTACAGGAGAATGCATTCCATTGTGGGAGCGAGCCTGCTCGCGATGGCAGCGCCTCGGTCTTACTGAATCTCCTCAGGCTTCACGATCACCCAGTTCTTGTCCGCCGTCACCGGCAACCCTTCCTTGGCCTGGGCCGCGGCATTCTTGGCCATCATGCCGTTAATCTGGGTCATGTATTTGTCCTTGCGGTTGACCCACAGGTGGATACCGCCCTTGGCCACGTCAACATCGTGGAACAACATGTAACCGTCGCTGGTTGGGGTGTCGCCGCCAACCAGTACCGGTTTTTTCCACTCGTCGATGTAGGTCAGGATCGCCGCGTGCTTGCCAGCCATCCAGGTCGCCGGGGTCCACAGGTATGGCGTCAGTTCGAGGCCGAGGTTGGCCTTCTCGTCATATTTGCCGGCGGTGATCTGTTTGCGCGCGGTGGTCAGTTCGCCGGTTTTTGGGTCCTTGAGCAGCAGCGACACACCGATCACGTTCTGCGGTTTGACGTTGTAGCCGTACTTCGGATCGGCCGCGACCATGCGCACCAGCTCTTCGGAGGCCGCGGTCATCACGTAGACCTCGATGCCGTTCTCCATCAGCTTGTTGTACAGCTCTTGCTGGCCGGTGAAGATTTTCGGCGGGTTGACGTCGAGCTTCTTGACCACGTCGCCTTCGTAATAAGTGGCCGGCACCGGTTTGCCAGATGCCATCATCTCGTCGACATAGCCCTTGAGTTCCTTGAGCGTGAAGCCGGAGAACACTTGCGCGACCCATGGATAGCAAACCATGTCGTCGACTTCGCAGAGGCGGTAGTAGTAGCTGAACAGGCTTTCCTTGTGGTCGGCGGTGTCCTTGAACGGCATCAGTTTCAGGGAGGGATCGAGCTTCTCGCGGGTGATCAGGCCCTTGTTCTCCATGAACGGCAGCAGCGACTCTTCGAGGTCGTAGCGGTAACTGGTGTTGTCCATGTCGAACACCGCGTAGTTACCTTTGTTGGCGTTGGCCGCGATCATAGCGTCCAGTGCCTTGGCCTGGTCGGCGGGCCAGTGTTTCAGATCCGTGGCGAGTACCTGACCGGCGAGGCCCAGGCAAAGTGCAGCGACCAGAAATTTCGGTGCGAACTTCATCGGCATGCTTCCCTTATTGAAAGACCCTGATTGAAAGACATCGACGCTAACAAATAACTGTGACAGTCCTCGTCTGTCAGCGACCGCCAACGTACCCTTCGCGCCACGTGCATCCCCGAGAGCGACGCCGGCTTATTCCAAAAACGACAGTTACCAGACGTTTTCGGTATTAAATCATTGGAAATCAAGCTGTTAGGCTTACCGGTTCGCAGCTGCCCCGGAAGGCAGTTGGCACATGTCTAATGGGAGTTCCAATGAATCTGCCGCTGATTCTCAATCTGCTGGTGTTCCTCGCCCTGCTTTTCGGCCTGGCGCAAACCCGTCACACCAACTGGAGCCTGGCGAAAAAAGTCCTGCTCGCGCTGGTGTTGGGCGTGGCGTTCGGTGTTTCGTTGCACACGGTTTACGGTGCCGGAAACCCGGTGCTGAAAGCCTCGATCGGCTGGTTCGATCTGGTGGGCAACGGTTACGTGCAATTGCTGCAAATGATCGTGATCCCGCTGGTGTTCGCCTCGATCCTCAGCGCCGTGGCCCGTCTGCACAACGCGTCGTCGTTGGGCAAGATCAGCTTCCTGACCATCGGCACGCTGCTGTTCACCACCGCCATCGCGGCGCTGATCGGCATCGGCCTGACCAACCTGTTCGGTCTGACCGCTGAAGGTCTGGTAGCCGGGACTCAGGAAATGGCGCGCCTGCAAACCATCCAGACCGATTACGCGGGCAAGGTCGCCGACCTGAATGTGCCACAGCTGCTGCTGTCGTTCATCCCGCAAAACCCGTTCGCCGATCTGGCGCGGGCCAAGCCGACGTCGATCATCAGCGTGGTGATTTTCGCCGCGTTCCTGGGTATCGCTGCGCTGCAACTGCTCAAGGATGACGTGGAAAAAGGTCAGAAAGTGATCAACGCCATCGACACCCTGCAAGCCTGGGTGATGCGTCTGGTGCGTCTGGTGATGAAGCTGACCCCGTACGGTGTATTGGCGCTGATGACCAAAGTGGTCGCGGGCTCCAACCTGCAAGACATCATCAAGCTCGGCAGTTTTGTGGTGGTGTCCTACCTCGGCCTCGGTCTGATGTTTGTGGTTCACGGCGTGCTGGTTTCGGCCGCCGGGATCAACCCGCTGCGCTTCTTCCGCAAGATCTGGCCGGTGCTGACGTTTGCCTTCACCAGCCGTTCGAGCGCTGCAACGATCCCGTTGAGCATCGAAGCGCAGACCAGCCGCTTGGGTATTCCGCAGTCCATCGCCAGTTTCGCCGCTTCGTTTGGCGCGACCATTGGCCAGAACGGTTGTGCGGGTCTGTACCCGGCGATGTTGGCGGTGATGGTCGCGCCGACCGTGGGCATCAATCCGCTCGACCCGTTGTGGATCGCGACGCTAGTGGCGATTGTGACGCTGAGTTCGGCCGGTGTGGCCGGGGTTGGCGGCGGTGCGACGTTTGCCGCGCTGATCGTGTTGCCGGCGATGGGCTTGCCGGTTTCGCTGGTGGCGTTGCTGATTTCCGTCGAGCCACTGATTGATATGGGGCGTACGGCGTTGAACGTCAGTGGGTCGATGACGGCGGGTGCGATTACCAGCCAGGTGATGCAGCAAACGGATAAAGCGTTGCTGGATGCGGATGAGCATTCGGAGTTGGCGCACGCTTAAATTCTTTAGCGTCTGATCTGGCCTCATCGCCAGCAGGCTGGCTCCCACAGGGATTTTGGGTGTTCACACAATCTGTGTTTCACCTCAAACCCACTGTGGGAGCCAGCCTGCTGGCGATGTTTTTAAGCTTTTTCCCAGACTTCGAAGTTGTACGCTGGCTTGTCATCAACCGCCGGATTTTCGATATTGGAAACCAGTTTCCATTCGTTCAAATCAAACTCCGGAAACCACGCATCCCCCTCCGGGCTCAGCGCCACGCGGGTCAAATACAAGCGATCAGCCTGCGCCAACCCTTGCGCATACAACTGCGCCCCGCCAATCAGCATCAGCTCATCGACGCCCTGCTCCTTCGCCCATTCCTCGGCGCGAACCACCGCAGCTTCCAGCGACGGATAAACCTCCGCGCCTTCGAGCAGCAGGTCCGCCTGACGGCTGACCACGATGTTCAAGCGGCCCGGCAGTGGACGACCGAGGGAATCCCAGGTCTTGCGACCCATGATGATCGGCTTTCCAAGCGTGGTGGCCTTGAAGTATTTGAAGTCCCCCGGCAGGTGCCAGGGCATGCTGTTGTCGACGCCGATCACACGGTTTTCACCGAGGGCTGCGATCAGGCTGAGGGGGAGTGATTTAGTCATGTCCGCGAGGATACCAGAGCCTCGCTTTCGCCGATAAGCGCCACAACGGTTATGCTCACAGCTCATTTAAGCGACGGGATGCCGCGTGACTGAACTGAATAACCTCTGGCTGACAGAAACCATCCGCCTGCGCGAAGAGCACGCCGGCCCTCTGGAAGATCTGGAAGCCAACCGACTGGCCCGCAGCGCGGGCGGTGATTTGCCGACGCGCATTCAGCGCCGTGCCCTGTGGCTGGCGGAACGCGATGGTTTGAGCGACGCACTCAAACACTGGCTGCAAGGCGCGCGACTGGCACTGATCGTAATGGCAGTGCTGGCCGTGGTCAGTGGCGCGGGCCTTGCCTTTGCCGCAATGGGCGACGGCCTGCACCCGGTGAATGTGTTTTGGGCCTTGGGCAGCCTGCTCGGGCTCAATCTGATTCTATTGTTGAGCTGGGCGCTGGGGCTGGTGTTTGCGGGTGAACACGGCGCCAGCCTCGGGCGCTTGTGGTTGTGGCTGAGTGAAAAATTCGCCCGGGATGCCAAAGCCGCGCAACTGGCGCCGGCCCTGCTGCTGTTGCTGCAACGGCAGAAGCTCAATCGCTGGGCCATCGGCGCGCTGGTCAACAGCCTGTGGTTGCTGGCGATGGTCAGCGCGCTGGTAATCCTGCTGACGCTGATGGCGACCCGGCGCTATGGCTTCGTCTGGGAAACCACGATCCTCAGCGCCGACACCTTTATTGCCGTGACCCAGGCACTCGGCGCACTGCCGGCCCTCCTCGGCTTCAGCGTGCCGACCGAGGAAATGATCCGCGCCAGTGGCGATGCCGCACTGAACATCGAAAGTGCCCGACAGGCCTGGGCCACATGGCTGGTGGGCGTGCTGCTGGTATACGGCGTGGTGCCGCGCTTGTTGCTCGCCATGTTTTGCCTATGGCGCTGGACATCCGGCAAAGCGGCCCTGCATCTGGATTTGAACCTGCCAGGCTATGCGCAACTGCGCGAACGGTTGATGCCTACCAGTGAGCGTCTCGGCGTCAGCGATGCCGCGCCGGAGCAACTTCATCGCGTGGAAAGCGGCGTCAGTGAACAGCAAAGCGATGGCGCGCTGTTGGTCGCCATCGAACTGGACGATGATCGCCCGTGGCCACCGCAACTGCCGAAAAACATCAGCAACGCCGGCATCCTCGACAGCCGTGAATCGCGGAACAAATTGCTCGAACAGCTGAGTCGTTTTCCTCCGGCGCGGCTGGCCATTGCGTGCGATCCACGGCGCTCGCCGGATCGCGGCAGCCTTGCATTGATCGCCGAACTGGCCCGCAGCGCCAGCGCCACCCGTGTGTGGTTGCTGCAAGCACCGCCCGGCGAAGCGCTGGACGCGGACCGTCTCGGCGATTGGCATGTGGCGTTGCAACAGCTGGAGCTGCCGTTCGCCGATTGCGCACCGATGAACTGGCTGGAGACGGGTCATGACTGACGCCAACAAGCAGCCTCTGAAACTCGCCGTCGTCGGCCACACCAACGTCGGCAAAACCTCACTCTTGCGCACCCTGACCCGCGATGTCGGCTTCGGCGAAGTGTCCCACCGTCCCAGCACCACGCGGCATGTCGAAGGCGCGCGGCTGTCGGTGGACGGCGAGCCGTTGCTCGACCTCTACGACACGCCCGGCCTGGAAGACGCCATCGCCCTGCTCGATTACCTCGAACGCCTGGAGCGTCCGGGCGAACGCCTCGACGGTCCGGCGCGGCTAGCTCGTTTCCTCGATGGCAGTGAAGCGCGACAGCGTTTCGAGCAGGAAGCCAAAGTCCTGCGCCAATTGCTGGCCTCGGATGCCGGGCTCTACGTGATCGACGCCCGGGAGCCGGTGCTGGCCAAGTATCGCGATGAGCTGGAAGTGTTGGCCAGTTGCGGTAAACCGCTGCTGCCGGTGCTGAATTTCGTCAGCAGCACCAACCATCGCGAACCGGCATGGCGTGAAGCGCTGGCGCGGCTGGGTCTGCATGCACTGGTGCGATTCGACAGCGTCGCGCCGCCAGAGGATGGCGAGCGCCGCCTCTATGAAAGCCTCGCCCTGCTTCTGGAAACCGCGCGACCGCAACTGGAACGCCTGATCGCCGATCAACAGGCACAACGCCTGGCCCGCCAAGAAAGCGCTGCGCGGTTGATCGCCGAATTGTTGATCGATTGCGCGGCCTGCCGACGCAGCGTGGTCAGCGATGCCGAACAGGAACAGCAAGCGATCAGCGAACTGCGCAAATCCGTACGTCAACGAGAGCAGCGCTGCGTGGAAGCGTTGCTCAAGCTCTACGCCTTCCGCCCACAGGATGCCGCAGCCAGCGATTTGCCGCTGCTTGATGGTCGTTGGGGCGATGACTTGTTCAACCCGGAAACCCTCAAGCAACTGGGCGTGCGGGTCGGCGGTGGTATCGCCGCAGGTGCCGCTGCCGGAGCCGGGGTGGATTTGCTGGTCGGTGGCATCACCCTCGGCGCCGCCGCACTGGCTGGAGCGATTGCCGGCGGCGCCCTGCAAACTGCGCGCAGTTATGGCAGCCGCTTGCTGGGCAAGATCAAGGGCCAGCGTGAACTGACCGTCGATGACAACGTGCTGCGACTGTTGGCGCTGCGCCAACGGCAATTGCTGCAAGCGCTGGAGGCCCGTGGGCATGCGGCGATGGACAGCATTCAGGTGGCCACGCCGCAAGACAAGGGCTGGCGCGAAGGCAAGTTGCCCGAAGCGCTAAGCAAGGCGCGGGCGCATCCGCAGTGGTCGTCGCTCAATCCGCATCCGAAGTTGAATCAGGCGGAGCGGCAGGAGCAGGTTGAGTCTTTGGCTACAGTTTTGTAGCGTCTGATTGGGCCCTATCGCTGGCAAGCCAGCTCCCACAGGGTTTTCTGGTGCACACGAGATCTGTGGCACCAAAAATCCTTGTGGGAGCTGGCTTGCCAGCGATGGCAGCGACTCGATTTAAAGGCTCACGCTGCCAACAACCGCACCGCTTTGTCCTTCAACACCGCCAGATCAATCACCGGCACGTGCATCTCTTTCGCCAATTCATCCCACTGGCGCATGCGCAAACTGACTTCACACAGCGGGTCTTTTTCGAACGCCTCGGCCTCTTCAGCTGTCATCACCCCACCCTGATACTCCAGGGTCCGGCGACTGGCTTCGCTCAACCGCTCGTAGTAACCAGGCTCCTTGAGCGTCAGATAACGCTTGGCTTGCACGTGGTATTCGACCAGCCGCGCCATGCGTTCGCTGAAGCCGGCGCGGCGCAGGTAATCCGCACCCAGGCGCTCATGACTAACCACACCGAAGCCGCCCATGTTCTCGGCGCTTTCGGCACAGATATGCCCGATGTCATGGAAGAACGCGGCCAGCACCACTTCATCATCGAAACCTTCGGCCATGGCCAGTTCGGCAGCCTGGGACATGTGCTCGATCTGCGACACCGGCTCGCCGATGTAATCGTCGGCGCCGAAGCGTTCGTATAGTCCGAATACTTCGGCGATCACTTGTTCGTTGCGGTCCATCAGAAGTCTCCCGATAAAATTCTGCCGGTTTTGGAATCGCTATCGCGGGCAAGCCTTGCTCCTACAAGTTATGCGTCGATCGCGAAATTTCATACGACGCAAATACTGTAGGAGCAAGGCTTGCCCGCGATGAGGCCCTGTCAGCCGATAAAGATCTTATTTGGCCGCCACTTTCTCCGACTTGCCGTCATAACGCTTGCGCCATTCGGTCAGGATCTCGTCGCGATTCTTCGAGGCCCACGCAAAGTCGTTCTTGATCAAACGCTGCTCGTAGTCGGCTGGTAGTTCGGTCTGCGGTTTGGCAATGCCCGGCTGCGCAAGCACAGCGAAGTTCTCTTTGTAGAGCTCCATCGCCTCTGGACTGGCCGAGAAGTCAGCCAGTTTCTTCGCCGCTTCTTCGTGGGCAGTGCCTTTGATCACGGCAGTCGCTTCGATCTCCCAGCCCAGGCCTTCCTTCGGCAGGATGATGTCCAGCGGCGCGCCTTGGCGCTTCAACTGAACGGCCGGGTATTCGAAGGAAATACCGATCGGGAATTCGCCAGCGGCCGCCAGTTTGCATGGCTTGGAACCGGAGTGAACGTACTGGCCGATGTTCTGGTGCAGGCCATCCATGTAGGCCCAACCCTGCTTCTCGCCGAAGGTTTGCAGCCAGGCGCTGACGTCGAGGAACCCGGTACCGGACGACGCCGGGTTCGGCATGACGATCTTGCCCTTGTACTCAGGCTTGGTCAGGTCTTGCCAGCTCACGGGTTTGGTCAGGCCCTGCTTCTCGGCTTCGACGGTGTTGAAGCAAATGGTTGCAGCCCAGACGTCCATGCCGACCCAGGCTGGCGGGTTGGCGGCGTCGCGGTAGTTAGCGCCGATTTTGCCCAGGTCTTTCGGTGCGTAGCTTTGCAGCATGCCTTGCTGATCGAGAATCGCCAGGCTGGAAGCGGCCAGGCCCCACACGGCGTCAGCCTGCGGACGGGCTTTTTCGGCCAGCAGTTTGGCGGTGATGATGCCGGTGGAATCGCGCACCCACTTGATTTCGACGTCCGGATTGGCCTTCTCGAAAGCTTCTTTATAGGTCTTCAGTTGCTCGGCTTCGAGGGCGGTGTACACCGTCAACTCGGTTTTCGCCGCAAAGGCGTTCAGGCTGAAAGCGGTGAGGACAGCAGCGGCCAGGGCCATAGGCTTGAACATGATCTTTTCCTGTTTTTTGAGTTGAGGGGTTGTGCAGATTCAATGACCGGGCGCGGTCTGCCGCCAGGCCTGTGAGCGGCGCAGCAAACCGCGCGAGGCCCAGGCCAGCAGCAGGGACACGCCCGCCGAGGTGAACAGAATCAGGGTCGACATCGCCGCCGCGCCGCCGACGTTGCCGGCATCGTCCATGTTCAGCACCGCCACCGCCGCGAGGATGGTGTCGGGGCTGTAGAGGAAGATCGCCGCCGAAACGGTGGTCATGGCCGAGACGAACAGGTAGCGCACGATGTCCAGCAGCGCCGGAAGGCAAATCGGCACGGTGACGCGCCAGTAGTGGCGGTACAGCGGCGCCTTGAGCGACAGCGCGGCGGCTTCGAACTCGGCGTCGAGTTGGCGCAGCGCAGTGGTGGCGGTCATTTGCGCGGTGGTCAAATAGTGAGCAATGGTGCAGACCACCAGCAGGGTCATGGTTCCGTAAAGCACGTGCAGCGGGTTGCCGGTGAGGTTGAAGAAGAAGACATAACCCAAACCCAGCACCAGACCCGGTACCGCCATCGGTACGAAACTGAGCATGCGCAGTGTCAGATTCAGCCCACGCTGGCCCTTGGTTTTTTCCATCAGGTAGGCGCCGGTGAAGATCAACACGCTGCCGATCAACGCCGTGCACAACGCCATCTTCACGCTGTTGCCGTAGGCCAGCCAGCCACCGCCGGCGGTATCGTTGAACTGGTAATGGTTGAGCGACAGCGACAGGTTGTACGGCCAGAACTTCACCAGGGACGAGAACACCGCCATGCCGAACACCAGCAGCAACGTGGCGCAGATCAGCAGCACGATGGTCAGGTAGCACCCGTCGCGCAGCTTCGATGGCAGCGGTTTGAACACTTGCGCACGACCGCTCATGGAGTCGCCGTGGCGCCGACGCAACCAGGCATCGACCCCGAAGCTGAACAGCGCCGGCAGCAACAACACCATGCCGATCAACGCGCCGCGACCGAATTGTTGCTGGCCGACCACCGCCTTGTAGGCTTCCAGCGCCAGCACTTGATAATCGCCCCCGACCACCACGGGCACGCCGAAGTCGGTGATGGTCAAGGTGAACACCAGACAGAACGCGGCGAAAACAGCCTGACGCGTCGCCGGCCAGGTGATGCTGCGGAAGGCTTTTGCAGGACTGGCGCCCATGCTCGAAGCGGCATCGAACAGTCGCGCATCCGCCAGGGACAGCGCCGACAGCAAAATCATCAAGGCGTGTGGAAAGGTGTAGATCACCTCGCCGAGCACAATGCCCCAGAAGCCATAGATGTTGTCCGAGACCAGCCCGCGCAACATGCCCTGATTGCCGAATAGGTAAACCAGTGCAATCCCCGGCAACATCGACGGCGCCATCAATGGCAGCAGCGAAATACCACGCCAGATACCTTTGCCCGGAATCAACGTGCGTTGCAGTGCGTAGGCAAACAGGTAAGCCAGCGGTACGACGATGGCCGCGACGCTGAGGGAAACCTTCAGGCTGTTACCCAGCAACCAGTGGAAATTGTCGCTGCTCACCAGTTCCTTCGCCGCGAGCCAGCCCCCACCCTGCCCGGCCTCGGAACTGAAGCCACGCCAGAAGATCGCCAACAACGGCATCAACACGGCGACACCGAGCAACACCAGCAAGAGGACTTTGCCGCCGACCACGAAGATCCGGTCACCGATCTCGGCGCGGGAAATCTGCCGAGCTTGCTTGTGCGGGATCGGCAGCGCGATGTTCGCGCTCATCAGGCAAACACCTGCAGGCTGCGCGGCGGCAAGGCGACCATGATCTGCTGCGCGCCGAGGCGCGGCATGGCTTCCGGTGCCAGTTCGGCCAACAAGGCGTGACCCGGCAGGTGATCGAGTTCGAAGCTCATGCGGCAGCGGTTGCCGAGGAAAGTGATTTCACGAACCTTGGCCGGGAACAGGTTTTCCTCGTGCACCACAGGATTGACGTTGATCGCTTCAGGGCGGCAGAACAGCCGGCCCGATGCGGTCTTGGCGCTGCCATCGGCGAGGCGCATGTTCATTCCGCCGACCTGGGCATGGCTGTCGCTGCTGCTGTGGAACGGCAGCCAGTTGCCCTGACCAACGAACTCCGCCACGAACGGCGTGGCCGGGCGGTTGTAGATTTCCTGCGGCGTAGCGTACTGCTCGACCTTGCCGTTGTTCATCACGGCGATGCGGTCGGCCATCAGCATGGCTTCGTCCTGGTTGTGGGTGACCATCAGGGTGGTGATGCCGAGGCTGCGTTGCAGTTGTCGCAGCTCAGTACACAGATGCTCGCGAACGCGGGCGTCGAGAGCCGACATCGGTTCGTCGAGCAGCAGCAGCGAAGGCGCCGGTGCCAACGCGCGGGCCAGTGCAACCCGCTGCTGCTGGCCGCCGGACAACTGGCCCGGGTACTTTTTCTCGCTGCCGCTCAGACCAACCAGTTCCAGCATCTGACCAACGCGCTGACGCACCTGATCACGACCGCTGCCGGCCAGGCCGTAGGCAATGTTCGCTTCGACGGTGAGATTGGGGAACAACGCGTAGGACTGGAACAGAATGCCGTAGTCCCGCGCCTGCGGTGCCAGATGGGAAACGTCGCGGTCACCCAGGAACAACTCGCCGCTGTCCTGCTTCTCCAGACCGGCGATGCAACGCAGCAAGGTGGTTTTGCCGCAGCCCGACGGGCCGAGCAAGCAGACCAGTTCACCGGCCGCCACGTCGAGGGACACGTTATCCAGCGCGGTAAAGGCGCCAAAGCGCTTCTGTACGCCGCGCACTTTCATCGGTGCGCCGGGGTTGGTCAGGGCAGTTGCGATCGAGCTGTTCATGGACGGACCTCATCTAGCAGATGGGGCCATCCTAGAGTTGTAATGAGTCCGTCATGTGGCAGTAAGGCAAAAACTGCCGATAGTGGTATTCGAGGATTTTGGTTGGCTAATAAAAGCAATGAGTACCTGTGGCGAGGGAGCTTGCTCCCGTTGGACTGCGCAGCAGTCCCTTTTTTGGGGCCGCTTCGCAGCCCAGCGGGAGCAAGCTCCCTCGCCACAAAGATCTAAGCCGGAGACATTTCCTGCGCCAACCCCAGAAACGCCGCCGGCAGCCGTGCGTTTTTTCGCTCCTTCAGGCAATACAGATACTCCGGCAGCAACGGCGCATTCTCGATGGTCAGCACCCGCAGTTGCGGATCGTGGGGCACTTCCTGTCGGGCAATCAGGCTGATGCCAATGTTGCGCAGCACCGCTTCGCGGATCGATTCGCGACTGCCAATCTCCAGCAACGGCCCGACACTCACGCCGGCACCGGCCAGTAACTCTTCGGTCATGCGGCGAGTGGTCGAACCCGGCTCGCGCATCAACAAGGTATGCCCGGCCAGTGCGCTGAGCGGCACATGGTCATGTGCCGCCAGTGGATGATTGCGATGTACCGCCAGCACCAGCGGATCGCTGCCGAGCACCCGGCGAATCAACCGCGCATCTTCCAGCAACTGCGAGGACGCCGCGACATCGACGCGGTAATCCTCCAGCGCTTCAAGCACCTGTTGGGAGTTGCCGATTTCCACCGACACCTCCACTTGCGGCAAGCGTTCGCGGAAGGTCTTCACCAGATCGAGGATGTAATACGGCGCCGTGGCGGCAATGCGCAACGTGCCCTGAACCTGACCGCAGTTGCGCAGGAAAAACTCGATGTCGGCTTCCTGCTGCATCAGCGTTTTCACCATCGGCAATAGCCGCGCGCCTTCATCGCTGACACTCAGGCGACGACCGCCACGGTAGAACAGTTCCACCGAATACTGACTTTCAAGGTTGCGGATCTGCGTCGTCACCGTGGGCTGGCTCAGGCCGAGCTTCTTCGCCGCCTGGGTGATGCTGCCCAGACGGGTAACCATGTAAAACGCCTTCAGCTCGGCACTCAGCACAATCGTCCCTCATCCTTTATTTGCGCAACAGGCGCAAACCATTGAACACCACCAACAGGCTCACGCCCATGTCGGCAAACACTGCCATCCACATGGTAGCGAGCCCGGCGAAGGTTACCCCAAGAAAGATCGCCTTGATGACCAATGCCAGGGCAATGTTCTGCTTGAGGATGCTGGAGGTCTGTCGCGACAGGCGAATGAATGCCGGAATCTTGCGCAGATCGTCGTCCATCAGGGCAACATCGGCGGTTTCGATGGCGGTATCGGTGCCGGCGGCGGCCATGGCGAAACCGATCTCGGAACGGGCCAGCGCCGGCGCATCGTTGATGCCATCGCCGACCATGCCGACGTTATGCCCTTTCGCATACAGTGCTTCGATCGCCTGCAATTTGTCGGTGGGCAACAGATCGCCCTTGGCCTCGTCGATGCCGACTTGCGCAGCAATCGCCTGCGCGGTGTGGACGTTATCGCCGGTGAGCATCAGGGTCTTGATGCCCAAGGCGTGCAATTGCCGGATCGCTTCGCGGCTGGATTCCTTCACCGTGTCAGCCACGGCGAACAGCGCCAGCGGGCCGGAGCGGTCGAGCAGCAACACCACGGACTTGCCCTGTTTTTCCAGCGCGAAGAGCTTTTCTTCCAATGCCGGCGAGCACAGGCCCAACTCTTCAACCAAGCGGTGGTTGCCCAAATGGTAGAGCTGGTCGTTGATCTCGCCGCGCACCCCGCGACCGCCCAGCGCTTCGAAGTTATCCACAATCAGCGGCGCGTATTGTTTATCCACAGCTGCGTTGGCGATGGCCAGCGAGACCGGGTGATCAGAACGTGCGGCCAGCGCGGCGGCAATGGCCGGGGCCGATTCGTCCGCCGTCGGGTCCAACGACAGGTAATCGGTCTGCACCGGTTTGCCGTGGGTGATCGTTCCGGTTTTATCCAGTGCCAGGTAATCGAGCTTGTGGCCACTCTCCAGATAGACGCCGCCCTTGACCAGAATGCCTTTGCGCGCCACCGCCGCGAGGCCGCTGACGATGGTCACTGGCGTCGAGATCACCAGTGCACAGGGGCAGGCGACGACCAACAACACCAAGGCGCGGTAGATCCAGTCGAACCACAACGCATCCATGAACAGCGGTGGAATCACCGCGACCGCCAGCGCCAGGATAAACACGGCCGGCGTGTAGATTTTCGAGAAGCTGTCGACGAAGCGCTGGGTTGGAGCCCGCGCGCCCTGGGCCTGCTCGACCGCGTGGATGATCCGCGCCAGGGTCGAGTTGTTCGCTGCCGCCGTTACGGCATATTCCAGCGAACCGGCCTGATTGATGGTGCCAGCGAACACCTTGTCGCCGATGGTTTTTTCCACGGGCAGGCTTTCACCGGTGATCGGTGCCTGATCGATGGTCGAGTTGCCCGCCAATACTTCACCATCCAGCGCAATGCGTTCGCCGGGACGCACCCGCACCCGCGCACCGAGCTCGATGGCTTTCACGTCTTGCGCCACCCAACTGCCATCGGGCTGCAATACGGTCGCTTGCTCCGGTGTCATCTGCATCAGGCCGCTGATGGCATTGCGCGCGCGGTCCAGGGATTTGGCTTCGATCAACTCGGCCACGGTGAACAGGAACATCACCATCGCCGCTTCCGGCCACTGACCGATCAGGATCGCACCGGTTACCGCAATGCTCATCAGCGCATTGATGTTCAGATTGAGATTCTTCAGGGCAATCCAGCCCTTTTTATAGGTGCCGAGGCCGCCGCTGAGGATCGAGGCCAGTGCGATGATCGCCACCACCCAGTTCGGCGCGGCACTGGTGAAGTGGATCACTTCAGCCACCAACGCACCAACGCCGGACAACGCCAATGGCCACCAGGCTTTTTTCTCGGGGGCCGGTGCCGGTGCCTCGACGCCCTGCTCCAGCGGCTCGGCCTGCATGCCCAGGGATTTGATGGCGTCGATGATTGGCGCGGTGCCCGGCAGGTTGTGAGTCACGCCGAGCACGCGGTTAATCAGATTGAACTCCAGCTGCTGCACCCCGGTCAGTTTGCTTAGTTTGTTCTGAATCAGCGTCTGCTCGGTCGGGCAGTCCATGGCCTCAATGCGGAAACGGCTCAGCCGCGCATCGGCGCTTGGCGCTTCGCTCAACTGGATCAGCGCGGGCGCTTCGGCTTTCGTCGAGCAACAGGAATCACCATGGCCGCCATGTACGTGTTTGGGCACGGGCTTGAGCTTGCTGCCGCAGCAAGCATCGTCAGGTTTGTGGCTGTGCAGGGAATCGCTCATTGGTTGCGTCCATAAGAGTACCTGTTGCCAAGTAAAGACCCTGTAGCCACTATAGGGTCAAGCACCCTTTTGGAGATTGTCGTCATGAAGATCGGAGAACTGGCGAAACTCACCGATTGCGCCGTGGAAACGATCCGCTATTACGAGCGCGAAAACCTGCTGCCGGAGCCGGCCCGCAGCGATGGCAACTATCGCGTCTACACCCAGGCCCACGCCGAGCGCCTGACCTTCATCCGCAATTGCCGCACCCTGGACATGACCCTCGAAGAAATCCGCAGCCTGCTGGCGCTTCGTGACAGTCCGCAGGATCAGTGCGAAAGCGTCAACGCGTTGATCGACGAGCATATCCATCATGTGAAAGCACGGATCGACGGTCTGCTGGCCTTGCAGGCACAACTGCTCGACCTGCGCCAACGCTGCGGCGAAGGGCCGGATGTCGATCAATGCGGGATTTTGCAGCGGTTGGAAGTGAGTGGCGGGGTTGTGGCGACGGAGGTTGAGCATTCACATGTGGGCCGAAGTCACGGCCATTGAACACTCACCATAACCCTGTAGGAGCCGAGCTTGCTCGCGATAGCGGTTTGTCAGTCACATTAATGTTGAATGTGCTACCGCCATCGCGAGCAAGCTCGGCTCCTACAGGATCTTGATCAGGCCTTCAGACCGCCATCGGCGCGGTCATTGGCGCGTGGTGTTCATAGCCTTCCAGCGAGAAGTCGCTCGGCTCTACCAGTTCCAGCCACTCCGGCTGATACACCCCAGTCTTGGCAAACTCCGGCACGCGGTCGGAAATCACCAATTTCGGCATCGGGAACGGCTCGCGCTTGAGCTGTTCGTTGAGCATGTCCAGGTGGTTTTCGTAGACGTGGGCATCACCGATGAAATAGGTGAACCAGCGTGGCGTGTAGCCGGTCAGGCGACCGATCAGGCTCAGCAGCGCAGCACCTTCGGTGAGGTTGAACGGCGTGCCCAGGCCCAGGTCGTTGGAGCGGATGTAGAGGGTCAGGGAAATTTCCTTGGTCTCGACATTCGGGTGGAACTGGTACAGCAGGTGGCACGGCGGCAGAGCCATTTCATCGAGCTGGGCGCAGTTCCAGCCGTGGAACAGGATGCGGCGGCTGCCCGGGTCCTTGATGATGGTGTCGATGCACTGGCGAACCTGGTCGATGGCTTTGTACAACACCACGTAGGCCTGGCCGTTTTCTTCGCCTTCAGCGATCTGGCGGTAGCCTTGCTTCAGGGTCTGCTCGATGGCAGCCGGGTTGCTGACCGGGATCTGCTTGTACGCCGGCCATTTGCGCCATTGCACGCCGTAGATCTCACCGAGGTCATCGTCGCCCTGGCGGAACGGGTTGGCCAGCCACTGGGCGTTTTCGTTGGCGTTCTGGTCCCAGACCTTGCAACCCAACGCGCGGAATTCGGCAGCGTTGTTCACGCCACGCAGAAAACCGCACATTTCGCCAATCGCCGATTTGAAGGCCATCTTGCGCGTAGTGATCGCCGGGAAACCTTCCTGCAGGTCATAACGCAGCATGGCGCCGGGAAAACTGATGGTGTTCACGCCGGTGCGGTTGGCCTGTTTGGTGCCGTTCTTGATGACGTGGGCGACCAGTTCGAGATATTGCTTCATGAATTACCTGTGTCCTTGAACCCGCAGCCGTCGCTGCGGGGTCCGAATTTTATACGGCTGCCGCTGGAGTCGCCGGGGCGCGGTGATACGCCAGCCAGATCAGGAACAGCCCGCCGAGGATCATCGGCACGCACAGCACCTGACCCATGGTCAGCCAGTTCCAGGCCAGATAGCCCAGTTGCGCGTCCGGCACGCGAACGAATTCGACGATGAAACGGAAAATGCCGTAGAACAGCGCGAACATCCCCGATACCGCCATGGTTGGCCGCGGTTTGCGCGAGAACAGCCACAGGATCAGGAACAGTGCCACGCCTTCCAGCGCAAACTGATACAGCTGCGACGGGTGACGCGCGAGCTGCGCCGGATCGCTGAACGGCGGGAAAACCATCGCCCACGGCACGTCGGTCGGCTTGCCCCACAACTCGGCGTTGATGAAGTTACCAATGCGCCCGGCGCCCAGGCCGATCGGCACCATCGGTGCAACGAAGTCCATGAGCTGGAAGAACGATTTGTTGTTCTTTTTCCCGAACCACAACGCCGCCAGCATCACGCCGATGAAGCCGCCATGGAATGACATGCCGCCCTTCCACACTTCGAAGATCAGCGTCGGGTTGGCGAGGTAGGCGCTCAGATCGTAGAACAGCACATAGCCCAGACGACCGCCGACAATCACCCCCATCGACATCCAGAACACCATGTCGGAGAGTTTCTCCTTGGTCCAGGTCGGGTCGAAGCGGTTCAACCGGCGGGACGCCAGCAGCCAGGCGCCGCCGATGCCGATCAGGTACATCAGACCGTACCAGTGGATTTTCAGCGGACCGATGGCCAGGGCCACCGGGTCGATCTGCGGGTAAGGCAGCATTGCGACTCCTCATGAGTTCAAATCAATTCCCGGGCGACGCTGCCACCTCAGGATTAAGCCAGGATTGTGCTGTGCGTCAGAGCAGGAAACTCAGGCCAACGCAGAACAGCAAAGCGGCAAACAGCCTTTTCAGCAACTTTGGCGACAATCTGTGGGCCAGTCGCGCACCGATGCGGGCGAAGACCATGCTGGTCAGCGCAATGCCCAGCAGCGCCGGCAAATAAATAAAACCGAGACTATGGGCCGGGAGCAACGGATCGTGCCAGCCCAGAATCATGAAACTTAATGCACTTGCCAAGGCGATCGGCAGGCCGCAGGCCGATGATGTCGCCACCGCTTGCTGCATCGGCACGCTGCGCCAGGTCAGGAACGGCACGGTCAGCGAGCCGCCGCCAATGCCGAAAATCGCCGAGGCCCAGCCGATCACGGTGCCGGCGACGGTCAGACCGACTTTACCCGGCACCGTTCGGCTGGCCTTGGGTTTGACCTCCAGCGCCAGTTGCACGGCGATCACCAGGGCGAACACACCGATGATTTTCTGCAGGTTCGGCCCGGAAATCGCTTCGGCGGTCAGCGCGCCAAAACCGGCACCGATCAGGATGCCCACGGTCATCCACACGAAGATCGGCCAGCGCACCGCGCCGCGACGGTGATGCTCGCGCACCGCGTTGACCGAGGTGAAGATGATCGTCGCCAGCGACGTGCCGACGGCCAGGTGGGTCAGGATCGATGCGTCGAAACCTTGCAAGGTGAAACTGAACACCAGCACCGGGACGATGATGATCCCGCCGCCGACGCCGAACAACCCGGCCAACACCCCGGCGCAGGCGCCGAGCGCCAGATAGAGCAGAAATTCCATGCTGTTTCCCCACCCAACCCCAAAACCGGAGCGGCATGGTAACGGATGCATGGCCTCGGGCTCCACTGGATGGCGATGGATACCCGCACGATGACTGCGTAGAGTGGGCAAAAAACACACAAGGACCACCTTATGTGCCTGATTGTTTTCGCCTGGCGACCGGGTCATGCCCAGCCGCTGATCGTGGCGGCCAACCGCGACGAATTCTACGCCCGCCCCAGCCTGCCGCTGGCGCAATGGTCTGACGCACCGCAGGTTTACGCCGGCCGCGACCTGGAGGCCGGTGGTACCTGGCTCGGGGTCGGTGCCAACGGGCGCTTTGCTGCGCTGACCAATATCCGTGATCCGCATCGGCCGCCGGGGCGCAAGTCCCGCGGTGAACTGGTGGCGCGCTTTCTTAACGGGAGTCTGCCGATTGACGACTATTTAACCGACGTTGTCGCACGATCGCCGGAATATGGCGGTTTTAATCTGCTGATTGGCAACAATAACGAGCTCTGGCACTTCAATGCCCGGGAATCGGAAGCGGTGATGCTGACACCGGGGGTTTATGGGTTGTCGAACGCAGGGCTGGATACGCCGTGGCCGAAACTGCTCAAGGCCAGGGCGGCGTTGAGCGAGGTGCTGGACGATCCTCAGCCTCAGGCGCTGTTGGCGTTATTGAGCGACGCGCAGACCGCACCATTTGCCGACTTGCCGGATACCGGCGTCGGATTGGCGACCGAGACGTTGCTGTCGAGCGTGTTTATTGCCAGCCAGAGTTATGGGACGCGGGCGAGTACGGCGTTGATCGTGCAGGCGGATGGGTCACGGCATTTGGTTGAACGGAGTTTTGGGCCGTATGGCGGGCATTTGGGGGAAGTGGAGATAAAGATTTGAATCCGGCAATGAACTGTGGCGAGGGAGCTTGCTCCCGCTCGGCTGCGAAGCAGTCGTAAACCAGCCACTGCGGTTTTCCTGATAAAACGCAGTAGCCGGATTAGGAGCGCTTCGCACTCCAGCGGGAGCAAGCTCCCTCGCCACAGAGGCCATCAGAGGGGCTTGATCGCCGCCGGGTTGATCATCCGCGCCAACCCAAGGTTCTTCAGCGCCAGTTGCAGCGAGCTGTGGATAACCTGCGGGTTGTCGATGGTCATCAGCTCGGCGAGCAATTCCTTGGCCTTGCTCAAATTGATCTGACGCAGCATCCACTTCACTTTCGGCAAGTTGGTGGCGTTCATCGACAGGCTGTCGAAACCCATCGCCATCAACAGCACCGCCGCCGCCGGATCACCGGCCATCTCGCCGCAGATGCTCACCGGCTTGCCTTCGGCATGGGCGTCACGCACCACGTTCTGCAAAGCCTGGAGCACCGCCGGGTGCAAGTAGTCGTAGAGGTCGGCGACGCGTGGGTTGTTGCGGTCCACGGCCAGCAGGTATTGCGTCAGGTCGTTGGAGCCGACCGACAGGAAGTCGACCTGTCGCGCCAGTTCCTTGGTCTGATAAACAGCAGCCGGAATCTCGATCATCACCCCAATCGGTGGCATCGGCACGTCGCAGCCTTCGTCGCGAACTTCGCCCCAAGCCCGGTGAATCAGGTGCAGGGCTTCTTCCAGCTCATGGATGCCGGAAATCATCGGCAGCAGAATCCGCAAGTTGTTCAAGCCTTCGCTGGCCTTGAGCATGGCGCGGGTCTGCACCAGGAAGATTTCCGGGTGGTCGAGGGTAACGCGAATGCCGCGCCAGCCGAGGAACGGGTTGTCTTCCTTGATCGGGAAGTACGACAGCGACTTGTCGCCGCCGATGTCCAGCGTCCGCATGGTCACCGGTTGCGGGTGGAACGCGGCCAGTTGCTCGCGGTAGATCGCCAGCTGTTCCTTTTCACTCGGGAAACGCTGGTTGATCATGAACGGCACTTCGGTGCGGTACAGGCCAACGCCTTCGGCGCCGCGTTTCTGCGCCCGCGCCACGTCCGCCAGCAGCCCGGTGTTCACCCACAGCGGCATGCGGTGGCCATCGACCGTGATACACGGCAGATCGCGCAAGGCGTCCAGCCCGAGGGCCAGTTGCTTCTCTTCTTCGACCACCTCGGCGAACTGCTTGCGCAGCACGTCGCTCGGGTTGGTGTAGACCTCGCCGTGATAGCCGTCGACGATCATCTGGATGCCGTCGACCTTGGAATACGGCAGGTCGACCAGGCCCATCACCGTCGGAATGCCCATGGCACGCGCCAGGATCGCCACGTGGGAGTTGCCGGAACCGAGCACAGAGACCAGACCCGCCAGCTTGCCTTCAGGCACCTCGCCGAGCATGGCCGGCGTCAGTTCTTCGCTGACCAGAATGGTGTTGTCGGGATAGACCAGGGTTTGCTGGCGCTCTTCCTGCAAGTACGCAAGCAAGCGACGACCAAGGTCTTTGACGTCGGATGCGCGCTCACGCAGGTAGGCGTCGTCCATCAATTCGAAACGGTTGACGTGATCGGTGACCACCTGGCGCAACGCGCCCTGGGCCCACTGGCCGGTCTTGATCACCGTGGTCACTTCGCTGCCCAGCGCCGCGTCGTCGAGCATCATCAGGTAAACGTCGAACAAGGCGCGCTCTTCCGGGCGCAACTGCGTGGCGAGCTTGGCGGACAAGGTGCGCATGTCGGCGCGTACGCCTTCGATGGCGGTCTTGAACAGGCCCAGTTCGGCGCTGATGTCGGTGATGGTCTTGTCGGGCACCACGTCCAGGTCGGCTGGAGGCAGCATGACCACCGCCGTACCGACCGCCGCACCCGGCGAACCCGGTACGCCGACGAACTTGGCTTCCTGGATACCTTTGCCCTGGCGGCCCAGGCCACGGATCGAACCGGTGGCCTCGGCGTGGGCGATAACGCCGGCAAGCTGCGCGCTCATGGTCACGAGGAAGGCTTCTTCACCTTCATCGAACTGGCGGCGTTCTTTTTGCTGGATGACCAACACGCCGACGACGCGACGGTGGTGAATGATCGGCGCCCCGAGGAACGAGGCGTAACGCTCTTCACCGGTCTCGGCGAAGTAGCGGTAGCGCGGGTGATCCGCGGCGTTTTCGAGGTTCAGGGGTTCTTCACGCGTGCCGACCAGGCCAACCAGACCTTCATTGGGCGCCATGCTGACCTTGCCGATCGAGCGCTTGTTCAAGCCCTCGGTGGCCATCAGCACGAAACGGTTGGTCTCGGGGTCAAGCAGGTAGACCGAGCAGACCTGGCTGCCCATGGCCTCTTTGACGCGCAACACAATAATCCCCAACGCCGCCTTGAGATCCTTGGCGGAGTTAACTTCCTGGACGATCTTGCGCAGCGTATTGAGCATGGCTCGGGGTCGAACTCCGTCGTCAGTCGCGCGCTAAAAGGCGCGGGGCAAGCTCTTTGAGAGCGCGTCGATACACCTCGCGCTTGAATGTCACCACCTGGCCCAACGGATACCAATAGCTGACCCAGCGCCAGCCATCGAACTCCGGTTTACCGGTCAAATCCATCCGCACCCGCTGCTCGTTGGAGATCAGGCGCAGGAGAAACCACTTCTGTTTCTGGCCGATGCACAGCGGTTGGCTGTGAGTCCTGACCAGACGTTGCGGCAAACGATAGCGCAACCAGCCCCGGGTGCAGGCGAGTATTTCAACATCTTCGCGCTCCAGGCCCACTTCTTCGTTCAGCTCGCGGTACAAGGCGTCTTCCGGCGTCTCCTGGGGGTTGATCCCACCTTGAGGAAACTGCCAGGCATCTTGATTGATTCGGCGAGCCCATAGCACCTGGCCGGCATCATTCGTGAGAATGATCCCGACATTAGGACGGAAACCATCGGGGTCGATCACGGCAACAACCTCGCAAACGCATGTCGCCGCATTGTTCCACAAAGGTTGTGAAGGCAGCAACGCGCCGGCCGACCTTATGTGCACTCTTGTGAAAAGTCCGTATTCTGGACGCCTTTCTACAGACTTTTCAGCGAGTAACTGCAATGCGGCTGGCTTTATTCGACTTGGACAACACGCTTCTGGGTGGCGACAGCGATCACGCCTGGGGCGATTACCTGTGTGAGCGCGGCTTCCTCGACGCCGTTGCCTACAAGACACGCAACGACGAGTTCTACCAGGACTACCTGGCCGGCAGGCTGGACAACGCCGCCTACCTGAATTTCTGCCTGGAAGTGCTCGGCCGCACCGAAATGGCCACGCTGGATCTGTGGCACAGCGATTACATGCGCGACTGCATCGAACCGATCATGCTGCCCAAGGCGATCGAACTGCTGAAAAAGCACCGCGACGCTGGTGACATGCTGGTGATCATCACCGCCACCAACCGCTTCGTCACAGGCCCGATTGCCGAACGCCTGGGCGTCGAAACCCTGATCGCCACCGAATGCGAAATGCTCGACGGCCGCTACACCGGGCGCAGCACCGACGTGCCGTGCTTCCGTGAAGGCAAGGTGACACGGTTGAATCGTTGGCTGGAAGAGACCGGGTACAACCTGGAAGACAGCTATTTCTACAGCGACTCGATGAATGATCTGCCGTTGCTGGAGCAGGTGGCGAATCCGGTGGCGGTTGATCCAGATCCGAATCTGCGGGCCGAGGCCGAGAAGCGTGGCTGGCCGGTGATTTCATTGCGCGACTGATTACGCCTTCGCGAGCAAGCCCGCTCCCACAGGAGGTTTGCGTCGTTCACAGAACCAATGTGGGAGCGGGCTTGCTCGCGAAGGAGTCAACTCGGTCTCAAGCATTAAACCGGCTTGGCACCCATCAACCCGGCAATCGCGATAAAGCAGACAAAACTGAACAACGCCAAGGCAAAGGTAAATTTACCCACGCCACCCGGCGCCTTGCGCAGTTTGTTGAGCCGCACCAGCAACCAGAACCACGCCAGCGCCGCCACGGTGTACAGCACGCTCGACGCCAACAACCAAGTCTGTCCCAACGGCCAGCCGACAAGATGCACCATCCCCCAGCCGGTAAACGGCATGCTCAGCAACGCCAGCCCCATCAACAACCAGATGAACACTCGCGGCCGTTGCAGGGTGCGGCTGCCCGCCGTCGCGTCGCCGTTATGTCGCGCGCGCCAGACCCAGATACCCAAGCCCAACGCACTCAGCAACAACACCACCGTTGCCACCATGTGCGCCATTTTCAGGGCCGTTAACGTTTCCATGATTCGATTTCCTTATGCCTTGCCCATCAGCGTAGCCGTTCAGCCAAGAAACAGCTGATAGGCCGGGTTGTCGCTTTCATCCCAGTACGGGTAGCCGATTTCTTCCAGCGCCGCCGGTACCAGATGACGTTCATCGTGAGGCACTTGAAGGCCCGCAACCACACGGCCATCTGCCGCACCGTGGTTGCGGTAGTGGAACATCGAAATGTTCCAGCGCCCGCCGAGCTTGTTGAGGAAGTTGAACAGCGCACCCGGCCGCTCCGGGAATTCGAAGCGCAGGATCACCTCGTCAACCACATGCGCCGCGCGGCCACCGACCATGTGACGGATGTGCAACTTGGCCAGTTCGTTGTCGGTCAGGTCCAGCACCGGGAAACCTTGTTCGCTCAGACTGGCGATCAACGCGCTGCGCGGGTCGTTTTCCGGGTGCGTCTGCACGCCAACGAAGATGTGCGCTTCGCTGCCGGTGTTGTAGCGGTAGTTGAATTCGGTGATCTGGCGCTTGCCGATAGCTTCGCAGAACGCCTTGAAGCTGCCCGGCTGCTCGGGGATGGTCACGGCGATGATCGCTTCGCGGCCTTCACCGAGTTCGGCGCGCTCGGCGACGTGGCGCAAACGGTCGAAGTTGACGTTGGCGCCGGAGTCGATGGCGACGAAGGTCTGGCCGCTGACGCCGCGCTGCTCGACGTATTTCTTGATCCCGGCCACGCCCAGGGCGCCGGCAGGTTCGGTGATCGAGCGGGTATCGTCGTAGATGTCCTTGATCGCCGCGCAGATTTCGTCAGTGCTGACGGTGATCACTTCATCGACATAGTCTTTGCAGATATCAAAAGTGTGCTGACCGATCTGCGCCACCGCTACGCCGTCGGCAAAGATGCCCACGGTCGGCAGCACCACGCGCTCGCCGGCCGCCATGGCGGCTTGCAGGCAGTTGGAATCATCCGGTTCGACGCCGATGACCTTGATGTCCGGACGCAGGTACTTCACGTATGCCGCGATACCGGCGATCAGACCGCCACCGCCGACCGGGACGAAAATCGCATCCAGAGGCGCCGGGTGCTGGCGCAAAATCTCCATGGCCACCGTGCCCTGCCCGGCAATGGTGTGGGGATCGTCGTAGGGGTGAATGTAGACGTAGCCTTTTTCGTCGACCAGTTTCAGCGAGTAGGCCAGGGCTTCCGGGAACGAATCACCGTGCAGCACCACTTTGCCGCCGCGCGAACGCACGCCTTCGACCTTGATCTCGGGGGTGGTCTTGGGCATGACGATGGTCGCTTTCACGCCCAACACCTTGGCCGCCAGGGCCAGGCCTTGCGCATGGTTGCCCGCCGAAGCGGTGACCACGCCGCGAGCGCGTTCTTCATCGCTCAGCTGGGTCAGCTTGTTGTACGCGCCGCGAATCTTGAACGAGTACACCGGCTGCAAGTCTTCACGCTTGAGCCAGATATCGTTGCCCAACCGCTCGGAGAGCTGGCGGGCAGTCTGCAACGGGGTTTCAACGGCAACGTCATAAACGCGCGAGTTGAGGATCATTTTGACGTACTGTTCAAGCATCGGAAAGCATCACTGAGCGGCTGGGCAGGACCAAGGAGTCTAACCCGGCTTTTGGGCGGACGACCACACGAATACAGAGGTTTTAGCCCGACATGGGGCTATAATGCCGGCCTTTCCGTTCTTACCTTGCCCGCTTCCGGAGCCCGCATGACCCAGGATCAACTCAAACAGGCAGTGGCTCAGGCCGCCGTCGACTTCATCCTTCCGAAACTTGACGACAAGAGCATCGTCGGGGTCGGCACCGGCTCCACCGCCAACTGCTTCATCGACGCCCTGGCCCAGCACAAGGGCGCGTTCGATGGCGCGGTCGCCAGTTCCGAGGCCACCGCCGCGCGCCTCAAGGGCCACGGAATTCCGGTGTACGAGCTGAACACTGTCAGCGACCTGGAGGTCTACGTCGACGGCGCCGATGAAAGCGACGAACACCTGAACCTGATCAAGGGCGGCGGCGCAGCCCTGACCCGCGAGAAGATCGTCGCGGCCGTGGCCAAGACCTTCATCTGCATCGCCGACGCCAGCAAACTGGTGCCGGTACTCGGCGCGTTCCCGCTGCCGGTCGAAGTGATCCCGATGGCCCGCAGCCACGTGGCCCGCCAATTGGTCAAACTCGGCGGCGACCCGGTTTACCGCGAAGGCGTGCTGACCGATAACGGCAACATCATCCTCGACGTGTTCAATCTGGAGATCACCAACCCGGTGGAGCTTGAGTCGCAAATCAATGCGATCGTCGGCGTGGTGACCAATGGCTTGTTCGCGGCGCGTCCGGCGGATCTGCTGTTGTTGGGGACCAGTGAAGGTGTGAAGACCCTCAAGGCCTGATGACCTGTAGGAGCAAAGCTTGCTCGCGATGAACGATAACGCGGTGTGTCAGATACGCCGCCATCGCGAGCAAGCTCAGCTCCTACAATGCTCTGAGGTGTTTGTCAGTTTGATGTTGGCTTTTTGAAGACGTAAAACAGATTCGGCTCGCTCACCAGGTACATCGTACCGTCGTCGTCCATGGCGATCCCTTCCGCTTGCGGCACCGTCTTTTGCAGCCCCTGCCGGCCCTTGTTCAGTGACATGGTGCTCAGTGGGCGCCCGTCCACATCCAGTTCCAGAATCAACCGTGACTCGTCGGACAGCGCCATCAAGTGGCCGCTGCGCTCGTCATATTGCAGGCTCGACAGATCGCGTACGAACATCCCGGCATCACGCTTGGGATTGTTGATGACGTGTACTGCGTAGGATTTTTCCGGATTGAAATGCGGAAACCCGTGCACTTCGTAGATCAGCATCGGGTCGCGCTCCTTGGCGACGAACAGGCGCTTGCCCACCGAATCGTAGGCCAGCCCTTCAAATCCCTTGTTGCCGCTCATGTGCACGCCGAGCGTCATCTGCTCGGCGTCCGCCGCATCGAGGAACGTGGTGTCGTACTCCAGATGAATCTTGATCAGCCGCTGCTGGCGTTCGTCGGTGATCACGTAGGTGTCGGCGCTGATGTACTCCACCGCCTCCGGATCGCCGAAGCCGACCAACGCGATGCGGCGCAGGATCTTGCCGTCGAGGGAAAGCTCGATCAGCTCGGAGTTTTGATTGGTAACGGTAAACAGGCTTTTGCGCACCGGGTCGTAGGTCAGCGCTGAAACATCGTCGTCCAACCCCTCGATAACCTGCGCCTCCAATACCACCTGATATTGATCCAGGCCAATGGACTGGGTGCTCAGCGGCTGCCAGAGCGTGTGCAGGTTGAACCAGGCACGCTCAAACAACCGCAGGTGCTGACCGAAAGCGATCAACACGATCAGCGCGATCACCGACAGGAGCAGGATCAAGGGTTTGGGGCGGGCAAATCGGCGCATTGGAGGCGGGCTCGGAATCAAAACAGGCGGATGAAATACCACGCGAGTCTGAATTAAAGCTTAATGGCCACTTGCCCGCTCCTACAACTTGGTAACGAAATTCCTACAGGAAGGGTTCAACGCTGCTTTTCAAAACGGTAGAACAGGTTCGGCTCGCTCACCATGTACAGCGTGCCCGCCTCGTCCATGGTCACGCCTTCGGCACGGGGAATGGTTTTCTTCAGGCCATTGAAGCCACCCAGCAAGGTCATGAAACTGACCTGTTCGCCTTTCTCGTCCAGCTCCAGCAACAGATGCGAATCGGCGGACAACACCAGGGTGTGACCGGTGCGCGGGTCGATGGCCAAGGCGGACAGATTGCGCACGTCCAGTTCATCGCTGGCCAATTTTTGCTTCTCGCCGATCAGTTTCTGGCCGTCACCCTTCCAGGTGAACAGCGCCGGTGGACGCTCCTCACCCAACAGCAGTTGCTGATTGCGCGAATCCCAGGTGATGGCTTCGAAGGCTTTGTTCTGGTCTTTCGACGGACCGAGATCATATTTCGCGAAATTGGCAATGTTCAGTTCGCGAGTGTCGGCATCGACCCTGACGATGGTAATCAGATGATCACGCTCATCGACGATGGCCAACAGGCCATTGCCCAGCACCGTCACGCCCTCTGGATTGCTCCAGCCCACCAGCGGCATCTTGCGTAGCACGTCACCCTGCAAACTCAACTCGACCAGGAACGGATTTTTGCCCATCACCGAAAACAGGGTTTTGCTTTGGGGGTCGTAGGCCAGGTCCGAGGCTTCGTCCTTTTCCAGGCCGGGCAGCGGCTTGGCGTCGATCACTGCCTGGTAGTCCGGCAGCCAGACACTTTCCTGGCGTGCGGCCGGGCTTTCGAAGCGCTCCTGCAACCAGAGCATGCCGCGATCATCCCAATGCATGGCAAACGCGACGCCGTAGGCGATGGCGGCCACCAGCAATAGCCAGGAATACCAACGCAGAGCAAAGCGCGAACGACGGACAGGTTTGAGCGTGGAGAGCGGTGGAGTGGCCATCAGGGAATGCGTTCCAGAAATTCAGGCTAGGGGTAATAGCACAAATGGGCCCGGCTCAGACGCCGAAAGCCCAGGAATTATCCAGACCTGATGTGAAAAAAACGGGAAATGGCGGGATAGCCCTGATTGGGGCGGCGCATCACTTGTAGGAGCAAAGCTTGCTCGCGATGAACGATGACTCGGTGTATCAGACACACCGTCATCGCGGGCAAGCCATGCTCCCACAAGGAAAGCAGCGGTTTAACGGACGCTGCTGTTGAAGCTGCTGGCGCCCGGCAGTTCCAGGACGATTTCGTCGCCGACGTTCAGCGGACCAACGCCCACCGGCGTGCCGGTGAGGATCACATCACCGGCCTGCAGCGAGAAGCAGCCGGCCATGTGCTGGATCATCGGCACGATCGGGTTGAGCATCGCGCTGCTGTTGCCATCCTGGCGCACTTCGCCGTTGATGGTCAGGCGGATGCCGATGTTGGTCAGGTCAGCGAAGGTGCTGCCGGACACGAACGGAGCGATCACCGCCGCGCCGTCGAAGGACTTGGCGATTTCCCAGGGCAGACCTTTGGATTTCAGCTCGGCCTGCTTGTCGCGCAGGGTCAGGTCCAGGGCCGGGGCGAAACCGGAAATGGCGTCGAGCACTTCTTCAACGCTCGGCTTGGTCGACAACGGCTTGCCGATCAATACCGCGATTTCCGCTTCGTAATGCACCGAACCGCGCTCGGTCGGAATGCTGAAACCGCCTTCCAGCGGCACTACGCAACTGCCCGGCTTGATGAACAGCAGCGGTTCGGTCGGCACCGGATTGTCCAGTTCCTTGGCGTGTTCGGCGTAGTTACGGCCGATGCACACCACTTTCCCCAGCGGGAAATGAATGCGCGTACCGTCGACATACTGGTGCTGATAGCTCATTACCGACTCCTGCTTCGTTGGCTCTTAAAGTTCGAAAATCAAACAGCGAAAATCTTGCCCGGGTTCATGATGCCGTTCGGGTCGAACACCGCTTTGACGGCTTTCATGTACTCGATCTCAACCGGCGAACGGCTGTAGGTCAAGTAATCACGCTTGGTCATGCCCACGCCGTGTTCGGCGGAGATCGAACCGTTGTACTTCTCGACGGTTTCGAACACCCACTTGTTGACGGTCGCGCACTTGGCGAAGAACTCGTCCTTGCTCAGGTTATCCGGCTTGAGGATGTTCAAGTGCAGGTTGCCGTCGCCGATGTGGCCGAACCAGACAATTTCGAAGTCCGGGTAATGTTCGCCGACGATCGCGTCGATTTCCTTCAGGAACGCCGGGACTTTCGATACGGTGACCGAAATGTCGTTCTTGTACGGCGTCCAGTGGGAAATGGTTTCGGAGATGTATTCGCGCAGCTTCCAAAGGTTGTGCAACTGGGTTTCGCTCTGGCTCATCACGCCGTCCAGCACCCAGCCCTGCTCGACGCAGTGCTCGAAGGTTTCCAGGGCGTGGTTGGCCACTTCTTCGGTGGTCGCTTCGAATTCCAGCAGCGCGTAGAACGGGCAATCGGTTTCGAATGGCGCCGGGACGTCACCGCGGCCCATGACTTTGGCCAGGGCTTTGTCGGAGAAGAATTCGAAGGCAGTCAGGTCGAGCTTGCTCTGGAACGCGTGCAGCACCGGCATGATCGAGTCGAAATCGGTAGTGCCAAGGACCATTGCGGTGAGGTTTTTCGGTGCGCGATCCAGACGCATGGTCGCTTCAACCACGAAACCGAGGGTGCCCTCGGCGCCGATGAACAGCTGACGCATGTCGTAGCCGGTGGCGTTCTTGATCAAATCGCGGTTCAGTTCCAGCACGTCGCCCTTGCCGGTGACGACTTTCATGCCGGCAACCCAGTTGCGGGTCATGCCGTAGCGAATCACCTTGATCCCGCCGGCATTGGTGCCGATATTGCCGCCAATCTGGCTCGAACCGGACGAGGCAAAATCCACCGGGTAGTACAGACCTTTTTCTTCAGCGACGTTCTGCAATTGCTTGGTGACCACGCCCGGCTGACAAACGGCAGTACGGTCGGTGAGGTTCACGTCGAGGATCTGGTTCATGTAATCGAACGACACGACCACTTCACCGTTGGCCGCCACGGCCGCGGCAGACAAACCGGTACGGCCGCCGGACGGCACCAGCGCCACCTTGTGTTTGTTGGCCCACAGGACAATGGCTTGGACCTGCTCGGTGGTCTTTGGGAACACGATGGCGGTCGGCGCCGGGGCGAAATGCTTGGTCCAATCCTTACCGTAAGCATTCAGGGAGTCGGCATCGGTCAGCACCTTGCCAGGCTCAACCAGGGTCTTCAGCTCATCAATCAGGGCAGGATTGGTCATCGACAGAACTCTCGAACAATTCATGGTCATCCTGAGAACGCTTCACGTCGCAGGAATGAGTGTTTAGCGGGGCGCCTATGCTAGCATATCGACCCCGCAGGATAGTGCCCAACGGCTGTTCTGCGGCGACGGCTTTCTTGCCGTCGGGGTCAGCGTCTGTTGACCATTTCCTGCCATTTTTCTCCGGGATACAGGTTTACGCAGATGAGCAAGACTTCTCTCGATAAGAGCAAGATCAAGTTCCTTCTTCTCGAAGGCGTCCACCAATCGGCTGTCGACGTCCTCAAGGCGGCGGGCTACACCAGCATCGAGTACCTCACAGGTTCTCTGCCGGAAGCCCAGCTCAAGGAAAAGATCGCTGATGCTCACTTCATCGGCATTCGCTCCCGCACTCAACTGACCGAAGAGATCTTCGATCACGCGAAGAAACTGGTCGCTGTCGGCTGTTTCTGCATCGGCACCAACCAGGTCGACCTGAGTGCTGCCCGCGAGCGCGGTATCGCCGTGTTCAACGCGCCGTACTCCAACACTCGTTCCGTTGCCGAGCTGGTGCTGGCCGAAGCGATCCTGTTGCTGCGCGGCATCCCTGAGAAGAACGCTTCCTGCCACCGTGGCGGCTGGATCAAGAGCGCGGCCAATTCCTTCGAAATCCGCGGCAAGAAGCTGGGCATCGTTGGTTATGGCTCGATCGGTACGCAACTGTCGGTCCTGGCTGAAGGCCTGGGCATGCAGGTGTACTTCTACGACACCATCACCAAGTTGCCACTGGGCAACGCCACTCAGGTAGGCAACCTGCACGAGCTGCTGGCGATGTCCGACATCGTTTCGCTGCACGTTCCGGAAACCGCCGCCACCCAGTGGATGATGGGCGAGAAGGAAATCCGCGCCATCAAGAAAGGCGGCATCCTGATCAACGCCGCACGCGGCACCGTGGTCGAACTGGACCACCTGGCCGCCGCCATCAAGGACAAACACCTGATCGGCGCAGCGATCGACGTATTCCCGGTGGAGCCTCGCTCCAACGAAGAAGAGTTCGAAAGCCCGCTGCGTGGCCTGGACAACGTGATCCTGACCCCGCACATCGGCGGTTCCACTGCCGAGGCGCAAGCCAACATCGGTCTTGAAGTGGCTGAGAAACTGGTCAAGTACAGCGACAACGGTACTTCGGTATCGTCCGTGAACTTCCCGGAAGTGGCCCTGCCGGCTCACCCTGGCAAGCACCGCCTGCTGCACATCCACGAAAACATTCCGGGCGTACTCAGCGAGATCAACAAGGTCTTCGCCGAAAACGGCATCAACATCTCCGGTCAGTTCCTGCAGACCAACGAGAAAGTCGGCTACGTGGTGATCGACGTCGACGCCGAGTACTCGGACCTGGCGCAAGAGAAGCTGCAACACGTCAACGGCACCATCCGTAGCCGCGTGTTGTTCTGATAGCGACTTGAGCGACAAAAAAAGGGAGCTTTCGAGCTCCCTTTTTTCATGCGCGCTGCCAGCTTATTTGACGTTGACGGTGATTTTTTCCGACACGATCGGTGGATCGAAGGCCATGTGGTTCTTGTCGCCCAACTCCAGTTGCAAGGTGTGCTCACCGGGTGTCAGCGTCACCTCGGTTTCGGTTTGTGCCTTGCCGAAATGCACGTGATTAGCGTCTACGGGAATCACCTGCCCCGCAGCCACTATCTCTGTGGCGTCGATCAGCAAATGGTGGTGACCGGTGTTCTTGGTGGCGTCGCCCGCTGGCGCCAGCGCAATGTTCTCGACAGCGAACTTGACCCTGAAGGTTTGCGGAACAGTCCCACCGTCTTTAGGAGACACGATGGACACTTCAGCGCCCTTGGGAGCTGGCGTCGCCGCACTGGCCAGCACCGAAACACCCATCAACAGGCCAGCCAAAGCAGCACGTGACATAAAGGTTTTCATTCTCTTCTCCAGTTTTTCCGTAAAATTCGCGTGACCATCACAACTTCATGGTCAATCGTTGTCGAAGGCACTCGACAACCATAGCAAAGCGAGCCTGAATCAGAGGGTCGCGATAAAAAATTCAAAGGAGTGACCATGCGCTTTCTGCCTGGCCTGATCTGCCTGCTACCCCTTTTGAGCCCTTTGGCTCATGCCGAACTGATTGACGACGTGAACGACCGTGGCGAGTTGCGCATTGCCCTGGAGGCTAATACACCTCCATTCAACTTCAAGGAAGACGACAAACTCGCGGGCTTTGAAGTCGAACTGGGTCAAATGCTCGCCAACGAACTCGATGTGCGCGCCGACTTCGTCGTCACCGACGCCAGCGATCTGCTCAATGGCGTCGAAAGCGGCAAGTACGACATCGCCATCAACCACATTACAGAGACCCCGGCGCTCACGGATCGTTTCGACTTCAGCGAGCCCTACATCAAGACCAATGCGCAATTGATCGCGCAGAAAGATGCGCCGCAATCCATCCTGCTGGTGCAGTCGCTGACGGAAGAAAAACCCAAAGCCAACCCAGCGGTGAGCCTGGCGATTCCGTTTCAGAAGGGTAACCCGGCGTTTCATGCCAGCCTGGAAAACGCGTTGCAGCGGATCAAGGCCGATGGCCGACTGGCGGCGCTGGAGGAGAAGTGGTTTGGGGCGGAATCGGGGGCGGTGCCCAAGCCTTAACGGCGACAAGAATCGAATGTGGGAGCGGGCTTGCTCGCGAAGGCATTGTGTCAGTCGACAAACCCGTTGCCTGATACGCCGCCTTCGCGAGCAAGCCCGCTCCCACAATGGTTTTGTATGAGGTTTTAATCGAGTGCTGCCAGCACCTGCGCCGCTTCCGCCAGCTCCAGCTCACTGAACACCAACACCCCATGGCGCTTGAGCAACGCTGCCGTCACCCCTTCGCCACTGACCTTCACCCCACTGAACGTACCGTCATACGTCAGCAGGTTGCCGCACGACGGGCTATTGGCCTTGAGGATGGCGATGCGGATGCCGTGTTGTTGTACCAACTCCAGCGCTTGATAAGCCCCGGACAGAAATTGCGCACTGACGTCCTCGCCCTCGGTGGTGATCACCGACGCATGACCTTCAAGCACTTCGCTGCCCTGCCCGCCAGGAATCTCCGCAGCCGCCCGTGGAGTCGGCAAGCCTCCGGCGACTTCCGGGCACAGCGGCACGACCCGACCTTCGTCGAGCCACGCCTGAAGCTGATCGAACGGCCCACTGGCACCACCGTCGTAACGAACGCGGTGACCCAACAGGCAGCGGCTTACCAATATCTTCTGCATGATCAGAACGGCTCGTTGCCCCGGCGCCGAAACCAGCCGGTCAACGACAGGCGTTCCCGGGTCGCGGGCAGGACTTCATGGGGAACCTCACCTGACAGGAACACCACCAGGCAGCCACCGGTTGGCACCACATCGTATTCCGCGTTTTCACCCAGGTACATGCGCAACTGGCCGCCATGCTCGGGAAGCCAGGCGTCGTTGAGATAGACCACCGCCGATACCATCCGCTTGTCGTCATCCCGGAAGCGATCGACGTGCTTGAGGTAGAACGCGCCGGGCGGGTACATCGCGAAATGGCTTTCGAAATCTTCCAGCCCCAGGAACAGACCGCGGTTCATCGCCTCGCGCAGGCTGTCCATCAACCGCAGATAACTGTCGCACGCCTCGGCCTGACCAGGTTCTATCCACTGGATGTGATCACCGCGAATCCCCTCGCGGATCTCCGAGGAAGGCCCACGCCCCACCGCTGCCGGGGCCAATTCACCCTTGGCGGCACGTTTACGGCACTCGGCCGCCAGTGCTCGGGTCAGATCCAGAGGCAGGAAAATATTCTGCTGCGACCAGCCGTTGGCAGCGAGGTCGTCGACGATTCGTAACAGCAGCGGGTGATCAGAAGGTATTTGCATGGCGCGCATAGTATTCCGGCGCCTGAAAATCCGACAGAGCCACGCAGCGGGTTGATACGAATTCTCGACAAGACCTTATGCCACACGGAGAATAGTCGCCTGCTGACAGGAGTCCCTATGCGCCGTTTGCTTTTCTCCCTGCTGATGTTCTGCGTTTTGCCCGCCTGGGCAGACGGCCACGACCAGTTGTACAAGGTCGCCGGCTGGCCGGAACAACGCGCGCATTTCAGCGACGCCCTCTCGGCTGCGCAGCAACGCTACCAAAGCAGCTTGCCGCCGGCGGTATTCCAGGCCCTGGTCAACAACAGCAACCAGCGGTTTGAACCCAAGGCTGTCGACCAGCGCGCCGAAGCGCAATTGCGCAAGAACCTCACCGATCCGAAGCCCGCACTGGCGTTCTTTCAATCCCCGCTGGGCAAGAAAGTCGTCGCCGCCGAACTGCTCGCCACCCGTCGCGATCAATTGGCGAAAAACGCCAAGGGCTTGCCGAAGACGCAGGCCAGCGACAGCCGCTTGCTGATCATCGGCCACCTGGCCCAGGCGCTGCCCGCGCGCGAGGCCGGGGCGGAAGTCAGTCTGGCGATTGCCGGTGTCGCGGCCGACAGCCTGAGCTCGATGATCCCCGGCCTGCTCGGCGCAGGTCAGGCGCAAGGCATGTTGAATGGGCAACGGCAGCGCTTGATGGACCAGATCGGCAGCGACCTGAACAACACGCTGCTGTATGTCTATCGCGACCTGTCGGATGAAGAGCTGGAAGAATTCGCCACGTTTGCCGAATCGACTGAAGGCAAGGCGTATTACCAGGCGGCGCTGGCGGCGATCAAGGCGGGGCTGGCGGTGGGGCAGAATCCTTCGAATCTCAGCCAGTGATCTCTGGCGCCTGAAAGTCCGCCTTCGCGAGCAAGCCCGCTCCCACATTAGACCGCGTTAGTCTGAGCAACTCGGTCCACTGTGGGAGCGGGCTTGCTCGCGAAGGGGCCAGTATTGTCACTGAGCATTCCTGCCCTTGATCCGCTTGCTCAAAAACCCGAAATACTCCCCCCGCAACACCAGCGCCTCATTCGCCAAATGATGCCGTGCCTCGGGCAGCATCAACACCTGCGGCCGATCGAACTTCGCCCGCAACACCTCAAGGTTGTGCTGCCAATCCACCGTCATGTCGGCCTGCCCCTGCACAATCAATGGTCGCCGGGTGCTGACCGGTGCGGCTTCGACACGCTTGATCCATTGCGCCAATGCCCCCACCCACGCCGTCGGCAGGCGCAGCGGCTGCAACGGATCGGCTTGCAGGAACGGCAGGAAGGCCGGGTCGTTGGAGTTCTCGCTGAAGCGCCGGGCAATCGCTTTGACGAACGGCTTGAGCAGGTAATAACTGAAATGCGACCAGCCCCAGGCCCGCGGCCGCACCAAAGGCGCCAGCAGAATCACCTGGCCCTGGGCCGGACTGCTCGCCCCCGCATTCAACACATGATCGATCACGATCGCCCCACCGGTGCTCTGCCCGCACAGATGCCACGGTTGCGGCAGGTCAAGGGACTGCGCTTCGGCAAACAGTCCCTGCAAGGTGTCCTGATACTCGGCGAAGTCCTTGATACTCGCCCGCTCGCCGCTGGACAGACCGTGCCCCGGCAGGTCGCAAGCAATCACCGCAAACCCCTGATCGAGCGCCCACTCGATCACATGCCGGTAGAGCCCGGTGTGATCGTAGAAACCGTGGAACACGAACAGCGTCGCCTTCGCTTGCACCGGCCACCAGACCTGGCTGACCAACTCGTAGCCATCAATCTGAAAACGCCCCAGCCCACTGCGGACATGGCGCGAGGAAAAATCCAGACCGTAGAACCGCTGATACGCCTGCGCCTCCGCTGACAACGGCTGTCCCTCGGCCAATGGCCGCAGGCTGGCGCGCAGATGATCAGGGTCGAAAGTCGCAGACATGGACGATTCCAGACACGAAACAGAGTTTATGGATCTGCGATATTCATCTGTCGCGGCAAGCATGGCAAGCTAGCCGACCTTCGAGGATTGACCCTATGCGCTCGCCCGTTCGTGCCACCGTGTTTATCAGCCTGCTCGCTCTGTTGTGCGCCGGCGTGTTGTGGGCGGCTTACGATTGGTTTCAGGGACGCTACCTGCGCGCATTCAGCGAGCACACGGCCGTGTTCTCCGGTGATCCACTGCGCCTGCCCGATACGCTTGCCGGCCCCGGCGCCATTCGCCTCGTGCACTTCTGGGACCCGGCCTGTCCGTGCAATGTCGGCAATCAGCAGCACCTCAGCGAACTGGTCGAGCAGTATGGTCCGCAAGGTGTCGAGTTCTACTCCGTGCAAAAGCCCGGCAGCCACGGTCAGTTGCCGAGCACCTTGAGCAACCTGAAAACCATCACGGTCCTGCCCGGTTCCGAGCAAATCCCCGCCAGCCCCGCCGTGGCGATCTGGGATCGCAGCGGCAAACTGGCGTACTTCGGCCCGTACAGCGAAGGTCTGACCTGCAATTCCAGTAACAGTTTTATCGAGCCGATCCTGCAAGCGCTGAACCAGGGCCGCCCGGTGAGTGCCACGCACACACTGGCGGTGGGTTGTTACTGCCCGTGGCCAGTCGATACGTCGAAGTAGGGAAAAACGCGGCAATACGAATCCCTCCTACGGGCGATGGGCCAATTGGGTGAGCCGTGTTAAACAGTGGCACCAGGGAACTGCTGCCACTCATAACAACAAGGAGTCACCATGAAACGAAGCCTGACCGCACTCGGTCTGCTGATTGTCGCGCTCACCGCAGCCGGCGGCTGGTACGTCTACAGCAAGCAACCGACACGCCAGGGCATGGTGGAACTGCAACACCTGCAAGGTTCGGTCACCGTGCGCTATGACGAGCGCGGCATCCCGCACATCCGCGCCGAAAACGAACCCGACCTGTACCGCGCGCTCGGCTATGTCCACGCCCAGGACCGGTTGTTCCAGATGGAAGTCCTGCGTCGCCTCGCCCGTGGCGAGTTGGCCGAAGTGCTCGGGCCGAAGCTGCTCGACACCGACAAGCTGATGCGCAGCCTGCGCATTCGCGAACGCGCTGAAACCTACCTGGCGAATCTTGATAAGCAATCACCGACCTTCATCGCCATGCAGGCGTATCTGGATGGCATCAACCAGTATCAGGACAGCCACGCCAAACCCGTGGAGTTCGATGTGCTGGGCATTCAGAAGCGCCCGTTCACCGCCCAGGACACCATCAGCATCGCCGGTTACATGGCCTACAGTTTTGCCGCGGCGTTTCGCACCGAACCCTTGCTGACTTTCGTGCGCGATCAACTGGGGCCGAACTACCTGAACGTATTCGATCTCGACTGGCAGCCCAAGGGCGTGCTGGCGAAGCAACACAGCGGCAGCGGGCCGGTTCTCGCCAGCGCCGACTGGAAGGACCTCAACGCCCTCGCCCGTCTCAGCGAGCAGGCCTTGGCCGACAACGGCCTGCCGCAGTTCGAGGGCAGCAATGCCTGGGTCGTGGCCGGCAATCGCACCAAAAGCGGCAAGCCGCTGCTGGCAGGTGACCCGCACATCCGCTTCTCTGCGCCGTCGGTGTGGTACGAGGCGCATCTCTCGGCACCGGGCTTCGAGCTCTACGGCCACTATCAAGCCTTGATGCCGTTCGCCTCGCTGGGTATGAACCGCGACTTCGGCTGGAGCATCACCATGTTCCAGAACGATGACCTCGACCTGATCGCCGAGAAGGTCAACCCGGCCAATCCCAATCAGGTCTGGTATCGCGGCAAATGGGTAGACATGGTGAGCAGCGAACAGCAGATCGCGGTCAAGGGCCAGGCGCCCGTCACCTTGGTGCTGCGTCAGTCGCCCCATGGTCCGATCGTCAACGATGCGCTGGGCAACAGCGTCGGCAAAACACCGATCGCCATGTGGTGGGGTTTTCTCGAAAGCCAGAACCCGATCCTTGAAGGCTTCTATCAACTCAACCGCGCCGACACCCTGGCCAAGGCCCGCAGTGCTGCGGCCAAGATTCAGGCGCCGGGGCTGAACGTGGTCTGGGCCAACGCCAAGGGCGACATCGGCTGGTGGGCGGCGGCGCAATTGCCCAAGCGGCCTGCCGGGGTGAAGCCGTGGTTCATCCTCGACGGCAGCACTGCCGAGGCGGACAAGGACGGTTTCTACCCGTTCAGCGCCAACCCGCAGGAAGAGAACCCGGCGCGGGGCTATATCGTCTCGGCCAACTTCCAGCCTGTGTCGGCGACGGGCATGGAAATCCCCGGCTATTACAACCTGGCCGACCGTGGCCAGCAGCTTAATCAGCAACTCAGCGACAAGGCGATCAAGTGGGATCTGGATGCCAGCCAGCAGCTGCAACTGGGCACCACCACCGGTTACGGCCCGCGCTTGTTGGCGCCACTGCTACCGGTGTTGCGTGAAGTGGTCAGCGATCCTGCAGAACTCAAACTGGTGGAGCAACTGGCGCAGTGGAAAGGCGATTACCCTCTCGAATCCACAAACGCCACCGTGTTCAACCAGTTCCTGTTCAACCTCGCCGACGCGGCGATGCACGATGAACTGGGCAACGACTTTTTCGAAACGCTGCTCTCGACCCGCGTGATCGACGCAGCGCTGCCACGCCTGGCGGCAAACGCCGATTCACCGTGGTGGGACAACCGCAACACCCTCGGCAAGGAAACCCGTGCCGATACAGTCAAGACTGCCTGGCAGGCGAGCATCGCCCACCTCAAGACCACCCTCGGTGCGGATTTCGCGCAATGGCAGTGGGGCAACGCGCACACCCTGACCCATGGTCATCCGCTGGGCCAGCAAAAGCCGCTGGATCGTCTGTTCAACGTCGGCCCGTTCGCCGCACCTGGCAGCCATGAAGTACCGAACAACCTGTCAGCCAAGATTGGCCCGGCACCGTGGCCGGTGACCTACGGCCCGTCGACCCGGCGCCTGATCGACTTCGCCGACCCGACCCACAGCCTGACCGTCAACCCGGTTGGCCAGAGCGGCGTGCCGTTTGACAGTCACTATGAGGATCAGGCCGAGGCGTATATCGAAGGGGTTTACTACCAGGTGCATATCAATGATGAAGAGGTGACGGCCAATACCCGCAGTACGTTGAAGCTGTTGCCGGCGCGGGGTGCTCAGTAAATTTGTATTGGCCGGGCTGACGCCTTCGCGAGCAAGCCCGCTCCCACATTAGATCGAGTTCCTCCAGGCAGAATACGGTCGAATGTGGGAGCGGGCTTGCTCGCGAAGAGGCCCTCTCATACAACATCAATATCAGCTCAAACCATCGCCGCAAAATTCAGCCTGAACTGCTGCGGCGTCACCCCCAACCTGCGGTTGAACACGCTGCGCATGTGCTGGGCATCGCGAAAGCCGCACTGATAGGCGACGGTCTTGAGCGGGGCGCTGGTGCTCTCCAGCATCACTCGCGCGGCATCCACCCGCGCCCGCTCGACGAATTCTGCCGGGGTGATTTTCGCTTCCTTGGCGAACACCCGGGAAAAATTGCGCGCACTCATGTTGGCCGCGTTGGCCAGGTCGGCGATGGCCAGGTCGCCCGTCAGGTTGGCCAACACGTAATGCTGGACCATCGCCACCGCCGAGGTCGGTTCCGCGTGGGGCGTCAGGAACGGACTGAACTGTGATTGCCCACCCGAGCGCTGGGTGAACACCACCAATCGCTTCGCCACATTCAACGCCACTTCCGGCCCGTGATCGCGGCCCAGCAGGTACAGCGACAAGTCGATCCCCGCTGTGACCCCGGCCGAGGTGTAAAGCTCAGCGTCCTGCACGTACAAGCGGTCGGCCTCGACTTGGGTCGACGGACATAACGTCGCCAGCGCCGCCGCATCGCTCCAATGCGTTGTCACTGTTCTACCTTCCAAGAGTCCGGCCCGGGCGAGCATGAACGCACCATTGCATATCGAACCAAAGCGTTGCGCCAACGCGCAGGCATCACGCAGCCAGGTATCGAACGCTGCGCCAAAATTCATGAACGGCAACTGGGGACCACCGGCCACCAGCAGCAAATCGTAAGCCTGCAACGCCTCGCTGAAATGCCGATGCGCGTTCAGCGCCAATCCGTTGGAGCACGCCATCACCCCACGCTCCACGCCGATGACTTCCAGCCGATAGTGATCCTCGGGCGCGAGGAAACGATTGGCCTCGGAAAACACATCCATGGGACCGGTGACGTCCAGCGACTGGACACCGGCGAAGACCACGATGGCAACGGTTTTACTCATGGTTCGAAACGCCTCTTTGGATCACGTTTACCTGTGCCGAGGGAGCTTGCTCCCGCTCGGCTGCGCAGCAGTCGTAAACCCACTGGGCACTGTGTGCCTGACGGGGCCAGGCTGCAGATTTCGGGGCCGCTTCGCAGCCCAGCGGGAGCAAGCTCCCTCGCCACAAAAGTACGGCCAGCGCGACCAACCCTAGCCAATCCAGGTCCAACAAGCGAGGCTGGCGCGATATGCATGTTCATTGGCAAGGATCGCAGCCATGGATCGATTGTCCGGTTTCAGGGGGGCGAACAGACTGGACACCTCAGCGCCGCCACGGCGCTCACCATGAGGAAACTCCCATGAGCACCACCATTGCCGGTATCAAAATCCCCGACAGCGCATTGGCTAAAGCCACCACCGAATACATCCGTGATGTCGAGTCCGACCTGCTTTATCACCACTCGCGTCGCGTCTTTCTGTTCGGTGCACTGAGCGGTGAACGCAAGCAACTGGCCTATAACCCTGAGTTGTTGTACGTCGGCGCGATGTTCCATGACCTGGGCCTGGTGGAAGGTCATCGCACTGACAACGAGCGTTTCGAAGTCGATAGCGCCAATGCCGCCAAAGCGTTCCTTCAGCCGTACGGTTTTTCGGATGACGATATCGAGCAAGTGTGGCTGTCGATTGCTCTGCACACTACACCGAATGTGGTGCACCACCTGCGCCCCAACGTTGCACTGGTGACCGCCGGCGTTGAAATGGATGTGCTGGGCATCGACTACGCAGCATTTCCCACCGAGCAGCGCGAAGCGGTGGTGCATGCACATCCACGGGGTGAGGGGTTCAAGGAGTGCATCCTCTGCGCGTTCGCCAACGGCTTCAAACACAAGCCGGACACCACGTTCGGTACGGTGAATGCTGACGTGCTGGTGGACAGCGAACCGGGCTTCAAGCCGATGAACTTCGTTGAGATCATCCGCAAGTCGCCTTGGATTGCATAGTCCTGAAAATCAAAAGATCGCAGCCTGCGGCAATTCCTACAGGAGTACACATTCCTCTGTAGGAGCTGCCGCAGGCTGCGATCTTTTTGCTGTTACGCCGCTTCCGGCGCCTGCTGCGCGCGGCGCACGTCCGGTTGTTTCCACGAGTCGGCAGCGCTTTCCTCGATGGCTTGCTGGATCGCACGCTTGCGGCTTTCTTCGGCGCGGCGGCTGAAGAACCACACCAGGAAGGTCATCAGCGAGACCGCCAGCAGAATCAGGCTGGCCACGGCGTTGATCTCAGGCTTCACGCCCAGACGCACCGCCGAGAACACTTCCATCGGCAAGGTCGTGGAACCCGGGCCCGACACGAAGCTCGCCAGCACCAGGTCATCCAGCGACAGAGCGAACGACATCATGCCGCCCGCACCCAACGATGGCGCGATCATCGGAATGGTGATCAGGAAGAACACCTTCCACGGCCGCGCACCGAGGTCCATGGCTGCCTCTTCGATGGACAGATCCAGCTCACGCAAGCGCGCCGAGACCACCACCGCCACATACGCCGCACAGAACGTGGTGTGAGCGATCCAGATCGTGACGATGCCGCGCTCCTGCGGCCAGCCGATCATCTGCGCCATCGCCACGAACAGCAGCAACAGCGACAGACCGGTGATCACTTCCGGCATTACCAACGGCGCCGTCACCAGGCCGCCAAACAGCGTGCGACCCTTGAAGTGCGTGATGCGGGTCAGGACGAATGCCGCCAATGTACCCAGCGCCACCGCTGCAACTGCCGTGTAGCAGGCGATTTCCAGCGAGCGCACCACCGAGCCCATCAGTTGGGTGTTGTCGAGCAGGCCGACGTACCACTTGATCGACCAGCCTCCCCACACCGTCACCAGTTTCGAGGCGTTGAACGAGTAGATCACCAGGATCAGCATCGGCGCGTAGATGAACAGCAGACCCAGTACCAGCATCAGGCTGGAGAAACGGAAGCGCTTCATTCTTTACCCTCCATTTCCTTGGCCTGACTGCGGTTGAACAGAATGATCGGCACAATCAGGATCGCCAGCATCACTACCGCCAGGGCGGACGCCACCGGCCAGTCACGGTTGTTGAAGAACTCTTGCCAGAGCACTTTACCGATCATCAGGGTTTCCGGACCGCCGAGCAGTTCCGGGATCACGAACTCACCCACCACCGGGATGAACACCAGCATGCAGCCGGCGACGATGCCGTTCTTGGACAGCGGGATGGTGATCTTCCAGAAGCTGTTGAAGGTGCTCGAACCGAGGTCGGAAGCGGCTTCCAGCAAACTGTTGTCGTGCTTCACGAGGTTGGCGTACAGCGGCAGGATCATGAACGGCAGGTACGAATAGACGACGCCGATGTACACCGCGAGGTTGGTGTTGAGGATCTGCAGCGGTTCGTTGATCCAGCCCATGCTCATCAGGAAACCGTTGAGCAGGCCGTTGTTGCTGAGAATGCCCATCCACGCGTAAACGCGGATCAGGATCGCGGTCCAGGTGGGCATCATGATCAGCAACACCAGCACCGTTTGCATTTCTTTGCGGGCGCTGGCGATGGCATAGGCCATCGGGTAGCCGATCACCAGACAGAGGATGGTGCTGATCAGCGCCATCTTCAACGAGCCGAGGTAAGCGGCGATGTACAACTCGTCGCCGGCCAGCATCGCGTAATTGCCAAGGTTCAGCAGCAGCTGCAATTTCTGTTCGGCGTAGCTGTAGATTTCGGTGTACGGCGGGATGGCCACGTCGGCTTCGGCGAAGCTGATCTTCAGGACGATGAAGAACGGCAACATGAAGAACAGGAACAGCCAGATGAAAGGAACCCCGATGACCAGTTGGCGGCCACCGGGAATTATTCGATTGAGGCGGCGTTTGAATTTGCGCATGTTCATGAGCGAAGTACCACGCCGCTATCGTCTTCCCAGTACACGTAGACCTGATCGCCCCAGGTCGGACGTGCGCCACGGCGTTCGGCGTTCGCCACGAACGACTGGACGATCTTGCCGCTCGGCAATTCCACGTAGAACACCGAGTGACCGCCGAGGTAGGCGATGTCGTGAACCTTGCCGCTGGACCAGTTGTACTGGCAGGTCGGCATGTCAGCGGTGACCAGCAGCTTCTCCGGACGGATCGCATAGGTGACCGACTTGTCCTGCACCGAAGTGCTGATGCCGTGGCCAACGTAGATCTGATGGTCCATATCTTTGCAGGTAATGATCGCGTGGCCTTCGGCGTCGTCGATCACTTCGCCTTCGAAGATGTTCACGTTACCGATAAATTCGCAGACCAGGCGGCTGGTCGGGGTTTCGTAGATGTCGATCGGGCTGCCGATCTGGGCGATCCAGCCCAGGTGCATGATCGCGATGCGCTCCGCCATGGTCATGGCCTCTTCCTGGTCGTGGGTCACCATGACGCAGGTTACGCCGACGCGCTCGATGATCTCGACCAGCTCCAGTTGCATTTGCGAGCGCAGTTTTTTATCCAGCGCACCCATCGGTTCATCGAGCAACAGCAGCTTCGGCCGCTTGGCCAACGAACGGGCCAGGGCCACACGCTGACGCTGGCCGCCGGACAATTGATGCGGCTTGCGCTTGGCGTACTGGCTCATCTGCACCAGCTTGAGCATGTCGGCCACGCGAGCATCGACTTCTGCGGCAGGCAGTTTGTCCTGCTTGAGGCCGAAGGCGATGTTCTGCGCCACGGTCATGTGCGGGAACAAGGCGTAGGACTGGAACATCATGTTGATCGGCCGCTCGTACGGCGGCATGTCGGTGATGTCTACACCATCGAGGAAAATGCGCCCCTCCGTGGGCCGTTCGAAACCTGCGAGCATGCGCAGCAAGGTGGATTTGCCCGATCCCGAACCGCCGAGCAGGGCGAAAATCTCGCCTTTCTTGATTTCCAGGGACACATCGTCCACGGCAATCGTCTCGTCGAACTTCTTCGTGACCCGGTCGATTTTGACCAGCACCTGCTTAGGTGACTGGTCGCCCTCGAGGGCTTTCTTATAGGCGCCGGAGGCAACTGCCATTTACGAAACTCCCAGAAAAAAGAGTGCAGTTCGCTCAAGGTGAGCCAACTTTGGATAGTTTGAGCCTTGAAGCTATTTACCCGACTTGACCTTGGTCCAGCTGCGGGTCATTAAACGTTGAATATTGGGTGGCAACTCGATGGACACGTAGGTCTTGTCGAGTACGGCCTGCGGTGGATAAACCGCTTCGTCGGTGCGTATGGACTGTTCCATCAGTTTGTCCGACCCAGGGTTAGGGTTGGCATAGCCGACATAATCACTGACCTGGGCAATCACCTCAGGTTTCAGCAAATAGTTGATGAACGCGTGCGCTTCTTTGACGTTGGCCGAGTCCTTCGGAATCGCCAGCATGTCGAACCAGAGTGCGCCGCCTTCCTTGGGAATCGAGTAAACAATGTCTACGCCTTTCTTGGCTTCAGCAGCGCGGTTGCGGGCCTGGAACATATCGCCGGAGAACCCGATCGCGACGCAGATATCGCCGTTGGCCAGGTCCGCGATGTATTTGGAAGAGTGGAAATACGTCACGTAAGGCCGCACCGCGAGCAACTTGGCTTCGGCCTTTTTGTAGTCTTCAGGGTTGGTGCTGTTGGCATCCAGGCCCATGTAGTTGAGGACCGTCGGCATCATCTCGTCGGCGGAGTCGAGGAACGCCACGCCGCATTTGCTCAGCTTCTTGATGTTTTCCGGCTCGAACACCGCAGCCCAGGAATCGATCTTGTCGACGCCCAGCGCAGCCTTGACCTTTTCAGGGTTGTAACCGATGCCGTTGGTGCCCCACAGGTACGGGACAGCGTACAGGTTGCCCGGATCGTTCTGCTCCAGACGCTTGAGCAATACAGGGTCGAGGTTGGAATAGTTCGGCAGCAGCGACTTGTCGAGTTTCTGGAACGCGCCAGCCTTGATCTGCTTGCCGAGGAAGTGGTTGGACGGCACGACCACGTCGTAACCGGTACGCCCGGCCAGCAACTTGCCTTCCAGGGTTTCGTTGGAGTCGAACACGTCATAGACCGGTTTGATGCCGGTCTCTTTCTGGAAGTCGGCCAGGGTGGTCTCGCCGATGTAATCCGACCAGTTATAAATATGCACGGTGCCGGCGGCCTGAACACTGGCGACAAGCGTCAGTCCGGCGCCGAACAGCATGGCATTGCGCAACAAAGAAAAAATAGGCAAGTGGAGGTCCTCTAAAAGTTAGTTGGGCCCAAGTTGCCCCGCGTTACATGACAACCGTGGTTGCCCAGCAACAAAACCGGCGCGCAACTTACCCTCGAAAAACCGTTCCAGCAAAACTTTCTGTCATTTAATTACACCTGCTGCCGCCATCGCACAGACGACGGCAACAGGTTGTTCCATCAAACCGGCTTATTTACCGGATTTGATCTTGGTCCAGCTGCGAGTCAGGATCCGCTGGGTCGCGGCCGGCAAGTCGGCAATCGCGTACAGCTTGGCCAGCACGTCCGCTGGCGGGTAGATGCCTGGATCGCTGGTGATGTCTTTATCAACCAACGCAGTGGCAGCGGCGTTACCGTTCGGGAAACGCACGGCGTTGGTGATTTCAGCCATGATTTCCGGCTTCTGCAGGAAGGTCATGAACTTGTAGGCGCCTTCGACGTTTTCGGCATCTTTAGGGATGGCGACCATGTCGTAGAAGCTGCCGGCACCTTCTTTCGGAATGTTGTAGCTGACTTTCACCTTGTCACCGGCTTCAGCCGCGCGGGACTTGGCCTGGTAAATGTCACCCGAGTAACCCACGGCCACGCAGATGTTGCCGTTGGCCAGGTCGGAGATGTACTTGGACGAGTGGAAGTAGGCGATCGAAGGACGGACCTTCATGATCAGCGCTTCAGCCTTGTCGATGTCTTCTTTCTTCTGGCTGTCGGTTGGCAGGCCCAGGTAGTGCAACGCCACCGGAATCATCTCGGTTGGCGAATCCAGCAGGCTGATGCCGCAGGACTTCAGCTTGGCGGCGTTTTCAGGCTTGAAAATCAGGTCCCAGGAATCGACCGGTGCGTCGGCACCTAGTGCAGCCTTGACCTTCTCGGCGTTGTAGCCAATGCCGATCGAGCCCCACATGTACGGGAAAGCGTGTTCGTTGCCCGGGTCACTGACCGATACCGCCTTGAGCAGGTCGGTGTTCAGGTTTTTCCAGTTTGGCAGTTTGGACTTGTCCAGCTTCTGGTAGACGCCGGCCTTGATCTGCTTGGCCAGGAAGTTGTTCGACGGTACGACGATGTCGTAGCCGGACTTGCCTGCCAGCAACTTGGCTTCCAGGGTTTCGTTACTGTCGAAAACGTCGTAGACCACTTTGATGCCCGACTCGTCTTCAAACTTCTTGATGGTGTCCGGAGCGATGTAATCGGACCAGTTATAGACGTGCAACACCTTGTCGTCCGCCTGAACCGCACCCGCCATAATGCCCATCAGGGACATGGCGAGAAGAGTCTTGCCAGCAAGCTTTTTGCCTAATGCCTTCATGCGTTAATGCTCCAAATTTTTCTTTTTTGAACCACTTTGTTCAGCGGCCGAACCCCGACAACTGGAACCGCGGCTAGTCTGGCAAGATCCGAGGCAGTCTTTCAAGAAAAGGCCAACCTTTCTGACGTCCCCAAGCGAAGGTGCCGCGGCGCCTTCGCTCAGAGCCTAGCACTTAGCCCTGCAATGCACTCAGGGTCAGGTCCAGGCACTTGCGTGCCTTGGCGACCAACTCATCGATTTCCGCAGGCGTGATCACCAGCGGCGGCGCGATGATCATGGTGTCGCCGACGGCGCGCATGATCAGGCCGTTATCGAAGCAGAACTGCCGGCAGATCATGCCGACGCCCTTGCCTTCGTAGCGCTTGCGTGTGGCCTTGTCCTGAACCAGTTCGATGGCCCCCAACAGACCCACCCCACGAACTTCCCCCACCAACGGGTGATCGTTCAGTTCCCGCAGACGTTTCTGCAAATACGGTGCCGTTTCTGTCTGCACACGCTCGACAATTTTTTCTTCGCGCAGGATGCGGATGTTTTCCAGCGCCACGGCAGCGGCCACCGGGTGCCCGGAGTAGGTGAAACCGTGGTTGAAGTCGCCGCCTTCGTTGAGCACGTCGACCACTTCGTCACGCACGATCAGGCCACCCATCGGGATGTAGCCGGAGGTCAGGCCTTTGGCGATGGTCATCATGTCGGGCTTGAGGCCGTAGAAATCGGTACCGAACCACTCACCGGTGCGACCGAAACCACAGATCACTTCGTCAGCCACGAACAGGATGTCGTACTTGGCGAGGATTTCCTTGACGCGCGGCCAGTAGCTGTCTGGCGGAATGATCACGCCGCCGGCGCCCTGGATCGGCTCGGCAATAAAGGCACCGACGTTGTCGACGCCGACTTCCAGAATCTTTTCTTCCAGCTGATTGGCAGCCCAGATCCCGAACTCGTCCGGAGTCATGTCGCCACCTTCGGCGAACCAGTACGGCTGGGCGATGTGGACGATGCCAGGGATCGGCAAGTCGCCCTGTTCGTGCATGTAGGTCATGCCACCCAGGCTCGCGCCGGCCACGGTGGAACCGTGATAGCCGTTCTTGCGGCTGATGATGACTTTCTTCTTCGGCTGGCCCTTGATCGCCCAGTAGTGGCGGACCATACGCAGCATGGTGTCGTTGCCTTCGGAACCGGAACCGGTGAAGAACACGTGGTTCATGCCTTCAGGCGCGATGTCGGAAATGGCCTTGGCCAGTTCCAGCACCGGTGGGTGAGCGGTCTGGAAGAACAGGTTGTAGTAAGGCAGTTCGCGCATTTGCTTGGCGGCGGCATCGGCCAACTCGTCACGACCGTAACCGATCGCCACGCACCACAGACCGGCCATGCCGTCGAGGATCTGGTTGCCCTCGCTGTCCCACAGGTACACGCCCTTGGCGTTGGTGATGATCCGCGGGCCTTTCTCTTTCAGCTGCTTGAAATCGCTGAAAGGGGCCAGGTGGTGTTCGTTGCTCAGGGTTTGCCATTCACGGGTTTGCGGGTTGTTGCTGGTCATACGAATCTCCTAAAAAAATCAGGTGAAGGCGCTGCCCGATAACAGCAGCGCCCGGCGCATCAGACGGCGAATAGCAGGAATTCCCGTTCCCACGAACTGATCACGCGCTTGAAGTTTTCATGCTCGGCCCGCTTGACCGCGACGTAGCCAGTAATGAAATTTTTGCCCAGGTATTTCTCGATGGTCTTGCTGTTTTCCATGCGTTCCAGCGCGTCTTCGATGGTCAGTGGCAGGCGCAGGTTGCGGCGCTCATAGCCACGGCCCACCACAGGCGCGCTCGGGTTCAGGCCTTCGACCATGCCGATGTAACCGCAGAGCAGGCTCGCGGCGATCGCCAGGTACGGGTTGGCGTCGGCACCCGGCAGGCGGTTTTCCACCCGACGGTTTTGCGGTCCGGCATCCGGCACCCGCAGGCCCACGGTGCGGTTCTCTTCACCCCACTCCACGTTCACCGGTGCCGAGGTGTCCGGCAGGAAGCGGCGGAACGAGTTGACGTTGGGTGCGAACAGCGGCAACAACTCGGGAATCAGTTTCTGCAAGCCACCGATGTGGTGCAGGAACAACTGGCTCATGGTCCCGTCTTCATTGGAGAAGATGTTCTTGCCGGTCTCGATGTCGATGATGCTCTGGTGCAAGTGCATGGCGCTGCCCGGCTCACCGGTCATGGGCTTGGCCATGAAGGTCGCGGCCACGTCGTGCTTGAGCGCGGCTTCGCGCATGGTGCGCTTGAACACCAGGATCTGGTCGGCCAGGGACAGGGCATCGCCATGACGGAAGTTGATTTCCATCTGCGCCGTGCCGTCCTCGTGGATCAGCGTGTCGAGGTCCAGCTCCTGCAATTCGCACCAGTCGTAGACATCTTCGAACAACGGATCGAATTCGTTCGCCGCTTCGATGGAGAACGACTGGCGACCGGTTTCCGGGCGACCGGAACGGCCGATTGGCGGTTGCAACGGGTAGTCCGGGTCGTCGCTGCGCTTGGTCAGGTAGAACTCCATTTCCGGCGCCACGATCGGCTGCCAGCCCTTGTCGGCATAGAGTTTCAGGACCTTCTTGAGCACGTTGCGCGGCGACAGCTCAATCGGGTTGCCCTGCTTGTCGTAGGTGTCGTGGATGACGATGGCTGTCGGCTCGATGGCCCAAGGCACCACGTACACCGCGCTCTGGTCGGGGCGGCAGATCATGTCGATGTCGGCCGGGTCGAGCAGTTCGTAATAGATGTCGTCTTCGACGTAATCGCCGGTCACGGTCTGCAACAGCACACTCTCTGGCAGACGCATGCCTTTTTCGGCGATAAATTTGTTGGTCGGCGAAATCTTGCCCCGGGTGATCCCGGTCAAGTCGGCGATCATGCATTCGACTTCTGTGATCTTGTGGTCTTTCAACCAATCGGTGAGCTGGTCGAGGTTGTGACTCATAAATGCCTCTAGGCTTTGAGTTTCCCGACTCTCGGGAGTCAGGCGATGTTTGACGCATCGGCGTCGCGTTGGAATGCGTGTCTACGACAGGCTATCGTGTTTTTCCAGGCAGCCCGATAAACACCGGGCGTGCAGAATCACGAGCGGTGCCCTGCGCAATGGCCGAGCCGCTATTGTGAATCGGTTCTATATTGAATGGAGTAACCGTAATGGGTGTGCCATCTCGAACGTCCAGAATATCGGACGGGGATGGTCGATTCGCCGGGGAAGCAAGGATCGCCGCCAGGCCAGAAGCCGCTGAGACCTTAGCACTGACGCAGATGTCGCCACTGATGTGGCAAGCATGCAGACCGTTCTGCACAGAGCAGTCGGTGAGGCCGATTAACGGCAGGCGAGACATGAAGCACCCCGGTATTATTGCTGTTATGGGTTTGATTCGAGCTTAGCCTTGTTCATTTTTTTACACAACACCCCCGTAAAAAATACAACACGGCCCGCTCAACTGTGCGGGTGCCCAGCCGTCCGATGGCAGAAAAATGCCCCAAAGTGCCCCATAAATGCCCTCGCGGCGCTTTTTCAGGGCATAAAAGGCCTCGCTTGACTTCGGCAGGCCGTTCGGGTTGACTGAAACCAGAAAAGATCAATGATTGATATTTTTAACAACAAAGGTGTTGCATCATGTCGGTACCCCCGCGTGCCGTTCAGCTTAACGAAGCGAACGCGTTCCTTAAGGAACATCCTGAGGTTCTGTACGTTGACCTTCTGATTGCGGATATGAATGGTGTGGTGCGCGGCAAGCGCATTGAACGCACCAGCCTCCACAAGGTTTACGAGAAAGGCATCAACCTGCCGGCCTCTCTATTTGCTCTGGATATCAACGGCTCGACGGTGGAAAGCACCGGCCTGGGCCTGGACATCGGTGATGCTGACCGAATCTGCTATCCAATTCCCGACACCCTGTGCAACGAGCCATGGCAGAAGCGCCCGACCGCGCAACTGTTGATGACCATGCACGAACTCGAAGGCGAGCCGTTCTTCGCCGACCCGCGTGAAGTGCTGGCCAATGTCGTGCGCAAGTTCGACGAAATGGGCCTGACCATCTGCGCCGCGTTCGAACTGGAGTTCTACCTGATCGACCAGGAGAACGTGAACGGTCGACCGCAACCTCCTCGCTCGCCGGTTTCCGGCAAACGTCCGCACTCGACACAGGTCTACCTGATCGACGACCTCGACGAATACGTCGACTGCCTCCAGGACATTCTGGAAGGTGCCAAAGAGCAAGGCATTCCGGCCGACGCCATCGTCAAGGAAAGTGCCCCGGCGCAGTTCGAAGTGAACCTGCACCACGTGGCCGACCCGATCAAGGCCTGCGACTATGCAGTCCTGCTCAAGCGCCTGATCAAGAACATCGCCTACGACCATGAAATGGACACCACCTTCATGGCCAAGCCTTATCCGGGCCAGGCGGGTAATGGTCTGCACGTCCACATCTCGATTCTCGACAAAGATGGCAAGAATATTTTTGCCAGTGAGGATCCCGAGCAGAACGCCGCACTGCGTCACGCGATCGGCGGTGTGCTCGAGACCCTACCGGCGCAGATGGCTTTCCTCTGCCCGAACGTCAACTCGTACCGTCGTTTCGGCGCACAGTTCTACGTGCCGAACTCGCCGTGCTGGGGCCTGGACAACCGTACCGTGGCGATCCGCGTACCGACCGGCTCTGCCGATGCCGTGCGCATCGAGCACCGTGTCGCCGGTGCCGACGCCAACCCGTACTTGCTGATGGCTTCGGTCCTGGCAGGCGTGCACCACGGCCTGACCAACAAGATCGAGCCGGGCGCTCCGGTGGAAGGCAACAGCTACGAGCAGAACGAGCAGAGCCTGCCGAACAACCTGCGCGATGCACTGCGCGAGCTGGACGACAGCGAAGTCATGGCCAAGTACATCGATCCGAAATACATCGATATCTTCGTCGCGTGCAAAGAGAGCGAGCTGGAGGAGTTCGAACACTCCATCTCCGACCTTGAGTACAACTGGTATCTGCATACCGTTTAAGCAGTTGCAGTAGAAAAAACGCCGCCGGCTGTTGAAGCCTGTGGCGTTTTTTTATGGCCAACATCAATCCCTGTGGCGAGGGAGCTTGCTCCCGCTGGAGGCCGAAGGACTCCCTCTAATCCGCGAGACGGTTCTATCAGGTGCACCGCATTGACCGGTCTTAGGGCCGCTTCGCGACCCAGCGGGAGCAAGCTCCCTCGCCACAGGAAATATGGCACATCTGTCCGCTCTGCGTACAATGCCCGCTGCCCCGCAGGAGACTCCAATGACACGCGTAGCCACTCCCCGCAAACCCCGCGCACGCAGCCAGGCGCGAATCGATTCGATCCTCGATGCCGCGCGCACATTGCTGGCCGCCGAGGGTGTGGCCAGCCTGTCGATCTACAGTGTCGCCGAGCGTGCGGAGATCCCGCCCTCCTCCGTCTACCACTTTTTCGCCAGCGTCCCGGCGCTGCTCGAAGCGCTGACCGCCGACGTCCACGCCGCCTTCCGCGCCTGCCTGCAAGCGCCCATCGACCACGATGCATTGAGCGGCTGGCGGGATCTGTCGCGGCTGGTGGAACAGCGCATGCTCGACATCTACGGTGAGGATGCCGCCGCGCGCCAACTGATCCTTGCCCAGCACGGCCTGACCGAAGTCACCCAGGCCGACCGCCAGCATGACATCGAACTGGGCGACTTGATGCACAAGCTGTTCGATCACCATTTCCAACTGCCGAAGCTGCCGGGGGATGTGGATGTGTTTGCGCTGGCCATGGAGCTGGGTGATCGGGTGTACGCGCGCTCGGTGCAACAGCACGGGCAGATCACGCCACGCATGGCCGAGGAAGGGATGCGGGTGTTTGATGCTTACCTTGGGCTTTATCTCCCGCCGTATCTGCCCAAGCGCGCTGCGCTTTAAAAGATCGCAGCCTTCGGCAGCTCCTACATTGGAATGATCTTAAGGAATCAAAAACCCCGAAGGGCTAAAACCCTTCGGGGTTGTCGTTTGCGCGCACGGTTTACAACTTGGCGATCGACACCTCGGTGGATTTCACAAACGCGATCACTTCGCTGCCAACCGCCAGCTCCAGCTCTTTCACCGAGCGGGTGGTGATCACTGAAGTGACGATGCCGGAGGCGGTCTGCACGTCGATTTCCGACAGCACGTCACCGAGGACGATTTCCTTGATGGAGCCTTTGAACTGGTTACGCACGTTGATGGCTTTGATAGTCATGATGTTGATTCCTGTCGTTGGATAAGACTTGAGTTATTGAGCCCAGCGCAATTGCGTTGGCAACGGTGAAACAGGTTCCGGTTCCGGCGGTTGGCCCGGCAGTGACAGCACACGATTGAGCACTTCGGTTTCCAGCGCCGCCAATCGATGGGAACCGCGGACCCGAGGGCGCGGCAGTTCCACCTGCAGGTCTAGGCCGACTTCGCCGTCTTCGATGAGGATCACCCGATCGGCAATCGCCACCGCTTCACTGACGTCGTGGGTCACCAGCAACACGGTAAAACCATGCTGTTGCCAAAGCCGTTCGATCAGTTGCTGCATCTCGATTCGGGTCAGTGCATCCAGCGCGCCCAAAGGCTCGTCGAGCAGCAGCAGGCGCGGTTGATGGATCAGCGCGCGGGCCAGTGCCACACGTTGCTTCTGCCCACCGGACAACGCCGCCGGCCACTCGTTGGCGCGATCCGCGAGACCCACCGCTTCCAGCGCTTCCAAAGCCTTGGGACGCCAGTTGCCCTTGAGCCCGAGGCCGACGTTGTCGATGATCTTTTTCCACGGCAGCAGACGCGCTTCCTGGAACATCAAGCGAGTGTCTTCCCGTGCCTCACTGAGCGGCGCCGAACCCGCCAGCAGTTCACCGCCGGTAGGCTGATCAAGCCCGGCCAGCAAACGCAGCAAAGTACTTTTGCCACAGCCGCTGCGACCGACCACGGCGACGAATTGCCCCGCCGGGATATGCAGATCGATCTCGCGCAGCACCTGCCGCGAGCCGAAGGTTTTTTGCAGTTTGCGCACCGCCAGCGGAATCCCGCGCAGCAGGCGTGGAGGTTGTTGAGCAGTCATGCGGCACCTCCTTTTACAACCTGATAGGCCGGATGCCAGCGCAGCCACACGCGTTCAAGTCCACGGGCCGCGAGGTCGGCCAGCTTGCCGAGCACCGCGTACATCAGGATCGCCAGCACCACCACGTCGGTCTGCAAGAACTCCCTGGCATTCATCGCCAGGTAGCCAATGCCGGAGCTGGCGGAAATGGTTTCCGCGACGATCAGCGTCAGCCACATGAACCCCAGGGCGAAACGCACACCGACCAGAATCGAAGGCAACGCACCCGGCAGGATCACCTGGCGAAACAGGCTGAAACCGGACAAGCCGTAGCTGCGTGACATTTCCACCAACGCCGGATCAACGTTGCGGATGCCGTGATAGGTATTGAGGTAGATCGGGAACAAGGTGCCCAACGCCACCAGGAAAATCTTGGCCGACTCGTCGATGCCGAACCACAGGATCACCAGCGGAATCAGCGCCAGGTGCGGCACGTTACGGATCATTTGCACCGAGCTGTCGAGCAGGCGCTCGCCCCATTTCGACAGACCCGTGATGAAGCCCAGAGTCAGGCCGATGCCGCCGCCGATGGCGAAGCCCAGCGCCGCGCGCCAGCCGCTGATTGCCAGGTGCGTCCAGATTTCGCCGCTGCGCACCAGACTCACGCCAGCTTCGATCACGGCAATCGGTGCCGGCAGAATCCGCGTCGACAACCAGCCCGCCGACACCGACAACTGCCACACCGCCAGCAGCAACACCGGCAACGCCCAGGGCGCGAGACTGTGGATGATTTTCTTCATGGCGCGCCTCAGCTCTGCGACGCGGCTTTGGGAAGAATGTCGTTGGCGACCATCTCACCGAACGGGCTGACATAACCGGCGCTTTTCGGCAACTCGGGACGTTCGATATCGAGGTGCGGAAACAGCAACTCGGCAACGCGATACGATTCTTCCAGGTGTGGATAACCGGAGAAGATGAAGGTGTCGATACCGAGGTCCGCGTATTCCTTCACGCGTGCGGCAACGGTCGGACCATCACCCACCAGCGCCGTACCGGCACCGCCACGCACCAGGCCGACACCGGCCCAAAGATTCGGGCTGACTTCCAGGTTGTCGCGGCTGCCGCCGTGCAGTGCCGCCATGCGTTGCTGACCCACGGAATCGAAACGTGCCAGCGATGCCTGGGCACGGGCGATGGTTTCGTCGTCCAGGTGCGAGATCAGTCGGTCCGCCGCTTGCCAGGCCTCGGCATTGGTTTCACGAACGATCACATGCAGGCGAATGCCGAAGCGCACGGTACGACCGAGCTTGGCGGCTTTCGCACGCACCTGTGCAATCTTCTCGGCCACGGCGGCCGGTGGCTCGCCCCAGGTCAGGACCATTTCCACCTGCTCTGCCGCGAGATCCTGCGCTGCTTCCGACGAGCCGCCGAAATACAACGGTGGACGCGGTTGCTGGATCGGCGGATAGAGCAACTTGGCGCCCTTCACGCTGATGTGCTGGCCGTCGTAATCAACGGTTTCGCCTTCCAGCACGCGTCGCCAGATGCGGGTGAATTCCACCGAAGCCTGATAGCGCTCTTCGTGAGTCAGGAACAGTCCGTCGCCGGCCAATTCTTCCGGATCACCACCCGTTACCAGGTTGAACAAGGCGCGGCCGCCGGACAGACGATCAAGTGTCGCGGCCTGACGCGCTGCCACCGTCGGGGAAATGATCCCGGGGCGCAGGGCGACCAGAAATTTCAAACGCTGGGTCACCGGGATCAGCGACGCCGCCACCAGCCACGAGTCTTCGCAGGAACGGCCGGTGGGAATCAGCACGCCGCCGAAACCCAGTCGATCCGCCGCTTGCGCGACTTGTTGCAGGTAACCGTGGTCAACGGCGCGAGCGCCTTCGGCGGTGCCAAGGTAATGGCCGTCGCCGTGGGTAGGCAGGAACCAGAAGATATTGAGGCTCATGGAGTGGTCTCCTTGGGGAATCGGCTTAAGTTTCTGAGCGTGAGTTACTGAGCTTTGGCAACGGCCGCCGGTGGCGTCCAGATCACGTCTTTGATGCTCAACGGCTTCGGAATCAGCTTGAGCTGGTAGAAGCTGTCAGCGATTTTCTGCTGCGCTGCGACCACTTCCGGGGTGAGGAACAACGCACCGTAGCCCTGGCGTTTCATCGAGGTCAGGGTGATGTCCGCCGGCAGGCCAAGCAGTGGCGAGACCTGTTTGGTCACGTCTTCCGGGTTGGCCTTGGACCACTCGCCGACCGCGCGCACTTCATCCACGAGGGTCTTGATCACCTCGGGATTTTTCTGTGCGTAAGGCTTGGTCGCCAGGTAGAACTGATGGTTGTCGACGATGCCTTGGCCATCACGCAGGGTGCGTGCTTGCAGTTGCTGTTCGGCGGCGGCCTGGTATGGGTCCCAGATGACCCAGGCATCGACGCTGCCACGCTCGAACGCGGCGCGGGCGTCGGCCGGCGGCAGGAATACGGTCTGGATGTCGGTGTATTTGAGGCCGGCGTCTTCCAGCGCACGCACCAGCAGGTAGTGCACGTTGGAGCCTTTGTTCAGCACGACTTTCTTGCCCTTGAGCTCGGCCACCGATTTGATCGGCGAGTCCTTCGGCACCAGGATCGCTTCGCTGTGAGGCGCTGGCGGTTCGTAGGCGACATAGAGCAAATCAGCACCGGCCGCTTGAGCGAACACTGGCGGTGTTTCGCCGGTGACGCCGAAGTCGATGGAGCCGACGTTCAGGCCTTCGAGCAGTTGCGGGCCGCCGGGGAATTCAGTCCATTGCACGTCCACGCCTTGGGCGGCGAGGCGCTTTTCCAGGGTGCCTTTGGCTTTGAGCAGCACCAGGGTGCCGTATTTCTGATAGCCGATTCGAAGTGTCTCGGCTTGAGCTTGAGTAATGGCGCCGAAGGTGACAGCCGCAGCAAACAGAGCGACCAGACCACGACGCAAAATGACAGGGCGCATGGCGCTCTCCTTTTTGCAGTAGGGTTTTTGGCTGCACCTGCTTGCCCGTTAGCGGGCGAGTAAGGCCAGTACATAAAATTTGGGTAAGGCTTAAATGCTCCAGCGAGCAGTCAACAAACGATCATTCAACAGGTTCGGATCGAGCGGCTTTGGCCGTCGCGCCATGGCGCTGAAAAACAACTCCAGCGACTCATTCAATCTTTGCTCCAGCTCCGGCGCCAACTGCGCCTGCGCACTGCCTTCGCCGTAGGCGATCTGGCTGTCGACGGCGAAAATCCCCTGCAGCAGTTCCTGGGCTTTCAACGCCGACAACACTGGCTTGAGCGCGTAATCCACCGCCAGCATGTGAGCGATGCTGCCCCCGGTCGCCATCGGCAGAACCACTTTGTGGCTCAGGGCGCGCTCGGGCAGCAAGTCCAGCACGGTTTTCAACGCACCGGAGAACGACGCTTTGTAGACCGGCGTGGCAATCAGCAAGCCATCGGCGTTTTCAATCTGTTGCAACAGGTCGATCACCTTCGGGCTGTCAAAACGCGCATGCAGCAAGTCTTCGGCCGGGAAGTCCCGCACCTGGTAACTCACCACTTCCACACCCTGCCCTTGCAACCAACGCTGGGAGCGCTCCAGCAACACCCCGGAACGGGAGCGTTGGCTGGGACTGCCACCGAGTGAGACGACCAGCATTCAGAGGATTCCTTGAACGGTGTTGGCGATTCGCGATTTGCGATCTCGCTTCGATGGAGTGACCTTAACAGGTGATTTATATATCCATAAATCATATTTATTCATTTGGTTATTCGTTTAGGAGATATACAAATTCAATTCTTCCAGGCAAAAAACAGGCCGTCGAAACGGCCTGAAATCCCCTGCTGATCGTTCCCACGCTCTGCGTGGGAATGCATCCATGGACGCTCCGCGTTCTCAGTGACGCAGAGCGTCACGGGCGGCGTTCCCACGCAGAGCGTGGGAACGACCACTCTTCAACGATTCGGCTGCGGCGTCAGCCGCAAGTAAGGTTTAACGGCGCGATAGCCCTTGGGAAAGCGCTGCTTGATTTCGTCTTCATCCTTGAGCGACGGCACGATCACCACCTCATCACCGTCCTGCCAGTTGGCCGGGGTAGCCACCTTGTAGTTGTCGGTGAGTTGCAGCGAATCGATCACCCGCAGGATTTCATTGAAGTTACGGCCGGTGCTGGCCGGATAAGTGATGGTCAACCGGACCTTTTTGTTCGGGTCGATCACGAACAGCGAACGCACCGTCAGGGTGTCGTTGGCATTGGGATGGATCAGGTCGTAGAGGTCCGAGACCTTGCGGTCGGCGTCGTCGAGGATCGGGAAGTTGACGACGGTGTTCTGGGTTTCGTTGATGTCTTCGATCCATTTGTGGTGCGAATCCACTGGGTCGACGGACAGCGCGATGGCCTTGACCCCACGCTTGGCGAATTCATCTTTCAATTTGGCGGTGAAGCCCAACTCGGTGGTGCACACCGGCGTGAAGTCCGCCGGGTGGGAAAACAGCACACCCCAGCTATCGCCCAGCCACTGGTGGAAACGGATGGTACCGGCGCTGGAATCCTGTTCGAAATCGGGGGCGATATCGCCGAGTCTGATACCCATGGTGTGCTGCTCCTTTTGAGTTCTGGTTGAGCCCACTGTGCCTGTGTTTTTTATCTATTAAAAAGAATAAATATCGATTTATTTAGATCCAAACGAAATATTAAAGATCTGTTCACTGGACGTGGTCACGCATCCCGCCGAACATCGGCCCCAAGGTTCGAGAAGGCCTTGAGTTGCTGCAAAAGAGGGGAATTTCGAGGCGGGATTACGGGGGTGACTCCGCCTTGAAAACGCAAAAGCCCCGCCCGGCGTGATGTCGGGCGGGGCTTTTTTTGCCTGGGTTACGCGAGCGCTATTACAACAGCGGGATCGAGTAGCTGACGATCAGGCGGTTTTCGTCCTGGGAACGGGTGTTCGGCAGGTCGGTGCGCCAGGTGGCGTTTTTCCACATCAGGCCGAGGTTCTTCAGTGCGCCGGACTGGACAACGTAACCCACGGTCAGGTCGCGTTCCCACTCGGAAGCACCGTTAGCGGCTTGGCGACCGGCAGCGTTCACCGTGTCGATGTCGTCGCCGTGCAGGTAAACCACACCTGCCGTGAGGCCAGGTACGCCGACCTTGGCAAAGTCAAAGGAGTAGCGTGCCTGCCAGGTTTTCTCGCCGGCACGACCGAACTTCTGGATTTGCGCGTCGGTGATGGTGTAGTTCGACGAACCGTCGCCCTGGTTCAGCCAAGGGAAGTCACTGCTGCCGTTGCTGACCTGATAACCGCCACCGAAGGTATGGCCGGCCACGGTGTACAGGAACAGGCCGCTGTACAGGTTGTTGTCGACTTTGCCTTTACCGTTAGGCGCGTTGTAGTTGCCGATGCTGTAGTACAGCGGATCGTGACCGTTGGCGCCGTCGTCGGAGCTGTTGAAGTAACGCAGATCGGACTTCAGTACGCCCGGGCCGATTGCCCAGTTATGAACCAGACCCAGGAAGTGCTGTTTGTAGAAGTCTTCCAGGTTGCCGTAGTAGTACTGGGCAGTCAGGTCCTTGGTGAGTTTGTAGTCACCACCGGCGTAGATGAACTTGTTGCTATTGATGGTGCGTGGGGAAGCACCGTTGATAGACATCTGTTCATTGTTGCTGGAGTTGCGGCCCTTGACGTGCTCGATCTGGCCACCCGTCAGAGTCAGGTCCTTGATCTCGCCGGAAGTGATCTGACCGCCTTCCCAGGTTTGCGGCAGCAGGCGACCGTCGTTGGTCACGATGACCGGCAGTTTCGGCTGCAAGGTACCCAGCTTCAGCTCAGTCTGGGAAATCTTGGCTTTGGCAGTCAGGCCCAGGCTGGAGAAGTTATCAACTGCTTCGCCATTGGATTTGCTTGGGAAAACAGTACCGCCGTAAGCAGCGGTGTTCGCTGCACCGTTGGTACCACCGCCCGAATCCAGTTTAACGCCCAACAGGCCGATCGCATCAATACCGAAGCCGACAGTGCCTTGGGTGTAACCGGAGATAAAACGCAGATCGAAGCCTTGGCCCCATTCTTCGTTCTTGTTCGGGACGTTGCCGGTGCCGTCACGATAGTCAGTGTTGATGTAGAAGTTGCGCAGCCCCAACGTTGCCTTGCTGTCTTCGATGAAACCGGCGGCGCTTGCTTGCTGCGCCAAAACCCCTACGGCCACAGCCAGGGCCAAGGTGGACTTGTTCATTTGTTTCGCTCCTATCGTTTTCTAATTCTTGTGCTGCTGGTCCTGGGTCGAATGCCCTGGATCCACAGACGCGCCGTTCGCGCCGGACCGTCTGAAGCGGTCATTTTTCGGGCGCGCAGAATACCTCTTCATAATCCTAAAAAGAATCATCAAGTCAGTTTTAATCGCATTGGGAAATAAGCCTCGACAGCACAGATCCGGGGTATCGGCGTGAAAGCCGATTCCTGAACTTTTTTGATCTTCGAGGGATTTGAAGCGGGGTCCGCGGCTTACGGTGCGTGTCGGACGGTCTTACTGTAATCGCTGGAGGAAAAAGCTAAAAAGAATAAAAAATACGCATCTACTATCATTATGGAATATTAAACACATCCCAAAAAAAACCTCACCAAGTGGTGAGGTTTTTTTGAAGGGGACGAACGCTATTACATGAAGCTGTAGGTGTAGTTGAAGATCAGACGGGTCTGGTCTTCATCGAGGGTGCTGGTGTTACCACGATACATACCGTGACGCAGTGTGGTGCCGAAACCTTTAAGTGGACCGGTTTGAATCACGTAGTCCACACGCAGGTCGGTCTCGCGCTCGTTCAGGTCATCACCCACGCCGTTGGTGGCCTTGATGTCCCGGCCGTACAGGTAAGCGGCCGAAGCTTTCAAGCCTGGCACACCCAACGAAGCGAAGTCATAGGAGTACTGACCGTACGTGGTGTTTTCACCAGCACGAATGAAGCTGCCCACGGTGGCATCGGTGAAGGAGTAGAAGCTTGCGCCGCCAGCACCTTCGTTGCGACCGTTGCCATCGACAACGTTACCCTGGTTCAGGAAAACAAAGCCGCCGTCATCGTTTACACGCTGGTGACCGAGCAGGAACGCGCTGCCGCCCAAGGTGTAAGTGAAGGTAGCGCTCCAGGTCTTGTTGTCGACCTCGCCCGCATTTTTGGCGTAACCGTTGTTGTTGTTGAACTGGTAGCCAGCAGTGCCGTTCTTGCCGTCAGAGCTGCTGTCGAAATAACGAATATCGGTCTTGAACGACTGGTTCGGCGCGATTGGGTAAACGTGCACCAGACCGAGGAAGTTCTGCTTGTAGTAGTCTTCCAGGTTCGCGAAGTAGTACTGCAGCATCAGGTCTTTGGTGATCTTCCAATCAGCACCGGCGTAGCGGAACTGGTTGCTGTCCTGAGTACCACCAGCCACGGCCAGGCCGGTGCTGTTGCTGGATGCGCGACCGGTCGCGTGCTCCAACTGACCCAGGTTGAAGGTCACGTTGTCGATTTCCTTCGAGGAGATGGTGCCACCCTCAAAGGTCTGTGGCAGCACGCGGCTGTCGTTCGCGATCAGGATCGGCATGTTTGGCTGAAGAGCGCCACCCACATGGGCCTCGGTCTTCGAGAAGCGTGCCTTGACGTTAGCCGCCGCACGGCTCCACGAGCTCTCTGCCGAACCATCGGAATCGCTAGGAGTGAAGGAGTTGTTATCCGGGTGATGGCCCTTGCCACCGTCCAGATGGATACCGACCAGCGCCTGGGCGTCGATACCGAAACCTACGACACCTTGGGTGAAGCCCGACTGGTAATCGAACTTCAGACCTTCAGCGGCCTCGCGCTGGCGGTTGGCAGGAGTGCTGGCGCCTTCACGCTTGTCGGAGTCGAAATAATAGGTACGCGAACTAACGGATGCCTTGCTGTCTTCGATGAAACCGGCGGCGCCTGCCTGCTGCGCCAACACCCCTACGGCCACGGCCAGAGCCAAGGTGGACTTGTTCATGGTGAAGCTCCTCTAGTCTCTAATTCTTGTAGTCCTGGTTCCGGGTCAAGTGCCTGGAATCCTAAGATGCGCGATTAGCGCCGGACGGTGACTCACAAGTCAATCGTAACTATGTGTGTCTACGACCATAGTCTAATCCCCAGTTTTTTGGTCCTTGCAGGTTCACGCGCTTGTCATAAACCTGAAAAGAATTGATTCATTCTTTTCTCATACCGTTTAGGAATTTCACTCACTGGTCCGGCTCAGAGCTGCCGACTCATAAGCTAATTCCTAAAGAGTATTTGTTAGCCTTTTTTTAGATCGATTAGTTTCTGAAGCAATTCGGAAACATATCCATCTCAAAAGGCCACTCCATGTCGACCAAACGCGCACTATCCAGATCAATTGTTACAGTTTGTGTGTCGCTGATTTATTCTCTATCGGCCCACGCGACGAGCCTCACGGTTGGCTACCAGACCGGTATCGACCCCAGCAAAGTCCCCCAGGCGGATGGCCTGTACGAAAAAACCATCGGCGAGAAAATCGACTGGCGACGCTTCAACAGCGGCCCGGAAGTGGTCACTGCCATTGCGTCCGGCGATGTGCAGATCGGCAACCTCGGCTCCAGCCCTTTGGCGGCAGCGGCTTCGCGTAACTTGCCGATTGTCGCGTTCATCGTCTCCGCCCAGATCAATGCGGCCGAAGCGCTGGTGGTGCGCAACGGCAGCGGCATCGAAAAACCGCAAGATCTGATCGGCAAGACCATCGCCACGCCGTTTGTATCAACTTCTCATTACAGTTTGCTGGGTGCGCTGAAGCATTGGGGCCTGGACGCGTCGAAAGTCAAAGTGGTGAACCTGCAACCGGCGGAAATCGCCGCCGCGTGGAAACGTGGCGACATTGATGGCGCGTTCGTCTGGTCCCCCGCGCTGGGGGAAATTCGCAAGACTGGCAAGACCTTGACCGACGCCGCGCAGGTCGGCCAATGGGGCGCGCCGACCTTCGAAGTCTGGGTGGCGCGCAAGGATTACGCCGAGAAGCATCCGGAGGTGATCGCCAAATTCGCCAAGGTCACCCTGGACTCATTCGCCGACTATGCGGCGCACAAGGACACTTGGACCGCCGATTCGGTACCTGTACAGAAAATCGCCAAATTGACCGGTGCCAACGCTGCCGATGTGCCGGAATTGCTGGCTGGTTCCGCGTTCCCGGATGCCAAGGCGCAACTGACCAGCGCACTGCTGGACGGCGGCACGGCCAAGGCGATTGGCGAGACGGCGAAGTTCTTGAAGGAACAGGGGAAGGTTGAGACGGTGCTGCCGGATTACTCGCCGTATGTCAGCGCGAAGTTTGTTTCTGAATAACCCCATATCCCTGTAGGAGCATGGCTTGCCCGCGATAGCGTCCTTGAGATCGCCATCGCGGGCAAGCCTTGCTCCTACAGAGGTCCGCCGTGATCAAAGGGCTTTTTCAAAGATCTTCGAATTACGCTGATAGTTGTACAGCGACGCCCGCGCCGACGGCAGGCGATCAACGCTGCTCGGCACGAAGCCACGCTCGCGAAACCAATGCGCCGTGCGGGTGGTGAGGACGAACAAGGTTTTCAGGCCCTGCGCCCGGGCACGGGTTTCGATACGCTCCAGCAACTCATCGCCACGACCTCCGTGGCGATACTCCGGGTTCACCGCCAGGCACGCCAGCTCCCCGGCATCCGAATCGGCAATCTGATACAGCGCCGCACAGGCGATGATCATGCCTTCGCGCTCGACTACGCTGAACTGCTCGATTTCACGCTCCAGCACTTCGCGGGAACGCCGTACCAGAATGCCCTGCTCTTCCAGCGGGCTGATCAAATCCAGCAATCCACCGACGTCTTCGATGGCCGCTTCGCGCACCACTTCGAACTGCTCTTGCGCTACCAACGTACCGCCACCGTCGCGGGTGAACAGTTCGGTCAGCAGTGCGCCGTCCTCGGCATAGCTGACGATATGGCTGCGCGCCACGCCGCCACGGCAAGCTTCGGCGGCGGCATCCAGCAGTTCTGCCTGATAGTTGCTGCCCAGACGCTGCAAATGCGCCGGCACCTGTTGCGGGCGCAACTCGCGCACCAGACGTCCGTTTTCGTCGATCAAGCCCAGGTCGGCGCCGAACAGCAGCAGCTTGTCCGCGCCCAGGTCGATGGCCGCGCGGGTGGCGACGTCTTCGCAGGCGAGGTTGAAGATTTCACCGGTCGGCGAGTAGCCCAATGGCGATAGCAGCACGATGGAGCGCTCGTCCAGCAAACGATTGATGCCTTTGCGGTCGACCCGGCGCACTTCGCCGGTGTGGTGGTAATCGACGCCTTCGAGCACGCCGATCGGCCGCGCCGTCACCAGATTGCCGCTGGCCACCCGCAGGCGCGAGCCCTGCATCGGCGAGGACGCCATGTCCATGGACAGACGCGCTTCAATGGCTATGCGCAACTGGCCGACCGCATCGATCACACACTCAAGCGTCGCGGCATCGGTGATGCGCATGCCGTGGTGGTAATGCGGGGTCAGGCCGCGCGCAGCGAGACGCGTTTCGATTTGCGGACGGGAGCCGTGAACCAGCACCAGCCGCACACCCAGGCTGTGCAACAGCACCAGGTCGTGGACGATATTGCCGAAGTTCGGATGTTCAACGCCGTCGCCGGGCAGCATGACGACAAAGGTGCAATCGCGGTGGGCGTTGATGTAAGGCGAAGCGTGACGAAGCCAATTGACGTATTCGGGCATGAACCTGGGCCTGTAATAAATAGCAGCCGAAAAAAGGGCGAAACAGAAAACGCACAGCGGGCTGATGGTTATCGTCGGAACAGGCTTGGCGACACGCGCGCTCTCCTCATGAATACGGGTTTGGACACTGGCAATTTAAACGGCTAGTCCGGCAAAGCACAAATCCTGTAGGAGCCGAGCTTGCTCGCGATGAGGCCGTCACAGGCACCATCGATGTCGCCTGGCCTGCCGCCATCGCGAGCAAGCTCAACTCCTACAAGGATTGCATTGCGGCCGGCGTCAGGCAGTAATGTTCAATCAACTGACGTAGTAGATGCACCGTAGGCTGCAAACGTGACATTTCAAGGTATTCCCCCGGCTGGTGGGCGCAGGCGATATCGCCCGGGCCGAGCACCAGTGTCTCGCAGCCAAGTTGCTGAAGATAAGGCGCTTCGGTGCCGAACGCCACCGCTTCGGCGCTATGGCCGGTCAGCTTTTCAGCGATGCGCACCAGTTCCGAGTCTGCTGCCTGCTCGAACGGCGGTACTTCGGGGAACAGCGGTGCGTAGTCGATCTTGACCTGATGCCGCTCGGCAACCGGCTTGAGTCTACCCAGGATCTCGGCACGCAGGGCTTTGGGGTCCATGCCCGGCAAAGGACGCAGATCAAACTCCAGCGAACACTGGCCGCAGATGCGGTTGGGGTTATCGCCGCCATGGATGCAGCCGAAATTCATCGTCGGCGTTGGCACACCGAACTGCATGTTGCGGAACTCACGTTGCCACAACAGGCGCAGGCCGCGCAGCTCGCCAATGGCGTCGTGCATGGCTTCGAGCGCGCTATGGCCCAGACGCGGGTCCGAGGAATGGCCGCTCTGCCCGAGGATGTCGATGCGCTCCATCATGATGCCTTTGTGCATGCGGATCGGCTTGAGCCCTGTCGGCTCGCCGATCACCGCCGCGCGTCCGAGCGGGCGACCCGCTGCGGCCAGTGCGCGGGCGCCGGACATTGAGCTTTCTTCATCACAAGTGGCAAGGATCAGCAGCGGTTGCTTGAACGGTTGGTCGAGCAGCGGTTTGACGGCTTCAATGGCCAGGGCGAAAAAACCCTTCATGTCGCAACTGCCCAACCCGACCCAACGACCATCGACTTCGGTCAGCTTCAAAGGATCGGTCTGCCACAGCGCACCATCGAACGGCACCGTGTCACTGTGCCCGGCCAGCACCAGACCACCGGGGCCGGAACCGAAAGTAGCCAGCAAGTTGAATTTGCCGGGGCTGACCTGCTGGATGTCGCAGGCGAAACCCAGATCGCCGAGCCAGGCCGCCAGCAGGTCGATCACCGGACGATTGGATTGATCGAGGCTTGCCTGGGTACAGCTGACGGACGGTGCAGCGATCAGTGCAGCGAACTGATCTTTCATGGACGGCAAAGGCATCGCTGGCTCCAACTCCCGAATTGAAGACCATCATAGAGCCATCCGGCGACAGGAATAAACCGTCGCGCGGCGGAGCAAGGTTGAGTCCTGTACACTGCACGACCTTGGCAGCCACACATTCCCCCGGCTGCGCTCCCGATCCTGGATTTTCCGGCCATGCAGAAAGAAACCGAAATCAAACTCCGCGTCAGCCGCGAAACCCTCGCCGCCCTGCGCGAGCACCCGTTACTGAAAAAACGCAACAAAAGTGGCTGGGAACGCCGTGAGTTGATGAACCAGTACTTCGACACCCCAGAGCGCGACCTGGCCCAAGCCAAAGTCGCCCTGCGCCTGCGCAAGGATGGCGAAGAAGTGATTCAGACCCTCAAGACCCGTGGTCAGAGTGTCGCCGGTCTGTCCGTGCGCAATGAGTACGACTGGAACCTGCCCAAAGCCAAGCTCGACCTGAAAAAACTCGACGGCGAATGCTGGCCCGAGGCACTGGCCGAGCTGGACAAGAAAACCCTGAAACCGATCTTCACCACCGATTTCGTCCGCGAGCGCGCCGAAATCGCCTGGGGCCGTGGCAAGACCAAAGTGGTCATCGAAGCCGCACTGGACCTGGGTCACGTCGTGGTCGGCAAGCAGAAAGAAGAAATCTGCGAGCTGGAACTGGAATTGCGCGAAGGCGAGCCCGCCGCGTTGCTGGAACTGGCCGCGGAACTGGCCGAGAAACTGGCCCTGATGCCGTGTGACATCAGCAAGGCCGAACGCGGCTATCGCCTGTATGACGCCAACAGCTACTCGTTGAGCCTGCCGGCGCCGCAACTCACCGCCGAAACCCCGCTGGACGACGCTTTCGCCGCACTATGCTGGCATCTGCTCGGCAGCAGCCAGCGTCTCGCCGAGCAGTATCGTTTCAATGGTCACTGGCGCCTGCTGCTGGACTGGGTGGAAAACCTCGCCGAACTGCGTGCCCTGGTCAGCAGCCTCGGTCAAGCCGCACCGCGTCAGTCGACCCACGATTTGCGTGTCGCCCTCGACGCCTTGCTGGAAGACTGGCGCCCGCTGGTCCAGGCCGGTCTGGACGATGAGGACGTGCGCAAAGCCGCGCCGGAACAGTTCCTCGAAGAACTCGAAGACCCGCGTTGGGGCCTGTTCTCGCTGAACACGTCGCGCTGGTTGCTGGCCCGCACCTGGACCGCCGAGCGCAACACCCGTGGCAATCGCCAGGGCGCTGCGCAACTGGGCAGCTGGTTGCCACGCCTGCTGGGCGAAGAAGCCACTTCGTTGCAACTGCAGCGTTACCAGCAACAGCCGGAAGACCTCGCTGAGCAATTGCCGCGCATCGAACGCATTCAGGCGTGGCTGCACCATGCGCGCAACGTGCTGGAGATCCCGGAAATGGATCGCCTGTATGGCGAACTGAACAAACTGGCGCAACTGGCCAACGAGCCGACGATCACTGATGAATTGCTGGATGCGCGTAAGCAGCAGGCGATTGCGGTTTATCAGAATCGTGCCTGGAAGATGCTGTTGCGCATGTAAGGACGCCTTCGCGAGCAAGCCCGCTCCCACAGTAGACCGGATTCCAATGTGGGAGCGGGCTTGCTCGCGAATAGGCCAGCACATTCACCGCAAGCATCAAACCGGCAAACTGGTAGTCGACTTGATCTCCGACAACGCCACAATCGAATTCACCTCCTGAATCCCCGGCACCATCGACAGCTTCTCGAAAAAGAAGCGCTCATAAGCCTCGATGTCCGCCGCGACGATCCGCAGCATGAAATCCACGGCCCCCATCAGCACATAACACTCCAGCACTTCGGGAAAACCGCGAATCGCTTCGGTGAATTCGGTGAAGTTCGAACGTCCGTGGGCGTTGAGTTTTACCTGCGCGAAGATCTGCGTGTTCAGGCCGATTTTCTTGCGGTCGAGCAACGTCACCTGGCCGCGAATGATTCCCTCCTCTTTCATCCGCTGAATCCGCCGCCAGCATGGCGACTGTGAAAGCCCCACCTGTTCGGCGATCTGCGCACTGGAGAGCGAAGCGTCCTCTTGCAGCAACGCCAGGATCTTGCGGTCGTAGCTGTCCAACTCGCTTTGCATAAGAAAACCTTAAATTGATGATCTGACGAATTGATCGATTCGAAGAAGCCGCAATACGGACCATCATAGATAAGAAATACCCCGTGCCGAATGTAAAAATTTCTCCAGTGATTTTGGAGAACGACCATGCCGCACCTGGAAGCCGTCAACACCCCACCCGCCCGCGCCGATGTCTGGCATGTCGGCAACGCCCATTGCTGCGTTCGCTACCAATTGTTGGCCGAAGCCGAACCGGATCTGCTGTGCCGTGCGCTCAATCTGTTCGCGTTGCAGTTTCTGACGCCGGAACAGGTGCAGGTGCAGCGCCAGGAAGACTTGCTGGCGATCGAGATTGTCATCGATGGTTTGAGCTGGCATCGCGCCCAGGTGATCGCGGAAAAACTTCGTAACCTGATCAGCGTCTGCTCGGTCGATCTGCAAACCGCTGACGCTGCCTGGGCTGAGGCCGCTCAGGCGGCGGGCTGAAAAAACTCGATACGGCTTCGTCGGGTAGTGGCCCAACGGTCTGTGGCGCCACGACTATCCTTTGCGCACTTGTTGTTCAAAAGGAGCCCGCATGTCCGTTCAATTCTCCATTCAGGACCGCTGGCTGGATCTCAATGATGTGCTGCGCGAGCTGGTTGCCCAAGGCTTTATCAGCCAGGATTCGGCCGAGCAGGCGCTCAATGCCCGCCGTCGCCACGCCGCTCATGGTCAGTTGCATCCACTGGAATTCATCGCCGGCCAGCAGCTGGACGACCTCAGCCGCCCCGGAAAACACCTCGACCTGGAAAACCTGACCCTGTGGCTGTCCCAACAGGCGGGCCAGCCTTACCTGCGTATCGACCCGTTGAAGATCAACGTCGCGGCCGTGACGCCGTTGATGTCCTACGCCTTCGCCCAGCGCCACAAGATCCTCGCCGTCTCCATCGACCGCGACGCCGTGACCGTCGCCAGCGCCCAGCCCTACGTCACCGGTTGGGAAGCCGACCTGACCCATGTGCTGAAGCTGCCGATCAAGCGCGTGGTGGCCAACCCGGTGGATATACAGCGCTTCAGCGTGGAATTCTTTCGTCTGGCCAAATCGGTCACCGGCGCGAACAACGCCGATCAGCAGGTCAACACCCTGGGCAACTTCGAACAGTTGCTCAACCTCGGCGCCAGCGACCAGGAACCGGACGCCAACGACGCGCACATCGTCAACATCGTCGACTGGCTGTTCCAGTACGCCTTTCAGCAACGCGCCAGCGATATCCACATCGAGCCCCGGCGCGAGCAAGGCACAGTGCGTTTTCGCATCGACGGCGTGCTGCACAACGTCTACCAATTCCCGCCGCAAGTGACCATGGCCATCGTCAGTCGCCTGAAAAGCCTAGGGCGGATGAACGTCGCGGAGAAGCGCAAACCCCAGGACGGTCGGGTGAAAACCAAGACCCCGGACGGCGGCGAAGTCGAGTTGCGCCTATCGACCTTGCCGACAGCCTTCGGCGAAAAAATGGTCATGCGGATTTTCGACCCCGAGGTGCTGCTCAAGGACTTCGATCAGCTGGGCTTCTCCGCCGACGACCTGCGACGCTGGCAGGACATGACCCGCCAGCCCAACGGCATCATTCTGGTCACTGGGCCCACCGGCTCCGGCAAGACCACCACGCTCTACACCACACTGAAGAAACTGGCGACGCCGGAGGTCAACCTCTGCACCATCGAAGATCCGATTGAAATGGTCGAACCGGCGTTCAACCAGATGCAGGTCCAGCACAACATCGACCTGACCTTCGCCGCCGGGGTACGCGCACTGATGCGGCAAGACCCGGACATCATCATGATCGGCGAGATCCGCGATCTGGAAACCGCCGAAATGGCGATTCAGGCCGCGCTCACCGGGCACCTGGTACTGTCGACGCTGCACACCAACGACGCACCCAGCGCCATCAGCCGTTTGCTGGAACTTGGCGTGCCGCATTACCTGATCAAGGCCACGGTACTCGGCGTCATGGCCCAGCGGTTGGTGCGTACCTTGTGCCCCCATTGCAAGGCGCCACAAACCTTGGGCGAAGAAGACTGGCAAACCCTGACCCGCCCCTGGCAAGCACCGCTGCCGGGCAACGCCCAACGCGCCATCGGTTGCGTGGAATGCCGCGATACCGGCTATCACGGCCGCGCAGGGGTCTACGAAATCATGCAATTGACCGACGGCCTCAAAGCCCTGATCAACCCCGACACCGATTTGCTGGCAGTGCGGCGGCAGGCGTTCAAGGAGGGCATGCGCAGCTTGCGATTGTCCGGGGCGCAGAAGGTCGCGGCCGGTTTGACCACTATCGAGGAGGTGTTGCGCGTTACGCCGCAGAGCGAGCAGAAGTAGCTGTGCGGTGATGGAACTCGATTGGGGAAATGGCGATCCAACGCCGTAGTTAAAACCCCCAGTGGAGTCACCCATCATGCGTTTCAAACTTGCTGTCGCTACCATCGCCTTGTTGTCCCTGCCTGTCGGTTCGGCGATGGCTGACAGCTTTTGGCGTAACGTCATCTCGTCCGGTGCAACCACCGGTTCGACCTACCTGACCTTCAAGGATCACAAGCTGATCGTCGCCGCCCAGGACGATGCCGGCAGTTTCGTCGCCAGTGACGGCGGCATCCGCGGCCCGTATCTGGAAGCCGCGATGCAGCAAGTCCGCGCCGACAACCCGGGCCTGCAGGCTACGGACATGGAACTGGCGAACGCGATTCTGGCGAAGAATGCCGTGGCTGCCGAGTAATCGATGCCGAAATGAAAATGCCGCTCATATGAGCGGCATTTTTTTTGCCCAACCTCCTTCTGTAGGAGCAAGGCTTGCCCGCGATGGCGATCTCAAGGGCGCTATCGCGGGCAAGCCTTGCTCCTACAAGAACGAGTACTGTCAGCGGTAATCATCCACCGGCACACACGCGCAAAACAGATTCCGGTCCCCGTAAACATTGTCCACCCGGTTCACCACCGGCCAATATTTGTGCGCCTTGGTGTGCGCATCCGGCGTCACCGCTTGCTCGATGCTGTAGGGCCGCTCCCAGATCCCAGTGATGTCGGCCAGCGTGTGCGGCGCACGTTTTAGCGGATTGTCCTCGGCCGACCAGTTGCCGTTCTGCACCTCGGTAATCTCCGCACGGATGCTCAGCATCGCGCCGATAAAACGGTCCAGCTCCGCCTTCGATTCACTTTCGGTGGGTTCGACCATCAACGTCCCCGGCACCGGAAACGACATGGTCGGCGCGTGGAAGCCGTAGTCCATCAGGCGCTTGGCAACGTCCTCTTCACTGATGCCGGTCAGCGCCTTCAATGGCCGCAGGTCGAGAATGCATTCATGGGCCACGCGTTCATTGCGCCCGGTGTAAAGCACCGGGAACGCCCCGGACAAATGGCGCGCCAGGTAATTCGCGGCGAGGATCGCCACTTCGCTGGCATCGGCCAACTGCGGCCCCATCATGGCGATGTACATCCAGCTGATGGGCAGAATACTCGCACTGCCCCACGGCGCCGCGCTGACCGCGCCGTTCTGCGCCAGCGGTCCGTCGATCGGCACCACCGGGTGATTGGCCACGAACGGCGCCAGATGCGCGCGCACGCCAATCGGCCCCATGCCCGGGCCGCCACCTCCATGGGGAATGCAGAAGGTTTTATGCAGGTTCATGTGCGACACGTCGGCGCCGATGTCCGCCGGCCGCGCCAGCCCGACCTGGGCATTGAGGTTCGCGCCGTCCATGTACACCTGGCCGCCGTGCTTGTGGATAACTTCGCAGATTTCGCTGATGCCTTCCTCGTACACGCCGTGGGTCGACGGATAAGTCGCCATGAGGCAGGAAAGTTTGTCCCCGGCGTCTGCAGCTTTTTCCTTCAAGTCATCCAGATCGACGTTGCCCGCTTCGTCGCACTCGACGATCACCACGCGCATCCCGGCCATCTGCGCCGAGGCCGGGTTGGTGCCGTGGGCCGACGACGGAATCAGGCAGACATCCCGCGCACCCTGCTGACGGCTCTCATGGTATTTGCGGATCGCCAGCAGCCCCGCGTATTCGCCTTGGGCGCCGGAGTTGGGCTGCATGCAGATCGCATCGAAACCGGTGATCGCGCAGAGCCAGCGCTCCAGCTCCTCGATCATCAATGAATAACCAACCGCCTGCTCCTTCGGCGCAAACGGATGCAGATTGGCGAATTGCGGCCAGGTAATCGGGATCATCTCGCTGGTGGCGTTGAGCTTCATGGTGCACGAGCCGAGCGGAATCATCGATTGATTGAGCGCCAGGTCCTTGTTTTCCAGTTGCTTGAGGTAGCGCAGCATCTCGGTTTCGCTGTGATGGGCGCTGAATACCGGATGGCGCAGATAAGGCGTGGTGCGTGCCAGCCCGGCGGGAATGCCGGGAGCCAGGGTTTCAGCGTCCAGTTCGTCAACGATGAGCCCATGATCGGCGCCGAGGAACACGTCGAACAGTTTCGCCACGGTGGATTCGTCGCAGCTCTCGTCGAGGCTGAGCCCCAAACGCCCACGGCCCAGGATGCGCAAGTTGATCTGCGCGGCCACGGCGCTTTCGATGATCGCGGTCTGGGTGCCGCCGACTTCCAGCGTCAGGGTGTCGAAGAAATGCTGGTTGAGACGGGTGATGCCCTTGCGCTCAAGGCCGGCGGCGAGGATGCAGGTCAGCCGATGCACGCGCTGGGCAATGCGCTTGAGCCCTTCGGGGCCATGGTAGACCGCGTAGAAACTGGCGATATTGGCCAGCAGCACCTGAGCCGTGCAAATGTTCGAGTTGGCCTTCTCGCGGCGAATATGTTGCTCGCGGGTTTGCAGCGCCATGCGCAGAGCGACATTGCCGCGGGCGTCTTTCGACACACCGATGATCCGCCCGGGAATCGCCCGCTTGTACTCGTCGCGACTGGCAAAAAACGCCGCGTGCGGCCCGCCGTAACCCATTGGCACGCCGAAACGCTGGGATGAACCGAATACCACGTCGGCACCCAACTCGCCGGGCGGCGTCAGCAATAGCAGGCTCAGCAAATCGGTGGCGACGCACGCCAGCGCCTGTTGGGCGTGCAGGTGATCAATCAGCGGACGCAGGTCGCGGATCTCGCCGTGGGTGTCGGGATATTGCAGCAACGCACCGAACACCTGGTGCTGCTTCAAGTTATCCACAGCGTCGATGATCAGCTCGAACCCGAAGCCTTCGGCGCGGGTCTGCACCACGGAAATGGTCTGCGGATGGCAGTTTTCATCGACGAAGAACAGATTGCTTTTCGACTTGGCGACCCGCTTGGCCAGTGCCATGGCTTCCGCCGCAGCGGTGGCTTCGTCCAGCAGCGAAGCGTTGGCCAGCTCCAGGCCGGTGAGGTCGATGGTCAATTGCTGAAAATTCAGCAGCGCTTCGAGCCGCCCTTGGGCGATTTCCGGTTGATAAGGTGTGTAGGCGGTGTACCAACCGGGATTCTCCAACACGTTGCGCAGGATCACGGCGGGCGTGAGGGTGCCGTGGTAGCCCATGCCGATCAGGCTGGTCCAGACCTGGTTCTGCTCGGCATAACCGCGCAACTTGGCCAGCGCCGCTTCTTCGTCCAATGCCGGCGGCAGATCGAGCGGCCGGTTCAGGCGAATGCCCGGTGGCACCGTCTGCTCGATCAGTTCAACCCGACTGCCCAGGCCCAGGCTGTCGAGCATCGCCTGTTGCTCGGCGGCATCCGGCCCGAGGTGGCGGCGAAGGAAGGCATTGGGGTCGCGTAACTGGCTCAGGGACGGCAACTGGGACATGACGGGCTCTCTCTTGACTGGCGCTCAACGTCGATGCAACACGGTCAAACCAGCATAGCAGCCGATGCCAACCGGAACCGGCGGGCACAAAAAAGCCCCGACGGGTCGGGGCTTTGGGGTGACGCTAATGGCTTATTCGCCGATGGCAGCCTTGTAACCGGCGGCATCGAGCAGCTTGTCCAGCTCAGCCTTGTCGCTTGGCTTGAGCTTGAAGATCCACGCGCCATAAGGGTCGGAGTTCAGCAGTTCCGGCGAGGCGCTCAGGTCTTCGTTGATCGCGATCACTTCACCGCTGATCGGAGCATAGATATCGGAAGCGGCTTTAACAGATTCCACCACACCGGATTGATCGCCGGCAGCGAAGGTTTTTCCAACTTCGGTCAGTTCGACAAACACCACATCACCCAGCGCTTCCTGCGCGTGATCGCTGATGCCCACGGTGACGGTGCCATCGGCTTCCAGACGTGCCCATTCGTGACTTTCGGCAAAACGCAGTTCGGCAGGGATATCGCTCATGTTCTGTGTCCTCAGGAAAATTGTCAGCGGTCCAAGCCCGCCGGAAAAGATTAGATCAAGGTTTTGCCATGGCGTACGAAGGTCGGTTTGACCACTCGGACCGGGTACCACTTGCCACGGATTTCCACTTCTGCGCGGTCGGCAGTTGCCATCGGCACGCGCGCCAGTGCAATCGACTTGCTAAGCGTAGGAGAGAAACTACCACTGGTGATCTCCCCTTCGCCAACATCGGCGATGCGGACCACCTGATGAGCGCGTAAAACACCGCGCTCCTCAAGGACCAGACCGACCAGTTTGTGCTGTACGCCACCGCTGCGTTCGGCTTCCAGCGCCTTGCGTCCGATGAACTGCCGGGTTGCCGGCTCCCAGGCGATGGTCCAGGCCATGTTGGAGGCCAGCGGTGAAACGTCTTGCTGGATGTCCTGACCGTAAAGGTTCATGCCGGCTTCGACGCGCAAGGTGTCCCGCGCGCCAAGGCCGATTGGGGAGATCCCGGCACCCACTAGATCGTTGAAGAAGCCGGGAGCCTGATCGGCCGGCAAGATGATTTCCAGCCCGTCTTCGCCGGTGTAACCGGTGCGTGCAATGAACCAGTCACCGTCAGGCTGGCCTTCAAAAGGTTTAAGCAGCTGAATCAGGTTGCCGCGAGACTGGTTGACCAGCTCGGCAATCTTGTGTCGGGCGTGGGGGCCCTGGATAGCCAGCATCGCCAACTCTGAACGTTCGCTGAGCTGCACGTCGAAACCGTCGAGATGGGCTTGCATCCAGGCCATGTCCTGGTCGCGGGTGGACGCGTTGACCACCAGGCGATAGCCCTCATCGAGTCGGTAGACGATCATGTCATCGACGATGCCGCCCTGCTCGTTGAGCATGGTGCTGTACAACGCACGGCCGGGGCTGTGCAGGCGTTCGACATCATTGGCCAGCAAATGCTGGAGCCAGGCCTTGGCCTGGGAGCCGCCGACGTCGATCACGGTCATGTGGGATACATCGAAAACACCGCAATCGCGGCGCACCTGGTGGTGTTCCTCGACCTGCGATCCGTAATGCAGAGGCATATCCCAACCGCCAAAATCGACCATCTTCGCGCCGAGGGCGAGATGAAGGTCATACAGAGGCGTACGCTGTCCCATGGGTTTCTCCTTCCGGGCGTGGCGAAGGTGCGGGCGAGTGCTTTATCGGGTGAAAGCGTTGAAACAAAAGGCTTTCAGCCGATTACTACTACCTTGTCTGTCAGACGGACCGCACCGAATGCCGCGCATTGTAGCCGCAAGGTGTAGGACTGACACCTAGCTGTTTCGATGCGCCGAACGTCGTATCAATCCGATGACTGGTAGCAGCCCAACCAAAACCAGGGTCAGCGCCGGCAAAGACGCCCTCGCCCACTCGCCTTCGCTGGTCATTTCGAAGATCCGCACGGCCAGCGTGTCCCAGCCAAACGGGCGCATCAGCAGGGTCGCGGGCATTTCCTTGAGCACATCGACGAACACCAGCAATGCCGCGCTCAACGATCCGGGCAGCAACAACGGCAGATACACTTTGAAAAACAGTCGCGGCCCACTGACACCCAAGCTACGTGCCGCTTCGGGCAAAGATGGCCGTATACGCGCCAGACTGCTTTCCAGTGGCCCATAGGCCACGGCGATGAAGCGCACCAGATAGGCCAACAACAACGCCGCCAGACTGCCGAGCAGCAGCGGCTTGCCGGCACCACCGAGCCAACCGGACAGCGGAATCACCAGTTCGCGGTCCAGATAACTGAACGCCAGCATGATCGACACCGCCAGCACCGAACCGGGCAAGGCGTAGCCAAGATTGGCCAGGCCGACACCGGCATTGATTCCCTGAGTCGGCGCCAAACGTCGGGCAAATGCGAGGATCAGGGCGACGCTGACGGTGATCAACGCCGCCATCGCGCCCAAGTACAAGGTGTGGACGATCAGGCCGGTGTAGCGCTCATCCAGATCCAGGCGCCCACGCTGCCAGAACCACACCACCAGTTGCAGCATCGGAATGACGAAGGCGCAGGCGAACACCAACCCGCACCATGCTGTGGCCAGAAGCGCTTTGAAGCCATGCAGGTGATACAACGCCTTGACCCGTGGCCGTTCGTTGCTTGCCCGGTTGGCGCCGCGGGCACGACACTCGCCGTACAGCACGACCATCACCACCAGCAGCAACAGGCTGGCCAGTTGTGCCGCGGTGGAGAGGCTGAAGAACCCGTACCAGGTCTTGTAGATCGCGGTGGTGAACGTGTCGAAGTTGAACACCGACACTGCGCCGAAATCCGCCAGGGTTTCCATCAACGCCAACGCCACGCCGGCGCCGATGGCGGGACGCGCCATCGGCATGGCCACCCGCCAGAACGCCTGCCATGGCGATTGCCCAAGCACCCGCGCGGCCTCCATCAGGCCTTTGCCCTGAGCCAGAAACGCCGTGCGCGCCAACAGATAAACGTAGGGATAGAACACCAGCACCAGAACCAGAATCACCCCGCCCGTGGAGCGCACCCGCGGCAAACGCAGCCCGGTGCCGAACCACTCGCGCAGCAGGGTTTGCACGGGACCTGCGAAATCCAGCAAACCGACAAAGACGAATGCCAACACGTAGGCCGGAATAGCGAAAGGCAGCATCAGCGCCCAGTCCAGCCAACGCCGTCCGGGGAATTCGCAGAGGCTGGTGAGCCAGGCCAGGCTGACACCAAGGACCGTCACGCCGAGGCCAACGCCGAGTACCAGTGTCAGGGTGTTGCCCAGCAGTCGCGGCATCTGCGTGTCCCAAAGGTGGGACCAGATCTGTTGATCGATGGTTTGCCAGGACAACAGCAAGACACTCAGGGGCAGCAGGACCAGCGCAGCGATGGCGAAGACCAGGGGATACCAGCGGCGTTGGGCGGGGTGGGCCAAGGAAAAGCTCTCGCGAAATCTTGAAGTGTAGAGAAACGCAAAAAAGATCGCAGCCTCCGGCAGCTCCTACATTGGCTTGGTGATCACCCTGTAGGCGCTGCCGAAGGCTGCGATCTTTTACTCTTTAACGCTGCCGACTCAGTTCCAGCCAGCACGGTCCATCATGCGAATCGCTTCAGCCTGACGTTTGCCTGCGACTTCCACCGGCAAGGTATCGGCAATGAATTTGCCCCACGCTGCGACTTCAGCGGATGGCTGGACGGCCGGGTTGGCCGGGAATTCCTGGTTCACATCAGCAAAGATTTTCTGCGCTTCAGGCGTGGTCATCCATTCCACCAAGGCCTTGGCGGCTTCCGGGTGCGGTGCATGCTTGGTCAGGCCAATGCCCGACAGATTGACGTGCACGCCGCGATCCGCCTGGTTCGGCCAGAACAGCTTCACCGGCAGATCCGGTTTCTGCTTGTGCAGGCGACCGTAGTAGTAGGTGTTGACGATACCGACGTCGCACTGACCGGCACTGATGGCTTCCAGTACCGCAACGTCGTCGGAGAACACGTCAGTGGACAGGTTGTTGACCCAACCCTTGAGGATCTTCTCGGTTTTCTCGGCGCCGTGCACTTCGATCATGGTGGCGGTCAGCGACTGGTTGTAGACCTTCTTCGCCGTGCGCAGGCACAGGCGACCTTCCCAGTTCTTGTCGGCCAGCGCTTCGTAAGTGGTCAGTTCGCCCGGTTTCACCCGATCGGTGGAATAGGCGATGGTCCGTGCCCGCAGGCTCAGGCCGGTCCAGGCATGGGACGCCGCGCGATATTGCAGCGGGATGTTGGCATCGATGGTTTTCGAGGTGAAGGGCTGGAGGATGCCCATCTGCTCGGCTTGCCAGAGGTTACCGGCATCGACGGTCAGCAGCAGGTCGGCGGTAGCGTTCTCGCCCTCGGCCTTGATGCGCTGCATCAGTGGCGCTTCCTTGTCGGTGATGAACTTCACCTTCACGCCAGTTTTCGCGGTGTAGGCATCGAAGACTGGCTTGATCAGCTCGTCGATACGCGAGGAGTAGACCACCACCTCGTCGGCGGCCTGGGCGGCGGTGCTGCCGATCAAGGTCAGGGCCAGTGCGGTCAGTAGACGCTTCGGTGCCAACATGGGAGCGGTCTCTCGATTGAAAAAGTGAGGCCAAATGATAAGGACTCACATTTGCCTTCTCAATCGAACAGTTTGCGGAGGAGTTACCAGATGTTGCACAGGCAGAAATAGATGGTGCATGTGCCGACGCCTTCGCGAGCAAGCCCGCTCCCACATTTGAAATGCATTCCTATGTGGGAGCGGGCTTGCTCGCGAAGGAGTTGTGCCCAGCAGCTATTTCAAGCCTTGGCGAGGTCGGGCAAATCCCCGATCAACCCCAACGCCTCACGCACAAACAACGCCTTGGCCTCGGGCATCTGGTCGACCATCTTCAACCCGGCATTTCGCAACCAGCGCACTGGCAACGGATCAGCCTGGAACAACCGCTCAAAACCTTCCATCGCCGCCATCAGCGCCAGGTTGTGCGGCATGCGGCGACGCTCGTAACGGCTAAGCACCTTCACATCCGCAAGACGCTCGCCTCGGGCGGCGGCTTGCAACAACACTTCGGCGAGCACGGCGGCATCGAGGAAGCCGAGGTTCACGCCCTGCCCGGCCAACGGGTGAATGGTGTGCGCCGCGTCACCGATCAGCGCGAGGCCTTCAGCCACGTAACGTTTGGCATGACGCTGGCGCAGCGGCACGCACAGACGCGGGTCGGCGCTCAGCACGCTGCCGAGTCGACCTTCAAAGGCGCGTTCCAGTTCGCGGCAGAAGGCATCGTCATCCAGCGCCATCAGGCGTTCGGCTTCGCTTGGCGTGGTCGACCAGACGATCGAACACCAGTCCTGCTGACCATCACGTTCCAGAGGCAAAAACGCTAACGGGCCGGTGTCGGTAAAGCGCTGCCAGGCTGTCGATTGATGATTTTTTGAGCTGCGCACACTGGTGACGATCGCGTGATGCAGGTAATCCCATTCGCGCGTCGCGACACCGGTCAGGCGTCGCACCGCCGAGTTGGCGCCATCCGCCGCGATCACCAACGGCGCACGCAGGGTGCGGCCATCGGCGAGGGTCAGCAGCCAGTCGTCGCCGGAGCGACGCATCTGCTCCAGCCGCGCGTTGGCCAGCATCCCCAGGTCACAGTCGTGCAAACGGTCAAGCAACGCGTCCTGAACCACGCGGTTCTCGACGATATGGCCCAGCACCTCGGCATGCACGCTGGCAGCCGAAAAGTGGATCTGTCCGGTGCCGCTGCCATCCCAGACCTGCATCTCGCCGTAAGGGCTGCTGCGTCGGTTGGCGATACCGTCCCAGACGCCGAGGCGTTCGAGAATTCGCTGACTGGCGATGGACAGCGCGCTCACCCGCGGTTCGAACGGGGCTTGGGCATCAAACGGTTTGACGCTCATCGGGCTGCCGTCCAGCAGCAGGACTTCCAGCCCGCTGTCCTGCAACGCCAGCGCCAGGGCACTGCCGACCATTCCGGCTCCGACAATCAGCAGATCTGCGCGCATTTCCATGCTTTAAGCCTGTCTCGCTTGCGGCTTGAGCCGCACGTAAAGGGTTTTTCCGACACGCGCCACGAGGTTGCCGGCACCGTCATGAATATCGACCTGCAATTGCGGCAGGTATTTTTCGCCGTTGGCCGTCTGCCGCCGGATCTCGTCGAGCAAGGTGTCGTCGATGTTGAAACGGGCAAACACCGGGCCTTTGCCCGGCGCGATGAAATCGATGTCGGCGGCCTTGTCCCAGACGATGTAGTTGCGCCCCAGGTTCTCCATCAGCATCAGCATGAAGAACGGGTCGACCATTGAATACAGGCTGCCGCCAAACTGGGTGCCGACGTGGTTACGGTTGTACCAGCCAAGGCCCATGGACACCTGTATGTCCCGGAAATCGTCACTGATGTGCCGTACCCGAACCCCGGCGCCGAGGTACGGCGGGTAGAGGCTCATGAACGTGCGCATCAAACGCGCTTTACCGAATTTGCGAATCAGACACTTAAGCATCCGGGCGAGTACCCAAACCCATCGCCTGCCGGGCGAACCAGCGTTTGGCCGGTGGCAACAGATCGAGGCCAAGCAGGCCGAGATTGCGGCCCAGCGAAACCAATGGCTGCGTGCTGCCGAACAGACGCGTGACCTGATCGGAGAAGCTGACGGTGAGGTTCTGATCCAGACGCTGGCGCTCGCGATAGGCCTGCAAGGTCGCGAAATCGCCCAATGGCTGCTCGCTGGCGAGCAACGCATCGGCCAGCGCCTGGGTATCGCGCAGCGACAGGTTGAAGCCTTGGCCGGCAATCGGATGCAGGCTGTGGGCAGCATTGCCAAGTATCGCCAAATGCGATCGCACCTGCTCTTCGGCTTCCACCAGCGACAGCGGGTACAGATGCCGCACGCCAACCTGCTTCAGCGTGCCGAGGCGATACCCGAAAACGCCCTGCAATTCGTTGAGAAAACTGCGCTCATCAAGGGCAGCCAAGCGTTGCGCGTCCATCCCCAGGCGAGTCCAGACCAGCGCGCAGCGGTTGTCCGGCAACGGCAGCAACGCCATCGGGCCATCGTCGGTGAACCGCTCGAACGCCATGCCGTTGTGGGCTTCGCTCGGGGTGATGTTGGCGATCAGGGCGCTCTGGTTGTACGGGCGTTTTCTGATGCCGATCCCCAGTTGCTCGCGCAAACCGGACCGGCCGCCATCCGCCAGAACCGCGAGGTCGCATTCCAGTGTGGTTTCGTCATTGAGGGTCAGGCGATAGCCGTCGGTGAGCGGCTCCATGCGCGTGACTTCCGCCGGGCAACGCCAACTGATCACGTCCTTGTCCAGGCCTTGCCACAGGCATTGACCGAGCCAGGCGTTTTCCACCACGTAGCCCAGCGCCGGAACGCCCTCTTCCATCGCCGACAATCGCGCCGTGGAAAAACGCCCGCGGTCGGAAACGTGAATCTGCTTGATCGGTTCGGCGCGACGGGAGATTTCCTGCCAGACGCCCAGGCGCTGATAAATCTGCCGGGCGCCAAACGACAATGCGGTGGAACGCGCGTCGTAGCTCGGTTGGTAGGTGTCACCCGGAGCGAAGGGCTCGATCAGCACGATCTTCCAGCCACGGGACTTGGCCCCGGCCTGCAACGCCAGCGCCAGACTGGCACCGACCAGCCCGCCTCCGATAATCGCCAGATTGACTCGACTCATGCCGCTTGTGTCCGTGCTTGCGCCATCAAGGCCTCGATTTCGGCGACCGTTTTCGGCACGCCTTTGGTAAGGATTTCACAGCCGGTCTTGGTAACCACCACGTCGTCCTCGATGCGCACGCCAATGCCGCGCCATTTCTTCGCCACGTTGCGGTTGTCCGGGGCAATGTAGATCCCCGGCTCCACGGTCAACGCCATGCCGACTTCCAGCACGCGCCATTCACCGCCGACCTTGTATTCACCGACGTCATGCACGTCCATGCCGAGCCAGTGCCCGGCGCGGTGCATGTAAAACGCCTTGTAGGCTTCGCTGGCGATCAATTCATCGACGTCGCCTTGCAACAAACCCAATTCGACCAGGCCTTTGGTAATCACCCGAACCGTGGCTTCGTGAGCCTGATTCCAGTGTTTATCCGGTGCGATCTCGGCGAACGCAGCTTCCTGCGCCGCCAGCACCAGTTCGTAGATTGCCTTCTGCTCCGCTGAGTACTTGCCGTTGACCGGCCAGGTGCGAGTGATGTCGCTGGCGTAGCAGTCGATCTCGCAACCGGCGTCGATCAGCACCAGATCGCCGTCCTTGAGCACCGCGTCATTCTGCTGGTAATGCAGGATGCAGCTGTTACGCCCCGCCGCGACGATCGAACCGTAGGCCGGCATCTTCGCCCCGCCCTTGCGGAATTCGTAGTCGAGTTCGGCTTCCAGGCTGAACTCATGCAACCCGGCACGGCTGGCCTGCATGGCGCGTACGTGCGCCTGAGCGGAAATCCGCGCGGCTTCGCGCATCACCTTCACTTCTGCCGCCGATTTATACAGGCGCATGTCGTGAAGCAAATGATCCAGGGCAACGAATTCGTTCGGTGGCTGAGCGCCGAGGTTGGCCTTGGAGCGGATCACGTTGATCCACTCCATCAAGTGGCGGTCGAATTCCGGGTTGCTGCCCATGGCCGAATACACCCGGTCGCGACCTTCGATCAGGCCCGGCAGGATGTCGTCGATGTCGGTGATCGGGAAGGCATCGTCGGCACCGAAGTCGCGGATCGCGCCTTCCTGCCCGGCGCGCAGGCCGTCCCACAACTCACGTTCGGCATTGCGCTCACGGCAGAACAGAATGTATTCGCCATGCAGACGCCCCGGCATCAGTACCAGAACGGCCTGAGGCTCGGGGAAACCGCTGAGGTATTGAAAGTCACTGTCCTGACGGTAGACGTGCTCGACATCGCGGTTGCGGATAGCCACCGCGGCGGCGGGCAGGATCGCGATGCTGTTGGGTTCCATCTGCGCCATCAACGCCTTGCGGCGACGGCTGTATTCCGATTTCGGGATATGGATCATGGGCAGATGGTTTTCCCTTTCTTGCGATTAATGCAAAGACGGTTTGGCAGCGGCCGGCACGTCTTTTTTGGTCTCGGAGAACAGCAGCAGCGGCGCGACGCGCAGGTATTCCATGACTTCCATATAGTCGCTTTCGCCGTCTTCGGATTCTTCCAGGGCGTCTTGCACTTGGGAAATGGCCGCCAGATCCTGAAGCACTTCGGTAGCCTCGGTGCTCAGCATGCTGCTGTCACGGCAGTTAAGGCCAAATCCGCTGAGGAAACCCTGGCACCACTGGCCCAGTGCGATGGCACGATCAGCCAGTGGCGCGTCGTCGGTTGGAAGCAGCAGAACGACGGTCACGTCGTCGCCGGTCAGCTCGCCTTTGACCATCTCTTGCAGGCCGATCAAGGCGTTGCGAACGTTGTCCTGCGGCTCGCTCTCAAGCAACTCGGCGGCGTCGATCAACCAGCCTTCGGCATCGAAACCGGCGCCGGCGCAGCTGCGGCCGAGCAACAGGCCATGCAGTTCGGCAGGCGAGACGTTGTGACCGCTGGAGGTCAGCAGGGTGGCGAAGGCTTGGTACGGGGAATTCTGAATGGTCATGGGCAGCTAGGCGCCAGACGGCGCTATGTCTAGAATGAAGGCCTTGTATCCTACATCGACAGACTCGCCAAGACTATTAAAGGCTGTCCGCCAGCTATAACCCATCAGACACGAACTCAGTGGACACAATGGAAGACACCGACCTGCAAGCGCTGATGGCCAGACTCGAGCTGCTGATTACCCGAGTCGAGCAACTAAAGAGCCAAAACGGACTCTTACTAGCTCAGGAAAAGACCTGGCGCGAGGAACGCGCTCACCTCATTGAAAAAAACGAAATCGCCCGGCGTAAGGTCGAATCGATGATTTCGCGCCTCAAGGCCCTGGAGCAAGACTCATGAGTTCAAGCAATAGCGTCACCGTGCAGATCCTCGACAAAGAGTATTCGATCATCTGCCCCCAGGAAGAACGCAGCAACCTGGTGAGCGCCGCCCGTTACCTGGACGGAAAAATGCGCGAGATCCGCAGCAGCGGCAAAGTCATCGGCGCCGATCGCATTGCCGTGATGGCCGCGCTGAACATCACCCACGACCTGCTGCACAAGGAAGAACGCCCGGATATCCAGGCCAGCGGCTCGACCCGCGAGCAGGTGCGCGACCTACTCGATCGCGTCGATCTGGTCCTCGCTACCGATCCGGACGTCACCAAAGGCTGATTCGCCTCACCGCTTGGGGTATACTCCGATCACTCCCTGGGGTGTTTGCCAGTTGGCGATGTCCCTGAGCCGATTTGCTATACCCTGGAGGTTGCACGTTGGGCTGGTGTGCATGTCCGCTAGACGGAAAGCCTTAAAGCCTACTGCATCTTCCACCTTGAACTTTCGGGTTCAAGGGCTAAGTCGACAGCGACACATTCGGGGAGCCTGATTCCAGTCCGATGCCGGTTTAAATACCGGCATCGGCTTTTTTACGGGTACGCTTTTACGTATCCGCCCTGCTGAAGCCCGAATCCATGACCGAACCTGCGCTGCTCCCCCGCCCGCAACTTCGACGCATGCTGCGCAAGGCCCGTCGCGCACTGACACCCAGTCAGCAGCGCCAGGCTGCTCGCGGGCTATATAAGCAATTGGCCCAGCAACCGCTGTTTCGCCGCGCAAAACACATCTCTCTTTATCTGCCTACCGACGGTGAAATCGATCCGCGCCTGCTGCTGCGCGCCGCCCAGCGTCGGGGCAAGGCTACCTATCTGCCGGTGCTCAGCGCCTGGCCTCGAACCAAGATGGTGTTCCAGCGCATCCGCCCCGGCGAAAAGCTGAAACCCAACCGTTTCCGTATTCTCGAACCCAGGCACAACCTCGCCCGACAACGCAAAGTCTGGGCGCTGGACCTGGTGCTGCTGCCTTTAGTGGGGTTTGACGATGTCGGTGGGCGCCTGGGAATGGGCGGTGGCTTCTATGACCGAAGCCTGGCCTATCTGGCGCGCCGCAATGACTGGCGCAAGCCGACGCTGCTGGGACTGGCCCATGAATGTCAGAAGGTCGAGCGATTGGCTCAGGCGAGCTGGGATGTGCCGCTGCAAGGAACGGTCACGGACAAGGCCTGGTATTACGCAGGTTAAACGCCACTGGACTCAGCGGCGTCGAAAGACAGGTTTAGCGTTTGAACGCTGTCGACTGCTGCTGCAACTGAGCCACTTCGACCGGCGCATCGGTCTTGTTGGCCCACAGGCTTTGGGCATAGCCAGTGGTCACGACGCCGAGGCCGAACAAAATGACCAAAATCCATAGTAAATCCGGTTTGCGTTTCATCGACTGCCCCCCAAAGGCATATCAACACGATGACAGCAGCGGTTTCCGTTTTGTAGGCCGTGCAGCAGCGTCAAGCTTTAAAGGCCGGCATTTTGCGGCAACGTGAACCGGCACGCAAATGCTGGCGTCAACCGACTGTCGGTTTGTCATAAAATTGCCGGACAACCTGCCCACTCACTTCGCAAGGAGCAAAAAACATGGCCTATTGGCTGATGAAATCCGAGCCCGACGAACTCTCGATCAAAGGCCTGGAGAAGCTGGGCAAAGCGCGCTGGGACGGGGTTCGCAACTATCAGGCGCGAAATTTCCTGCGAGCCATGGCGGTCGGGGACGAGTTTTTCTTCTATCACTCCAGCTGCCCGGAGCCGGGGATTGCCGGAATCGGCAAGATTGTCGAAGCTGCCTATCCAGACCCGACGGCGCTGGAACCTGAGAGTCATTACTACGACCCGAAGGCAACGGCCGACAAAAACGCCTGGAGCGCGATTGATGTCGCCCATGTCGAGACGTTTTCCAGGGTGTTGAAGCTGGACTATTTAAAGCAGCAGACGGCGCTGGCCGAGATGCCGTTGGTGCAGAAGGGCTCGCGGCTGTCGGTGATGCCGGTGACGGCGGAGCAGTGGGCGGCGGTGGTTGCGCTCCTGTAGGAGCACGGCTTGCCGGCGATGGCGATCTTGAGTGCGCTATCGCGAGCAAGCTTTGCTCCTACAGGATCCAGCATTACTGGATAATCAGGTTGTTGAACAACAAATCCTCAACCACCGGCTTGCCGGTTTCATCATTCAAAATCTGCTGGGTCTGCTTCAACGCTTCCTGACGCAGCTTCTCCTTGGCCTCGACGTTGTTCATCGTCTCGGTGGTCTGTTGGGCAAACAGCGCCACCAGCTGATTGCGAATCAGCGGTTCGTTGGCCTTGACCGCTTTGGTCGCCTCGTCACCGGTCACCCGCAATGCCACGTCGGCCTTGTAGACCTTTAGCTTCTGCGTACCGTCCAGCCCGTAGTTGCCCACGAACGGCGGGCTCAGGGTGATGTAATTGACCTTCGGCGCCGCATCTTCTTTGGCTTCTTCGGCCACCGCTGCCACAGGCAGAGACAGGGCCAGCATCAACATGATCCACGCTTTCACAATTCGCTCCTTATCCGGTTTGCGGCCTAGCATAACGACCCGCCGCTCAAGCACAAGCTTATGGCTGACTATCAGGGCCGGGCATGCTCGTTGACCCGTCGACTCACACACCTACACTTATCGGCCATCACTCCCAAAGGAATAGCCCTGATGAAAGCCGTGCTGTGCAAAGCCTTCGGCCCTGCCGAATCGTTGGTGCTGGAAGACGTCGCCAGTCCTGTCGCGACGAAGAACGAAATCCTGCTGGACGTGCACGCCGCCGGGGTCAACTTCCCCGACACGCTGATCATCGAGGGCAAGTACCAGTTCAAGCCGCCCTTCCCGTTTTCTCCGGGCGGCGAAGCGGCCGGTGTGGTCCGCGAAGTGGGTGAAAAGGTCAGCCACCTGAAAGTCGGCGACCGGGTCATGGCCCTCACAGGCTGGGGCAGCTTCGCTGAACAGGTCGCCGTGCCGGGTTACAACGTGCTGCCAATCCCGCCGTCCATGGACTTCAACACCGCGGCCGCATTCAGCATGACCTACGGCACCTCGATGCACGCCCTCAAGCAGCGCGGCAACCTGCAACCGGGCGAAACCTTGCTGGTGCTCGGCGCCTCCGGTGGCGTCGGCCTCGCCGCCGTGGAAATCGGCAAAGCCATGGGCGCCCGCGTAATCGCGGCCGCCAGCAGCGCCGAAAAGCTCGCCGTGGCCAAGGCCGCGGGCGCCGATGAGCTGATCAACTACAGCGAAACCAGCCTCAAGGACGAAATCAAACGCCTAACCGATGGCCAGGGCGCCGACGTGATCTACGACCCGGTGGGCGGCGACCTGTTCGACCAGGCCATCCGCGCCATCGCCTGGAACGGCCGCCTGCTGGTGGTCGGCTTCGCCAGCGGGCGCATCCCCGAACTGCCGGTGAACCTGGCACTGCTCAAAGGCGCAGCGGTACTCGGCGTGTTCTGGGGCTCCTTCGCCCAGCGCCAGCCGCAGGACAACGCCGCAAACTTCCAGCAACTGTTTGGCTGGTTTGCCGAAGGCAAGTTGAAGCCGCTGGTGTCTCAGGTTTATCCACTGAGCAATGCTGCGCAGGCGATCAATGATCTGGGCCAGCGCAAGGCGGTCGGGAAGGTGGTGGTTCAGGTTCGCTGAGCACTCCAAGAGGTCTGGACTTCAACCAACGTTGTCCAGACCCACCCACAACTAAAGCAGCTTACGAATATCCTCGGGCAAATACCTCACATACCGGGAAACCGGGTTGCTCAGGCATTGCCTGACAATAAACGGCACTTTCCTGTTCATCTTGGCTATCAGTTCAAGACGTCGCTCATTCGACAATACTGTCGTAGAGATCGAGTTCGACAGATAGGCACGGGTGTAATGGAACACCGCAGAATCAACCCACGATTGCTCGGCAGTGTGAACAAAGACTTCGTTGAGATCGCGACATCTCAACTCTTTCAGCCATTGATTGGTGTGGATCGGCAAGGTCGAGTCAAACCGAAACTGCATCGGGGCGATCACTTCCTGCTCGGCGGGCTTGTCGCCTTCAACCACCCACGGCTTGAACCGCCACTGCGCTACCGCATCCCTCGTCGCTTCAGCCAGGTCGGGGTGATCGCTTTGCAGGATGCTCACCTTGCTGACCGAACCATCGGCACTGACCGAAAACCTGACCCGTACATCCCCGATGACCCCAGCCCTTTGCAACGCCAATGGATAAATGGGCCGGGGATTGTGTTCCGGGATCAGCAAGAACTCCTCAGCCCGGACGCCGGCAACCACCAACATGAACATGAACGCAAACCACCGCATACCTCCTCCCTTTTGTAACTTCAATGCCAGACCTTGGCAGCAGCGCAAAGGCTACAGATTGACGCACTTGAGCTGTAGATCACGACTTCCGGTAAACGCGCAGGACATTTCCCAAAGACCTGCCCTACCTCGGACGGATCAGCGGCATAAAAAGGGAAACGGTTAACGTTTCCTACAACGCCCTTCATTTACATCTGAGCGACATGTTCATAAAGGAACGCTCGCTTTCCAACATTTCCGCTGTTTTGCTGATGAGAAGCGATGCTATTTTCGGTAATGAAACTGTAACATTCGCATCCGCAGTCAAAACAAGAAATCTGGAGCTCTTGAATGTTTGCTTTCTTTCGTCCTGCCGCACATCAGGCTCCACTGCCTGAAGAGAAAATAGACAGCACCTACCGCCGCCTGCGCTGGCAAATCTTCGCCGGTATCTTTATCGGCTATGCGGGTTACTACCTGCTGCGCAAAAACTTCTCCCTGGCCATGCCCTACCTGATCGAAGAGGGCTATACCCGCGGTGAGCTGGGCGTGGCGCTGTCGGCGATTGCCATTGCCTATGGCCTGTCCAAGTTCCTGATGGGTATCGTTTCCGACCGTTCCAACCCACGCTTCTTCCTGCCGTTCGGCCTGATGGTTTCGGCTGCCGTGATGTTCGTTTTCGGTTTCGCGCATTGGGCAACGTCCAGCGTGACCATCATGTTCATCCTGCTGTTCATCAATGGCTGGGCACAGGGCATGGGATGGCCGCCAAGTGGACGGACCATGGTTCACTGGTGGTCGCAGAAGGAACGCGGTGGCGTGGTGTCGCTGTGGAACGTGGCGCATAACGTCGGCGGTGGCCTGATCGGCCCGCTGTTCCTGATCGGCATGGGCCTGTTCAACGACTGGCACGCTGCGTTTTACGTGCCGGCGGCGGTGGCCATGGCGGTCGCGGTGTTTGCCTTCATCACCATGCGCGATACCCCGCAATCGGTTGGCCTGCCGCCGATCGAGAAGTACAAGGACGACTATCCGGAAGGCTACGACGCCAGCCACGAAGAAGAATTCAGCGCCAAGGAAATCTTCGTCAAATACGTGCTGCGCAACAAAATGCTCTGGTACATCGCCCTCGCCAACGTCTTTGTCTACCTGCTGCGCTATGGCGTTCTGGACTGGGCACCTACCTACCTGAAAGAAGCCAAGGGCTTCACCGTGGACAAGACGTCCTGGGCGTATTTCTTCTACGAGTGGGCGGGTATTCCGGGCACGCTGCTTTGCGGCTGGATGTCGGACAAGATCTTCCGTGGCAACCGTGGCCTGACCGGCATGGTGTTCATGGCGCTGGTGACTGTGGCGACGCTGGTGTACTGGCTCAACCCGGCCGGCAACCCGACCGTCGACATGATCGCGCTGGTGTCCATCGGCTTCCTGATCTACGGCCCGGTAATGCTGATCGGTTTGCAGGCGCTGGAGCTGGCACCGAAGAAAGCTGCCGGTACGGCTGCGGGCTTCACCGGTCTGTTCGGTTATCTGGGTGGTTCGGTCGCGGCCAGTGCAGCGATGGGCTACACCGTGGACCATTTCGGCTGGGACGGCGGTTTTGTCCTGCTGATCGGTGCGTGCCTGCTGGCGATGGCCTTCCTTGCGCCAACGCTGTGGCACAAGCAAGTCGCCAGTCAGAGTCGCGAAGCTATCGCTTGATCAGCCTTTGATTTGCAGCGCTTGAGCCGCGCCTCCAGATTTCGGTCTGGCATGGCGTGGCTACGCAGGGCGTGTGCGGTCTGCTCGACATAATCGCGAGTGGTGCCGTAACGCCCGCAAGCGTTTTCGAATACGTGGCTCAGCACGTGATCCGGCAAGTTGCCGGCATAGCTGGGCAAGTGCCGCTCCAGAACAAATCCCAATGCCTGAACCTGGGTGCCGTCTTCGAGCCGGCAATTGAGCCAGTGTGGGCGATAGGACGGGAACGGCATTTCCCGCTTCCAGAGCGCATACAACGAAGCGTCCAGTTGCTCTTCCGGCAAGCGGTAGGCAAAACCACTGCATGAACCGCCGCGATCCAGACCGAACACCAGCCCGGGCATTTCCGGGGTGCCGCGATGTTCGTGGGACCACAAATACAATCCGCGATGATAGCCGTGCACCCGTCCGCGAACGCGTTCAACTGCCGTGCACTCAGGGCGCCAGATCAGCGAACCGTACGCAAACAGCCATACCGGCCCACCCTTGTGGCGCGCCATGGTCGATTGCATCGAGCCGAGTAATTGTTCGTGAGTGAGCTGCGGCCCCAGATCGAGCTGCGGCGGGTAAGCCAGGTTCAAAAACGAAGATTCAATGGCGCTCATGGCGAATAGCGTTCAGCTCCCCGCGATCAAAGTATTACTTAATAGAACGCACCGTTGTAACAATAAGGCACATAAGTTTTAAGGCAATTTAAGTGCCATGGCACAGTTATTAATTAATTGCCTGAGTGCATATAACCTACCGACATTTATACGATTGTATAAATACCGATAGGCTATATAGAGAGGTATAAGGGTGCAAATCGAGCTGCCGCAGGCTGCGATCTTTTGATTTTCAAGACAAAGTCAAAAGATCGCAGCCTGCGGCAGCTCCTACAAGGGCAGACTCAAGATCGCGGATCAAGATCGCGGATCAAGATCGTGGCGCGTACGCAAACACGTCGGCGCGCATCTGATGGGCGTCCATCCCCGCCTCGACCAACGCATCGAGCGTGCCATAGACCATCGCCGGGGAGCCGCTGGCATACACGTGCAAGGTCTTGAGATCGGGAAAGTCTTCGCACACTGCTTCATGCAACATGCCGCAACGCCCCTGCCAGCCGCATTGATCGCTGACGACTTTATGCAGGAACAGGTTCGGTAACTTCAGCCATTCGTCCCAATGTTCGACTTCATAGAAGTCTTCCGGACGACGCACGCCCCAGTAAAGGTGCACAGGATGCTTGAAGCCTTCGGCGCGGCAATGTTCGATCAGGCCATGGACCTGGCCCATGCCGGTGCCTGCCGCGATCAGCACCAACGGGCCGTCGGGCAACTCGGCCAGATGCGCATCACCGAACGGCATGTCGATCCGCACCATCGTGTTGCCTTGCAGCTGCTTGATCAGGTTTATCGCACTGGCTTCGCGCGCCAGCACGTGAATTTCCAGATCACGCCCGCCTGAAGGCGCCGACGCCAGGGAGAAGGACGACTTCTCGCCGTTGTCCCGATGGATCATCAGGTACTGGCCAGCGTGATAACGCGGCGGCTTGCCGGCCGGCGCCCGCAGCCGCACTCGCCAGGTATCACCGCCGACGTCGGTGCAACTGGTGACCTGACACGACAGACTGCGCACCGGCAATTCTCCCAGCGCGAGCACGCCATCCCACAGCACGATGCAGTCTTCCAGCGGCTCTGCTATGCAAGTGTAGAACTCGCCATGGTCACGCACATGGCCGGCCTGCTCGACTCGCCCTTCCACCAGCAACGCGGCACAGACGTGGCAGTTGCCGTTGCGACAGCTTTGCGGGCATTCATAGCCCAGACGGCGTGCGCCATCGAGAATCCGCTCGCCGGGCAGAATCTCAAGCACTGCTCCGGAGGGCTGCAAGGTTACACGCATCAATCTATTCCTAACTGATTCCAGATGGCATCGATCCGCTGGGTCACGGCGTCGTCCTTGACGATCACCCGGCCCCACTCGCGCGTGGTTTCGCCAGGCCATTTATGCGTGGCATCGAGCCCCATCTTCGAACCCAGGCCGGACACCGGCGAGGCGAAGTCGAGGTAGTCGATCGGCGTGTTCTCGATCATCACCGTGTCGCGCTTGGGGTCCATGCGCGTGGTGATGGCCCAGATCACGTCGTTCCAGTCCCGGGCGTTGATATCGTCGTCAGTGACGATAACGAACTTGGTGTACATGAACTGTCGCAAAAACGACCAGACACCGAGCATTACCCGCTTGGCATGCCCCGGATACGACTTCTTCATGGTCACGATAGCCATGCGATACGAGCAGCCTTCGGGCGGCAAGTAGAAGTCAGTGATCTCCGGGAACTGCTTCTGCAGGATCGGCACGAACACTTCGTTCAGCGCCACACCGAGAATCGCCGGTTCATCCGGTGGACGGCCGGTGTAGGTGCTGTGATAGATCGGCTTGATCCGGTGAGTGATGCGTTCGACGGTGAACACCGGGAAGCTGTCGACTTCGTTGTAATAACCGGTGTGGTCGCCGTAAGGACCTTCATCGGCCATCTCTCCCGGATGGATCACGCCTTCGAGGATGATCTCGGCGGTGGCCGGCACTTGCAGGTCGTTGCCGCGGCATTTCACCAGTTCGGTACGGTTGCCGCGCAGCAAGCCGGCGAAGGCGTACTCGGAAAGGCTGTCGGGCACTGGCGTCACGGCACCGAGAATGGTCGCGGGGTCAGCGCCCAGCGCCACGGCCACCGGGAACGGTTGGCCCGGATGCTTCTCGCACCACTCGCGGTAATCCAGCGCACCACCACGGTGGCTGAGCCAGCGCATGATGACCTTGTTGCGGCCGATCACTTGCTGACGGTAGATACCGAGGTTCTGCCGGTCCTTGTTCGGACCTTTGGTGACGGTCAGGCCCCAAGTGATCAGTGGCGCAACGTCGCCCGGCCAGCAGGTCTGCACCGGCAGCGTCGAGAGATCGACGTCATCGCCTTCGATGACCACTTCCTGGCAGATCGCATCTTTGACGACCTTGGGCGCCATCGAGATGATCTTGCGGAAGATCGGCAGCTTGGACCAGGCGTCTTTCAGCCCCTTCGGCGGCTCGGGTTCCTTGAGGAACGCCAGCAGCTTGCCGATTTCGCGCAGTTCACTGACCGCTTCGGCGCCCATGCCCAACGCGACGCGCTCGGGGGTGCCGAACAGGTTGCCGAGCACGGGAATGTCGTAACCCGTTGGCTTTTCGAATAGCAGGGCCGGGCCTTTGGCGCGCAAAGTGCGGTCGCAGACCTCGGTCATTTCGAGCACTGGGGACACGGGAACCTGGATGCGCTTGAGTTCGCCGCGCTGTTCCAGCCCGCTGATAAAGTCGCGCAAGTCGCGATACTGCATGCGTGAGCCTCGTGTTGGCCGTGGCGTTCGGGGCAGGCAGTTTAGCGCCGAACCTTGCGGTTCAGAACCACGAACTGCCGCTTTGATCAAAAATCGGATAGCAAAAAGCCGGGTTTCCCCGGCTTTTTATGCCTGTTCGACTTACTTGCGTTTCATCGACAGGAAGAACTCATCGTTGGTCTTGGTCGTTTTCAGCTTGTCGACCAGGAACTCGATGGCAGCCACTTCGTCCATCGGGTGCAGCAGCTTGCGCAGGATCCACATGCGCTGCAACTCGTCGTCGGCGGTCAGCAACTCTTCGCGGCGAGTACCGGAACGGTTGATGTTGATGGCCGGGAACACGCGTTTTTCAGCGATACGGCGATCCAGAGGCAGTTCCATGTTGCCGGTGCCTTTGAATTCTTCGTAGATCACTTCGTCCATCTTCGAGCCGGTTTCAACCAGCGCGGTAGCGATGATGGTCAGCGAGCCGCCTTCTTCGATGTTCCGCGCGGCGCCGAAGAAACGCTTCGGTTTCTCCAGGGCGTGGGCGTCGACACCACCGGTCAATACCTTGCCGGAGCTCGGGATCACGGTGTTGTAGGCACGGGCCAGACGGGTGATGGAGTCGAGCAGGATCACCACGTCCTTTTTGTGCTCGACCAGGCGCTTGGCCTTCTCGATCACCATTTCGGCAACCTGCACGTGACGGGTTGGCGGCTCGTCGAACGTCGAGGCAACCACTTCGCCGCGCACGGTGCGCTGCATTTCGGTCACTTCTTCCGGACGTTCGTCGATCAGCAGCACGATCAGATGAACTTCAGGATTGTTACGCGCGATGTTCGCGGCAATGTTCTGCAGCATGATCGTCTTACCGGCTTTCGGCGGTGCAACGATCAGACCGCGCTGGCCTTTGCCGATCGGGGCGCACAGGTCGATCACACGACCGGTCAAGTCTTCGGTGGAACCGTTACCGGCTTCCATCTTCATGCGCACGGTCGGGAACAGCGGGGTCAGGTTCTCGAAGAGAATCTTGTTTTTCGCGTTTTCCGGACGGTCGTAGTTGATCGTGTCGACCTTGAGCAGCGCGAAATAACGCTCGCCTTCCTTTGGAGGGCGGATCTTGCCAACGATGGTGTCACCGGTGCGCAAGTTGAAGCGACGGATCTGGCTCGGCGAGACGTAGATATCGTCTGGGCCGGCGAGATAGGAGGCGTCTGCAGAGCGGAGGAAGCCGAAGCCGTCCTGGAGAATCTCCAGCACGCCATCACCGGAGATTTCCTCGCCGCTTTTCGCGTGCTTTTTCAGCAGGGAGAAAATCACGTCCTGCTTGCGCGAACGGGCCATATTTTCTATGCCCATCTGTTCGGCCAATTCGAGCAGTTCGGTAATCGGCTTTTGCTTGAGTTCAGTCAGATTCATATAGGAATGACGTAATCATTTATGGAGGGGGGAAATTAAGCTTTTGGCTTAATGAGGCCGCGCCGCGGAGAAGGCGACAGGATCGCGTACTTATTCGAAAAGGAGAGCGTCGGCGACGGCTAGCAGGGGGCAATGGAGAAACCAGTGCGGGGCCGAATGTATCACCTGAGTTTCGGAGCGTCTAGCCCTCAATAACGAAAAAGGCCCCGCTAATTGCGGGGCCTTTTTTTGACACGCTACAACGACGCTTAGATGTTGGCGTCGAGGAAAGCCGCCAGTTGCGACTTCGACAGTGCGCCGACCTTGGTCGCTTCAACGTTGCCGTTCTTGAACAGCATCAGGGTCGGGATACCACGCACGCCATGCTTGGCCGGGGTTTCCTGGTTTTCGTCGATGTTCAGTTTGGCAACGGTCAGCTTGCCTTTGTAGGTCTCGGCAATTTCGTCCAGGACAGGAGCGATCATTTTGCAAGGGCCGCACCACTCAGCCCAGTAGTCGACCAGTACAGCGCCTTCAGCCTTGAGTACGTCGGCCTCGAAGCTAGCGTCGCTAACGTGTTTGATAAGATCGCTGCTCATGGAATTCTCCAGGGTTGTAAGCAAAAAAACGTGGCCCATCATAGCTGCCCTTCCCTCGTTCAGGAAGGTGCAGATGATTGAGTCTCGCTATGGTGTTCCATGAGTTTGGGTATAGCCCAGGTCACGCCGTGGCGGGAGCGACGAAGGCAATTCCGGTGCGCAACGCGGCATTGCGCACATGTTCATGCATGGCTTTCTGCGCGGCCCCGGATGCCCTGCGCGCCAGTGCACGAAGGATTTTGCGGTGTTCCTGCCAGGTTTCCATCGCCCGTTCGGCCCGGATGAACGGTAGCTTCTGGCTCTCCAAAAAGATGTCGGCGCTGGCGGTCAGGATGCTCAGCATCGCCTGATTGCCGCTGGCCAGCAGGATTCGGCGGTGGAATTCGAAGTCCAGACGCGCCGCGGCTTCGAAGTCACCGGCCTTCAGTTCGTTGCGCATGGCCGCGACGTTGTCTTCCAGTGCATCGAGCTCATGGGTGCTCAACGTCACGGCTGCCAACCCCGCGGCGAACCCCTCCAGCGCATAGCGCAACTGGAAGATGTCCAGCGGCGAAGCCTGCGCCGCGAACGGCCAGCCCGGCGCCGCGTCGCCTCGCGGCAACTCCACCGGCGACTGCACGAACACGCCTTTGCCCGGCTGGATGCTGATCACGCCCAACGCACTCAGCGATGACAACGCCTCGCGCAACGATGCCCGACTCACGCCCAATTGCACCGCCAGGTCCCGTTGCGAGGGCAAGGCGTCCCCCGCCCCGAAGCCTTGTTCGGTGATCAATTTGCGGATGGCTTGTAGCGCCACTTCGGGTACGGCGCGGGAGATCGAGTTCATGGTTTTCCAGACGAACCAGGCCAATGTGCGCTCAGTTGTAAAGCTATTCGCGACGCCCGGCAAGTCGTGCCCCATGGGGGTTCGAAGATTTTCATGGCTGCGCCATCGGGGTGCGAAACACAACTTGACTGTTCAGACCAGTAAGACCGTGCGACGCCAGCAAAACCGCGCTCTGGCGCCCCCAAAACCCTATGTTGGCATGGCCCATGCTCTGTCGATCCGCAGAAATTACTTCTCGCCGATCCGGAGATTTGCCATGACCCAGCGTTACAGCGCCCTCCTCGCCGCCCTGTTTGCCAGCCTGATGCTGAGCCAGGCACCCGCCCACGCCGACGGTCTGGAGGATGTGGTCAAGCGCGGCGTACTCAAGGTTGCCGTGCCCCAGGACTTCCCGCCGTTCGGCTCGGTCGGCCCGGACATGAAGCCCCGTGGCCTGGACATCGACACCGCCAAACTGCTGGCCGACCAGCTCAAGGTCAAACTTGAACTGACCCCGGTCAACAGCACCAACCGCATCCCGTTCCTGACCACCGGCAAAGTCGACCTGGTGATTTCCAGCCTCGGCAAAAACCCGGAGCGCGAGAAAGTCATCGATTTCTCCCGCGCCTACGCACCGTTCTACCTCGCCGTGTTCGGTCCGCCAGACGCCGACATCAAAGGCCTGGACGACCTCAAGGGCAAGACCATCAGCGTCACCCGCGGCGCCATCGAAGACATCGAGCTGACCAAGGTCGCCCCCGAAGGCGTGACCATCAAGCGTTTCGAAGACAACAACTCGACCATCGCCGCGTACCTGGCCGGGCAAGTGGATCTGATCGCCAGCGGCAACGTGGTGATGGTCGCTATCAGCGAGAAGAACCCGAAACGCGTGCCGGCGCTGAAAGTGAAGCTCAAGGATTCGCCGGTCTACGTCGGCGTGAACAAGAACGAGCCGGCGCTGCTGGACAAGGTCAACCAGATCCTCGTCACCGCCAAGGGCGACGGCGCGCTGGAAAAGAACGCCCTGACCTGGCTGAAAGAACCGCTGCCGGCCGATCTCTGATCCGGCGCGCAGGAGACACGCTATGGCTTATCAGTTCGATTTCTTGCCGGTGGTACACAACACCGATCTGTTGCTGCGCGGTGCGTTGTTCACCCTTGAGCTGACGGCCATCGGCGCGGTGCTCGGCGTGGGTCTGGGCATCGTCGGGGCGCTGGTACGGGCGTGGAACATCCGCCCGTTCGCCGGGGTTTTCGCGGTCTACGTCGAGTTGATCCGCAACACGCCGTTTCTGGTGCAGTTGTTTTTCATCTTCTTCGGCTTGCCGTCGCTCGGGGTGCAGATTTCCGAATGGCAGGCGGCGGTGCTGGCGATGGTGATCAACCTCGGCGCCTATTCCACCGAGATTATCCGCGCCGGCATCCAGGCGATCCCCCGGGGTCAACTGGAAGCCGCGGCGGCATTGGCGATGACGCGCTTCGAAGCCTTCCGTCACGTGGTGCTGCTGCCGGCGCTGGGCAAGGTCTGGCCGGCCCTGAGTAGCCAGATCATCATCGTCATGCTCGGCTCGGCAGTCTGCTCGCAAATCGCCACTGAAGAGCTGAGCTTCGCCGCCAACTTCATTCAATCGCGCAACTTTCGCGCCTTTGAAACCTATGCGCTGACCACGCTGCTGTACTTGTGCATGGCTCTGTTGATCCGCCAGCTCCTGAACTGGATCGGAACACGCTACATCTCCAGGAGCAGCCGATGAGCGATTTCACTTTCTGGGACATCGTGCGCAACCTGCTCATGGGCCTGCAATGGACGCTGGCGCTGTCGCTGGTGGCGTTCATTGGCGGTGGCCTTATCGGTTTGCTGATCATGGTCATGCGCATCTCGAAAAAATCCCTGCCGCGCAGTTTTGCCCGCACCTACATCGAACTGTTCCAGGGCACGCCGCTGTTGATGCAGCTGTTTCTGGTGTTCTTCGGTGTGGCACTGGCCGGGATCGAGATTTCGCCGTGGATGGCGGCGGCGATCGCCCTGACGCTGTTCACCAGCGCTTACCTGGCGGAGATCTGGCGCGGCTGCGTCGACTCGATCCCCCACGGCCAGTGGGAAGCCTCGTCGAGCCTGGCGCTCAACCCGCTGGAGCAACTGCGCTACGTGATCCTGCCGCAAGCCCTGCGCATCGCCGTGGCGCCGACCGTGGGCTTCTCGGTGCAAGTGGTCAAAGGCACCGCCGTCACCTCGATCATCGGTTTCACCGAACTGACCAAGACCGGCGGCATGCTCGCCAACGCCACCTTCGAACCGTTCATGGTCTACGGCCTCGTCGCCCTCGGCTATTTCCTGCTCTGTTATCCCTTGTCCCTCAGTGCGCGCTACCTGGAAAGGAGACTGCATGCCTCTGCTTAGAATTTCCGCCTTGCATAAATACTACGGCGATCACCATGTGCTCAAAGGCATCGACCTGAGCGTCGAGGAAGGCCAGGTAGTGGCGATCATCGGCCGCAGCGGCTCGGGCAAATCCACCTTGTTACGCACGCTCAACGGCCTGGAGTCGATCAACGACGGCGTGATCGAAGTCGATGGCGAATACCTCGACGCCGCCCGCGCCGATCTGCGCAGCCTGCGGCAGAAGGTCGGGATGGTGTTTCAGCAGTTCAATCTGTTCCCGCACCTGACCGTGGGCGAAAACGTGATGCTTGCGCCGCAAGTGGTGCAAAAGGTCCCGAAAGCCAAGGCCGCCGAGCTGGCGCGAGAGATGCTGGAACGAGTCGGGCTGGGAGAAAAATTCGACGCGTTCCCCGATCGGCTGTCCGGTGGGCAGCAACAACGGGTGGCGATTGCCCGCGCTCTGGCGATGTCGCCGAAGGTATTGCTGTGCGATGAAATCACCTCGGCGCTGGACCCGGAGCTGGTCAACGAAGTGTTGAGCGTGGTCCGGCAACTGGCCAAGGAAGGCATGACGCTGATCATGGTCACCCACGAAATGCGCTTCGCCCGGGAGGTTGGGGATAAGTTGGTGTTCATGCACATGGGCAAGGTGCATGAAGTGGGTGATCCGAAGGTTTTGTTTGCCAATCCGCAGACGGCGGAGTTGGCGAACTTCATTGGCACCGTCGAAGCGACAGCCTGAAACAACCTCATTGTCTTTAATGCCCTCATCGCTAGCAGGCTAGCTCCCACAGGGGTACGCATTCCAATGTGGGAGCCAGCCTGCTGGCGATTGACCGCGTAGCGGGCACCGACTTTCCTGCACTGGATCAAGGCTTTGAACACTGCGCGTTGGCGGCAGCGTTTGATCGTGGCACGATGTCGAGGTTATCGACCGAGACCCCCAGACCATGCCGCAATCCCAAGCCAAGAATCTGTCCCTGATCGCCGCAATCGACCTGGGCTCCAACAGCTTTCACATGGTCGTGGCCAAGGCCCAGAACGGCGAAATCCGTATTCTCGAGCGTCTCGGGGAGAAGGTTCAGCTGGCCGCCGGCATCGACGAAGAGCGCCGTCTCAGCGAAGAATCCATGCAACGCGGGCTCGATTGCCTCAAGCGGTTTGCCCAACTGATCAACGGTATGCCGCTCGGCGCCGTGCGGATCGTCGGCACCAACGCCCTGCGCGAAGCCCGCAACCGCGCCGAATTCATCCACCGCGCCGAAGAAATCCTCGGCCATCCGGTGGAAGTCATCTCCGGCCGTGAAGAGGCGCGCCTGATCTACCTCGGCGTGTCCCACACCCTCGCCGACACGCCGGGCAAGCGCCTTGTGGCCGACATTGGCGGCGGCAGTACCGAATTCATCATAGGTCAGCGCTTCGAACCGTTGCTGCGCGAGAGCCTGCAAATGGGCTGCGTCAGCTACACCCAGCGTTATTTCAAGGACGGCAAGATCACTCCGGCCCGCTACGCCCAGGCGTACACCGCGGCGCGGCTGGAGATCATGAGCATCGAACACGCCCTGCACCGCCTGACCTGGGATGAAGCCATCGGCTCCTCGGGCACCATCCGCGCCATCGGTCTGGCGCTGAAGGCCGGCGGCCACGGCAGCGGTGAAGTCAACGCCGAAGGCCTGGCCTGGCTCAAGCGCAAGCTGATCAAACTCGGCGATGTCGACAAAATCGACTTCGAAGGCATCAAGCCTGATCGCCGGGCGATCTTCCCGGCGGGCCTGGCGATTCTCGAAGCGATCTTCGACTCCCTCGAACTGCAACGCATGGATCACTGCGAAGGTGCCCTGCGTGAAGGTGTGCTGTATGACCTGCTGGGCCGCCATCATCACGAAGACGTGCGCGAACGCACCCTGACTTCGCTGATGGAGCGTTATCACGTCGATCTGGAACAGGCCGTTCGCGTCGAGCGCAAAGCCCTGCATGCCTTCGATCAGGTGGCCAAGGATTGGGATCTGGAAGACGGCGTCTGGCGTGAACTGCTCGGCTGGGCGGCCAAGGTCCATGAAGTGGGCCTGGACATCGCTCACTATCAGTATCACAAGCACGGCGCCTACCTGATCGAGCATTCCGACCTGGCCGGCTTCTCCCGCGAAGACCAGTTGATGCTCGCGCTACTGGTGCGTGGCCACCGCCGCAACATCCCCAAGGACAAGTTCGCCGATTTCGACGATGACGGCATCAAGCTGATTCGCCTGTGCGTGCTGCTGCGCTTTGCGATCCTGTTCCACCACATCCGCGGCACCCAGCAAATGCCTCAGGTAGAACTCAACGCCAAGGGCAATCACCTGGAAGTGGTGTTCCCGAAAAACTGGCTGGATGAAAACCAGCTGACCCAGGCCGACTTCGAAATCGAAGCGCAATGGCTGACGCGGGTGGATGTCGTCCTCAGCGTTCGCTGAACTCGGTCCTGTAGGAGCACGGCTTGCCGGCGATGGCGATCTCGAGGGCGCCATCGCCAGCAAGCTGTGCTCCTACAGGGGATGACACAAACAAAAATGGCGATCCTTTTGGATCGCCATTTTTTTACAACTAGCCGGCGTTAACGCACAGCCAGAATCGGACTGCCCAACCGCTCCAGCAACGTAGCCTGAGCACTACGCGGATTCTGGTTGCCGGTCGGCGTGTTGCGGATGTAGCGGCCATCCGACTGCAGGCTCCAGCTGTGGGTGTTGTCGGTGAGATACAGCTCCAGCTCCTTCTTGACCCGCATGATCAGCTTCTTGCCTTCAACCGGGAAGCAAGTCTCGACGCGCTTGTCGAGGTTGCGCTCCATCCAGTCGGCACTGGACAGGAACATCTGCTCGTCGCCGCCATTGAGGAAGTAGAAAACCCGGGTGTGTTCCAGGAAACGCCCGATGATCGAACGCACGTGGATGTTGTGCGAGACCCCGGCGATGCCCGGTCGCAGGCAGCACATGCCACGCACGACGAGGTCGATGCGCACGCCCGACTGGCTGGCCTTGTACAGCGCGCGAATGATCTTCGGATCGGTCAGCGAGTTGAACTTGGCGATGATGTGCGCCGGTTTGCCGTCGAGGGCGAACTGGGTTTCGCGGGCAATCATGTCGAGCATGCCCTTTTTCAGGGTGAACGGCGCGTGCAGCAACTTCTTCATGCGCAGGGTTTTACCCATGCCGATCAACTGGCTGAACAGTTTGCCGACGTCTTCGCACAAAGCGTCGTCGGAGGTCAGCAGGCTGTAGTCGGTGTACAGGCGGGCGTTGCCGGCGTGGTAGTTGCCCGTGCCCAAGTGCGCGTAACGCACGATTTCGCCGGCCTCGCGACGCAGGATCAGCATCATCTTGGCGTGGGTCTTGAAGCCGACCACGCCATAGATCACCACCGCACCGGCCGCTTGCAGACGGCTGGCCAGTTGCAGGTTGGATTCTTCGTCGAACCGCGCACGCAATTCGATCACCGCGGTGACCTCCTTGCCGTTACGGGCCGCATCCACCAGCGCATCGACGATTTCCGAGTTGGCGCCGGAGCGGTACAGCGTCTGGCGCACCGCCAACACATGCGGGTCCTTGGCGGCCTGGCGCAGCAGGTCGACCACCGGGGTAAACGACTCGAACGGGTGCAGCAACAGGATGTCCTGCTTGCTGATCACGCTGAAAATGTTCTCGCTGTTTTGCAGCAGTTTCGGGATCTGCGGGGTGAACGGCAGGTATTGCAGTTCACGCTGACTGTCCAGACCGGTGATGCTGAACAGCCGCGTCAGGTTCACCGGACCGTTGACCTGATACAACTCGGTCTCGCCCAGGTTGAACTGCTTGAGCAGGTAGTCGGACAGGTGTTTCGGGCAAGTGTCAGCCACTTCCAGACGCACCGCATCGCCGTAGCGACGCGAGAACAGTTCGCCGCGCAAGGCACGGGCCAAGTCTTCGACGTCCTCGGAGTCCAGCGCCAGGTCGGCGTTACGGGTCAGGCGGAACTGGTAGCAGCCCTTCACTTTCATGCCCTGGAACAGGTCATCAGCGTGGGCGTGGATCATCGACGACAGGAACACGTAGTTGTCGCCCGCGCCGCCGACTTCTTCCGGCACCTTGATGATGCGCGGCAGCAGGCGCGGTGCCGGGATGATCGCCAAACCGGAATCGCGACCGAAGGCGTCGATACCTTCGAGTTCGACGATGAAGTTCAGGCTCTTGTTCACCAGCAACGGGAACGGGTGCGTCGGGTCGAGACCGATCGGAGTGATGATCGGCGCGATCTCGTCGCGGAAATAGCGGCGGACCCAGGTCTTGAGCTTGGTCGTCCAGTTGCGGCGACGGATGAAGCGGACCTGATGTTTTTCCAGTTCCGGCAACAGAATGTCGTTGAGGATCGCGTACTGACGGTCAACGTGACCGTGCACCAGTTCGCTGATGCGGGCCAACGCCTGATGCGGTTGCAGGCCATCGGCGCCCGCCTGTTCACGGGCGAAGGTGATCTGCTTCTTCAGGCCGGCGACACGAATCTCGAAGAACTCGTCCAGGTTGCTGGAGAAGATCAGCAGAAACTTCAGCCGCTCCAGCAATGGATAGGACTCGTCCAGCGCCTGTTCCAGCACGCGGATGTTGAACTGCAGTTGCGACAGCTCGCGGTGGATGTACAGGCTGCTGTCATCCAGACCGGGAATGGCAATCGCCGGTGCCGCCGCAGCGGCTTCGGCTACCACCGCGGGTGGAGCAGGCTCCAGCTCCGGCGGGGTTTCGGCGATTTGCTCGACCACGGGTTGAGCGTCTTGTACGGCAACTTCAGTGAGTCCTTCGGTATTCATCACATGTTCCTGGGAGGGCTATTTTTGCTCTCGTAACAATTGAGCGGCACGAACGGCAAAGTACGTCAGGATGCCATCAGCGCCTGCACGTTTAAAGGCGGTCAGGGATTCGAGGATAACCCCTTCGCTCAACCAGCCATTCTGGATCGCCGCCATGTGCATGGCGTATTCGCCGCTGACTTGATAAACAAAAGTCGGCACTTTGAATTCTTCTTTGACCCGGCAAAGGATGTCCAGATATGGCATGCCTGGCTTGACCATGACCATGTCTGCGCCTTCTGACAAGTCCGCCGCCACTTCGTGCAGGGCTTCGTTGCTGTTGGCCGGGTCCATCTGATAGGAGGCCTTGTTGGCCTTGCCCAGGTTCAGCGCCGAACCGACCGCATCGCGGAACGGCCCGTAATAGGCGCTGGCGTACTTCGCCGAGTAGGCCATGATCCGCACATTGACGTGACCGGCCACTTCGAGGGCTTCGCGGATCGCCTGGATGCGGCCGTCCATCATGTCCGACGGGGCCACCACCTGAGCGCCTGCTTCGGCATGGGACAACGCTTGCCTGACCAGAGCGTCGACGGTGATGTCGTTCTGCACATAGCCTTCTTCGTCGAGAATGCCGTCCTGACCGTGCGTGGTGAACGGGTCCAGCGCGACGTCGGTGATCACACCCAGCTCAGGGAACTGCGCGCGCAAGGCACGGGTGGCGCGTTGGGCGATGCCTTCAGGGTTCCAGGCTTCGGCGGCGTCCAGCGACTTCAGTTCCGACGGCGTGACCGGGAACAGTGCCAGCGCCGGAATCCCCAGCTCGACCCATTTGGCCGCTTCTTCGAGCAACAGGTCGATGGTCAGGCGTTCGACGCCCGGCATCGAGGCCACCGCTTCACGACGGTTTTCACCGTCCAGCACGAACACCGGCAGGATCAGGTCATCGACGGTCAGCACGTTTTCACGGACCAGTCGACGCGAGAAATCGTCACGACGGTTACGGCGCAGGCGGGTTGCAGGGAACAAACGGTTGGCGGGGGTAAAGCTCACGGCAGACTCCTGAGCCCGCGCAGACGGGCGAGCGTGACAGTTATAAGCGGCCATTATGACGAACAGATGACAGTTGTGCGCACACTGCGACGTGTAGCCGCATTCCATTGTCGTTGTAGGAAATGTTCACGTCGAGACACATTTGGACACTTTCCTGAATGTGTCCGAAGGGTTAGGCTGCGCGTTCATTTCGCCAGCACCCAGACAATGCTCCAACAATTTCTGCATGACTTCGGCTACTTTGCCTTGTTCCTCGGCACATTCTTCGAAGGCGAAACCATTCTGGTGCTCGCGGGCTTCCTCGCGTTCCGTGGTTACATGGACATCAACCTGGTGGTGGTCGTGGCGTTCTGCGGCAGTTATGCCGGTGATCAGCTGTGGTACTTCCTGGGACGCAAGCACGGGCGCAAGTTGCTGGCACGCAAGCCGCGTTGGCAGTTGATGGGTGACCGGGCGCTGGAACATATCCGCAAGCACCCGGACATCTGGGTCCTGAGCTTCCGCTTCGTCTACGGCCTGCGCACGGTGATGCCGGTGGCGATCGGCCTGTCGGGCTATCCACCGGGACGCTACCTGTTGCTCAACGGGATTGGCGCGGCGATCTGGGCCACCGCGCTGGCGGCCGCCGCCTATCACTTCGGCGCGGTGCTGGAAGGCATGCTGGGCAGCATCAAGAAATATGAGCTATGGGTCCTCGGCGCCCTTCTCCTGCTGGGCCTTGGCCTGTGGCTGCGCCGGCGCTTCAAGAACGCCCGCCTGGCCAAACAGATCTACGCCGATGAGCAAGCCCTGAAGGCCGAACAGGCCAAGTCTGGCGAAACTAAGCCAGTCGAGTGAATCGGTTTCTACAGCAATAGAGACCGATCCCGCTGAGCAGGCTGTAACTAAGCAGGCCGATCCAGCCCACCGCACTGGCCGGCCACAGCCCAACCAGCGGCGCCAGCCACACCAGCGGCACATTCGACGCCAGCCGCAGCAGCTCCAGCTTCAACGCCCACGGGCGATTCTCCAGGGCCACGCCCAAGACAAACAATCCCAGCGCCACTGCACTCCAGCCCAACACCAGGGCGGCGGTTGGCAGGCTCGGCTCCAGGTTCATCAGATAGCTGCCCAGCGCGATGTAGACGCAGAACTGCAACAGCACGTAGAGCTGCTGACGCCCGTCCAGCGGCACTTCGAATTTGCGGAACTGGCTCAAATCCGTCTTGTTCATCGGGTATTTCGCCGCCACGTCCGCCGGTCGCCAACCGGTGCGCATGAACCAGATCCGCAGCTTGTCCCAGGTGCTTTCCGTCCGTCGCGCATCCGCCCACAACTGCGCGTAGAACTGCACGTTCGCCCATATCGGATTCCAGCTCGCCAGCGGCGTGGTCACGCCGAAAATCACCGGTTCGTTGTCGTCTTCTTCCTGGAACGAGCCGAACAGACGGTCCCAAATAATGAACACCCCGCCGTAGTTGCGATCCATGTAGAGAGCGTTCTGTGCATGGTGAGCCCGATGATTGGATGGCGTGACGAAGAACCACTCGAACCAGCCGAGCTTGGGAATGTGCCGGGTATGCACCCAGAACTGGTACAGCAGGTTCAGCGCCGCGACGCTGACGAACACCAGCAACGGCACGCCGACGACCGCCATGGGCAGGTAGAAAATCCAGCTCAGCAGAAACCCGGTACTGGTCTGGCGCAGGGCGGTAGAGAGGTTGTAGTCCTCGCTCTGATGATGCACAGAATGCGCGGCCCAGAGGATGTTGCGCTCGTGGCCCATGCGATGCAGCCAGTAGTAGCAGAAGTCATAAAAGACGAAGGCAAACACCCAGACCCACACGCTGTCGGCCGAAAGTTCGAACAGCGCCAGATGCTTGAGGGCAAACGCGTAGGTCAGCAGGCCCACGCCCTTTGTCAGCAGTCCCGTGGTGGTCGAGAGCACGCCGGTGCTGATGCTGTTGATCGCGTCCGCCACCCGATAGTTGCTGACCCCGCGCCAACGGTCGGCCAGCAATTCGACGGCAATCAGCACAAAGAAAAACGGCACCGCATACAGAATGAAGTCCATGACGCGCCCTGATCGGAATCTTGAGGACAGATGCTATGTGTAGCCGCGAATTAACCCTATGGCAACGAGTGACAAATTAGTGGACATTTAACGCCATGAATCTGGAGAAAAGCCCATGAGCAAAAAAGTTGCAGTGATCCTTTCCGGTTGTGGCGTGTACGACGGCGCCGAGATCTATGAGAGCGTCATTACCCTGCTGCGCCTGGACCAGCGTGGTGCGCAGGTGCAGTGTTTCGCACCGAATATCGCGCAGTTGCACGTGATCAACCACCTGACCGGCGAAGAAATGCCCGAGTCGCGCAATGTGCTGGTGGAGTCGGCGCGCATCGCCCGTGGCGAGATCAAGGACATCCGCGAAGCAGACGCCGAAGACTTCGATGCGCTGATCATTCCCGGCGGTTTCGGCTCGGCCAAGAACCTCTCCAACTTCGCCATCGAAGGCACCGGCTGCACCGTACAACCGGATGTCCTGGCCCTGACCGAAGCGTTCGCCGAGGCCGGCAAACCGGTCGGCCTGATCTGCATTTCGCCGGCGCTGGCGGCAAAAATCTATGGCCCCGGCGTGACCTGCACCATCGGCAACGACGCCGACACCGCAGCGGCGCTGAACAAGATGGGCGCTACTCATAAAGAGTGCGCCGTCAGCGATATCGTCGAAGACAAGGCGCGCAAACTGGTGAGCACCCCGGCGTACATGCTGGCGCAAACGATCAGTGAAGCAGCGGGCGGGATCAACAAACTGGTCGACCGGGTACTCGAACTGACCCACGAAAACGACGCCTGACCCAATTTAAATGTGGGAGCGGGCTTGCTCGCGAAAGCGAACTGGCAGTCACTTTAAGGATGACTGACCTGACGCCTTCGCGAGCAAGCCCGCTCCCACATTGATCTCGGCAAGGCTCAGACTTTGCGGGTCAAGCGGGTCAAAATCCGGTCCAGCGCATTGGCAAACGCCTGCTTCTCGCGCTCCCCAAACGGCGCCGGGCCGCCGCTCATCTGCCCTTGCTCGCGCAAATCGGTGAACAGGTTGCGCACCGCCAACCGATCACCCATGTTCTGCGCATCGAATTCCTTGCCCCGTGGGTCCAGCGCCGCAACGCCCTTTTTCACCAGACGGTCAGCCAACGGCACATCGCTGCAAATCACCAGTTCACCGGAAACCGCGTGTTCCACCAGATAGTCATCGGCGGCATCCGGGCCACTGGGCACCACGATCAGCTTAACCAGCGCCAGCCCCGGCTTGATCTGCGGCTGCCCCGCCACAAGCACCACTTCAAACCGGCGCTTGAGGGCGAACTTCACCACCAGATCCTTGGCCGCCCGAGGGCAGGCGTCGGCATCGATCCAGACACGCATCGTGTTTTCCTCCGTTAAAAGCATCGCGGGCAAGCCTTGCTCCTACAGGTTAGCGCTGAACCTGTGGGAGCGGGCTTGCCCGCGAATGTGAGCGAAGCGAATGCTTTAAGAAACAGCCACCCGCCGCTTCTCAGCCACCCAGCTACGACCATACAACACAACAATCGCAGCAATCGCCACCGCCTGGGCCGTCAGCGAATACGCATCCGCATGAATCCCCAGCCAGTCGAACTCAAAGAACGGCACAGGCCGCGTGCCGAAGATCCCGGCTTCCTGCAACGCCTTCACGCCATGTCCGGCGAACACCACCGACAACGCGCAGAGCAGCGCGGCGTTGATGCTGAAGAACAGCGTCAGCGGCAGTTTTGCCGAACCGCGCAGGATCACCCACGCCAGACCCACCAGCAACACCAGCGCCGTGGCGCCACCGGCCAGCACTGCGTCATGGCCCGCCGGGCCTGCCTGCAACCACAGGGTTTCGTAGAACAGAATCACTTCGAACAGTTCGCGATACACCGAGAAGAACGCCAGGATCGCAAAGCCGAAACGCCCACCGCCGCCCACCAGACTGCTCTTGATGTAATCCTGCCAGGCCGCGGCATGGCGACGGTCGTGCATCCACACGCCGAGCCACAGCACCATGACGCTGGCGAACAGCGCTGTCGCACCTTCCAGCAATTCACGCTGTGAACCACTGACATCGATCACATACGCCGCCAGTGCCCAGGTGCCCAGACCGGCCAGCAGCGCCAGCCCCCAACCGAAGTTGACGCTGCGCACTGCCGACTGCTGGCCAGTGTTGCGCAGAAAAGCGAGGATCGCCGCCAGCACCAGAATCGCTTCCAGGCCTTCACGCAGCAAGATCAACAGACCGGAGATGTAGCTCAGCGACCAGCTCAAGCCATCGCTGCCCAGCAAACCGGCAGACGTCTTCAACTTCGCCTTGGCGGCTTCCAGACACTGCTCGACCTGATCGATCGGCAAGCCATCCTGCAGCGACTGACGATAAGCCATCAGCGACTTTTCAGTGTCCTTGCGCACGTTGGCGTCGACATTGTCCAGGGAGCTTTCGACCAGTTCGAAGCCTTCCAGGTACGCCGCTACCGACAGGTCATAGGCTTGATCGTGGTCACCGGCGCGGTAGGCCGCGACGCTCTTGTCCAGGGTTGCGGCGGTGTAGTCGAGTAACTGCGCCGGGCCACGCTTGACCTGCGGCGGCTGCGCCCGTTGCGCGCGGAACGTCGCGGCGGCTTGCGGGCCGTCAGCGGCCTGTACTTCTGCCGGGGTCTGACGGGCCAGATCGGCAATGTTGTAGACCTTGTCGCCATTGCCGGTAGCCGGATCGGCGCTGAAGCTGGCGATGTAGGTGGCCAGGTCCCAACGCTGACGATCATCCAGCTGATCGGCGAAGGCCGGCATATCCGTGCCCTCAACCCCGAGGCCCAGAGTGTTGTAGATCGCGTAGAGACTCAGGTGATCCAGACGTGCGTTATCACGCAGATTGGCCGGCGGTGGCGTCAGGCCGACGCCTGCCGGGCCGTCGCCCGCACCGGTGTCGCCATGGCACACCGAACAGTGCTGAGCGTACAGCGGCGCGCCACGGGTCGGGTCCGGGGTAATGATCGGCGCCTGGCTGACCTCATAGGCCACGGCCAGTTTCGCGCCGAGTTGCCGCGCCTGACGTGCGACGTCAGCGCCCTCCTGGTGCGCGGCGATCGCGCTGCGCAGCGTGCCGATGCCCTGTTCCAGCGCGGCCTTTTCCGGTTTGGCTGGCATTGCCGCCACCAATCCTTGCAAAGCCTGGGCGAACTCAAGTTGCTCGCGATATTCGGACTCGTTGACGACCTTGCCTGCCTGCACCGCTTCCGGGTAGTCCGCACCGATGTAGTCGAGTAAATGCAGGGCTTGCGGTGCGCCTTCCACCGTGTCCGCCAGCAGGTTGAAACTGCACAAGGCAAACACCGGCGCTAGCAGCCAGGCCAGGAAACGGGAGGGGGCAATCATGAATGAATCTCAATTGGAAACACGAAGTAACATATTGTTCCCTCCCAATGACTTTCACTCAAGCTTTGTTGGCATTTCCTGCGCAGCGGCGTGTACATTTGACCTCAAATTGCCACCATCCGCTGGACATGCTCAAGGAAGAATCATCGCTCATGAGATCACGCGTCTTTTTCTCTCTGCTGCTATGCACTGCGCTGCAACTGAGCGGTTGTGCTGCCTACCGCAACTACGATCTCGAGCTGGAGCAAACTACCGATCAGCTTAAAACCGGTAATCCTCAAGGCGCGCTCTCTTTGCTTGAAGTGCACAATCCTGGAGAAGAAAAAGACCTGCTTTATTACTTCGAGAAGGGCGCTGTGCTGAGTGCGGCAGGGGCTCTGCCGCAAAGTCAGGTGGCCTGGCGCAGCGCCGAACAAATGGTGATCCAGCGTCAGGACACGGTAGAGTCCACCGGCACCAAACTCCTGTCCGCGATGGGTGATCACTGGGGCAGTATCATCAACGACAAGTTGCGTCGCTACGATGGCTACGACTACGAAAAAGTCATGCTGACCACACAAATGGCGCTCAACCAGTTAGCGGTCAATGACTTCGACGGCGCCAGGGCCGACATCAAAAAAACCCACGAACGCGAGGCACTGATTGCCCGACAACGGGAACAGGAATACGGGCGGATAGAAGAGGAAGCCAAGGCCCGGGGCGTTCGCGTGCATTACAAGGATTTGCAGGGCTATCCGGTGATGACCCTTGACGCCCCCGCAGTGATGGCTCTGAAAAACGGCTATCAAAGTGCGTTCAGCCACTATCTCGCCGGGTTTACCTATGAAGCCCTGGGCGAACGCGATCTCGCCGCACCGGGTTATCGCCATGCCATTGAATTGCGACCCGACCTGCCCTTCTTCGAACAGGCATTGCGCGATCTCGACAAGCCCCGAGCCAAGGCTGATGAAAGCGATGTCCTGATCATCGTCCAAAGCGGACTGGCGCCGGCGCGCAGTTCGGTTCGCGTCCCGTACCCGGTGCGCCTGGAGGACAATCAGGTCATCGTCGCCAACGTATCTTTTCCGGTCATGGTGCCCGACACCTCGACCTCGGCCTTCACCCAGATGAGCATCGATGGCCGCAAACAGAAGCTGATCCCCGTAAACAGCATCACCGATATGTCACTGCGCACGTTGCGCGATGACATGCCGGGCATCATTCAGCGCACGGCCTATCGCGCCTATCTGGCCGCGTCAGTGCAGGGCACCGACAATCGACGCGACCCGAGCAAAGCGTCGTATGTGACTCACTATGACGGCTTCGAGCACGCAGACACCCGAACCTGGCGCACTTTGCCGAATCTCACGCTGGTGGCACGACTGCACCTGAAAAAAGGCGACCATCTGCTCAGCCTGCCAAATGCCCCCGGCGCAGCGCCGCTAAAAATCCGCATCGACCAGAACCATCAGGTCATCGGTCTACGGGCTTTGGGTGATCGGATTTACGTCAACGGCAGTGCCTTTCAGCCTGCCCTTTCCCCTGAAAGCCGCGTGTCCAGCCTGAAATAAGTAGTGGCACTAGACGATAAAATAAAAGCAAAAAGCCACTGCTTTGCCACCATCCATGTTTATAATGCCGCGCCCTCGCGACCGCGAGACGGCATTTAAGCTCCTCATGTTTGAGGAACTGGCAGGACGCCAACATCCCTGTCAGTGGGTCCCATCAGCCCGACCAGCACGCGTGGCTGCAAAAATTCAGGGAAGAAGTACCCGCCATGGCATCCCGCGCCCTTACCGCGATCGCGCTCAGCGCTGTCACGTTGCTCTCCGGCTGTTCCGCCTTCCGTAACTACGATTCCGAACTCGCACAGACCAACCAGCAATTGGCCACCGGCAACGTCGAGGCCGCCCTGACCCTGCTGGAAAAGAACAACACCGGCGAAGACAAGGATCTGCTCTATTACTTCGAGAAAGGCGAGCTGCTGCGCGCCAAGGGTGACCTGTCGGGTAGCCAGAATGCCTGGACCAGCGCCGATCAAGTGGTGGGCAAGTGGGAAGACTCGGTCAAGATTGATTCGGCCAAGTATCTGGCCCAGTTCGGCAGTTTCCTGGTGAACGACAAGGTTCGTCGCTACGAAGGCTACGACTACGAAAAAGTGATGTTGACCACGCAGATGGCCCTCAACCTTCTGGCGCTGAACGACTTCGACGGCGCGCGTACCGCGATCAAGAAAACCCATGAACGCGAAGCCGTGATCGCCGATCTGCGGGACAAGGAATACCTCAAGAGTGAAGAGGAAGCCGAGAAAGAAGGCATCACCACTCAGTACAAGGATTTGCAGGGTTACCCGGTCGCCAGCCTCGATGCGCCGGAAGTGGTCGGCCTGAAAAACAGCTACCAGAGTGCGTTCAGCCATTATCTGGCCGGTTTCGTCTATGAAGCCCTGGGTGAAAAAGACCTGGCCGCACCGGGTTATCGCAAAGCCGCCGAACTGCGCCCGAACACCCCATTGCTGGAACAGGCGTTGAAGGACCTCGACAAGAAAGGCACCAAGGATGAGGACAGCGACGTCCTGATCGTCGTGCAAAGCGGTCTGGCGCCAGCCCGGGACTCGATCCGCATTCCGCTGCCGCTGCCGATCAGCGGTAGCGTGGTGATCACCCCATTGTCGTTCCCGGTCATCAAGGCTGACACCTCCACCGCCACGTTTGCCCAGATCGGCGTGGACGGTCAGCAGCTCAACCTGACGCAACTCAACAGCACCACGGCCATGTCCCAACGCGCCCTGCGCGACGATATGCCGGGCATCATCGTGCGCACTACCGTTCGCGCGGTGACCCGTGGCGTGGCGCAGAAGAAGATCAACGAAACCAACCCGCTGGCGGGTCTGGCAGTCGGCCTCACTTCAGCCGTGCTCGAAGGCGCCGATACCCGTACGTGGCGCACGCTGCCCGACAACACCCAAGTGGTGCGTCTGCGTCTGAAAAAGGGCGAACACCACGTCACGCTACCGAACGTGGTGGGTGGCTCGACGGTGAAAGTCACGGTCGATCAGCGTTATCAGGTGATCAGCCTGCGTGCCGTAGGCAACCAGGTGTTCGCCAGCGGCATCGCCGCCCATGTGATCCCGAGCGCCAGCCCGACCGCCGTGGCCAGCCTCGCCAAACCTTAAGAACGGAGTCTTTGCATGCGCTTCAAATTCATCGCTGTCCTCGGCCTGGCCCTGCTGGCCGGCTGCGCCACCCCGCCACCGCCGGAGCCGGGCAGTGCCGCCAGCAAAGTCGTGGCCCAAGGCAAACTGAAGAACATCGTGGTCGGCGCCATGCGCGTGGCCCGGGAAAACGGCTTCATGACGGTCAATACGCAGCTGAGCAACACCAGCTACAACAACAAGACCTTCTACTACCGCTTCGCCTGGCTCGGCCCTGAAGGCTTCCCGGTCGCCGAAGAGGAAACCTGGAAGAGCCAGTTGATGTACGGCGAACAGACCAGCTTCATTCAGGCCATCGCCCCGACGGCCAAAGCCGTGGATTTCCGTCTGGAAATCAAGACGCCTTAAGCACGACACCCTATTCCTGTTTTAGAGAGCACTCCCATGTTTGCACGCTTTTCTTTCATCGCTGTCATCGCCCTGCTCGCCAGTGGTTGCGCCAACACTTCGCCAACCCTGGGCAGCAAGAACATCAACTACGGCGATACCAAAGCGGTTGAAACCGTCACCAACGAATTCGGTTCGACCGACCTGCAAATGATCGCCGAAACCATGACCCGCTCCCTGGCCCAGTCCGGCATTCTGCAGGGCCGTCCGGTGGTGCAGGTCTATGACGTGAAGAACAAGACCAGCGAGTACATCGACACCCGCGAAATCACCACCAGCATCAAGACTCAACTGATGAAGACCGGCACCGCCCGCTTCGCCAGCGACAACACCCAAATGCAGAGCCAGGTCGATCAGCTGAAGCTGCAAAACCAGAGCGGCCTGTACAAGAAGAGCACCGTGGCCAAGACCGGCAACATGGTCGCCGCCAAGTATCGCCTTGAAGGTTCGATCAGCTCGATCGTCAAGCGCAGCAGCGACTACAAGGACGTCTTCTACAAATTCAGCCTGCAACTGATCGACGTTGAAAGCGGTCTGGCCGAGTGGATGGACGAAAAAGAGATCCGCAAGACCACGGAGCGTTAATCAATGCGTGCATGGATTGGCTTGATGGCCCTGGCCTGTGCGTTCGGCGTGCAGGCAGCGCCGAAGGTCGCGGTCACGGACCTTGCGTATCAAGAGCGGGTGGAACAGTACATCCACATCGTCTCGGCCCAGAACAACTACAACCACAGTTACTACGGTGCCAGCGGGTCGTCGAACTACAACGAGATCGAAGCCACCACCAGCTACATCGAACAAGCCGAGCTGCGTAAATTCACCGGTGACATCAAGGGCGAGATCCTTCGTACCGGCATGTTCCAGTTGGTGCAGGGCACGCCATACACGGCCGCGTCCAAGGGTGACATCTACGATGTGATCAAGCGCATCAAGGCTGGTAACTTCAAAGGTGCCGATTACGTGCTGTTTGGCACGGTGTCGGACATCGACTTCACCCGCGACGTTACCGAACTGGCCAACACCGACAGTCATTCCGCGGTGCTGGGACTGACACTGGTGGCGGATTTCAGCCTGATCAATACCCGTACCTACGAAATCACCTCGGCCTTCACGGCGATGGGCGAAGGTCAGGACACCAAGCTGGTAAACGGTCGCGACATCAAGGTCTCCCTGAACCGCCCGCGCGTCGTGCGCGATGTGTCCAAGGCGCTGGGTGAGGACGTTGCGGCGCAATTGAGCCAACAGCTCGGCGGCGGTTACGAGCAACCTGGGCAGGCCCCATTGCGAAATAACCTGCCGGCGGATACCGCACCGATCATTTTGCGCTGATGCCCGAAATGAAAAAGGCGACCTGAAAAGGTCGCCTTTTTTGCGCCTGACGCTTTTACACCGCCGCTTTGCGCAACGTTGCCATGAACGCCGCCGCGCCGATGAACAGGCCGGCAAAAGTGCGGTTCATGCGCTTCTGCTGTTTGGGCGTGCGCAACAGGCGCAACACCTTGGACGCCAACCCGGTGTACCCGGCCATGACGATCAGATCGACGCAGACCATGGTCACACCGATGATCACGTACTGGATCAGCAGTGGCGCGTGCGGGTCGATGAACTGCGGCAACACTGCGAGCATGAATACCAGTGCCTTGGGGTTGCTGATGTTCACCAGGAAACCACGGAACACCAGGGCCATCGGCTTGCCGATCTGGCGCACGGCCGCGTCATCGCTCATGTCGCTGGGCAACGCGCGCCATTGCTTGATCGCGAGATAGACCAGGTACGCCACACCGAACCATTTGATCGCGTAGAAGGCAGAGGCCGAAGCCGTAAGAATCGCGCCCACACCGGCGCCGACAATGGCGATCTGCACCGCAAGGCCCAATTGCAGGCCCAGCGCGTTCCAGTAACCGCGCCAGAACCCGTATTGCAGACCACTGGACATCGACGCAATGGCGCCGGCACCGGGAGACAGGCTGATCACCCAGCAGGCGGCAAAAAACGCCAGCCATGTTTGAAGCTCCATTGCACACCTCGACTCGGACTCGTGACAGACGTCTAAGCTAATGCGGCTTTGGGCCGATGACTACCGATTTTTTGCAGGATATGACGAGTGCCGGGCAGCGATCGCGCCTACTTCTCAAAACCGCTCGACGGAAACACATCCGTCCCGCGCCAGCGCCGCACCGAACGCTGGAAGAATAAGCTATTGGGCACTTGCACCATGGCGCTGCCGGTGCCCAGCTCTTCAGCCTCGATCAATGTGGTGTAAAGCAGATTGATCGCCACCACCCGGCCTTTGACGCCGGGCTTGTCGGTGGTGTCCACCAACTCGACCACATCGCCGAGGCGAAACGGGCCGACGGTAAAAATCAGGATCGCGCACAGCAGATTGGAGAGCACGCTCCACATGGCGAAAAAGGCCACCGCCGCGACCGCGACAAACCCCGACAATGCCGTCCACAGCACCGTGGCCGAAACCCCGAGGCGCTCGAGCACGAAAATCAGCGCACTGCCCATGATCAGCCAGCGCAGCCCACCGCGCAGCGGCATCAGCAACTGTGGCGGAAACGGGTAGCGCTCACCGAGACGGGTCAGGCATTTGGCAACGAAACGCTGGGTGATGTAACCGGCCAGCAGAATCAGCAGGATTTGCACGCCGAGCCAGATCGGCTCTACCCACATGGCCGGCAGCGGCAGCTTGAAGGCGTCCATCAGGACAGCGCCTCCAGCTCCGCCTGCATGCTTTCCAGCAGTTCCAGCGCTTCCATCCAGGCTTCTTCCAGCTCAGCTTCACGCACCTTTAGCTTGGCCTGTTCGGCCAGCAGATCACGCAACTCGTTCTTGCGCGCTGGCTCGTAGATATCGCTGTCGCCGAGGCTGGTATCGATTTTCGCCAGTTTTTCGTGGAGCTTGCCGAGTTCGGCTTCAAGCTTGTCAGCTTCGCGCTTGTGCGGCGCCAGTTGCTGACGCAATGCAGCAGCGGCCTGACGCTGGGCTTTCTTGTCGGTCTTGTCCGGATTGACCGGGGTGTTGCTGACCGGCGCATTGCGCTGGCGATACTCCACCAGCCACCGGGTGTAGTCCTCCAGGTCGCCGTCGAATTCCTCGACTTTGCCGTCCGCCACCAGATAGAAATTGTCGGTGGTGCTCTTGAGCAGGTGACGGTCGTGGGAGACCACCAGTACCGCACCACTGAATTCCTGCAGGGCCATGGTCAGCGCCAGGCGCATTTCCAGGTCCAGGTGGTTGGTCGGTTCGTCGAGCAGCAACAGGTTCGGACGATCCCAGGCGATCAACGCCAAGGCCAGACGTGCTTTCTCGCCACCGGAGAAATTCAGTACCGGCTCATCGATCCGCGCACCACGGAAGTCGAAACCGCCGAGGAAGTCACGCAGGGTCTGTTCGCGTTCGGTCGGCGCCAGACGCTGCAAGTGCAGCAACGGGCTGGCCTTGGAGTCCAGCGAGTCGAGCTGATGCTGAGCGAAGTAGCCAACCACGGTGTTCTCGCCACGGGTCAACCGGCCGGCCAGCGGCGACAGTTCGCCAGCAAGGTTTTTGATCAGGGTCGATTTACCGGCGCCATTCGGACCGAGCAAGCCGATGCGCGCACCCGGGGTCAGTTGCAGCTTGACCTTCTCCAGTACGGCTTTGTCGCCGTAACCCAGACGCGCGTCGGACAGGTCGATCAGCGGGCTGGAGATTTTCTGCGATTCGCGGAAAACGAAGTCGAACGGCGAATCGACGTGGGCGGCGGTCAGCTCTTCCATCCGCTCCAGTGCCTTGATCCGGCTCTGGGCCTGCCGGGCCTTGGTCGCCTGGGCCTTGAAGCGGGCGATGTAGCTTTCCATGTGCGCACGTTGCACCTGCTGCTTCTCGTAAGCCTGCTGTTGCTGGGCCAGACGTTCGGCACGGGCACGCTCGAAGGCGCTGTAGCCACCGCGATAGAGGTTGATTTTGCGCTGATCAACGTGCGCGACATGATCGACCACGGCATCGAGGAAATCCCGGTCGTGGGAGATCAGCATCAAGGTGCCAGGATAGCTTTTGAGCCACTCTTCGAGCCAGATGATGGCGTCGAGGTCCAAGTGGTTGGTCGGTTCGTCGAGCAGCAACAGGTCCGAAGGACACATCAAGGCCTGCGCGAGGTTCAGACGCATCCGCCAGCCGCCGGAGAAATCTCCGACCTGACGATCCATCTGCTCGTTGGTGAAGCCCAGACCGGCCAGCAACTTGCGCGCCCGGGCGTCGGCGGTGTACCCGTCGGCGCTGTCGAGTTCGGAGTGCAGGCGGGCCTGAGCGGCACCGTCATGGGCCGCTTCGGCTGCCGCCAGGTCGTGTTGCACCTGGCGCAGGCGCAGGTCGCCATCGAGCACGTAGTCGACCGCCAGGCGTTCGAGCGTGTCGACCTCCTGGCGCATGTGGGCGATACGCCAGTCGGCCGGCAGGAAGCAATCACCCGAGTCCGGGTGCAGTTCACCCCGAAGCAAGGCGAACATGCTCGATTTGCCGGCGCCGTTGGCACCGATGAGGCCGGCTTTCTGGCCGGCGTGCAGCGTCAACTCGGCGTCTTCTAGCAGACGTTGCGGGCCACGCTGTAAAGTCAGGTTCTGAAGTCGAATCATAATGGCGGCGGAGTCTACCAGCTTCGCTCGCAACTGGCGCGAGTAGCACTATGTCCTCTGACCTGTGGAGCTTTTCCCTCAGCACTTACGCCAAACCGGGCGTTGAGCAGGCGTGCCTGCAATTACAGTCAATGGGGGTCAATGTGTGTCTGCTGCTGTGCGCGGCATGGCTTGGCCAACGAGGCATCGCCTGCAACGAACAACGTTTGCAGCAACTTCGCAGTGAGACCACGTCCTGGGACGCTGATGTCGTGCGACCGTTGCGGGCATTGCGCATGCAATGGAAAGAAGCCGCGACGAAGGACGTCGAGCTGAGCAAGTTGCGAGAGCAAGTGAAGTCGTTGGAGCTGGAAGCCGAGCGGCATCTGTTACAGCGACTGGAACGATCGGCGCAGAACTGGCCGCAAGAAGAGAAGACCGATCTATCGGCCTGGCTGGAAGGTGTGGCGGCGGACGCCGCCCACCTCGACCGCGACGCGCTGCATCAGCTGCGCGTCGCGGTAACCGGCACTTAGGAAGCGCTGGTTGGGGTGGAGGTTGTTGCGCTCGGAACAGCGGCCGGCGTTGGTGCTGGCGTAGCTGTCGAGGTGGAGGCTGTCGAAGCAGGTGCTGCGGCTGGAGCCGGGGTAGCCGGCTTGGCAACAGGGGCAGTCGCTGGCTTGGCAACAACCGGTTTTTTCACTGCCGGCTTGGCTGCTGGTTTAGCAGCAGGTTTGGCCGCTGGTTTTGCAGCAGGCTTGGCAGCAACTGGTTTGGCTGCGGGTTTGGCTGCGGCAGGTTTCGCGGCGCTGGCAGTTGCCGGTTTGGCGGCAGTGGCAGGTTTCGCGGCAGCGGTTTTAGCGGCCGGCTTGGCAGCTGGTTTAGCCGCTGTTTTCGCAGCAGGTTTTGCTGCTGGTTTTGCCGCTGGCTTGGCTGCGGTTTTGGCTGCAACAGGTTTGGCGGCTGGCTTGGCAGCAGGCTTCGCCGCAGCGGTTTTAGCAGCAGGTTTTGCAGCGGCTTTTACGGCAGGTTTTGCCGCTGGTTTGGCAGCAGTTTTTACAGCTGGTTTGGCAGCAGCTTTTACAGCTGGTTTTGCCGCTGGTTTTGCTGCAGCGGTTTTCGCCGCGGCAGGTTTGGCAGCCGCTGTTTTTGCAGCAGTCGGTTTGGCAGCAGCAGGCTTCGCAGCGGCAGTTCTAGCCGCAGGTTTTGCAGCGCTGGCCGCAGCTGGTTTTTTCGCTGCAGGTTTGGCTGCGGCTTTCACCGGTGCCTTGGCAACCGGTTTGGCGGCAGGCTTGGCCGGTGCTTTTGCAGCAGCCGGTTTGGCAGCGGCTTTCTTCGCAGGAGCCGCAGCAGGCTTGGCCGCACGCAGGGACAACGCCTTGCCGACAGCCTCTTGTACACGACCGATACCCTGGGCCAGTTTCAGGCTTTCTTGAGCGTCGCGCTTGAGTTGCAGGATGTAGCCGCGAGTGTCCGACTGACGCTCTTTGAGAGCATCCAGCAGGTCCTCAAGTTCTTTCACTCCGTCCTTGGCTTTGGCTTGTGCCTTGGCCTTGCCGGCCGCTGCAGCGTCCTGCAATTTGGTGCGGGATTTGTGCAATTTTTCCTGCGCTTTTCCGCGCTGCTTTTCCAGCTTGGCGAGCAGTTTTTCAGCATCAGCCAAGGCTTCGGAACAAGCGGTTTCCAGATGCTCGAGCAGGCTGCTCGAGAGTTGTTGGAGCAGGTGCAACGGAGTGTTTACTGGCTTCTTGGTGGCCGACATGGTTTACCTCCTGGCTGAAGTGAGTTGCGGCTCATACTAGACCTCTGCTGCAACCGCCGCTAGGGCATGTTGACACTATCGAAAGCGGTGCGTTGCAAACGAACGAAAATCTTCTTCGTCGACGCAAAAAGCAGTTCACCTTTGTGAGCATTCACACTGGCATAATCGCCCGCATCTCAGGCTGGAGAGTGCCCATGTCGCGCTACCTTTTTTTATCGCTGTGCGTAATTTTTTCGGCTGCTCAGGCCGCCGAAAAAACCCAGGAAAATGACGCCCACGATCTCGCTTACAGCTTGGGTGCGAGCCTGGGTGAACGCCTGCGCCAGGAGGTTCCCGACCTGCAACTCAAGGCGCTGGTCGAAGGTTTGCAGCAAGCCTATCAAGGCAAGCCACTGGCGTTGAAAGACGAGCAGATCGAGCAGATTCTCACCGAGCACGAAGCCCGGGTCGCCATGCAGACACCCGCACCACAAAGCGAGCGTGCGCTGGAAAACGAGCAACGTTTTCTCACCGAGGAAAAAGCCAAGCCCGGCGTTCGTGAACTGACTGATGGAATTCTGCTGACCGAGTTGGCACCCGGTACTGGCGCCAAGGCCGGACCGAATGGAAAAGTGCAGGTGCTTTACATCGGACGCCTTCCCGACGGCACCGTGTTCGACCAGAACAGTCAGCCACAGTGGTTCAGTCTCGACAGCGTGATCAGCGGCTGGCGCAGCGCATTGCAGAACATGCCGGTCGGCGCGAAATGGCGTCTGGTGATTCCATCGGCACAAGCCTATGGCGCAGATGGTGCCGGCGACCTGATCGCGCCGTTCACGCCTCTGGTATTCGAAGTCGAATTACGCGGCGCTACCAGCTGACAGCGCAAATGAAAAACGGCGTGCCTTGGCACGCCGTTTCGGGGTCTTGCGGGAAAGCGCTTCAGGCCTGGACCGAATCGGTTTCCTTGTGAGCGGTGTGCAGCACTTCGATCAGGCAATCTTCCAGTTCGAAGCGTTCGTGCAACAGGCCGCCGAGTTCCTTGAACTTCTCTGCGACACACTTTCCTTCATCGCACAGGTCGTTGAACGCGAGAAGCTTCTCGGTGATGACGTCAATGCGCGGGTAGATGGTCTCGGCGAGTTCCAGGCCTCGCTTGTCGTTGAAGGCCTTGGCCTCCCCCGTCAGCTGCTCATAGATCTCGAAGTGCCCGGCGGAGACGTAATCGACCAACACGCCGCAGAATTCCTGCAAAGGCTTTCGGTTCTCGCCCAGCGTTTCAGGTGTGGCGCCGAGCTTGTCGTATGCGTCGATCAGGTCCTTGCGTTCCTGCAACCAGCGATCGATCAGAAGGTGCACTCCACCCCAGCGTTCCTGAGCATTCTGACAACTTTCGAGCATGGTGATCTCTCTTCCCTTGTGGGTCAGCTGCTCTATGCCCGCTCGCCTCTTGTATGGGCGGTCGGACAGAGCGTCATCGAGCAACAGAATTCCAATGACACGTGCGGGCCAGATTATGCCCGCGCGACTGTGGCTTCAAGGTACGCACGCGATAAAGTTCATACAAGTGTTTAATCACGCACAAAGGCCCGGTGCGACGACTCGCCGCTGAGCGGTCGTTGCAAAGCGGTCCAGACAAGGCGCAGCAGCTGATAAACACACAGAATCATCATCGCGACGAAGAACAGCAGACTCCACTCCGGAATGCTCAGGTCGAACAGCGTCCAGGTGATCTGCACGCAGTCGACGGTGCCTTTGAACATCTGCTGCATGACACACGTCCACGGCGCGTTGGCGAGCGGCTCTGTCAGATGCGGCGCGCAGGCCGACAGCTGATGCACCGGGTCACTTTGCAACAATACCTGCCGCCACGCCGTGGCCGTACCTGCCAGGCTGCAGAGCAGACCCAACAACCAATACAGCAAGGCACCGAGTTGACCAGGCCCCTGCACGGCAGCCACCAGGCAGACACCCGTCAGCAACGCCAGGCAAACCCGTTGCAACAGGCACAAGCCACACGGCGTGAGGCCGACGGCATATTCCAGATAGTAAGACGCGCCCAGGACCAGGGCGCCCGTAACGAAAACCGTGAAGAACAAGGAGCGTGAGCAGGCCAACGACATGGCTTTTCCGTAACAATTAAGGACCGACGGCTACGGTAGAGGAAAGCGCGCCAGCCTTTCAAGGCGGGTCGCCAGCGACACTTCAGCGGGGATGTAGGGAAATCCCGACAGAAGCTACAGGATCAGATGTAGTCCTTTGTAGGACTTTGCTTAAGATGCGATAGGAAGACAAAAACAGGGCGAACTTCACCGCTCTGAACTGTCTTCCATGCAATGCCTTTGAATAGCTATCAAGCGTGAGCCGGCACCGGCAGCGGCGCCGACAACAAGCGCTCATCCAGCAGGCCCAGGCCTTCCTGGAACAGCTGGTTGCTGCGCTCGGTATCACCCATTTGCGCGAGCAGCCGCGCGAGTTCGGCGCAGGCTTCCGGATTGCGCTGCACGCGCAGACTGCTTTCCAGATAATCCCTGGCTTTACCCCAAAGGCTACTTTGCAAACACAGGCGACCCAAAGTCAGCAACAGGCTCGGATCGGCGGGATGATCCTTGAGCCAACCTTCGGCAAGCTGCAAATGACGAGTCGGATCACTGCCGCGAACCAATCCGTAGAGACGCGCCAGATGACTGTCGTAGTTGCGCTTCAGAGCCGTTCGCAAGACTTCTTCGGCCTCGACCTGCGCGCCCAGTTGCCGCAGCTGTTCAGCATAGGCGAGCACCAGTTGCGGCTCTTGACGCTGAGCCGACGTCAGTTGCTGCCAGGCGCGATTGAGCGATTGCAAGCCGACGGTGCCGTCCTCTTCCTGATGCGCCGCCAGGGACAGATTCTTGCCCCAGGCGCGACGCTCCAGCTCGGCCAGTTCCGCGGGTGGCAGCACTTTGTCCTTGCGCAGTTCCGGCAGCAGGCGAATGACCGCCGACCAGTCGCCCCGCTGCTGATGCAGGCGTTGCAACTGGCGCAGGGTCTGGGCGTTATGAGGGTGACGTTCGTGCATCGCTTGCAGGGTCGACAGGGCTCCGTCGGTATCGCCGCGATCGGTCTGCAATTGTGCGTGGTTCAAGGCAATCGCCAATTCCGCCTGAGGCTGACGCTCAAGCGCGCGCTCCAGCAGGTTGTCGCTCTCCTCGTAATGTCCTTGTTCGTTCGCCGCACGCGCTGCACCGAGGTAGTACAGCAACGGTTGACGTTCGGCTTCCGCAGCGCGATGTAAATGACGCTGCGCGCTGGCCCAGCGACCTTCGGCCAGGTCCAGTTGACCATGTTCGATCGCCACTTGAACCCGGCGACTGCGATTACGCCGCGACCAGGGATTGACCACACCTCCGGAGGTCGTCACCAGTTCGATCAATGCCTTGATGCCCCAGAACACCAGCCAGAGAACCGCCAGCAGCGCCAGAGTTGCCCACAGGCTCGATTCGAAGCGAAAGCTCTTGTAGGCGATCAGCACGTAACCGGAATGCTCGGCGATCGCCAAACCCAGCGCAGCGGCAATGGCGATGACCAGAAACACGATCACATAGAGGCGTTTCATGGCGTGGCCTCCTGGGTGGCAGGTTTAGCCAGCGGTTTGATCGAGTCTTCGGCATTGACGTTACGCCGTTCCAGATAACCCTGAACCGCGCTCAGCGTGCCGGTCAGATCCGGGGTAACCACAGTGACCGGTTGCGCGCTCAACTCGGCCACCTGCTCAAGCATCACTTTGCTCTGCGGGTTGTCCGGGTTGAAATTGCCCTTGAGCACATCTCGCGCCTCATCCAGCGACTGGCTGTAAACCGCGGCCTGACCGTTGAGCGCGGCCCATTGCGCCTGTTCCAGCGCCAGGCTCAGCGCCAGGCGCACCTGGCTCAGACTCTGCCCGGCCAACAATGGGCGGACATTTTTGTCGGCGTTGAAATCGATGCGTATGTAGCGCGAGATCTGATCCCACCATTGCGCCCAGCGGCTGGCGCCATCGCCATCGGCGGTCAGGCCCAGCAGCGATTCGCCGCGATCCTTGTACTCGGGTGCCAGCTCGGTGAGGCTGATGACTTGATCGCGCAGCGCGCCCAGTCGCAGGAACAAACCGGTGCGATCCGGCTGCTCGGTGCTGCGCAATGCCACCAGGGTCTTGGCCACTTGTTCGCGGGCGGCGAAAGAGCCGGGGTCATTCTGTTCGCGGAGAATTTCATCGGCGCCCTGCACCAGGGCCTGGGCGCTGCTGATGTCCTGCAACGCCGAAAGCCGCAGGCTGGCCAGACGCAACAGATGCTCGGCTTCAGCCAGACGCCAGTCCTTGCGGCTGGCGCCGAGGACGGTTTCCAGACGTTGATTGAGTCGCTGCTGATCACCCTGCAACTGGATCACCAGACGGCTGCGCTCTTCCAGCACATCGGCGCCGGGCAGTTGCTCAAGACGCGCGCTCAGGCGCTGTTCATTGAGCTTCAGGTTTTGCGCCTCGTCGCTCAACGCCTGCACCTGGCTCAGCTGCTGCTGGTTGGTCGCTTGCAGATGACGCACCTGCCAGACGCCCCAACCACCCACCGCCACACCGGCGGCGCCCAGCAGCAGCGCGACGATTGCCAGCCCATTGCCTCGGCTCGGCTGTGCAGCAGGGGGAGGCGGCATTTCATTAACAGGAGCATCAACCGGTGCATCAAGCACAGGCCGCGAGTCATCTTTAGGCAAGGCTGTTTCGCTCACGTATCCATCCTTTGCATTAGAGAACGGGTTCGGGATGCTCCCGTAACGCCGTCAGCAAAGCCGCGGCACTCGCGCCACGACAATCCACAACTGTCAGGGCACCGGCAGCTTGTGCCAGCTCGGCAACCCTGGGGCTTGGTACAAACAACGGCAACCGCGCCAACTGCGGCCAGGCATCGCCAGCCAGTTGATGCAGGTGCTCAAAACCCTGTCCACTGCTGACCACCAGTGCGTTCAGGTGTTCCGCTTCAATCAGGTCCGGCAGCGCTGCCGGCGGGTATTGCGGCAGCTCGCGACGATACAGTTCCAGATACTCGACACTAGCACCTCGCTCGCGCAAGCGCTCGGCCAGCAGCTCGCGCCCGCCCTCACCGCGCAGGATCAACACCCGCGGATCAGGCCGGGTGATAGCCTCGCGCAACGCTGCGAGTTCAAGCAAGGCTTCACTGTCATCGCCGCCCTCGGGGAAGCTTACGTCCAGGCCGTGACCCTCAAGGATCTGCGCCGTCGCCGCGCCGACACTGAACCACTTCACAAACGGTGCTGGCGAGCCAAACCGCTCGACCAGATCGACACAGATTCGCGCGGCGGGTTTGCTGACCACGATCGCTGCGCAGTAGCGATCCAGCGCCCGGATCACATCGCGCATTGTGTCAGAGGCAGGGATCGGCACGATGTCCAAAAGCGGCAGGGTGCTGCTGAAAATCCCCTGCCCGGCCAACAGATCGCTGAGCGCCGCCGACTCATCCGCGGGACGCGTCAGCAGCAGGCGCCAGCCTGTCACTCGTGACCTGCCTCGCCGTAAACCGCTTTGAGGATGTCGGCGGCGCCCTGACTCAAAAGGTCTTCGGCCACTTGCACACCCAAAGCTTCGGCATCGCCACGCGGCGCGCGGGCCTGGGCACTGAGCAGCAGGCCGCCGCTCGGATCGCCCACCAGGCCACGCAACCAGACCTGCTCGCCCTCAAGCACGGCGTAGCAGGCGATTGGCACCTGGCAACCGCCATTCAGATGTTTGTTGAGGGCACGTTCGGCGGTCACTCGAGTGGCGGTGTCTTGGTGATGCAACGGCGCCAGCAAAGCGTGAATTTCACTGTCGGCGGTGCGACATTCAATCCCCACTGCGCCCTGGCCACCGGCCGGCAGGCTGTCGTCGACGCTGATGGCCGAGGTGATGCGATCTTCAAAACCCAGCCGGATCAAACCGGCCGCGGCGAGAATAATGGCGTCGTATTCTCCGGCATCGAGCTTGGCCAGGCGCGTGTTCACATTACCGCGCAGGAAACGGATTTCCAGGTCCGGGCGACGGGTCAGCAACTGGGCCTGACGGCGCAGGCTCGACGTGCCGACGATGCTGCCTTGCGGCAACTCATCGAGGCTGGCGTAGGTATTGGAGACAAATGCGTCGCGCGGGTCTTCGCGCTCGCAGATGCAGTACAGACCGAGGCCTTCGGGGAAGTCCATCGGCACGTCTTTCATGGAGTGCACGGCGATGTCGGCTTCGTTTTCCAGCAGCGCGGTTTCCAGTTCCTTGACGAACAGGCCCTTACCGCCGATTTTCGACAGCGGTGAATCGAGCAGCTTGTCACCGCGACTGACCATGGGCACCAAGGTCACGAGCAGACCTGGGTGGGCCTCCTCCAGACGGGCTTTGACGTATTCGGCCTGCCACAGGGCGAGAGCACTTTTGCGGGTGGCGATGCGGATTTGGCGAGAGGACATGGATCAATCCGTACTGAATAGATACGGCGGATAATAACAGCTCAGCCAAATCCACTTTGACTTGTATCAGAAACTACTCGGCCTCCCTGGCCCCGGATGTCCGGCAATCGGGTGTGAAATTCGTCTGCGCCCAGCGAATTAAAGCTGTTGCATCATCTTCCGTACGCCGGCCACATGGCGCCGACTGACGATCAATGCATCGCCGTTCAAGCCTTTGAGGAACAGCTGAAAATGCCCCAGAGGCGTTCGTTGCAAACGTTCGATGCGCTCGCGAGCGACCAGTGCATTGCGGTGGATGCGCACGAAACGGTCACCGAATTCGTCTTCAAGGGCCTTGAGCGGTTCATCGAGCAACACTTCGCCGGCTTCGTGGCGCAAGGTCACGTATTTGTGGTCGGCAATGAAGTAGACCACTTGATCCAGCGGAATCAGCTCGATCCCTTTGCGGGTGCGGGCGCTGATATGGCTGCGTGGGCCACTGCCACTTTCGGCGGCCGGCCGGGTCAGGGCCGAGAGTTGAATACGATTGGGGCGCTCAGCTTTTTTTAACGCGTCATGTAAATGTTCAGTTCTCACAGGTTTCACCAGATAGCCTACGGCGCTGGCCTGTAAGGCTTCCACGGCAAATTCATCGGGCCCGGTGCAAAACACCACGGCGGGCGGGGTTTCGCGTTCGCACAATCGCGCGGCCACTTGCAGGCCATCGAGGCCTGGCATGCGGATATCGAGCAGCACGATATCCGGCTTGTGGCTGTCGATCAGTGCCAACGCTTCTTCGCCGTTCGTGGCGCTGGGCTCCAGGACACTGTATCCCTCGAGTTCGCCAACCATTCGGCTCAGGCGCTCGCGGGCAAGGGGGTCGTCATCAACGATCAGGACATTCATATTGCGCTGGATTCCTGCGTGAGTCTCGCACAAGGATAGCGTAGACAGGTGAAGTGACGTCCGTCACCGCGATCCACGCTAAGACTAGCGCGAGCGTCAAAAAGTGCCGCTGGTCGGGCAGCTAAATTTTCATCTGCCGGGCGATTAGCGGCCCAGGCCCGCTTTGGCGACACATCGCCACAGGGTTTGCTGATACGCAATATGAACACCCCCTCTTCTTATAGTCAGCGGCTGCACCGAGAAGTGCACTGTTCCTACTGACCAACTGTAGACGGTTGCCGGAGCGATATTGCTCAAATGGAAAATATCATTGTGCAAAATGTTGAGACGCCGCCCTGGGTATGACGCACGCTGGAAAAACCAGTCGACCAGTGTCAGCGACAGGATTGGCAACCCTGTTATTATCCGCGCCAGCTTTCAACGCCATTTTTCTTCAGCCGATACGAGCGAATTCATGAGCACTGACAAGACCAATCAGTCCTGGGGCGGCCGCTTCAGTGAACCCGTCGACGCCTTCGTCGCCCGCTTCACCGCCTCCGTCACTTTCGACCAGCGCCTGTATCGCCACGACATCATGGGCTCGATCGCCCACGCCACCATGCTGGCCAAGGTCGGCGTGCTGACCGATGCCGAGCGCGACAGCATCACCGATGGCCTGAAGACCATCCAGGGTGAAATCGAGGCCGGCCAGTTCGACTGGCGCATCGATCTCGAAGACGTGCACATGAACATCGAGGCGCGCCTGACCGACCGTATCGGCGTGACCGGTAAAAAGCTGCACACCGGCCGTAGCCGTAACGACCAGGTCGCCACCGATATTCGCCTTTGGCTGCGTGACGAGATCGACCTGATCCTGAGCGAAATCACCCGCCTGCAAAAAGGCTTGCTGGAACAGGCCGAGCGCGAAGCGGGCAGCATCATGCCCGGCTTCACTCACCTGCAAACCGCGCAGCCAGTGACCTTCGGGCACCACATGCTGGCCTGGTTCGAGATGCTCAGCCGTGACTACGAGCGTCTGGTCGACTGCCGCAAGCGCACCAACCGCATGCCATTGGGCAGCGCTGCTCTGGCGGGCACGACTTACCCGATCGACCGCGAATACACCGCCCAACTGCTGGGCTTCGACGCCGTCGGCGGCAACTCGCTGGACAACGTGTCCGATCGTGACTTCGCTATCGAATTCTGCTCGGCTGCCAGCATCGCGATGATGCACCTGTCGCGTTTCTCCGAAGAGCTGGTGCTGTGGACCAGCGCGCAGTTCCAGTTCATCGATCTGCCAGACCGCTTCTGCACCGGCAGCTCGATCATGCCGCAAAAGAAAAACCCGGACGTGCCGGAGCTGGTGCGTGGCAAGACCGGCCGGGTATTCGGTGCGCTGATGGGCCTGCTGACCCTGATGAAGGGCCAGCCGCTGGCCTACAACAAGGACAATCAGGAAGACAAAGAACCGCTGTTCGACGCTGCCGACACCCTGCGCGATTCGCTGCGCGCCTTCGCCGACATGATCCCGGCGATCAAGCCCAAGCACGCGATGATGCGCGAAGCGGCTCTGCGCGGTTTCTCCACCGCCACCGATCTGGCTGACTACCTGGTGCGTCGTGGCCTGCCGTTCCGTGACTGCCACGAAATCGTTGGCCATGCCGTGAAATACGGCGTGGAAAGCGGCAAGGACCTGGCGGAAATGAGCCTGGAAGAACTGAGCAAGTTCAGCGACCAGATCGACCAGGACGTGTTCGCCGTGCTGACCCTGGAAGGCTCGGTCAATGCCCGCGACCACATCGGCGGCACTGCGCCGGCGCAGGTGAAGGCAGCCGTGGTGCGCGGTCAGGCGCTGCTCGCCGGCCGCTAAAAGCATCGCGGGCAAGCCTTGCTCCTACAGATTTGTGTCGTGCCACAAGCACATGAACGACACAAAACCCGTAGGAGCATGGCTTGCCCGCGATGACATTCACAAGAACGCTACAAATCTACTTCTTGGACGCGACCATCGCCATGAACGCCGGCATCGCCGCTTCCTTGTCCGCCGCAATCCGCTGTACGTTCGGATTCTGCTCTAAGCGCTGCAATAGCGCCTTGGCGGCCGGTAGTTCTGCGAGCAAATCGATGTCGAACAACTTCTTGGCGACCCCACAAGCCAACGGCACGCTGTACAGGAAATACAAATCCGCCACGCTCAGGCTCTCGCCCGCCACGTAAGGGCTGAATTTGCCGTGCCTGGCCAGTGACGCAATCCCCAGCAGCAATTCGGTTTTGGTCTTTTCCTTGATCGCGTCAGGCAGCGTCATGCCGAAAAACGCTTCCGGGTAGCAAGCCCGGCCCGGCAGCTCGATGTACAACTCGATCTCCTTGGCCAGCGCCAGCACTTGTGCCCGCGCCAAAGGATCAACCGGCAGCAGCGGCGTACCTTTCTGGCTTTGCTCGATGTATTCGAGAATCACACTGGTTTCATTGATGAAACCCCGCTCAACGCCCAGCACCGGCACCTTGCCGCGCGGGCTGATGGCCAGCGCTTCCGGCGTTTGGCCGCCGTAGAACGGCACCTCTTCGAATGGCAGTCCCTTTTCGAGCAGCGCCAGTTTCACCATGTTGTAGTAGTTGCTGACAGAAAATCCGTAAAGCTTAAGCATCACAAAGCCTCCAGGCCGTGCGGGGTGGGCAGTGCCTGTTTATAGAACGCTCCCGGGTTTCTTGCCAGCAGCATCACGCGGCTGAATGCGGGTAAACTGGCCACCTTTCCTTGAGGAGCCTGCCATGAGCGAGCCAAACGATATCGACGCCGACGAAGAAGAGTTCGCCGAGAACACGCTGATCGAAGCCATCGAGAACCAGATAGAAAGCGACAATCCTCCAGCCGCCAAAGCCACCTTCAACAAGCTGACGCTGGTGGGTTACGAGCGCGATGAGATCCTCAATCTGATGGCCCACGTCCTGGCGGTAGAAATCGACGCAATCCTCGAAGAAGACCGCGCGTTCAATACCGAATGGTACGAAGCTGCTTTGCGCGCATTGCCAGAATTGCCGCCGGAAAAGAAGTAAATCGAGCACCCGTACTGTAGGAGCAAGGCTTGCCCGCGATTGCTGCACCGCGGTCTGTCAGATGAACCGCGTAATCGTTCATCGCGGGCAAGCCTTGCTCCTACAAGTAACGACTACACTTCAGACCGCCCCGCTACCGGGGGAATGCCGCCCCAATCGAAAAAACCCTGTCGCGAGCACTGGACATGCCGCACGAGTGGGATCACCTTAGGGGCGCTGTCGTCCAATTCCTAGAAAGTCTGGAGTCCTTATGTCGCTTACCCCTGAGTTGGTTGCCGAACTGGAAGTCCTCGCACTCTTCAACCTGGACAGTTCCCAGGAAGGTTTGAAAATTCATCAGACCGCTGCCCCGAAACACATTGCCGCTGCCAAACGCCTGCATGAAAAAGAACTGATCGACCAGCCCGATGGCGGTTACCTGACCAGCCTGGGTCGCGATGCCGCGCAAAATGTGCAAACTGTCCTGACCATTCTGAGCGTCCAGGAAACAGCCTGAATTCCATCACTTCGCCCACGGGAACCCCTGCCACGGGATTTCCGCGGGCAGACTCGGTATCTGCTGTTGCCATACGGTAGAAATCTGACGCCAAAAAAACAAAATCAGCTTAAATGTCCCGGGGTCGAGGCGCTAAACTGCCACCCATTCCGAGAGCCCCACATCCGAGCCCTGCGAGCCGGTTTGAGCTGACATGACCCGCACCCATGAAATCCGCCCCGATCTGGACGAAGGAATCGACCGCAAGGTTCTCAGTCAGCTGCGCGCGCGTTTCCTGAAGCTCAACGAGGGCCGCATGGCGCGTGCCATGGAAGGCTTGTCGACCCGTCAACAGGGAGTGTTGAGCCTTCTGCCGCTGTTTTTCCACGTCAATCATCCGCTGTTGCCGGGCTACGTCTCAGGCAGCACGCCCGCCGGGCTATCGAACTACGAGCCGGATGCCAACGTCCTCGCCGAAGCCCAGCGCCTGACTCGTTCGTTTTCCTACAAGCCACGTCACGGCAGCAATCCGCCACGACCGATTCACGGCCTGTTCCTGATGGGCAGCCTCGGCACCCTGGCCCAGGCTGACCAGAGCGATATGGACGTGTGGGTTTGTCACGGCTCAGACCTGAGCGAAACCGAACTGGCCGAGCTGCGCAAGAAATGTCAGTTGCTTGAAGCATGGGCCGCCAGCCAAGGCGCCGAGGCACACTTTTTCCTGATTGACCCGGTCCGCTTTGTGCGGGGCGAGCGCGATAACCAGTTGAGCTCGGAAGACTGCGGCACCACCCAGCACTATCTGTTGCTGGACGAGTTCTATCGCACCGCCATCTGGCTGGCCGGGCGCACCCCAATCTGGTGGCTGGTGCCGGTCTATGAAGAGGCAAGCTACGACCGCTATACCCACACGCTGCTATCCAAGCGCTTTATTCGCGCCGACGAAACACTCGACCTGGGGCATCTGGCCTTTATCCCGCCCGGCGAGTTCATTGGTGCCGGGCTCTGGCAGTTGTTCAAGGGCATCGAGTCACCCTACAAGTCTGTGCTCAAGCTGCTGTTGACCGAGGTTTACGCCAGCGAACATCCCAGGGTCCAGTGCCTGAGCCTGCGCTTCAAGCAGGCAGTGTTCGCCAACCGGCTCGACCTCGATGAACTGGACCCGTACGTCGTGGTGTACCGGCGCATCGAGGAATACCTGATTGGCCGCAACGAACCTGAGCGGTTGGAGTTGGTGCGGCGTGCGCTGTACCTGAAGGTCAATCGTAAGCTCACCGGCAACAGCGGTCGCACCCAGGGCTGGCAACGCGCGCTGCTCGAACGCCTGGCCCACGAATGGCAATGGGACCATCGCCAGTTGGCCCTGCTCGATAGTCGCAGCCAATGGAAAGTCCGCCAGGTCAGCTCCGAACGCCGAGCCTTGGTCAACGAGCTGAATTACAGCTACCGCTTCCTGACCCAGTTTGCCCGCAATGAACAAACCGTCAGCCTGATCAACAAGCGCGACCTCAGCGTGCTCGGTCGACGCCTGTATGCGGCCTTCGAACGCAAGGCGGACAAGGTCGAGTTCATCAACCCCGGCATCGCCCCGGACCTGGCCGAAGACACCCTGACGCTGGTGCACTCGGCCGACAAAAAAGAAGCGGGGCAAAGCCAATGGGGCCTGTACAACGGCAGCCTGACCGCGCTTGAGTGGGAGCACTTCGCGCCGATCAAGCGCAGCCGCCAATTGCTCGAACTGCTCACCTGGTGCCACCGCAACGGCGTGATCGACAGCAGCACCCGCCTGGCCTTGCACCCGGGCAGCAGCGACTTGAGCGAATTCGAGTTGTTCAACCTGCTCGGCAGCCTGCAACAGAGCATCCCCCTGCCTTTGCCGACCGTCGCCGAAGAACCGTTGCTGCGCGCCAGCGTGCCCAGCGAAGTGCTGATCCTGGTGAACGTCGGCGTCGACCCGCTCAAGCACCACCGCGACTTGAATATCCTGATGACCACCGAGCGCACCGACTCCCTGAGCTACGCCGGCGTTCGGGAAAACCTGGTGTTGACCCTGGATCAGGTCACGCTCAACAGCTGGAACGAAGTGCTGGTCAACCGCTACGACGGCCCTCACGCCCTGCTCGACTGCATGCGTGATTACCTCAACAACTTGCCGGACGGCCCGCGACAACCCCGGTTGCGCGTGCGCTGCTTCTGCCACAACCGTGCGCAATTCATTGCCCAGCGAGTCGAAGACATCCTCGACACGGCGCAGAACCTGCTGCTGAGCAAACTCAATCATCGCTACGTGATTCAGGTCCAGCAGCATTACCACGTGCTGGAATTGGTGCCCGGCAAGGTCGAACACGTCGCCGCCGCCACGCTGCCCGCGCTGTTCGATTACCTGGGTGAAGAATTGCCCCGTTACAGCCCGCTGCACCTGGACCCGATGGCGCTGGAAGATCACGACCTGGCGCTGCTCCTGCCCATGGGCCAGCCCGAGTGCATTCAGGTGTTCTACCGGATCAACGAAGATCAGGCCGACCTGTATGTACTCGATGAATTCAATGCCTTGTGGCACCAGCGTTTACCGTGGCATGACGAGCAAAGCCTGCTGGTGCCGCTGCAACGGTTCCTGCAATCGATTCAGTACCGACGCGACGCCTTGCAGCCCATGGACGCCGCCCGACCCCGCAGCCTGGACACCCTGTATTACCAGCTGCTGCCCTCAGGCACCGGCCGCGCGCGTCGGGTCGAAGCTCGTCCGGCACCGCAAACCCCGGTCAACAAACCGTTCTACGACGTACAGGCGATCGTCGGCAAAGCCGCACCGGGCAAGGTGCAGGTCACGCTGTATTGCAATCAGCGGGAGTTTTCAGAACTGGAGCATGGCGACCAGCTGTTCAGTGTGGTCGCCCGGGAAATCGTCGGGCAACGCCGCGAGACCGAACGCTACCGCTGCTACATCACCGACCTGGACCTGTCGGGTCTGCTCGGTGATGGTCAGGGTTCAAGCAATCTGTATCTGCGTTACAAGGCCGACCTGGAGCGCGCATTGAACGAGGCGCTCGAGCAGGTCTGACGGGGAGTCATTCCGGGAAGTGGCCGCCCTGGGCTGGCTGCGATTCGACTTCCAGCAGGGTCAGCTTCAAGGTCTTGCCACCCGGTGCCGGCCAGTCGATGTGTTGACCGACTTTCAAGCCCAGCAACGCGCTGCCGACCGGTGCCAGAATCGAGATTTTGCCTTCGTCGGCATTGGCATCCTTCGGGTACACCAACGTCAAGTGGTAGTCCTTGCCACTGCTCTCTTCACGGCAGTGAACGCGGGAATTCATGGTCACGACATCGGCGGGCACTTCATCGTGACCGACCAGTGTATCGGCGCGATCCAGTTCGGTTTGCAGCGCGATAACGCCCGGCAGCGTGTCATCCAGGCTGTCGATCAGACGCTCCAGACGCTGAACGTCCAGACGGGTAAGGGTGATGGAAGGTGCGGTCATGATCAGGGCAGACTCCTTTCTTCTGCACGAAAAAAGCAAAACCCCGCCAGAAAAAGGCGGGGTTTTCACAAGCCTCGATGGGTTGAGGCGTATCCGGACACTATCACAGCTCAAAAAATATACAAGTCATGGCCCGGAGCCCTGTTTTCGCTGTACAGCTTGCGCGCAAATCACCCGCCGACGCTCGTCATCCGCCGAGCGCCATTCGCGGATGTCTTCGACATGGCGGAAACATCCGAGGCAGACTTTCTGCTCATCCAGCCGACAGACCCCACTGCACGGCGATGGCACCGTCGGGCTGACATTGCTGTAGAGCGGCTTGGGCGGACGGACGGGAGCGGGCTGGGTCACGACGTTACAGGCCTTCGAAATCGAAATCGGCACCGGCCTGCTGCTTGACGATGCGCTCAAGCATTTCGCCCAGTTGCTCTTCGCTCTTGTCGCACATCCAGCGCTCGCTTTCTTCGTCGTAATCGAAGTGGAAACCGCCGGATACCGCTGCCAGCCACAGCTGGCGCAGTGGTTCCTGACGGCTGAAGATCAACTGGCTGCCGTTCTCGAACTTGACGGTGAGCACACCGGCCGAGCTCTCCAGATCGATATCCAGGTCGCTGTCGTCAAAGATGTCCTCCAGCGTTTGCTGGGTGGCATCGACCAGATCGTGGAAACGCGCTTCGGACAAACTCATTACGGCAACCTCAAAAAGTGTCTGATCAGGCTCAAGCGCCGCAAGATACGACCGAGTCCTGTCGATTGCAAAGGATAACGACCAAGCGCTAACAACACTGTACCTATGGGAGTAGACCTGTGTGGCGAGGGAGCTTGCTCCCGCTGGGTCGCGAAGCGGCCCCAAAAGCTTTGCGTCTGCTTCGCAGCCGAGCGGGAGCAAGCTCCCTCGCCACACAAGCCCGCTCCCACAGGGTTCGATGTGCTTGCGGCCAAGGCCCGCCGGACGGGTGCCCCATCGCATAGGCAAGCTGCCGGGTGGCCGGTATACTCCGGCGCAATTAATGCATTTTCAAGGATTTCGCCATGAAGCGCCTGATCTCTTCCCTTGCTGCGCTCCTTGCGGTTGCCTGTCTTGTGTCGGCCTGCGGCCAAAAAGGCCCGCTGTACCTGCCCGATGACGACCAGGACCCTGCAGAGCAGGCCCAGTCTTCACAAAAGCAGCCATCAAAAGCACACAAGCACGACGTCTTCCAATAAGGGATCGCCATGGACGCTTTTAACTACCGTGACGGTGAACTGTTCGCGGAAGGTGTTGCCCTGTCTGCTATCGCCGATCGCTTTGGTACACCGACCTACGTTTACTCGCGCGCGCACATCGAAGCCCAGTACCTGGCTTACGCCGATGCGCTGGCCGGCATGCCGCACCTGGTGTGCTTTGCGGTCAAGGCCAACTCCAACCTGGGTGTATTGAATGTCCTGGCGCGTCTCGGCGCCGGTTTTGACATCGTCTCCCGTGGCGAACTGGAACGTGTTCTGGCCGCTGGCGGCAGCGCCGACAAGATCGTGTTCTCCGGCGTCGGCAAGACCCGTGACGACATGCGTCGCGCCCTGGAAGTCGGCGTGCACTGCTTCAACGTCGAATCCACCGACGAGCTGGAACGCCTGCAAGTGGTGGCCGCCGAGCTGGGCGTTCGCGCGCCGATCTCGCTGCGCGTGAACCCGGACGTCGATGCTGGCACCCACCCGTACATTTCCACCGGTCTCAAAGAGAACAAGTTCGGCATCGCCATCGCCGACGCCGAAGACGTGTACGTGCGCGCCGCCCAACTGCCGAACCTGGAAGTGGTCGGCGTCGATTGCCACATCGGTTCGCAACTGACCACCCTGCCACCCTTCATCGACGCTCTCGATCGCCTGCTGGGCCTGGTCGACCGCCTCGGCGATTGCGGCATCTACCTGCGCCACATCGATCTCGGTGGCGGTCTGGGCGTGCGTTATCGCGATGAAGAGCCGCCACTGGCCGCTGACTACATCAAAGCCGTGCGCGAACGTCTCGACGGTCGCGATCTGGCGCTGGTGTTCGAGCCGGGCCGCTTCATCGTGGCCAACGCCGGCGTGCTGCTGACTCAGGTCGAATACCTCAAGCACACCGAACACAAAGATTTCGCCATTGTCGACGCGGCCATGAACGACCTGATCCGCCCGGCGCTATACCAAGCCTGGATGGACGTCACCGCCGTGCGCCCGCGCACCACCGCTGCCCGCGCCTACGACATCGTCGGCCCGATCTGCGAGACCGGCGACTTCCTGGCCAAGGATCGTCAGCTGGCACTGGAAGAAGGCGACCTGCTGGCCGTGCATTCGGCTGGCGCCTACGGGTTTGTCATGAGTTCCAACTACAACACCCGCGGCCGTGCCGCCGAAGTGTTGGTGGACGGTGATCAGGCATTTGAAGTGCGTCGCCGTGAGACGGTAGCCGAGTTGTTTGCTGGCGAAAGCCTGCTGCCGGAGTAAACCCATGCTGCTGCGTTTTACCAAGATGCACGGCCTGGGCAATGACTTCATGGTCCTCGACCTGGTCAGCCAGCACGCGCATATTCTGCCCAAGCACGCCAAGCTGTGGGGTGATCGGCATACGGGTATCGGTTTCGACCAGTTGTTGATCGTCGAAGCACCGAGCAACCCGGACGTGGATTTCCGCTATCGGATTTTCAACTCCGACGGCTCCGAGGTTGAACAGTGCGGCAACGGCGCACGTTGCTTCGCCCGTTTCGTGCTCGACAAGCGCCTGACCGCCAAGCGCCTGATCCGCGTCGAAACCAAGAGCGGCATCATCGAGCTGGATGTTCGCAACGATGGGCAAATCGGCGTCAACATGGGCGCCCCGCGCCTGGTGCCGGCGGATATTCCGTTCCAGGCACCGGAGCAGGCCCTGAGCTATCAGGTCGACGTCGATGGCACGCCGGTCGAGCTGGCCGCCGTGTCCATGGGCAACCCCCATGCCGTGCTGCGAGTGAGCGATATCAACAGCGCACCGGTGCATGAACTGGGGCCGAAAATCGAACATCACCCGCGTTTTCCAGCGCGGGTCAATGTCGGGTTTATCCAGGTCATCGACCGCAACCGCGCGCAGTTGCGCGTCTGGGAACGCGGGGCCGGGGAAACCCAGGCGTGCGGAACCGGCGCCTGTGCCGCCGCAGTGGCCGCGATCAGCCAGGGGTGGATGGATTCGCCGCTATTGATCGACCTGCCTGGCGGGCGCCTGTCCATTGAATGGGCGGGTCCTGGCCAACCGGTGATGATGACCGGCCCGGCAGTGCGCGTATACGAAGGACAAGTGCGTCTTTGAGTGAGCCAAAGCCATGACCGATAAGCCTCAGGTACCCGCACGACAAGCCGACGAATCAGCGTCCGAAAGCCTCGAGGCAGCGGCAATTGCCGCGTACCTGGAGGCTCATCCGGACTTTTTCGTCGAGCACGAAGAACTGCTGCCGGCCTTGCGCATTCCTCACCGGCGCGGCGACACCGTGTCCCTGGTCGAACGGCAGATGACCATCCTGCGCGACCGCAACATCGAGCTGCGTCATCGCCTTTCGCACTTGATGGATGTTGCCCGCGACAACGATCGCCTCTTCGACAAGACCCGCCGCCTGATTCTCGCGCTGATGGATGCCACCAGCCTGGAAGACGTGGTGATCTGCGTCGAAGACAGCCTGCGCCAGGACTTCCAGGTGCCCTTCGTCAGCCTCATCCTGCTGGGTGATAACCCGACGCTTGTTGGCCGTTGGGTCACTCACGCCGAAGCACAAGTGGCGATTGGCGGCCTCTTGCAGGAGGACAAAAGCGTCAGTGGCAGCCTGCGCGAGCATGAGCTGGACTTCCTGTTCGGCGAAGAGCAGCGCAAGCAGATCGGCTCCACCGCCGTGGTCGCCATCAGTCATCAGGGTATCCACGGCATCCTGGCCATCGCCAGCCGTGATCCGCAGCACTACAAAAGCTCGGTGGGCACGCTGTTCCTGAGCTACATCGCCGAAGTCATGGGCCGCGTGCTGCCTCGGGTCAACAGCTCCCTGCGCTCGGTACGCTGATCATGGAACGGCAACTGGACGCTTACTGCGAACACCTGCGCAGTGAGCGCCAGGTGTCGCCCCACACGCTCTCGGCCTATCGCCGCGACCTCGACAAAGTGCTGGGCTGGTGCGTCAAACAGAACATCAGCAGCTGGACCGCACTGGACATCCAGCGCCTGCGCAGCCTGATTGCCCGCCTGCATGCCCAAGGCCAATCCTCGCGCAGCCTGGCGCGACTGCTATCGGCGGTGCGCGGGCTCTATCATTACCTGAACCGCGAAGGCCTTTGCGATCACGACCCGGCCAACGGCCTGGCGCCACCCAAAGGTGAACGCCGCCTGCCGAAGACCCTCGACACCGACCGCGCGCTGCAACTGCTTGAAGGCGGGGTCGAAGATGACTTTCTGGCGCGTCGGGATCAGGCAATTCTCGAACTGTTCTATTCCTCCGGGTTGCGCCTGTCAGAGCTGACCGGACTCAATCTCGATCAACTGGACCTGGCGGACGGCATGGTCCAGGTGCTCGGCAAAGGCAGCAAGACCCGGCTGCTGCCGGTCGGCAAGAAGGCTCGCGAGGCATTGGAACAATGGCTGCCGCTGCGGGCCATGGCCAACCCGGCAGACGACGCGGTATTTATCAGCCAGCAAGGCCGACGTCTCGGCCCTCGGGCGATACAGGTGCGCGTCAAGGCTGCCGGTGAACGTGAACTGGGGCAAAACCTGCACCCGCACATGTTGCGCCATTCCTTCGCCAGTCATTTGCTGGAATCCTCGCAGGACCTGCGCGCCGTACAGGAACTGCTCGGCCACTCGGACATCAAGACCACGCAGATCTACACCCATCTGGACTTCCAGCACCTGGCCTCGGTCTACGACAGCGCCCATCCACGGGCCAAACGCATTAAGGGCGATGATTCATGAGTATTCAGTTGATCACCTTTGACCTCGACGACACCCTGTGGGACACCGCCCCGGTGATCGTCAGCGCCGAAGCCGTTTTGCGTGCATGGCTGACCGAGCATGCGCCCAACCTGGGAGCGGTGCCGGTAGAACATTTGTGGGCCATCCGCGAACGCATCCTGAGCATCGAGCCGAACCTCAAGCACCGCATCAGCGCCCTGCGCCGGCGCGTGTTGTTCCAGGCCCTGGAAGAAGCCGGTTACGCCCACGCGCAAGCGTCAGACCTGGCCGACAAGAGTTTCGAAGTGTTCCTGCATGCCCGGCATCAACTGGAAATCTTCCCCGAGGTGCAACCGACCCTGGAAGCGCTGGCCAATCACTACGCCCTTGGCGTGGTCACCAACGGCAACGCTGATGTGCGGCGGTTGGGGCTGGCGGACTACTTCAAGTTTGCGTTGTGCGCCGAAGACATTGGCATCGCCAAACCTGATGCACGCCTGTTTCATGAGGCGTTGCAGCGCGGTGGCGCGACGCCGGAGACGGCGGTGCATATCGGCGACCATCCTGGCGACGATATTGCCGGGGCGCAGCAGGCTGGATTGCGGGCGATCTGGTTCAACCCGGCGGGCAAGGTCTGGGAGGCTGAGCGCTTGCCGGATGCCGAAATCCGCAGTTTGACCGAGTTGCCAACGTTGTTGGCGGGATGGAATTCCCAACAGCGCCCCTGAGAACACCGCCGTCCTGTAGGAGCAAAGCTTGCTCGCGATAGCGGTGTGTCAGTCGATGCAAATTCAGAATGTTATGCCGTCATCGCGAGCAAGCTTTGCTCCTACAGGTATTCCAGGCATGAAAAAGCCCGCAGCGACGGCGGGCTTTTTCAGCAAGCGCGAAGCAGGCTCAGATAGGCCGGCTGCCGTACTTGTTGTCAGGCTTCTTGGGAGGATCGGCGACCACATTGGCCTCCACTTCCTGCACCTTGCCGCCCTTGGCCAAAAACTCTTCCATGGCCCGCGCGAGAGCATCGCGTTCCTTGTTCTTGGCTTCGACACTCGGCAGCTCATCGACCGATACCGCTGCCTTGGCTTTGCCTTTGGCAGTCGGAACGGGCGCTTCACCGCCGTCGTCTTCAGCAACGTCTTCCGCCGCTGCTTCCAGGCCTTCTTCGGCCTCGTCTTCGTCGCCTACTTCGAGGTCGTCGTTTTCCAGATCATCGTCGCTCATGTTCTACCTCATGACTTGCGAAAAGCAGATTAGTTATAGCCCAGCTTTGCCTCCTGTCGAAGGCTGCCGGAAAAAAATCAACAACCGCTGCTGACCAGCGGCTATGCCCCTTCACCGTGCACGGTGGCGAGGACTTTACGGGCACCGCCATGATCACGGTGCTCGCCCAGGTAAATGCCTTGCCAGGTCCCTAACGCCAGTCGGCCTGCCGAGATCGGCAAACTGAGCTGACAGCCAAGTACGCTGGCCTTAAAGTGCGCCGGGAGGTCGTCCAGGCCTTCGTCGTTATGCTCATAGCCGTCTGTTCCTTGTGGGATCAGACGATTGAAAAATCGTTCGAAGTCGCGACGTACCGCCGGATCGGCGTTCTCGTTGATGGTCAACGACGCCGAGGTATGTTGCAGCCACAAATGCAACAGACCAACCCGACACGCCTTGAGTTCAGGCAGGCCGGCGAGTAACTCGTCCGTTACCAGATGAAAGCCCCGGGGCCTCGCCCGCAGGGTTATCAGAGTCTGTTGCCACATACAGTTCTCCGCACGTTCGGGGCGCATTCTAGCGCGCTCTGGGAAAAAACAAAGGCCCTAATACTCCTTCTGTTTTGTAAGCCATCGGCGGCACAAAAACACCCGTCGTAAACGTTCATAAACCTGTAAGAAAAAACCTTTCAGCCAGCCTTTCAATGATAAATCGCGGACAAAAAAATGCCCGGCAAGCCGGGCAAATTTTTTCGTGCGCGTGCTTACAAGTTGTAGCCGCGTTCGTTGTGAAGCGCCAGATCGATGCCGACAGCCTCTTCTTCTTCGGTGATCCGCAGGCCCATGACAGCGTCCAGGACCTTGAGGATGATGTAAGTGACGATGGCGGTGTAAATCACGGTGAAGCCCACGCCTTTGCACTGAATCCACACTTGTGCGGCAATGTCGGTCACGGTGCCGAAGCCACCCAGCGACGGTGCAGCGAACACACCGGTCAGGATCGCGCCGAGGATACCGCCGATACCGTGCACGCCGAAGGCGTCCAGGGAATCGTCATAGCCGAGTTTGCGTTTCAGGGTGGTGGCGCAGAAGAAGCACACCACACCAGCGGCCAGGCCGATCACCAGTGCGCCCATCGGGCCAACGGTGCCGGCAGCCGGAGTGATGGCGACCAGACCGGCAACCACACCCGAAGCAATACCCAGTGCGCTTGGCTTACCGTGGGTGATCCACTCGGCGAACATCCAGCCCAGTGCCGCAGCGGCGGTTGCGATCTGGGTCACCAGCATCGCCATGCCGGCGGTGCCGTTGGCGGCTGCGGCGGAACCGGCGTTGAAACCGAACCAGCCGATCCACAGCATGGCCGCGCCCATCAGGGTGTAACCGAGGTTGTGCGGCGCCATCGGGGTAGTCGGGAAGCCTTTGCGCTTGCCCAGTACCAGGCAGGCAATCAGACCGGCCACACCGGCGTTGATGTGCACCACGGTGCCACCGGCGAAGTCCAGCACGCCCCAGTCCCACATCAGGCCGCCATTGCCGGACCAGACCATGTGTGCGATCGGCGCATATACCAGGGTGAACCAGATGCCCATGAAGATCAGCATCGCGGAGAACTTCATCCGCTCGGCGAAGGCGCCGACGATCAGCGCCGGGGTGATGATGGCGAAGGTCATCTGGAAGGTGATGAACACCGCTTCAGGGAACAGCGCCGCCGGGCCAGTAATGCTGGCTGGCGTGACACCGGCGAGGAAAGCCTTGCCCATGCCGCCGAAGAACGAGTTGAAGTTGACGACGCCCTGCTCCATGCCGGTGGTGTCGAACGCGATGCTGTAGCCATAAATGACCCACAGGATGCTGATCAGACCGGTAATGGCGAAGCACTGCATCATCACGGAAAGAATGTTTTTCGACCGAACCATGCCGCCGTAGAACAGCGCGAGGCCGGGAATGGTCATGAACAGCACGAGGGCTGTCGAGGTCAACATCCAGGCGGTATCGCCGGAGTTGAGGACTGGGGCCGCCACTTCGTCTGCCGCCAAAGCAAGGCTGGGCATTACGATGGACAACAGGGCTCCTAGCCCTGCGAATTTACGCAGAGTCATATTGTTTTCTCCTGGGGCGTTGGGTTTGTGGCGGCTTAGATTGCGTCGGTATCGGTTTCGCCGGTACGGATGCGAATCGCCTGTTCCAGATTGACCACGAAGATCTTGCCGTCACCGATCTTGCCGGTGTTGGCGGCCTTGGTTATCGCCTCGATAACCCGGTCGAGATCCTTGTCGTCAATGGCGACATCAATCTTCACCTTTGGCAGGAAATCGACCACGTACTCCGCGCCGCGATACAGCTCGGTGTGACCCTTCTGCCGACCGAAGCCTTTGACTTCAGTAACGGTAATGCCCTGCACGCCGATCTCGGACAACGACTCGCGCACGTCGTCCAACTTGAACGGCTTGATGATGGCAGTGACTAGCTTCATGAAAACTCTCTCCCGAATTGGTGGACTTGCCCCAGGAAAACAAACCCGTCTCAAGTCTAAGCGCAGTGCCTGGCTTTGTAACGCATCGTCGGCCCTAACCTGCCGGTCCGACGCCAGTTAACCGCTCCTTGCGAAACTCTCCCCCGTTTCGCTCGGCGCACTGCATTCGTCACAGCGACTGCATCAGTGCATGGGTCACTAGCGTCTAAGCAGAAAGCTTGCCATCTCCACAAAATCCTCTGTTTTCAAGCCTTTGCTTGCAGATGGCGACAACATCAGCACAACACCCGACGCGATACGCACAACAACGGTGCGATGCCGTCCGTCCGCATGCGCGAAAAGCGTGCATCCCTTGCCCGCGAAAATGACTATAGACACTGCGTGATACACTGCCCGCCATTGTTACCAGGACCTCTTCCCATGCTCGCGCCCAAAGACTTCCTCGACGCCCTCACCGGCACCGCCTCCCGCCTCTTCAGCGGCGACACCCCGCTGCCGAAAGCCGAAATCGAAAGTCAGTTCAAAATGTTGCTGCAAAGCGGCTTCAGCAAACTGGATCTGGTAAGCCGGGAAGAATTCGATAGCCAGATGGTTGTGTTGGCGCGCACACGGGCACGTCTGGAAGCGCTTGAGTCGAAAGTGGCTGAACTGGAAGCAAAGCTCACCCCTCCAGCCGAGTAACCCCGCAATCCCTGTAGGAGCGAGCCTGCTCGCGATTGAAGGCCGGAACGACCTTGCGCTTCACCTGTGAAGGAGTTGCCGCGGCTGCGATCTTTTGATCCCACAGCCCGCAAATAACCCGGCAACGTCCTACAAAGTTCTCATCCGCCGTCCGATTGCGCCGCAAAGCCACGGTTCCTAAGCTCACCTTCTGCTGAATGTTCAGCACTGGGTTTGGCGACTCGGAACCAAGCAATGCAGCTCACCTCGTTCGATATCAGGTATTTCTTCCCGATTCGAATTATGGCGGCTGTGTGTGGGAGACCTTAGGGTCTGCCGGTATTCGCTTGGCCGGTTCGCCAACCCGCACGCAGCTGCCACCCTTATTGTTTGGCGACGATATGCGGCAGTCATCTACCAAGCGAAATTCGGGTAATGCTCGATGGACGAAAACTATCTGATTCCTCACTTCACCCGCCACAAACTTCACCTCAACGCCCTACTCCAGTTTGCTGCACTGGAATAACCAGCCGTGGATTCGGTTACAGGATGTGCCGCAGATGCTGCCTGATCAGCAGAAGCCGAGACGTGCGATCAATGCGCCTTGGTGGAAAAGAGCAGCAAAGATGCTTCACGCATTCTGAATAAAAAACCCCACGCTTTTGGCGTGGGGTTCGATAGATCCCAGAAAACAATCAGGCACAGTGAGCAAGCCGCTCGACCTGAACCCGAATCGCGTCCCCTCGCTCAATCTCGGCTTTACGCAAATCGTAGGTCGATTGCAGGTTCAGCCAAAATTCCGGGGTCGTGTCCAAACAGATAGATAGCCGTAGAGCCATATCAGCACTGACACCCCGACGCTGGAGCACAATGTCGTTCACCGTAGGTGTCGACACGTTCAACGCTCTGGCAAGAGCGGCAGCCGTAAGGCTCAGAGGCTCCAGGTATTCCTCTTTGAGGATTTCGCCAGGATGCACCGGGCGCATACCATTCTTGGTCATTACTCACCTCAGTGATAATCGACGATTTCAACATTCTCTGGTCCGTTAAGACCCCAAAGAAAGCAAATTCGCCATTGAGCGTTGATGCGGATGCTGTGCTGACCTTTTCGATTTCCCTCCAACGCCTCCAGACGATTGCCCGGCGGAGATCGAAGGTCCTTCAGCACGACAGCATCATCAAGCATCGTCAGCTTCCGTTCCGCGACACTCAGAACGGCTGACCACAAACGGGTCTTACCGTTGCAAAACAGGTACTCGGTCTCAGAACACTTAAAGCTAACGATCTTAATTTAAAGCTTAACGTTATGCATTAAACTTGAGTGTATTAGCTGAATTCGCAAATGCAAACGCAGCATTTTGAGTATTGGCCTCCCTTTCAAAACTTTAGGAATCGGGCTACTTGCATCCTTCAGAAGACCTTCAAAATCCAGCCCCGTCCTACAAAAACAATCGGCATTTCTCATTGCATTAAAAGCCTGAAGAACCGTAGCCGATCCTGCAAAAATCGCCTGAATAGATTTTTGCTCCTCAGAACTTCCCTGCTTCATACCCGCAACATCCAGTGAAAGTTTGCCCTCTCACCCACGCCACCAAAATCTCCGCCCGCAACTACCCTTCAAAAACCCGCAGGAAGCGGCCCCCAAGTCAGCTCAAGGAACGACCATGTCCCTCTCCATCGTCCACAGCCGCGCCCAGGTGGGTGTGGAAGCGCCCGCCGTTACCGTTGAAGTCCATCTGGCCAACGGTTTACCGTCGCTAACCATGGTCGGCCTGCCCGAGGCGGCGGTTAAGGAGAGCAAGGATCGGGTGCGTAGTGCGATCATCAATTCGGGGCTGCAATTTCCGGCGCGGCGGATCACCTTGAATCTGGCGCCGGCGGATCTGCCCAAGGATGGTGGGCGGTTCGATCTGGCGATTGCGTTGGGGATTCTTTCCGCCAGTGTGCAGGTGCCGACACTGACGCTCGATGATGTGGAATGTTTGGGTGAGTTGGCACTGTCGGGTGCGGTTCGGGCAGTACGAGGCGTTTTGCCGGCAGCACTGGCGGCGCGCAAGGCCGGGCGTTCGCTGATGGTGCCGCGGGCGAATGCCGAGGAGGCATGCCTGGCGTCGGGCTTGAAGGTGATTGCGGTGGACCATCTGCTGGAAGCCGTTGCCCATTTCAATGGGCACACGCCGGTTGAGCCGTATGTTTCCGATGGTTTGATGCATGCCAGCAAACCTTATCCCGACCTGAGTGAAGTGCAGGGCCAGCAAGCCGCCAAACGCGCATTGCTGATTGCGGCGGCGGGTGCGCATAACCTGTTGTTCAGTGGGCCGCCCGGGACGGGCAAGACGCTGCTGGCGAGTCGTCTGCCAGGGCTGTTGCCTCCGCTTGCCGAATGCGAAGCGCTGGAAGTGGCGGCAATCCAGTCGGTCGCCAGTTGCGTACCGTTGACCCATTGGCCGCAACGTCCGTTTCGCCAGCCACATCACTCCGCCTCAGGCCCGGCCTTGGTGGGGGGCAGCTCCAAGCCACAACCCGGCGAAATTACCCTGGCCCATCACGGTGTGCTGTTCCTCGATGAGCTGCCGGAATTCGATCGAAAGGTGTTGGAGGTACTCAGGGAGCCACTGGAGTCTGGGCATATCGTGATTTCCCGGGCCAAGGACCGCGTTCGGTTTCCAGCGCGTTTTCAGTTGGTCGCAGCTATGAACCCGTGCCCCTGTGGATATCTTGGCGAGCCAAGCGGCAAGTGTTCTTGCACCCCGGACATGGTGCAGCGGTACCGTAACAAGCTGTCGGGACCGTTACTGGACCGGATTGATTTGCACCTGACGGTTGCTCGGGAAGCGACGGCGTTGAACCCGACGCCGAAACCGGGTGAAGACAGCGCCAGCGCGGCCGCGTTGGTGGCCGACGCTCGTGAACGCCAACAGAAGCGCCAGGGCTGCGCGAATGCCTTCCTGGATTTACCGGGGCTACGTCGGCACTGCAAGTTATCCACAGTGGATGAGCACTGGCTGGAAACGGCGTGTGAACGATTGACCCTGTCGTTGCGTTCGGCGCACCGGCTACTCAAGGTGGCGCGAACATTGGCGGATCTTGAGCAGGTAGACGGGATCACGCGGGAGCATCTGGCCGAGGCGTTGCAGTATCGGCCGGCGACGCAGTAAGCCCTGAAATCGAGTTGCCCCCAATCGCGAGCAGGCTCGCTCCTACAGTGGATCGGTGAACACCCGAGATCAACTGCTCGCGATGGCTATTTCAAAGGCGCCTCAACGAAAGCGGTCAACCTCGGAACGCAAATCCGCCGCCAGCTTCTCCAGCTCTTTAGCGGTAACCGCCAGATTGGAAACCACTTCACGCTGCTCGCTGTTTGCGAGGGCAATACTTTGCAGGTTGCTGCTGAGCAAGGTCGCGGTGCTGCTCTGTTCCTGGGTGGCGGTGGTGATTGCGGCGAATTGCTGACCGGCCGAACGGCTTTGCTCGTCGATCCGTGCCAGTGCCGATGCTACGTTGGCGTTACGCGAAAGGCCTTCCTGCATCAGCACATTGCCCTGTTCCATGGTGCTGATGGCGTTGCCGGTTTCCTGCTGAATGCTTTGGATCATGCCGGAGATTTCGTCAGTCGCCTGACGAGTCCGAGAGGCCAGGTTACGCACTTCGTCCGCCACCACCGCAAAACCACGACCCTGCTCACCGGCACGGGCGGCTTCGATCGCGGCGTTCAATGCCAGCAGGTTGGTCTGTTCGGCGATCGAGGTAATCACACCGACGATGCCACCGATTTCCTGGGAGCGCTGGCCGAGGGTATTGATCACCGTCGCGGTGCTGTTCAATGCGCCGGCGATTTGCTCCAGCGACGAGGACGCTTCATCCATCGACGTACGACCGATCTGCGTTTGCTGTGCGTTTTCCTGGGCCAGACGCTGAGTGCTGCCCATGTTGTCGGCGATGTTCAGGGACGTGGCGCTGAACTCTTCCACGGCGCCGGCCATGCTGGTGATTTCGCCCGACTGCTGTTCCATGCCTTCGTAAGCGCCGCCGGACAAACCGGACAAGGCCTGGGCGCGGCTGTTGACCTCCATCGAGGCGTTGCGGATGTGCTCGACCATGGTCGACAGCGCCTGGCTCATCTGGTTGAACGCGCGGGCCAGTTGGCCGATTTCGTCGTTGCTCGACACGCTCAGGCGCACGCTCAAATCCCCGGCGCCCAAGGCTTCAGCCTGACGTACCAGATCGCCCAGTGGCGCGAGTTTGCTGCGCAACAGCCATACCGCCGAACCCACCGCCAGCAGCATCGCCAACAGGCTGCCGATGGCCAACTGAATGCCGACGCTCCAGGTCACGGCGCTGATTTCAGTTTTCGGCATGCTCGCCACCACCGACCACGGCCCGTCCTGGAACGGCACGGCGATGCTGTAGAAATCTTCGGCCTTGTCGCTCCAGAACTCGCCCTTGCCCGGGGTTTTCGCCAGCGCGTTGATGGCCGGGACGGCCTGGTCCAGCGCCTCCACGCCAGCAATCGGCACGAGCCATTTGTTCTGCTCATCCAGCAGCGCGAGGGAACCGGTCTGGCCGATGCGGAAGCGCTTGAGGTTTTCGAACTGGGCCTTCTGCGCGTCGGTGTAATCGAAACCGACGTACAACACCGCAATGACCTTGCCACTGCTGTCGCGCACCGGGGTGTACTGGGACATGTAGAAGCGTTCAAACAGCAGCGATCGACCCACGAAGCTCTGCCCCGCCATCAGTCGGGCGTAGGCCGGGTTCGCGTGATCGAGCACAGTACCGATGGCGCGGCTGCCGTCTTGTTTGGTGACGTTTGTGCTGACTCGAATGAAGTCTTCACCGCTGCGCACGAACACCGTGGCCACACCTGCGGTCATCTGCTTGAATTCGTCCACTTCCTTGAAGTTGTTGTTGAGCACCACGTTGCCCAGGTGCAGCCCCGGCGTCTGCACGCCTGCCACGACCACCGGCTCGTCCGCGTGCACGCTCAGCCCACTGCTGAAGCGCGTCTCGAACAACCCTGCAAGGCGCTGGGTGCTTTCACGCAACGTGCTGTGAAAGGTACTCAGCTGATCGGCCAGCAGCCGTGCTTCACTCGCCAGATGCTCTTCGCGGGTGGCGAGGTTGGCCGAGTCCAGCGAACGCAGGGCGAACAGGGTACTGCCGGTAATGACAATCGCCAGAATCACGGCGAGCGCAAGACCAAGCTGTGAGGCGATCCGGGCACGAGGTTGAGACATGACAGCTCCTGGCCGAGCAATCGGATCATCCTGATCGCGACGCACACTCAGCAAATTTCTAATAATGGGGGTAGCGTCGAACCTGCACGAAGGTCCTACGTGAAGATTTTCGGCGGCGAACGGGAATACTTGAGCGGCGTGGCAGGATATGGCTCAAGGCCGCTATTGCAGCGGCTTCATCGATTCAGCTCAGGTGCACGACATCTGGCAATTCCATGGCGCGGACTTCGCCTTGCAGGAAGTCGCTGAGCCGACGCATGCGCTCGCCACCGGGACGGGTTTTCGGCCACACCAGGTAATACTTTTCGCCGCTGGCGACGGCGGTCGGCCATGGCAGGCTCAAGCGCCCTTGCGCCACATCCTCCGCCACCATCAGCAGATCGCCCATGGACACGCCATAGCCCCGTGCTGCAGCGATCATGCCCAGTTCCAGCGTATCGAACACCTGTCCGCCCTTAAGCGACACCTGATCGGCCAGTCCCATGCGCTCCAGCCAGTTGCGCCAATCGCGCCGGTCCGGGGTCGGGTGCAGCAGTTCGGTATTGGCCAGGCGCGTGACGTCCCATGGCTGATCGTCGCGCAAGTTGGGCGCGCCCACCGGAATCAGTTCCTCCGGAAACAGGTAGCTCGCCTCCCAGTCCGGCGGGAAATGGCCATTGCTCAACAACACAGCACAGTCGAACGGCTCGTCGTTGAAGTCCACTGAGTCGATATCCATCCAGGCGCTGGTCAATTGCACCTCGTTGCCCGGCTGCAAATGGCGGAAGCGGCTGAGGCGCGCCAGCAACCAGCGCATGGTCAGCGTCGACGGGGCTTTCATGCGCAGGATGTCATCTTCGGCGCGCAAGGTATTGCAGGCGCGTTCCAGAGCGGTGAAGCCTTCGCGAATGCCTGGTAACAGCAAGCGCGCCGACTCGGTTAGCTGCAAGTTGCGGCCACTGCGGTGAAACAAGCGGCAGGCAAAATGCTCCTCGAGGGTACGAATATGCCGACTGACCGCACTTTGGGTGATCGACAGTTCTTCGGCGGCACGGGTGAACGAACTGTGTCGCGCCGCCGCTTCGAATGCGCGCAGGGCATACAAGGGAGGAAGACGACGTGACATTCAGAAAGCTCCTATAGCGGGATCGAGTCACCCTAGCAGAAACTCCCCAGCATGAGTTTGAATCATGCCACCCATCCTTTTTATCCCTTTGTGCAAACGCACCAGAGCGCCGAGAATCGGTGCTTTCCTGTTCTCTTTGAAAATCGAGCGTGATGATCATGCAGCATCCAGCACGTATTGAACTCTGGGCCATCCTGCGGCTGTCGGGGCCGTTGATTGCCTCGCAGTTGGCGCACATGCTGATGGTCCTCACCGACACCTTGATGATGGCGCGCCTGAGTCCCGAAGCGCTGGCCGGTGGCGGACTTGGCGCGGCGACCTATTCGTTCGTGTCGATTTTCTGCATCGGCGTGATCGCGGCCGTCGGCACCCTGGTGGCGATCCGTCAGGGCGCGGGCGATATTCTTGGCGCGGCGCGGTTGACCCAGGCCGGGGTGTGGCTGGCATGGTTGATGGCGTTGGGTGGCGGGCTGCTGTTGTGGAACCTCAAACCGGTGCTGCTGTTGTTCGGCCAGACGGAAAGCAACGTCCAGGCCGCCGGGCAATTCCTGATCTTCCTGCCCTTCGCCCTGCCCGGCTACCTGAGCTTCATGGCCTTGCGCGGCTTCACCAGCGCCATTGGCCGTGCAACGCCGGTAATGGTCATCAGCCTGGGCGGCACGGTGGCTAACTTCCTGCTCAATTACGCGTTGATCACCGGCATGTTCGGCCTGCCGAAACTCGGCTTGATGGGCATCGGCCTGGTCACCGCGATCGTGGCCAACCTCATGGCGCTGGCACTGGCGTGGCACATTCGCCGGCACCCGGCCTATGACGCTTATCCGCTGCGCGCGGGGTTGCTGCGGCTCAACCGGCAGTACTTGAAAGAACTGTGGCGCCTGGGCCTGCCGATTGGTGGCACCTACGCGGTGGAAGTCGGGCTGTTTGCCTTCGCGGCGCTGTGCATGGGCACCATGGGCAGCACGCAACTGGCGGCGCACCAGATCGCCCTGCAAATCGTCTCGGTGGCGTTCATGGTCCCGGCGGGCATTTCCTACGCGATCACCATGCGCATCGGCCAGCATTACGGCGCCGGGCAACTGCTGGATGCGCGGCTGGCCGGACGGGTCGGCATCGCCTTCGGTGCGGTGGCGATGCTGTGCTTCGCGATGGTGTTCTGGTTGCTGCCGAATCAATTGATTGGCTTGTTCCTCGATCACAACGATCCGGCATTCCGCGAAGTCATCAACCTGGCCGTGAGCCTGCTGGCGGTGGCGGCATGGTTCGAGTTGTTCGACGGCACGCAAACCATCGCCATGGGCTGCATTCGCGGGCTTAAGGACGCCAAGACCACGTTCCTGGTTGGCCTGGCCTGCTATTGGCTGATCGGCGCACCGGCCGCGTGGTGGATGGCGTTCCACTTGAACTGGGGGCCGACGGGTGTCTGGTGGGGGTTGGCGCTGGGGCTGGCGTGCTCGGCGGTGAGCCTGACGCTGGCGTTTGAGTGGAAGATGAAGCGGATGATTCGGCGGGAGCCTTCGGCACAGCGATTCGAGGCGGTTCAGGCTGAGTGATATCCCCTGTGGGAGCGGGCTTGCTCGCGAATGCGGAGTGTCAGTCGACGTACTTTCTGACTGATGCACCGCTTTCGCGAGCAAGCCCGCTCCCACATTCGTCCGTGGTCAACTCACCACTTCCAGCGCCGGCTGCTGATTGCTGCCAAACATCAGGTAATCCACCAGCTCCGCCAGCGGCAGCGGTTTGCTGATCAGGTAGCCCTGCACCTGATCGCAATCAAATCCGCGCAACAGGTCCATCTGCTCCGGCGTTTCCACGCCTTCAGCGACGACCTCAAGATTGAGGTTGTGCGCCAGGTTGATCATCGCGTGGACCAGTTTGCGGTTCTCTTCGCGTTGCTCCATGCCGCCGACAAAGCTCTTGTCGATTTTCAGCAAGGTGATCGGCAGGCTGTTGAGGTGCACGAACGATGAGAACCCGGTACCGAAGTCGTCGAGCGAGAAACGCACACCCAGGCGCCCGAGGGCGTCCATGGTCTGCTTGACCAGATCGCTGCGGCGCATGACTGCGGTTTCGGTCAGTTCGAATTCCAGCCACTGTGCCTCGACGCCGCGTTCGGCAATCAACCGGCTCAGGGTCGACAACAATTGGCTGTCCTGGAATTGGCGGAATGACAGGTTGATCGCCATGTGCAGCGGCGGCAAGCCGAGCTCCAGCAACGCCTGCATATCGCGCAAGGCCCGGGAAATCACCCAGTAACCCAGCGGCACGATCAAACCGCTTTGCTCGGCCAGCGGGACGAATTCGCTCGGAGGCAGCAGGCCACGCTCGGCATGGCGCCAGCGCACCAAGGCTTCGAGGCCGACGATCTGCCCGTCTTCGAGGTTCAAGCGCGGCTGGTAATGCAGTTCCAGTTCGTCGCGACGCAACGCCCGGCGCAGCTCGGTTTCGAGGTCGGCGATGCTGCGGGCATTGCGGTTGATGCGTTCGTTGAAAATGTGAAAGGTGCAGCCCTGGGTGCTCTTGGCCTGCTGCATGGCGATGTGCGCGTGCCACATCAGCGGGTCGGCGCCGGCCTGGGCGCGGGCGTGAGCGATGCCCAGGCTGGAGCCGATCAGCAGGCTTTCGCCGTCGACCCAATAGGGCTCGGCCAGTGCTTCGGTGATGCGCTCGGCCATCCATTCGGCGCGCTGCGGGGCGCGACGGGTGTCGATGAGCAAGGCGAATTCGTCGCTGCCCAGCCGTGCCAGTTGATCACCGGCCTCCAGCTGACTCTTGAGCCGCGCGACCACTTGCAGGATCAGACGGTCACCGGCCTGGTGGCCGAGGGCATCGTTGGCGTAGCGGAAGTTGTCGAGGTCGAGATGACCGAGGGCCAGGCCGCGACCGTCGTTTTCCGCCAGTCGTGCCGTCAGCAAGGTCTGAAAACCCTGACGGTTGGCGATGCCCGTGAGCGGATCTTGCTCGGCCAGGCGTTGCAGGGTGGTTTCCAGGACGCCGCGCTCACGCACATGGCGCAGGCAACGGCGCAGCATGCCCGGGTCGAGATGATCGCGGACCAGCCAGTCGCTTACACCATCGGGCGGGGTCAGCGGCTCATGTTCGAGCAGCAACACCGTCGGCAGACAGCAACGGCCCGGCGCCGGCTGAAGGGCCGGGATCGTTAACAACACCGCGCTGCGGTTGTCATCGAACAGACTGCTGACCGACTCCCAACTCGGCGCGCTGATGAGCACGGCCGAGCTCCCCATCGGAGCCAGACACTCGCGCAACAACGCTGCCCACGCTGGCTCTTCGGCCAGTAGCAGCAAACGCAAGGGTTCGACAGGCGTAGACAAGCTAGCTCCCTAGACTCTGCAAAGATGTAGGCGACGGGCATTATGCCGTGCTGATAACCAATGACCAATGACATCAGTTATCAAACGAGACCTTTGTATCCGGAATTACGAACATTAGACGCAAATCCGTTGCGCATCCTGCGTGAAAGTAACAAAACCGGCAATTAGAGATCGCGTTGTACGTCACAAGTCGGAGAGAGCAGCACAAATTGCTGAGCCTGTTAAAATGCCGGCCCATTTCGTGACTGACTCCTGAATTTACCTATGTCCCGACTCAATCCCCGGCAGCAAGAAGCCGTGAGCTACGTCGGCGGCCCTCTTTTGGTGCTCGCCGGTGCAGGCTCCGGCAAGACCAGCGTGATCACGCGCAAGATTGCGCACCTGATCCAGAACTGCGGCATCCGCGCCCAGTACATCGTCGCCATGACCTTCACCAACAAGGCCGCGCGCGAGATGAAGGAACGGGTCGGCACCCTGCTGCGCGCCGGTGAAGGTCGCGGCTTGACGGTGTGCACCTTCCACAACCTGGGCCTCAACATCATCCGCAAGGAACACGTGCGGCTGGGCTACAAACCGGGCTTCTCGATCTTCGACGAGACCGACGTCAAGGCCCTGATGACCGACATCATGCAGAAGGAATACTCGGGCGACGACGGCGTCGACGAGATCAAGAACATGATCGGCGCCTGGAAAAACGACCTGATCCTGCCGGCCCAGGCCCTGGAAAACGCGCGCAATCCCAAGGAACAGACTGCGGCCATCGTCTACACCCACTACCAGCGCACGCTCAAGGCGTTCAACGCGGTGGACTTCGACGATCTGATTCTGCTGCCGGTGAAGCTGTTCGAAGAGCACGCCGACATTCTGGAAAAGTGGCAGAACAAGGTGCGCTACCTGCTGGTGGACGAATACCAGGACACCAACGCCAGCCAGTATCTGCTGGTGAAAATGCTCATCGGCAAACGCAACCAGTTCACCGTGGTAGGCGACGACGACCAATCGATCTACGCCTGGCGCGGCGCGCGGCCGGAAAACCTGATGCTGCTCAAGGACGACTACCCATCCTTGAAAGTGGTGATGCTGGAGCAGAACTACCGCTCCACCAGTCGCATCCTGCGCTGCGCCAACGTGCTGATCTCGAACAACCCGCACGAATTCGAAAAGCAGCTGTGGAGTGAAATGGGCCACGGTGATGAGATCCGCGTGATCCGTTGCCGCAATGAAGACGCCGAAGCCGAGCGCGTGGCGATGGAAATCCTCAGCCTGCACCTGCGCACCGACCGGCCTTACAGCGATTTCGCGATCCTCTATCGCGGTAACTACCAAGCCAAGCTGATCGAGCTGAAACTGCAGCACCATCAGGTGCCGTATCGCCTGTCCGGCGGCAACAGTTTCTTCGGCCGTCAGGAAGTGAAAGACCTGATGGCCTACTTCCGCCTGATCGTGAACCCGGACGACGACAACGCCTTCCTGCGGGTGATCAACGTGCCGCGCCGGGAAATCGGTTCGACCACGCTGGAAAAACTCGGCAACTATGCGACCGAGCGCAAGATCTCGATGTACGCCGCCACCGATGAAATCGGCCTTGGCGAGCATCTCGACAGCCGCTTCACCGATCGCCTGTCACGCTTCAAGCGCTTCATGGACCGGGTGCGCGAGCAGTGCGCCGGCGAAGACCCGATCTCGGCGCTGCGTAGCATGGTCATGGACATCGACTACGAGAACTGGCTGCGCACCAACAGCTCCAGCGACAAGGCCGCCGATTACCGCATGGGTAACGTCTGGTTCCTGATCGAGGCGTTGAAAAACACCCTTGAGAAAGACGAAGAAGGCGAGATGACCGTCGAGGATGCCATCGGCAAACTCGTTCTGCGCGACATGCTGGAGCGTCAGCAGGAAGAGGAAGACGGCGCAGAAGGCGTGCAGATGATGACCTTGCACGCCTCCAAGGGCCTGGAATTCCCCTACGTGTTCATCATGGGCATGGAAGAGGAAATCCTCCCGCACCGCTCCAGCATCGAAGCCGACACCATCGAAGAAGAACGCCGCCTGGCCTACGTGGGCATTACCCGCGCACGTCAGACCCTGGCCTTCACCTTCGCCGCCAAGCGCAAGCAATACGGCGAGATCATCGATTGCGCGCCGAGCCGCTTCCTCGATGAGCTGCCACCGGACGATCTGGCCTGGGAAGGCAACGACGACACGCCGCCCGAAGTCAAAGCCGTTCGCGGCAACACAGCATTGGCAGATATACGCGCGATGTTAAAGCGCTAGAATTGACCACTTTTTTAAAACCTTAGGGCGCACAAGGCGCCAACAGAGGACAGCTTCATGGAAGCCCTGCACCAGAAAATCCGCGAACAAGGCATCGTGCTTTCCGACCAGGTCCTGAAGGTCGACGCCTTCCTGAACCACCAGATCGACCCGGCCCTGATGAAGCTGATCGGCGACGAATTCGCCACGCTGTTCAAGGACTCAGGCATCACCAAGATCGTCACCATCGAAGCCTCGGGCATCGCCCCGGCGATCATGACCGGTCTGAACCTCGGCGTGCCGGTGATTTTCGCCCGCAAGCACCAGTCCCTGACCCTGACCGAAAACCTATTGTCGGCGACCGTTTACTCGTTCACCAAGCAGACCGAGAGCACCGTGGCGATCTCCCCGCGTCACCTGACCAGCAGCGACCGCGTGCTGATCATCGATGACTTTTTGGCCAACGGTAAGGCGTCCCAGGCACTGATTTCGATCATCAAACAGGCTGGCGCCACCGTTGCCGGTCTGGGCATCGTGATCGAGAAATCGTTCCAGGGTGGTCGTGCGGAACTGGATTCGCAGGGGTATCGCGTAGAGTCGCTGGCGCGCGTCAAATCGCTGGCCGGTGGGGTCGTGACCTTCATCGAGTAACCCGCCACACCGCAATACCAGTGTGGGAGCGGGCTTGCTCGCGAATGCGTAGTGTCAGTCGACATATTTTTTGACTGGTACACCGCTTTCGCGAGCAAGCCCGCTCCCACATTTGCCTTGTGTTGGCTGTTATTGCGAGGTGGCTTTGAGGCCTGTGAGCAGCAACCTCTGATACAAATCCTCCTTCAGACCCTCCGGACTGGCCAGCCGCATACGCTCCAGATGCTCGGGAAACGCCGCAGGTTCCGGCGCATCCAATGCAGCCTTACCCAACTCCAGCACCTCGCTGAGCTTGAACTTGCTCTTCAACCAGTTCAGCGCCCGCAACACATCCCGCTCCACCTCAGTGAAATCACAGCCCAGCGGATACTCCGGAAACAGCTGCGCATGCCGTGCCTGAATCGCCTGCAAACGCTGAGGACTGTTGTCCGTGAAACGCGGATCGAGACGGAAATCCTTCGGCAGCTTGCCGACCTTCTGCGCCTGCTCGATCAGCCCTGACTGAAAACGCGAGTCGCTGATATTGAGCAACGCTTCTATCACCGCCGCATCAGTCTTGCCGCGCAGATCGGCGATCCCGTACTCGGTGACCACGATGTCGCGCAGATGCCGGGGGATGGTGCAGTGGCCGTATTCCCAGACGATGTTCGAACTGACGTCGCCACCCGATTCGCGCCAGCTGCGCAGCAGCAACACCGAGCGCGCACCTTGCAGCGCATGCCCTTGAACCACGAAGTTGTACTGCCCGCCTACGCCGCTGAGCACGCGCCCGTCTTCCAGCTGATCCGCCACGGCGGCGCCCAGTAAAGTCATGGTGAACGCAGTGTTGATGAAGCGCGCATCGAGGCGCTGCAAACGCTTGAGTTCTTCCTGGCCGTACAGTTCGTTGATGTAGCTGATGCGCGTCATGTTGAATTCGAGGCGCTTGCTTTGCGGCAACTCACGCAAGCGTTCATAGAAACTGCGCGGCCCGAGAAAGAAACCACCGTGCACCGAGATGCCGTCGGTTTGCGCCGCTTCGTCGAGGGTGCCGGCATTCGCCTGCTGCTGGGTGGGCACGTCCGGGTACACCTTGCGTCGCACGATGCCCGCATCGGCCAGCACCAGCAGGCCGTTGACGAACATTTCGCTGCAACCGTACAGGCCCTTGGCGAACGGTTCGAGGCCGCCTTCGCGCTCGATCAGTTGAGCCCATTGGCTCAGGTTCACATCCGCCAGCAAGGCCTTGTAGCCGTCGTTATCGGCCTGGCGCGCCAGCAACGCTGCCGTCAGCGCATCGCCCATCGAACCGATGCCGATCTGCAGGGTGCCGCCATCGCGCACCAGCGTACTGGCGTGCAGGCCAATGAAATGATCCTGGAAACCCACCGGCATGTTCGGCGTGGAGAACAGCGTGGTGCGGTCCTTCTCGTCGATCAGCAGGTCGAAAGTATCGATGCCGACCTCTGCGTCACCGGGCATGTACGGCAAATCGTCGTGCGCCTGGCCGACCATCAGGATCGTCTCTCCGGCAGCGCGGCGCTTGGCAATCATTGGTAGCAGATCGAGGGTGATGTCCGGGTTGCAGCTGAGGCTCAAGCGATCGGGATGATCGGCGTGGCTGGCGACCAATTGAGCGACCAGGTTCAACCCGGCGGCGTTGATGTCCCGGGCCGCGTGGCTGTAGTTGCTGCTGACGTAATCCTGCTGCGCCGATGCACTGTTGAGCAGGCTGCCGGGCTGCATGAAAAACTGCTGGATATGGATGTTGCCCGGCAGATTGTCGCGGTGCAGATCGGCGAGAAAATCCAGCTCCGGATAATCGCCAAAGACTCGCTCAATGAAGGGCTCGAGGAAGCGTTTCTGCAAGCCGTCACCCAATGGAGGACGACCTAGGCACAACGCGGTATAGATCGTCAGCCGCCGCTCGGGCAACTGCGCGATGCGGTGATACAGCGCGTTGACGAAATGGTTGGGTTTGCCCAGGCCCAGAGGCAGCCCCATATGAATATGCGTCGGCAACCGCGCCAATACATCATCGACCGCCTGTTCGATAGAACACAGCTGAACCATCCGATCCTCCCTTGCATTCCATGGTTTGGGGTTGGACCGAGCTTGCCGGGTCTTTGCTGCAATGAACAGCCTCTGAAGATCACACTGACCTGTAGGAGCTGCCGAAGGCTGCGATCTTTTGATCTTGTTTTTAACAATCAACATCAAAAGATCGCAGCCTGCGGCAGCTCCTACAGGGAAATAACAGGCACAAAAAAGCCGCTCGAAAGCGGCTTTTTCGCGAAAGAGGCTGGCTGGTTACAGGCCGGACATCTCTTTGATGGCGCCCTTCAGCTCGTCGTCGGAGCAGTCGGCGCAGGTGCCTTTTGGTGGCATCGCATTGATACCGGTAATGGCTTTGGCCAGGATGCCGTCGAGGCCGCCCTGGTGGTCGGCACGTTCTTTCCAGGCTGCCTTGTCGCCGATTTTCGGCGCGCCCAACAGGCCGGTGCCGTGGCAAGCGTTGCAATGTTTGGCAATAACATCTTTAGGCGCCTTGGCCCCGCCACCGCCGCCGGAAGCTGCGGCAACTTCCATGCCCTTGCATTCTTGACCCGTTACACAAACCTGGCCGACTGGCTCAAGGCGTTTGGCAATTTCGTCGTTCGTCGCAGCTTGAGCGCTGACAGCCCAAAGGGCCAATACGGTTGCTGGTACGGCCAGCATTTTCATAATTAGGTTCACGCGTTCACCCTCAATGGTGGCTAGTCACGCCTACGGCCACGGTTCGCAGGCGGGCGCAAGTATAGCGGTAAGCCCGCGACACTGAAACAACCCCAAAGTCGAAGGGGTCTTGTTGCGCAACAGTCAAACGGCTCGGGTGCCTCGGCCATGCTGGCAGGGCGCCTCTTTTCTTAGAAGTTCGCCGGTGTAGCTGCGCTGATTAGTCGCGCCGGCGCATCGAACGGATTACGGAAACGATGCGGCTTGGTACTTTCAAAGTAGTAGCTATCTCCAGCTTCGAGCACAAAAGTTTCCAGCCCGACCACCAGTTCAAGTCGACCTTCCACCAGAATTCCGGTTTCCTCGCCCTCATGAGTGAGCATCTCGTCACCGGTGTCGGCGCCTGGCGGGTAGATTTCATTGAGGAACGCGATAGCCCGGCTCGGGTGCGCCCGGCCGACCAGTTTCATGGTCACTGCACCATCGGAAATATCGATCAGCTCGTTGGCCTTGTAGACGATCTGAGTCGGTTTTTCCTGCAGGATCTCTTCGGAAAAGAACTCGACCATGGACATGGGAATCCCGCCCAACACTTTCCTCAGCGAACTGATCGAGGGGCTGACGCTGTTCTTCTCGATCATCGAAATGGTGCTGTTGGTGACGCCCGCGCGTTTGGCGAGTTCACGCTGGGAAAGGCCTTTGAGCTTGCGGATCGATTGCAGTCGTTCACCGACGTCCAATGCTGGAGCCTCCAGGGTTCAGGTTTGTTGGAATATTGAGCGTTATCATGGCGACAGCGTTCAGTATTTACAACACTTTGACCTGAATCCTGTTCGGCGAAGCGACTTCCGGTTCGCACCGTCGAGTGTCAGCTCCCGGAATAGAGCAGTGGCACCCGGCGCAGGTTACAGAAGATCTGGTAAGGAATCGTTCCCGCCGCGATGGCCACGTCGCTGGCGAGGATGTTTTTGCCCCACAACTCGACGGTCGAGCCGAGGCCGGCTTGCGGAATGTCGGTCAGGTCGACGCAGAGCATGTCCATCGACACCCGGCCGATCAACTGGCTGCGTTGTCCGGCCACCAACACCGGCGTGCCGGTCGGCGCCAGACGCGGATAGCCATCGGCGTAACCCATGGCCACCACGCCAACGCGCATCGGTTTTGGGGTGATGAATTTCGCGCCGTAGCCGATCGGCTCGCCGGCCGGCAATTCACGCACGCTGATGACTTTCGATTCGAGGGTCATCACCGGTTGCAGTCGCGCGGCCACCGCGTTGGCTTCTTCAAACGGCGTGGCGCCGTAGAGCATGATGCCCGGACGCACCCAGTCACTAGGGATCTGCGGCCAACCCAGCACGGCCGGGGAATTGCGCAGGCTGACTTCGGCGGACAAACCCTGCCGCGCCGCTTCGAACACCGCGACCTGCTCGGCGCTGGCCTGACTGCTCAGTTCATCGGCCCGGGCGAAGTGGCTCATCAGCACGATCTTCGCCACTTTGCCGCTGGCCAGCAGCCGTTGATAAGCGCTCTGATAATCCTTCGGATGCAGCCCCACGCGGTGCATGCCCGAATCGAGCTTGAGCCAGACCGTGATCGGTTTGCTCAGCGCGGCTTTCTCGATTGCTTCGAGTTGCCACAGCGAATGCACCACGCACCAAAAATCATGCTCGACGATCAGCGACAGCTCATCGGCTTCGAAAAAGCCTTCCAGCAGCAGCACCGGCGCGCGAATGCCCGCGGCGCGCAACTCCAGAGCCTCTTCGATGCAGGCCACGGCAAAGCCGTCCGCTTCAGCTTCCAGCGCCTGAGCACAACGCACCGCGCCATGGCCGTAGGCATCGGCCTTGATCACCGCGAGGGCTTTGGCTCCCGTGACTTCACGGGCGACTTGGTAGTTGTGACGCAGGGCTTGAAGGTCGATCAGGGCACGGGCAGGACGCATGGCGGCAGACTTCTGGTCGGTCGTTTGGAAGAAAAACCGGCGCTGGCTGACGGCGTGAACCGCCAACAGCGCCGGAAGAGGGATCTTTATTACGGTTTACGGCAGCGCGGCGACGATGGAAATTTCGACCAGGATGCTTGGCTTGGCCATCTTCGCTTCGACGGTGGCGCGGGCCGGGGCGGCGCCCTTTGGCAGCCACTGGTCCCACACCGAGTTCATCCCGGCAAAGTGCGCTTCGATGTCATTCAGGTAAATCGTTGCCGAGAGCAGATGCTGCTTGTCAGTCCCGGCCAGATCGAGCAGACGCTCGATATTGGCCAGAACATCGTGGGTCTGCTGTTCAACCCCGGCGTTGAAGTCGTCACCGACCTGTCCGGCCAGATACACCGTGCCGTTATGGGTGACGATCTGACTCATGCGTTCATTGGTGAGCTGGCGCTGGACTGACATGTTTTGCAGACTCCTGTCGTTTGTTGCCATAGCGGGAAATATCGAGGCCTTCGGCGCTGATCTGCGGTTTTCTCTTCGCCATCAGGTCAGCCAGCAAGCGACCGGAGCCGCAGGCCATGGTCCAGCCGAGTGTGCCGTGACCGGTATTCAGGAACAGATTCTTGAACGGGGTGGCGCCAACGATTGGCGTACCGTCCGGGGTGGTCGGACGCAGGCCGGTCCAGAAATCGGCCTGGGCCAGATTGCCGCCCTGAGGATAAAGGTCGTTGACGATCATCTCCAGGGTTTCGCGTCGACGCGGGTTCAGCGACAGGTCAAAACCGGCGATCTCCGCCATGCCGCCGACGCGGATGCGGTTGTCGAAACGGGTGATCGCGACCTTGTAGGTCTCGTCGAGAATGGTCGACGTCGGGGCCATCGCCGGGTTGGTGATCGGCACGGTCAGCGAGTAACCCTTGAGCGGGTACACCGGTGCCTTGATCCCCAGCGGCTTGAGCAGTTGTGGCGAGTAGCTGCCGAGTGCCAATACGTAGCGGTCGGCAGTTTCCAGCTTGCCGTCGATCCACACACCGTTGATGCGATCACCGGCGAAGTCGAGGCGCTGAATGTCCTGGCCGAAACGGAACTCCACACCGAGGTTCGTGCACATCTCTGCGAGCTTGGTGGTGAACATCTGGCAGTCGCCAGTCTGGTCGTTCGGCAGGCGCAGGGCACCGGCGAGGATGTCGGTAACGCTGGCCAGGGCCGGCTCGACGCGGGCAATGCCTTCGCGGTCGAGCAGTTCGAACGGCACGCCGGACTCTTTCAGCACGGCGATGTCTTTCGCGGCGCCATCCAGTTGAGCCTGGGTGCGGAACAGTTGGGTCGTGCCGAGGCTTCGGCCTTCGTAGGCGATGCCGGTCTCCAAGCGCAGTTCGTCGAGGCAGTCACGGCTGTACTCGGACAGACGGACCATGCGCTCCTTGTTCACCGCGTAACGGCTGGCGGTGCAGTTGCGCAGCATCTGCGCCATCCACAGGTATTGATCGATGTCGGCGGTGGCCTTGATCGCCAGCGGCGCGTGGCGCTGCAACAGCCACTTGATGGCTTTGAGCGGCACGCCCGGCGCGGCCCACGGCGAGGCATAGCCCGGCGACACTTGGCCGGCGTTGGCAAAACTGGTCTCCATGGCAGCAGCTGGCTGCCGGTCGACCACCACCACTTCAAACCCGGCACGCGCCAGATAGTAAGCACTGGTGGTACCGATGACGCCGCTACCCAAGACCATGACGCGCATTTTCATATCCCTCATCGCGGCGAACCGCTGACGTTTGTTGTTCAGAGCTTCAGATGTGCGCAGTTTAAAAAAGAATGACCAGTGATTTTCACTATATAAGCGCCTATATTTGGCGACAATTCTCGGCAAAAACCCTTTTCACGGAGGCGCATCCCCTATGCGAACCAACACTCAAACCAAACGTGAGCTGGACAAGATCGACCGCAGCATCCTGCGGATCCTGCAAGCGGACGGGCGCATCTCTTTCACCGAGCTTGGGGAAAAGGTCGGGCTCTCGACCACGCCCTGCACCGAGCGGGTCCGGCGTCTTGAGCGCGAAGGGATCATCATGGGCTACAACGCGCGGCTCAACCCGCAGCACCTCAAGGGTAGTCTGCTGGTGTTCGTCGAGATCAGCCTCGATTACAAATCCGGCGATACCTTCGAAGAGTTCCGACGTGCGGTGCTGAAATTGCCCCATGTGCTGGAATGCCACTTGGTGTCAGGGGATTTCGACTACCTGGTGAAGGCGCGGATTTCCGAGATGGCCTCATATCGCAAGTTGCTGGGCGACATCCTGCTCAAGCTGCCGCACGTGCGCGAATCCAAGAGCTATATCGTGATGGAAGAAGTGAAAGAGAGCTTGAGCCTGCCGATTCCGGACTGACATTTGTGGTGCTGCTATCGCCAGCAGGCTGGCTCCCACAGGTTAGGTGGTGAACAAAAATCTGTGGTTCACCTGCATTCCCTGTGGGAGCTAGCCTGCTAGCGATGCGGAAAACTCGGTTCGAGGATCTAAACCAACACCTGCCGGTTGGAAGCCATGTATTCGAATATCTGCTTCTCGACTCTTGGATGAATCAACTCCACCGGCCCGCGCCCATTCGGGCATGGCAGCGTCTTGGTTGTGCCGAATAACCGGCAAATCAGTGGTCGCTCGTCGTACACGGTGCAGCCGTTCGGGCCGAGATGCACACAGTTGAGTTCGTCCATGGCCGCCTCTTGCTCGGCGCGGGTCTTGCGCGGCAGGCGCGACATTTCTTCCGGCGAGGTGGTCACCGGACCGCAGCAGTCATGGCAGCCGGGCACGCACTCGAACGAGGGAATCTGCTGGCGCAGCGTGCGGATTTTCTGACTGTTGCAGCTCATCGAAGCGGTGACCGAAAGCGAAATAGAGCGCAATTGTGAGGCAAAAGCCACGATCCAGACAGCGGCAACCGACCAATGTTGCCCGCCCGCGAAGGTCCGGCTTATGCTCCGTCAAATTTTCTAAACACAAGAATCAGGATGACGCGCATGAACGCCCGTGCCCAGCACACTGCCTCCTATTACGCTGACAGCAGCCTGCCGCAGCCGGATCATCCGGTGCTCACAGGGGATCTGGTGGCCGATGTGTGCGTGGTTGGTGGCGGTTTCTCGGGGTTGAACACGGCGCTGGAACTCGCCGAGCGCGGCCTCAGCGTGGTGCTGCTCGAAGCTCACAAGATCGGTTGGGGCGCCAGCGGACGCAACGGCGGGCAGTTGATTCGCGGCGTCGGCCACGGCCTCGATCAGTTCGCCAACGTAATCGGCGCGGACGGTGTGCGTCAGATGAAACTCATGGGGCTTGAAGCCGTGGAAATCGTCCGACAGCGGGTCGAGCGTTTTCAGATTCCCTGCGACTTGACCTGGGGCTACTGCGACCTGGCCAACAAGCCCCGAGACCTTGAAGGTTTTGCCGAAGATGCCGAAGAACTGCGCAGCCTCGGTTATCGCTATGAAACCCGACTGCTGCAAGCCAGCGAAATGCATACCGTCGTCGGTTCCAAGCGCTACGTCGGCGGTTTGATCGACATGGGCTCCGGACACCTGCATCCGCTGAACCTGGCGCTGGGTGAAGCGGCTGCCGCACAGCAACTGGGCGTGCAACTGTTCGAACAATCCACCGTCACGCGCATCGATTACGGCCCCGAGGTCAAAGTGCATACCGCTCAAGGCTCGGTTCGTGCGAATACGCTGGTACTGGGCTGCAATGCCTACCTCAACCACCTCAATCCCGAGCTGAGCGGCAAGGTTCTGCCCGCCGGCAGCTACATCATCGCCACCGAACCTTTGAGCGAAGAACTGGCGCACTGTCTTCTACCGCAGAACATGGCGGTGTGCGACCAACGGGTGGCGCTTGATTACTACCGACTCTCGGCGGACCGTCGCTTGCTGTTTGGTGGTGCCTGCCATTACTCGGGACGCGACCCGAAAGACATCGCGGCTTACATGCGGCCGAAGATGCTGGAGGTCTTTCCACAACTGGGCGACGTGAGGATCGACTATCAATGGGGTGGCATGATCGGCATCGGCGCCAATCGTTTGCCGCAGATCGGTCGACTCAAGGATCATCCGAATGTGTATTACGCCCAGGCTTATTCAGGGCATGGCGTGAATGCCACGCACCTGGCGGGCAAGTTGCTGGCCGAGGCCATCAGCGGTCAGCACAGCGGTGGTTTCGATTTGTTTGCCAAGGTGCCTCACATTACCTTCCCGGGTGGAAAGCATCTGCGTTCGCCGTTGTTGGCGTTGGGGATGCTTTGGCATCGGCTTAAAGAGCTGACCTGAAAGATTGCCGCTGTTTTGGCGGGCCCCATCGCGGGCAAGCCCGCTCCCACAGAATGTGGTTGTGAACACAAATACTGTGAACACCAGCAATTACTGTGGGAGCGGGCTTGCCCGCGATGAGGCCCTAAAGAACACCGCAAAACTCAGATCCGCCAGAAAGGCTTGAGCCCCTCATCCCTCGCCTGCTCCCGCGTCAACCCGATATCCTTCAGTTGGTCTGGCGTCAGTGCCAGCAACGCCTTGCGCGTGTGCAGGCGTTGCCAGAACAGATCCCAGCGACTCAGGCCGGACGGCGCGTTGCGCATGAGCGCATGGCGTGCATTGTCCTTTTGCCCTGTCTCCAGTTCCTGACTGTGTAACGTCAGCCGCACATCGCTCAAACCGTTCATTTTGAATGCTCCTGTTTACTTGGGTAGCCAGAGATTCCATGATGCGCAAACAGGGAAAAGCATTACAGATTCAAAGCACCTGTATTATTTCCATACAGATTTGCTGTTTTTTGCTCTGAATCTTGAATTTTTGCCTCATCTGTACTGGTTAACCGAATCACTCAATCCGAGACTGCGCCATGACCCTTTACGTCAACCTCGCCGAATTGCTCGGCACGCGTATCGAACAGGGCTTCTATCGCCCCGGTGACCGGCTACCGTCGGTGCGGGCGCTGAGCGTCGAGCATGGGGTCAGCCTGAGCACGGTGCAGCAGGCCTATCGGGTGCTGGAAGACAGCGGGCTGGCCATGCCAAGGCCCAAGTCCGGGTACTTCGTTCCGGTCAGTCGCGAACTGCCGGAGCTGCCGGCGGTTGGCCGCCCGGCGCAACGGCCTGTGGATATCTCGCAATGGGATCAAGTGCTGGAGTTGATTCGCGCCGTACCGCGCAAAGACGTGGTGCAACTGGGCCGCGGCATGCCCGACATCACCAGCCCGACCATGAAACCGCTGCTGCGCGACCTCGCCCGGATCAGCCGTCGGCAAGACATGCCCGGCCTGTATTACGACAACATCCACGGCAACCTCGAACTGCGCGAGCAAATCGCCCGCCTGATGCTCGATTCCGGCTGTCAATTGGGCCCCGGCGATCTGGTAGTGACCACCGGTTGCCACGAAGCGCTGTCCACCAGCATCCGCGCCATCTGCGAGCCGGGCGACATCGTGGCCGTGGATTCGCCGAGCTTTCACGGCGCCATGCAGACCCTCAAGGGGTTGGGCATGAAGGCGCTGGAAATCCCCACGGACCCGCTCACCGGAATCAGTCTCGAAGCACTGGAGTTGGCCCTGGAACAATGGCCGATCAGGGCCATACAGTTGACGCCAAACTGCAACAACCCGCTGGGCTACATCATGCCGGAGTCGCGCAAACGCTCGTTGTTGACGCTCGCACAGCGTTTCGACGTGGCTATCATCGAAGACGATGTGTATGGCGAACTGGCCTATACCTATCCGCGCCCGCGCACGATCAAATCTTTTGACGAAGACGGCCGCGTCCTGTTGTGCAGTTCCTTTTCCAAAACCCTGGCGCCGGGCCTGCGCATCGGCTGGGTCGCACCGGGGCGATATCTGGAACGGGTGCTGCACATGAAATACATCAGCACCGGCTCCACCGCGCCGCAACCGCAGATCGCCATCGCCGAATTCCTCAAGGGTGGTCACTTCGAACCGCATTTGCGGCGGATGCGCACGCAATACCAGCGCAATCGCGACGCAATGATCGATTGGGTCACGCGCTATTTCCCCGCCGGCACCCGCGCCAGCCGTCCGCAAGGCAGCTTCATGCTGTGGGTCGAACTGCCGGAAGGCTTCGACACCCTGAAACTGAATCGTGCCTTGCACGATCAGGGCGTACAGATTGCCGTCGGCAGCATCTTTTCCGCCTCGGGCAAATACCGCAATTGCCTGCGCATGAACTACGCTGCCAAACCAACGGCACAGATTGAAGAAGCCGTGCGCAAGGTCGGCGCCGCCGCCATCAAACTGCTGGCGGAAACCGACGGGCTGACCGACTGACTGACCTTTCTGCGGATACCAGCGTCCATATGCCAACGACCGCCGCCAAACGGAACGACCCCACGTGAGAGTCAGACAGCCGCTGCTTGCTCTTGTGTTACTTGCTTCGTTCCTCGGCGGCTGCGCCAGTCTCGACGTGCAGCGCGAACCGAGCCAGGCCTTGCCGGCAAGCGCCTCGGCATTCGGCCGTTCGGTCCAGGCACAGGCCGCGCCTTATGAAGGCAAATCGGGTTTCCGCCTGCTCTCAGACAGCACCGAAGCCTTCACGGCCCGCGCCGAGCTGATTCGCAACGCCCAGGCCAGCCTCGATTTGCAGTACTACATCGTGCACGACGGCATCAGCACGCGAATGCTGGTGGAAGAAATCCTCAAGGCCGCCGACCGTGGCGTGCGCGTACGCATTCTGCTCGACGACACCACCAGCGACGGTCTGGACCGCACCATCGCCACCCTCGCGGCGCATCCACAGATTCAGATTCGCGTGTTCAACCCGCTGCACCTTGGCCGCAGCACCGGCGTCACGCGCACCATAGGCCGCCTGTTCAACCTGTCGCAGCAACACCGACGCATGCACAACAAGCTGTGGCTGGCGGACAACAGCATGGCCATCGTCGGCGGGCGCAATCTGGGGGACGAGTATTTCGATGCCGAGGCCAACATGAACTTCACCGACATCGACATGCTCGGTGTCGGGCCGGTCGCCGAGCAGTTGGGACACAGTTTCGACCAGTACTGGAACAGCGCCCTGAGCAAACCGATCGATGCGTTTGTATCCAGCAAACCGACCGCCCAGGATCTGCAAAACACCCGAACCCGACTGGAAGAATCCCTGGAGGAATCGCGCAAACAGAATCACGCGCTCTACCAGCAGTTGATGGCTTTCAAAACCGAGCCGCGCCTGGATATCTGGCGCAAAGAACTGATCTGGGCCTGGAACCAGGCATTATGGGACGCGCCGAGCAAAGTGCTGGCCAAGGGCGAACCCAATCCCCAGTTGTTGCTGACCACCCAATTGGCGCCGGAGCTTGAGGGTGTCAGCAAAGAACTGGTGATGATCTCCGCCTACTTCGTGCCCGGCCAGCCGGGGCTGGTTTACCTGACCGGGCGCGCCGATGCCGGGGTGTCGGTACGACTGCTGACCAACTCACTGGAGGCCACTGACGTACCGGCCGTGCATGGCGGCTACGCGCCGTATCGCAAGGCGTTGCTGGAGCACGGCGTGCAGCTCTTTGAATTGCGCCGCCAGCCCGGCGATAAGAGTGGTAGCGGGCCTCGGCTGTTTTCAACCAAGTCCTATGGCGATTCCGATTCCAGCCTGCACAGTAAGGCGATCATCTTCGACCAGCAGAAATCCTTCATCGGTTCATTCAACTTCGACCCGCGCTCGGTGCTATGGAACACCGAAGTCGGGGTGCTGGTGGACAGCCCTGAGCTCGCGGCCCGCGTCCGCGAACTGGCGTTGCAGGGCATGGCGCCGACCCTGAGTTATCAGGCGAAACTGGAGAATGACCAAGTGGTATGGGTGACCGAAGACGACGGCAAAATGCACACCCTGACCAAGGAACCAGGCAGTTGGTGGCGACGCTTCAATGCCTGGCTGAGCAACACGGTTGGCTTGGAGCGGATGCTCTAGGCCGGTTCGGCCACCACGCCGAACGCTCCCTGCCGCGACACCAGAATCACCAGACCAAACGCCCCCGCTGCCATCAACAACGGCAACGCATGCCCGCTGATCCATTGGCTGCCGGCACCGGCGATCAACGGCCCGAGCAGGCAGCCGACGCCCCACAACTGCGCGATGTGCGCGTTGGCCCGAACCAGCGCATCGTCGCGATAACGCTCGCCAATCAGGATCAATGACAAGGTAAACAAACCGCCGGCACTGGCGCCGAACAACACCCACAACGGCCAGATCAGCAGAGTGTCGATCAGCAGCGGAATCGCCAGGCTCGACACCAGCAGGACGACCGCACAGCCTGTAAACAACGAGCGCCGCGATACGCGATCCGCCAGCGCGCCAATCGGCAATTGCAGCAAGGCATCGCCGACCACCACCGTGCTGACCATCGCCAAGGCGATTTCCGTGGTGAAGCCCTGGCGCAGGCAATACACCGGTAGCAGCGTCAGGATCATCGCTTCAAACGCCGCGAACAGCGACACCGCCCAGGCAATCGCCGGCAGGCCACGGCAGAACGTCAGCAGATCACCGAAGGTCACACTGCACGCTTCACTGCTGGGCGCACCGCTGCGACCCAGCAACAGGAACGGTGCCGCCACCAGCAAACCGACTCCGACCCAGAAACCGTAATCGTGCTCGGTGCCCAGAACGCCCAACAGGATCGGCCCGGCCAATTGGCTCAGCGCATAACTGCTGCCGTACAGCGCCACCAACCGACCACGCCACTCCTCGACCACCAGTTGGTTGATCCAGCTTTCGCCGAGGATGAACACCAGGGTCAGGATCACCCCGATCATCAAGCGCAGTACCAGCCAAATCGGATAGCTCGGCAACAGCGCCAGCAAACCAATGGACACGGCACCCGCCCACAGGCACAGGCGCATCAGATTGGCCGTACCCAGGCGCGCTGCCAGATGGCTGGAAATCTTTGCGCCCAGCAACACGCCAATGGCCGGCATCGCCGCCATGACGCCAATGGCAAACGAGCCGTAGCCCCAGCTTTCCAGACGAAACGACACCAGCGGCATGCTGACGCCCAGGGCCAGGCCAACACTCAAGACAGACGCCAACACGGCGAAATACGTCGCCCAACGCATGTTCCACGCTCCTGTGGATTGTTATTTTTTGGTTCACACAAACAAATGTGGGAGCGGGCTTGCTCGCGAAGAGGCCATCACATCCAACATTAACGTTGGCTGTTACGGCGCCTTCGCGAGCAAGCCCGCTCCCACATGGGATCTTCGTCGTTCAGGAGCCCGATTGACTATCGGGCTCCCTCATTGACTTACAACTTGATCCAGGTCGCCTTCAGCTCGGTGTACTTGTCGAACGCGTGCAGCGACTTGTCGCGACCGTTGCCGGACTGCTTGAAGCCACCGAACGGTGCCGTCATGTCGCCGCCGTCATACTGGTTGACCCACACGCTACCAGCACGCAATGCGCGGGCGGTGAGGTGGGCCTTGGAGATGTCGGCAGTCCAGACCGCAGCGGCCAGACCGTACGGCGTGTCGTTGGCGATTGCGACCGCTTCTTCAGCATTGTCGAAGGTAATCACCGACAGTACTGGGCCGAAGATTTCTTCCTGAGCGATTTTCATCGCGTTGCTCACACCGTCGAAAATCGTCGGCTCAACATACGTGCCGCCCGTTTCCTGCAGGATGCGCTTGCCGCCAGCGACCAGTTTGGCGCCGTCGGTGTGGCCCGACTCGATGTAAGACAGCACGGTGTTCATCTGCTGGGTATCCACCAGCGCACCGACGTTGGTCGCCGGGTCCAATGGGTTGCCCGGCTTCCAGGTTTTCAGCGCCTCGATCACCAGCGGCAGGAATTTGTCCTTGATCGAACGCTCCACCAACAGGCGCGAACCGGCGGTGCAGACTTCGCCCTGGTTGAAAGCGATGGCACCGGCAGCGGCTTCGGCAGCCTCTTGCAGGTTCGGCGCATCGGCGAACACGATGTTCGGGCTCTTGCCACCGGCTTCGAGCCAGACGCGCTTCATGTTCGATTCGCCGGAGTAGATCAGCAGTTGCTTGGCGATCTTGGTCGAACCGGTGAACACCAGGGTGTCGACATCGTTATGCAGGGCCAAAGCCTTGCCGACAGTGTGACCGTAACCTGGCAGTACGTTCAGCACGCCTTTCGGGATGCCGGCTTCAACGGCCAGCGCGGCGATGCGGATGGCGGTCAGCGGCGATTTTTCCGACGGCTTGAGGATCACCGAGTTACCGGTGGACAGCGCCGGGCCGAGTTTCCAGCACGCCATCATCAGCGGGAAGTTCCACGGCACGATGGCGCCCACCACGCCGACCGGCTCGCGGGTCACCAGACCCAGCTGATCGTGCGGAGTAGCGGCTACTTCGTCGTAGATCTTGTCGATGGCTTCGCCGCTCCAGCTCAGGGCTTGCGCCGCGCCGGGAACGTCGATGTACAGGGAGTCGCTGATCGGCTTGCCCATGTCCAGGGTTTCAAGCAGGGCCAACTCTTCGGCGTGCTGCTTGAGCAGGCCGGCGAAACGGATCATGGTGGATTTGCGTTTGGTCGGCGCCAGGCGCGACCAGACGCCGGAATTGAAGGTGGCGCGAGCGTTTTCCACAGCGCGCTGGGCATCGGCGGCGTCACAGCTGGCAATCTTGCCCAGCAGACGGCCATCGACCGGGCTGATGCACTCGAAGGTCTCGGCGGAGACAGCGTCGGTGTATTCGCCGTTGATGTAGGCACGGCCTTCGATCTTCAGATCGCGAGCACGTTGTTCCCAGTCGGCACGAGTCAGGGTGGTCATGCGAGTGTCCTCCTCTTATTGAATACGACACCCGCGATCTTCGCGGGCGCTGTCAGGAATTCTGCCCGGCCAGCCTGCTTTCGGCCCAAGGCAACCGTCACCCTAAACCAGCGGCAGGTGAAGTTTCAATATATTTGACATATCGCCGGCAAACGGCCTTGCGATGTTCATTTTAATAAACATAGACTTTGGGCTGACCAACCACTCGCGCCGTAAATACGGGAGATAAAAACAATGAGCATCCAGAACGTCGTCGACTTCAGCCAAGCCACCACCGCCGCCGAGCGCTACCGCCCGGACCCGGCCAAAGTGCTCAAGGGCGACCCGGAGCAAGCGGTCTACAACCACTACAACAGCCCGTGCGGCCAGTTGAACGCAGGTGTGTGGGAAGGCGCCGTCGGCCAGTGGACGGTGAATTTCACCGAGCATGAATATTGCGAGATCGTGCAGGGCGTTTCCGTGCTGCGTGACAGCGATGGCAACAGCAAGACCCTGCGCGCTGGCGATCGCTTCGTCATCCCGGCCGGTTTCAAAGGCACCTGGGAAGTGCTGGAGCCGTGCCGCAAGATCTATGTAGCGTTTGAGCAAAAGGCGTAAGCCGCCAATCGAAACAGGCGCTCATATTCTGCCGCTGGCCAATTCAAGCGGCACCGGATAAGACTACGCGCAGGCGCCACGCAGTTTATCGCCGGGATGGTTTGCACAGGACGTGCAGCCACCGGGCGAAGTGAGCGACCTGACCCATTAAAATTGCAAGGAGGCAAACATGCCCGTCTTACCTGATCAATGCGATCTCGCCATCGCCCAATACACCATCGGCCAGAAATGCACCCCGCAGCTGCTCGAAGAAGTTCGCGCCCTGGCCAATGGAGCTCCCGTGCGCGCCACAGGACCGACGTACCCTTCAAGCTGGGACCTGCGCCCGCGGCGCATCAACCTGCATACCAATGCCGAGAGAGTCATCGTCAGCATCAATTGCGGTTGACCCCTGGCGTCACTGACGAAATACCTTGATCCACGCGCAACAAAAAAGGCCCGTATCTCGCGATACGGGCCTTTTTCGTAAGAGGGAAAAATCAATTACTTGATTTTGCCTTCTTTGTAGATCACGTGCTTGCGAACAACCGGATCAAATTTCTTGATCTCGATTTTGTCCGGAGTAGTGCGCTTGTTCTTGTCGGTAGTGTAGAAGTGACCAGTACCGGCGCTCGAAATCAAACGAATCAATTCACGCATGATTAGCTCCCTTAGATCTTGCCAGCTTTGCGGATTTCGGCCAGCACGGCAGTGATGCCACGCTTGTCGATGATACGCATGCCTTTGGCAGATACGCGCAGACGCACGAAACGTTTCTCTTCTTCAACCCAGAAGCGGTGATGCTGCAGGTTCGGCAGGAAACGACGACGGGTTTTGTTGTTTGCGTGGGAAATGTTATTCCCAGTTACCGGACCCTTACCGGTAACTTGACATACTCTAGACATGCCTCAGCCCTCTAAAACCACATGCCCAACCCGGCATGGGTTGGCCGCTTAATCTCTCAGTCATTTGGCGCCAGGCGCCGCGTTTCTTTAGAGGTCTTACCGGCTACACCTACAGTGAAGGAACCGGGCCCCTAGAAAAGAGCGCTGCTTTATACCAGAAAGACTGGAGAGCAACAACATTCGCTGTGCCTTGAATGGATAAAAACCCCACTTTTCGCGCGTCAGACGCTTTGGATAAAGGCTGTCGTCGATTCCGACCGCTCGTCGCAGAGAAACGCTCGACATGCCAATCCGGAGGTTTTCCAATCGAGGCACACTCAAATCAGGCGCCTATAGTCCCCTCAAAATGAAAAAGGGGATAGTCATTTGCAAAGGAGCCCACTAGGGTAAGCCTTTTCCAGACTGCACTTGCAGATGGGCCTCGATCTGTAAAGGAATCCGACCATGCGCCTCGCTGCCTTACCGCTGTTGCTTGCCCCGCTTCTGCTGAGCCCACAGGCCTTCGCCGCCGCCCTGAGCGTCTGCACCGAGGCCAGCCCGGAAGGGTTCGACGTGGTGCAATACAACTCGCTGACCACCACCAACGCCTCGGCCGACGTGCTGATGAATCGCTTGGTGGACTTCGACACCGCCAGCGGCAAAGTGGTCGCCAGCCTCGCCGATAGCTGGGAAGTCAGCCCCGACGGCCTGGTCTACATCTTCAAACTGCATCCGCAGGTGAAATTTCACCGCACCGAGTATTTCAGCCCGACGCGCGAGTTGACCGCAGAAGATGTGAAATTCAGTTTCGACCGCATGCTCGACCCGGCGCACCCGTGGCACAAAGTCGCGCAGAGCGGCTTCCCGCACGCTCAGTCGATGCAGTTACCGGCGCTAATCAAGAAAATCGACGCACTGGATCCGCTGACTGTGCGCTTCACCCTGGATCACCCCGACTCGACGTTCCTGCCAACCCTGAGCATGGGCTTCGCCTCGATCTACTCGGCCGAATATGCCGACAAACTGCTCAAGGGCGGCACGCCGGAGAAGCTCAACAACCAGCCAATCGGCACCGGCCCGTTCGTCTTCACACGATTCCAGAAAGACGCGTCGATCCGCTACAAGGCCAATCCCGATTACTTCCGAGGCAAGCCCGAGGTCGATCCGCTGATCTTCGCCATCACCCCGGACGCCAACGTGCGTTTGCAGAAGTTGCGCCGCAATGAGTGCCAGATCGCCCTGTCGCCCAAACCACTGGACGTACAGGCCGCGCTGAAAGAACCGACCTTGAAAGTCGAAAAGACTGACGCCTTCATGACCGCGTTCGTCGCCCTCAACAGCCAGCACCCACCGCTGGACAAGCCAGAAGTGCGCCAGGCGATCAACCTCGCCTTCGACAAGGCCAATTACGTCAAAGCCGTGTTCGAAGACACCGCCGAACCCGCCAGCGGACCGTACCCGCCCAACACCTGGAGCTACGCCAAAGGCTTGCCGGGCTATCCCCATGACGTCGAGAAAGCCAAGGCATTGATGGCCAAAGCCGGGCTCAAGGACGGTTTCCAGACCACTATCTGGACCCGCCCGTCGGGCAGCTTGCTGAACCCCAACCCGAGCCTCGGCGCCCAACTGCTTCAGTCCGATCTCGCCGAAATTGGCATTCAGGCCGAAATCCGTGTGATCGAATGGGGCGAGCTGATCCGCCGCGCCAAGGCTGGCGAGCACGACATCCTGTTCATGGGTTGGGCCGGCGACAACGGCGACCCCGACAACTTCCTCACGCCGCAGTTTTCCTGCGCCGCAGTCAAGTCAGGCACCAACTTCGCCCGCTACTGCAACCAGGACCTGGACAAGCTGATCAGCGCCGGCAAGACCACCGGCGAGCAAGGTGTGCGGACCAAGCTCTACGAACAGGCACAGGCGCAGATCCAGCAACAGGCGCTGTGGTTGCCGCTGGCCCATCCGACGGCTTTCGCGTTGACGCGCAAGGATGTCGAAGGCTATTCGGTGAGCCCGTTCGGGCGGCAGGATTACTCGAAGGTCAACATCAAATAATCCACATCAACACGTAACCCTGTGGGAGCGGGCTTGCTCGCGAAGAGGGCGTTTCAGCCGCCATCAATGTCGCCTGACACGCCCTCTTCGCGAGCAAGCCTGCTCCCACAATGGTTTCGCAGGTGCCCTCACATCCACCCATACTCCGCCATCGACAACGGATCGCCGTCCCCGATGATGAAATGGTCGAGCACCCGCACATCGATCAACTCCAGCGCCTTTTGCAAACGCTTGGTCAGCACCCGATCAGCCTGACTCGGATCAGAATTGCCCGACGGGTGGTTGTGACAGAGGATCAACGCCGCGGCGTTGTTGGCCAAGGCACGCTTGACCACCTCTCGCGGATGAACACTGGTGTTGTCGATGGAACCGCGAAACAGCGTCTCAAACGTCAGCACCTGATGCTTGGAGTCGAGAAACAGACAACCAAACACCTCATGTGGCTCATGACGCAGCATCGACTTCAGGTACTCACGAACCGCGTGCGGATTTTCCAGTGCCGACTTTTGGCGCGCCCGCTCGGCCAAATGCCGCCTGCTCATTTCTTGAGCAGCCTGCAACTGGGCAAATTTTGCCGGTCCGAGCCCCAACTGCTTGCTGAACGTTTCCTGATCAGCCTCAAGCAGCGAGCGCAGGCTGCCAAATTCACTCAACAGATGTCGTGCCAGATCCACGGCGCTTTTACCCACTACGCCTGTTCGCAAGAAAATCGCCAGCAACTCCGCATCAGAAAGACTTCCCGAGCCCTGTTCAAGCAACCTCTCCCGCGGCCGCTCAGCCGCCGGCCAATCACGAATACTCATAGCACCTCCCTGTCTGTGGGCGCCGCTGTTCCGTAGCGGTCGCTGTGATATCGTAGCCCATCTTTTTTGCGGGCGAATTCACTCCTGGGGAGGGGGTTTCGCCACGCAGTCATCAACGAAATGAAAGGCAGGCCTATGCAGCGGCTGTATCGGAAACGCATTGTTCTGGGCGTCGGCGGCGGCATCGCTGCCTACAAGAGCGCCGACCTGGTTCGCCGCCTGATGGACCAGGGCGCCGAAGTGCGCGTGGTCATGACCCGTGGCGGTGCCGAGTTCATCACCCCGCTGACCATGCAGGCTTTGTCCGGGCACCCTGTGCACCTGGACTTGCTGGACCCGGCGGCCGAAGCCGCCATGGGCCACATCGAACTGGCGAAATGGGCCGATCTGGTATTGATCGCCCCGGCCACTGCGGACTTGATCGCGCGTCTGGCCCAAGGCATTGCCGATGATTTACTGGCCACGCTGGTGCTGGCCACCGACGCCGTGGTTGCCGTTGCACCGGCGATGAACCAGGCCATGTGGCGCGACCCGGCCACCCAGGCCAACCTGCAAACCCTTGAAAGCCGTGACCTGAAGGTCTTCGGCCCGGCCTCCGGCAGCCAGGCCTGCGGCGATGTCGGCCTGGGCCGCATGCTCGAAGCCACCGACCTCGCGCAACTCGCGGCGGACTGCTTCCAGCGTCAGGCGCTGACCGGCAAACACGTGGTGATTACCGCCGGCCCGACCCAGGAAAACATCGACCCGGTGCGCTACATCACCAACCACAGCTCCGGCAAAATGGGCTTCGCCCTGGCCGAAGCCGCGGTAGAAGCCGGCGCCCGAGTCACCCTGATCAGCGGCCCCGTGCACCTGCCGACCCCGGATCGCGTCACGCGCATCGACGTGGTCAGCGCCCGCGACATGCTCGCCGCGTGCGAGTCCGCGATCCCCTGCGATGTGTTCATCGCCTCGGCTGCGGTCGCGGACTACCGTCCGGAAGTCGTTGCCCCGCAAAAACTCAAGAAAGACCCTACAAGCGGCGACGGCTTCGTCCTGCAAATGGTGCGTAACCCGGACATCCTGGCCACCATCGCGACCCGTCCCGACCGTCCGTTCAGTGTCGGTTTCGCCGCTGAAACCGAACACCTCCTCGACTACGCTGCCCGCAAGTTGAAAGACAAGAACCTCGATTTGATCGTCGCCAACGACGTTGCCAACCCGAGCATTGGCTTCAACAGCGAAGAAAACGCCTGCAGCGTGATCGACCGTGAGCTTCACGCCACACTTTTCGCCCAGACCAGCAAGAGCAAGATTGCTCGCCAGCTGATCACTTTTATCGCCGAACGTCTGAACCAGGTTTAATTTACATGCACGCTTTGCAAGCCAAGATCCTCGACCCACGCATCGGTACCGAATTCCCGCTGCCGCAATACGCCACACCGGGCTCCGCCGGCCTCGACCTGCGCGCCATGCTGGAAAAAGACACCGTGATCAAACCGGGTGAAACCGTACTGATCCCTACCGGCCTGTCGGTGTACATCGGTGACCCGAATCTCGCCGCGCTGATCCTGCCGCGCTCGGGCATGGGTCATAAGCACGGCATCGTGCTGGGTAACCTGGTCGGGCTGATCGACTCCGATTACCAAGGCCCGCTGATGGTTTCCTGCTGGAACCGTGGCCAGACCGAATTCACCATGCCGGTTGGCGAGCGCCTGGCGCAGTTGGTGTTGGTGCCGGTGGTGCAGGCTCACTTCGAGATGGTTGAAGAGTTTGTTGAAACCGAGCGCGGCACTGGCGGTTTCGGCCATACCGGCACCCGCTGATCCGACACGCTGCATTCCTGCAGGAGCTGCCGCAGGCTGCGATCTTTTGATTTTGTTTTTTAAAGTTCAAGATCAAAAGATCGCAGCCTGCGGCAGCTCCTACAGGGGCCTTGCCCTGCCCTCTGGGCTGTCATGGCCCTTTCGCACCACGAACTCTCTGTGGAAAACGCCGTCATACCCTTCAGTTTGAACGTGTCGCCAAATATTTCGGCGACCTGTCCAGCCACTTTCAAGATGGAGCATTTCCACAGATGAGCACCCTCGCCCCCAAGTTCCCCGACAGCATTTTCCGCGCCTATGACATTCGCGGCACCGTCCCGGAGTTTCTGAACGCTGAAACGGCTTACTGGCTCGGTCGCGCCATCGGCGCCCAAACCCTGGCCCAGAATGAGCCGAATATTTCCGTTGGCCGTGACGGTCGCCTGTCCGGCCCGGAGCTGGTGGAGCAATTGATCCAGGGCCTGGCCGACAGCGGTTGCCACGTCAGCGACATTGGCCTGGTGCCGACCCCGGCGCTGTATTACGCCGCCAACGTGTTGGCCGGCAAATCCGGTGTGATGCTGACCGGCAGCCACAACCCGTCGAACTACAACGGCTTCAAGATCGTCATCGCCGGCGACACCTTGGCCAACGAACAGATCCAGGCCCTGCACGACCGCCTCAAGACCAACAACCTGAGCAGCGGCAAAGGCAGCATCACCAAAGTCGAAATCCTCGATCGCTACACCACCGAAATCGTCCAGGACATCAAACTGGCCCGACGCCTGAAAGTGGTTGTGGATTGCGGCAACGGCGCGGCCGGCGTGATCGCCCCGCAATTGATCGAAGCGCTGAATTGCGAAGTCATCCCGCTGTTCTGCGAAGTCGACGGCAATTTCCCGAACCACCACCCGGATCCGGGCAAGCCTGAAAACCTCGTCGACCTGATCGCCAAGGTCAAGGAAACCAACGCCGACATCGGTCTGGCCTTCGACGGCGACGGCGACCGCGTTGGCGTGGTGACCAACACCGGCAGCATCGTCTATCCGGACCGCCTGCTGATGCTGTTCGCCCGCGACGTCGTGGCGCGCAACCCTGGCGCGGAGATCATTTTCGACGTCAAATGCACCCGCCGCCTGACACCTTTGATCAAGGAATACGGTGGTCGGTCGTTAATGTGGAAGACCGGTCACTCGTTGATCAAAAAGAAAATGAAACAAACCGGCGCCCTGTTGGCCGGCGAAATGAGCGGGCACATCTTCTTCAAGGAGCGCTGGTTCGGTTTCGACGACGGCATCTACAGCGCCGCGCGGTTGCTGGAGATCCTCAGCAAGGAAAAATCCTCGGCCGAAGAGTTGTTCGCGACCTTCCCGAACGATATTTCTACGCCGGAAATCAATATCCATGTGACCGAAGAGAGCAAATTCAGCATCATTGATGCATTGCATGACGCGCAGTGGGGCGCAGGCGCCGACCTGACCACCATTGACGGCGTGCGAGTCGACTATGCCAAAGGCTGGGGCCTGGTGCGCGCGTCCAACACCACACCGGTGCTGGTGCTGCGTTTCGAGGCCGATGACGAGGCTGAATTGCAGCGCATCAAGGACGTATTCAAAGTCCAGTTGAAGCGTGTTGCACCTGATCTCCAACTACCGTTCTGATTCACCCGGAGCCCTGAATGACCCTCGAACGCGAAGCCGCCGCCAACACCGCCAAGGTCCTGTCCGAAGCGCTGCCTTACATTCGCCGCTATGTCGGCAAGACGCTGGTGATCAAATACGGCGGCAACGCGATGGAAAGCGAGGAGCTGAAAACCGGCTTCGCCCGCGACATCGTGCTGATGAAGGCCGTGGGCATCAACCCGGTGGTCGTTCACGGCGGCGGCCCGCAAATCGGTGATCTGCTCAAGCGTCTGTCGATCGAGAGCCATTTCGTCGACGGCATGCGCGTCACCGACGCCGCCACCATGGACGTGGTGGAAATGGTCCTCGGTGGCCAGGTCAACAAGGACATCGTCAACCTGATCAACCGTCATGGCGGCAGCGCCATCGGCCTGACCGGTAAAGACGCCGAGCTGATTCGTGCGAAGAAGCTCACCGTCACCCGCCAGACGCCGGAGATGACCACCCCGGAAATCATCGACATCGGCCATGTTGGCGAAGTGGTCGGGATCAACACCGACCTGCTGAACCTGCTGGTCAAAGGTGATTTCATCCCGGTGATCGCGCCTATCGGCGTCGGCGCCAATGGCGAGTCGTACAACATCAACGCTGACCTGGTGGCCGGTAAAGTCGCCGAAGCACTGAAGGCCGAGAAGTTGATGCTGTTGACCAACATCGCCGGCCTGATGGACAAGTCGGGGACGGTCCTGACCGGCCTGACGACCCAGCAGGTCGACGATCTGATCGCCGACGGCACCATCTACGGCGGCATGCTGCCGAAGATCCGCTGCGCACTGGAAGCGGTCCAGGGCGGCGTGGGCAGCTCGCTGATCATCGATGGTCGCGTGCCGAATGCGATCCTGCTGGAAATCTTCACCGACACCGGCGTGGGCACCCTGATCAGCAATCGCAAGCGTCACTGATTCAAAACCTCAAAAAAGATCGCAGCCTTCGGCGGCACCTACGGATGTACGAAAATCCTGTAGGAGCTGACGAAGCCTGCGATCTTTTTTATGCGCGCAGGAATCGTCCGACTTAAGTAAGCGAAACGTCCGACATCCAGAAGGTATCAATCTGCATAGGATCTTCCCTGAATCCACAGGAGATCTTCCCCATGCAAAAAGACCACGTTCCCTACGGCAGCGATGTTTCAGCAGGCACCTATGAGTGCGCAGACTGCGGACGCGAATACACCAATCAGTCAAAGACTTCGCTTCCGCCGTGCCCTGACTTCAAACCAGGCACACACGTGCTCAATGGCTGGAAGATCCTGACCGGCCAAGGCGACGCCGTGGCTGATCCATACCCAAACGAGTCTTCCAAGTGACCACGGGGGACTGAACCATGCAGATCTCGTTCACGATTGATGCCCAGGCCTTCGACCTCGAGCAAAAGGAGCCGGTCAAAAAGACGTTGCGGATTTCCGACGCCGAAATCACCCATGCCCTACAGCGAATAGCCAAGGCGAGCCTGACCGAATACCTGAAAATGCTGGTCGAAGGCGGCATGCCCAGCAGGGCCGATGAAGCTAAACAGGATCGCTTGCTGTACCTGATTCAAAGCTATTTCGGGCAGACCCTGCCGACCGAATCGCAGATATCGACGATTTTCCAGTTGACTCAGAGCCAAAGCAAAACCCTGCTGAAAAACACGGTTTCACGGTTTCGCAATCAATTGGACGAGATCCTTCAGCACAGCATGCGAGCCGTGATCGAGTCTGCGGAGCACGCTCAGACCGTGTATCTGGTGGTGATCAGCTCGGACGTTATCCGCGATGAACTGAACATGCTGATCACACAGAATGAGCCAACGTTCAAACCCATCGTCAAACGCAAAGGCAGCGCCGGGCAGTTCGAAATCAGCGAGGATTCCCACGCGCTGCTCTGCCAGACACTGGGCCTGAATGCCGTTCAGTGACATCGTCGCGGTCAGTGGCCTGCTGCTGACCCTGACCACGTTCATGTTCAATCTGGCCTGGCCCAAGCTGGATGAAGCGCTGGAACTGGATGAAAAACAGTCAGGTCCGCTGGCCAGGAAGCGCAGCCAAAGGAAAGTAATGAGCGTTTTGCTGGGCTGCGCGATGCCGCTGACTTGCGCCTTCATGGCGCTGTTTTACGTCAATCTTCCCGCCGCCGTGCGGATCATGAGCAACAGCACGCTGGAGCTGTGGAATTTCGACGTAGATCGCACGTTGTATGTGATGCTCGTCTGCGCACTACTGGTGTTTGTAGCGCTCAACGTTTGGCTGACCATTCGATTGATCGCAAAATGGCATCACCTGCGTTAAGCACCGCCCAAAGAAAAGGCCCTGTAAACAGGGCCTTTCTTATTGGACTAAATCAGACACCGAACTGTGCCCGATAGGCCTCAACCGCCGGCAAATGCTGCTTGAGCTGTGGATCATCGGCCAGGAATTCCAGCACCTGGTTCAACGACACAATGCTGATCACCGGGATGCCGAAGTCACGCTCGACTTCCTGGATCGCCGACAACTCGCCGTTGCCTCGCTCCTGACGGTTCAGGGCAATCAATACGCCTGCGGCTTTGGCGCCGTCCTGGGAAGCGATGATCTGCATCACTTCGCGGATCGCGGTGCCGGCGGTGATTACGTCGTCGATGATCAACACTTCACCCGTCAGCGGTGCGCCGACCAGGCTGCCGCCTTCACCGTGGGCCTTGGCTTCCTTGCGGTTGAAGCACCAAGGCAGGTCACGGTTGTGATGTTCGGCCAACGCCACGGCAGTGGTCGCCGCCAATGGGATGCCTTTGTAGGCAGGGCCAAACAGCACGTCGAAGGGAATGCCGCTCTCGACGATGGCTGCGGCGTAGAAACGACCGAGCTGCGCCAGGGCCGAACCCGAGTTGAACAGGCCCGCATTGAAGAAGTAAGGACTGGTGCGCCCGGACTTCAGGGTGAACTCACCGAAGCGCAAAACGCCGCGATCGATGGCAAAACGAATGAAATCGCGCTGATACGCTTGCATGAAAAAAACCCCAAATACCACGGATTTAGCTAATTAGCTTGACGCCGTGTATCATACACGCACGCGATTTTTGGGGCCATTTATGCGGATCATCAGTGTGAACGTCAATGGTATTCAGGCTGCAGTCGAGCGGGGTTTGCTCAGTTGGCTGCAAGCACAGAATGCCGACGTCATCTGCCTGCAGGACACCCGTGCCTCCGCCTTTGAACTGGACGATCCAGCCTTCCAACTGGATGGATACTTCCTTTATGCCTGCGACGCCGAAGTTCCCGCCCAAGGTGGTGTGGCTTTGTACTCGCGGTTGCAACCGAAGGCTGTCATCAGCGGTCTCGGTTTCGAGACGGCCGACCGCTACGGGCGCTACCTGCAAGCCGATTTCGACAAAGTCAGTATTGCAACCTTGTTGCTTCCGTCCGGCATGAACGGCGATGAAGACTTGAACCAGAAATTCAAGCTCATGGACGACTTCGCCAAGTACCTGGACAAGCAACGGCGCAAACGCCGCGAGTACATTTATTGTGGCTCGCTGTACGTGGCGCAACAGAAACTGGACATCAAGAACTGGCGCGACAGCCAGCAATCTCCTGGCTTCCTGGCGCCAGAACGCGCCTGGATGGACGAGATTGTCGGCAACATGGGTTATGTCGATGCCTTGCGCGAAGTCAGTCGTGAAGGCGACCAGTACAGCTGGTGGCCGGATAACGAACAAGCCGAAATGCTCAACCTCGGCTGGCGCTTCGACTACCAGATCCTGACGCCGGGCCTGCGCCGCTTTGTACGCAGCGCACGCCTGCCACGTCAGCCACGGTTCTCGCAGCATGCGCCGCTGATCGTGGACTACGACTGGACGCTGACGATCTAAACGTTGTCGCTCATAAAAAATGCCCGTATCGCAAGATACGGGCATTTTTTATGAGCTGTATTTCAGTGACCTGAACTTCAAGCAGCGGCAAAGAATGGTAGCGCGAGGTACAACTTGATCACGATGACATTGATGATGTCGATGAAGAAAGCGCCCACCATAGGTACCACCAGAAACGCTATCTGCGAAGGCCCGTAGCGCTGCGTCACGGCTTGCATGTTAGCGATGGCCGTCGGAGTGGCACCCAGCCCAAAGCCACAATGCCCTGCCGCCAGTACCGCCGCATCATAGTTACGGCCCATGACTCTAAACGTCACGAATATCGCAAACAGCGCCATGACCAGCGTTTGCGCCGCCAGAATAATGAAGAAAGGTAATGCCAGTGCAGCCAGATCCCACAACTTGAGTGACATCAGCGCAATTGCCAGGAACAGCGACAAGCTGACATTTCCCAGTACAGAAACTTCCCGTTCAAACACCTGATACAAGCCAAGTGCTGAAAGGCTGTTTCGCAAAAGCACACCCACGAACAATACGCAAACGAACGTCGGCAACTCAAATGCGGTTTCGCGGAGCGCGCCATTCATGAGGTTACCCACCATCAAGCTGACGGCGATCAACGCAAGTGTCTCGATAAACGAAAATGGCGTGATCGAACGCTCTTTATTCGGCTGTTCAAACCCCTTTGGCAGTCGCGGCTTATCATGATTAGAACAACCGGGAACCTGTGTGCGCTTGATAAGCAGCCGGGCGACCGGCCCACCAATCAAACCGCCCAGCACCAGACCAAACGTTGCAGAGGCCATTGCAAGCTCAGAGGCGGAAGCCAGGCCGTATTTTTCACTGAACGTCGCGCCCCAGGCAGCACCGGTTCCGTGACCACCTGCCAACGTCACCGAGCCTGTCAGCAGCCCCATCAAAGGGTCGAGCCCCAAAGCCGTTGCAAGCCCGATACCCATGGCATTCTGAACCACCAACAACCCGGTGACCGCTAACAGAAACACCCCCACTACGCGTCCGCCCTTCTTCAGGCTGGCGAAGTCTGCACTCAATCCAATAGTGGCGAAGAACGCCAGCATCAAGGGTGTTTGTAGCGAGGTGTCAAACCGCACTTCAATATTGAACAAGCGCAAAGCCAAAAGAACCAAGGCAACCATCAGGCCGCCCGCTACAGGTTCAGGGATATTGTAAGCGCGTAAAAAACCGACCCGTGTGACCAGCCCGCGCCCCAGTAAGAGTACTAAGGACGCGGCGACGAGTGTTCCATAAAAATCGAGCTGAAACATTGGGATATTCTTAAATTATTCATTCAGGGGCGAACTGTTTACCTGGACACGCCTCTTGAACAGGCTGATTGTTCTCAACGCTGATTGTTTTAATTTCAGGATCCGTCAATGGTCTGAATATATCGAAATATTTCTAATGAATATTACTTGGGGCAACTTTAACAACCGCCCAGCTTCATTGCCAAGGATATGGAGAGCAATGCGGATATACAGTTGTGACTAAAAGTGTAGGGAAGTAAGCGTAGTTGTCTGGAGAAATAACTTGATAACAAAAAAGCCCCGACGAGTCGGGGCTTCTTTCAATCTCATTGCCTGGCTTACTTAATCAACCGCCAAGTGAACGGATATCGATAAGGAAACCCTTCATTGGCCTTCACCCCGGCAATGATCGTCAGCACCAGCGCGCCAATGGCGATCAGGCCAAACAGGAAGAACCCGATAATCACCACCATCAGCAGGAAGCAAATGGCGGAGGCAATGGCGACGGTGATCTGAAAGTTCAGCGCCTCCTTGCCTTGTGCGTCGATGAACGGGTCCATCTCGCGCTTCATTTGCCACAGGATCAGCGGGCCGATCAGCGTACCGAACGGAATCCAGATCCCCAACAAGGCGGACAAGTGACAAAACATCGCCCACTGCCGAACTTCTTTGCTCGGGGTGGGAAGCAACTGTTGCTCGTCACTCATGGCGTCCTCCTTGTCTTTGGCAATCCGGTCAGTCCGCCAGTGCAGCCGTTTGCAGATCGAAGATTTCGTTCATGCCTTTCTTGGCCAGTTCCAGCATCGCGTTCAGCTCTTCTGGCTGGAACGGTGCGCCTTCGGCAGTGCCCTGAACTTCGATGAAGCCGCCAGTGCTGGTCATCACCACGTTCAGGTCGGTCTCGGCAGCCGAGTCTTCCAGGTAGTCGAGGTCGAGTACCGGCTCGCCTTGGTACATGCCTACCGAAACGGCACCGATCATTTGCTTGAGCGGGTCGCCGCCTTTCAGGCCGCCACGCTTCTTGATCACTTTCAACGCATCGACCAGGGCAACCATGGCGCCGGTGATGGACGCAGTGCGGGTGCCGCCGTCGGCCTGGATCACGTCGCAGTCGACGTACAGGGTCACGTCGCCCAGCTTGGACATGTCCAGCGCAGCGCGCAGGGAACGGCCAATCAGACGCTGGATTTCCAGGGTGCGGCCGCCTTGCTTGCCGCGGCTCGCTTCACGCTGGTTACGCTCGCCCGTGGCGCGCGGCAGCATGCCGTACTCGGCGGTCAACCAGCCTTGGCCCTGGCCCTTGAGAAAACGCGGCACACCGTTTTCGACGCTGACCGTGCAGATGACTTTGGTGTCACCGAACTCGACCAGTACAGATCCCTCGGCGTGTTTGGTGTAGTTGCGGGTAATGCGGATCGAGCGGAGCTGATCGGCAGCGCGACCACTTGGACGTTTCATAAGGGATACCTGTACGGGGACGGAAAACTGCGGAGCATTATAGAGCTGCCAGCCACGACTGGGCACTTCTAAAAAAATCCTCTGACGAGCGAAGGCTCTGAACAGCCCGTACCCGACGACCTGCAGCCGTTTGTCACACCGTGTGTTTGGGCGCATCCGCGCCACTGCGCTACAATCCTGCGCCTTTGCTGCCAGTCGGCTTTAATTCATTGATAGCGGATTGCCAGAACGTCAGTTCCGCGCCGATCCGCATTGCGAGGTACCCCCATGGTGCACAGCATGACCGCCTTCGCCCGCGTCGAGAAAGCAGGCGTCCAGGGCACCCTGAACTGGGAACTGCGCTCGGTCAACAGCCGCTACCTGGAACCCCACCTGCGCCTGCCGGACTCCTTTCGCGACCTCGAAGGCGCCGTCCGTGAAGCCCTGCGCCAGGGCGTGTCGCGGGGCAAGCTCGAATGCACCCTGCGGTTCACCGAAGAAAACGCCGGCAAAGCGCTGCAAGTGGATCAGGACCGCGCCGCACAACTGGTTGCCGCCGCCGAGAAAATCGCCAGCCTGATCAAGAATCCGGCCGCACTGAACCCGCTCGAAGTCCTGGCCTGGCCCGGCGTGCTGGTAGGTGATGCGACCGACCCGCAAGCCTTGAACGCCGAAGCACTGGCGCTGTTCAACGAAGGCCTTAAAGAACTCAAGGCCGGCCGCGAGCGCGAAGGCGCGGAGCTGGCACGGCTGATCAACGATCGCCTGACGTCCATTGAAGAAGACGTGGTGACCCTGCGCGAACTGGTTCCGCAGATGCTCGCCACCCAGCGCCAGAAAGTCCTCGACCGTTTCGCCGACATGAAGGCCGAGATGGACCCGCAGCGACTGGAGCAGGAAATGGTCATGCTCGCGCAAAAAAGCGACGTCGCCGAAGAACTGGATCGCCTGAGCACTCACATCATTGAAGTTCGTCGGGTACTCAAATCCGGCGGCGCTGCCGGGCGACGCCTGGACTTCCTGATGCAGGAACTCAACCGCGAGGCTAATACACTGGGCTCCAAAGCCTTCGACCCGCGCAGCACCCAAGCGGCGGTCAACCTCAAGGTGTTGATCGAGCAGATGCGCGAACAAGTGCAGAATATTGAGTAAGGCAACCCTGACATGACCCACAGCACCGGCACCCTGTACATCATCTCCGCCCCATCGGGCGCGGGCAAAAGCAGCCTGGTCAAGGCCTTGACCGACGCCAATCCGGAGATCCGCGTTTCGGTCTCGCACACCACCCGCGCCATGCGCCCGGGCGAAGTGGACGGCGTGAACTACAACTTCGTCGCGCGCGAACAGTTCGTGAAGATGATCGAACACGGGGATTTCCTCGAGCGCGCCGAAGTCTTCGGCAATCTCTACGGCACCTCGCAAAGTCACTTGCAGCAGACCCTGGATGAAGGCCACGACCTGATCCTGGAAATCGACTGGCAAGGCGCCGAGCAAGTACGCAAACTGATGCCGCAGGCCCGTTCGGTCTTCATTCTGCCGCCGTCATTGCAGGCCTTGCACCAGCGCCTGACCAATCGCGGCCAGGACAGCGACGAGATCATTGACGGCCGGATGCGCGAAGCCGTCAGTGAAATGAGCCACTATGTCGACTACGACTACCTGATCATCAACGACGATTTCGCCCACGCCTTGCACGATTTGAAGGCGATTTTCCGCGCCAATCAGCTGCAACAGAAGCGTCAGCAGCAGCGCCACGGCAAACTATTGGCTGAATTGCTTGGTTGATCCGCTCTTCCCAAAACAGCTGCAAGGGCTTTACATTGGCACTTGCAGCACGTTGAAGGGCTTGATCAAAAAATCAGCGCTTCCCTAATCGCTGGTGATTTTTTAAACTGTTGAGTCCGCTCGCCCATCCGGGCAGCGCGCATATTGCATTTGCTACGAGGAAGACCATGGCCCGCGTAACCGTTGAAGACTGCCTAGAACACGTGGATAACCGCTTTGAGCTGGTCATGCTCTCTACCAAGCGTGCCCGTCAACTGGCCACCGGCGGCAAAGAGCCGAAAGTAGCATGGGAAAACGACAAGCCTACCGTTGTCGCCCTGCGCGAAATCGCTGAAGGCCTGATCGACTACGCAGCTATTGCCGAAGCCGAAATCGTTGAAGATGAACCGCTTTTTGCTGCATTTGAGGACGAGTCCAACGAGGCCGTCTAAGCCTATGCCTGGTCGACGTAGCACGGCGCGGGATAAAAGCTTACGGCAGGAGACATCATGCCGAGCATAGACGCCCTCGCCGATCGCTTATCGACCTACCTCGGCAATGACCAGGTCAACCTGGTCCGCCGAGCGTATTTCTACGCCGAACAAGCGCACGACGGCCAACGCCGCCGTAGCGGTGAGGCGTACGTCACGCATCCTCTTGCCGTGGCCAATATTCTTGCCGACATGCATATGGACCATCAGAGCCTGATGGCGGCCATGCTGCATGACGTGATCGAAGACACCGGTATTGCCAAGGAAGCGCTGCAAGCGCAGTTCGGCGAAACCGTGGCCGAACTGGTCGACGGGGTCAGCAAACTGACCCAGATGAACTTCGAGACCAAGGCCGAAGCCCAAGCCGAAAACTTCCAGAAAATGGCCATGGCCATGGCGCGCGACATTCGCGTGATCCTGGTCAAACTGGCCGACCGCCTGCACAACATGCGCACGCTGGAAGTGCTGTCCGGCGAGAAACGCCGGCGCATCGCCAAGGAAACCCTGGAAATCTATGCGCCCATCGCCAACCGGCTGGGCATGCACGCCATCCGCATAGAGTTCGAAGACCTCGGCTTCAAGGCCATGCACCCGATGCGCTCCGCGCGGATCTACCAGGCCGTCAAACGCGCCCGGGGCAACCGCAAGGAAATCGTCAACAAGATCGAAGAATCCCTCAGTCACTGCCTGGCCATCGACGGCATTCAGGGCGAGGTCAGCGGTCGCCAGAAACACCTCTACGGCATCTACAAGAAAATGCGCGGCAAGCGTCGGGCCTTCAACGAGATCATGGACGTCTACGCGTTCCGGATCATCGTCGACAAGGTCGATACCTGCTACCGCGTGCTGGGTGCTGTGCATAATTTGTACAAGCCGTTGCCGGGGCGCTTCAAGGATTACATCGCGATCCCCAAGGCCAACGGCTATCAGTCGCTGCACACCACGCTGTTCGGCATGCACGGTGTGCCCATCGAGATCCAGATCCGCACCCGCGAAATGGAAGAGATGGCCAACAACGGCATCGCCGCCCATTGGCTGTACAAATCCAGCGGCGACGAACAGCCGAAAGGCACTCACGCCCGCGCGCGCCAGTGGGTCAAAGGCGTGCTGGAAATGCAGCAACGCGCCGGCAACTCGCTGGAATTCATCGAAAGCGTGAAGATCGACCTGTTCCCGGACGAGGTCTACGTGTTCACGCCCAAAGGCCGGATCATGGAGCTGCCCAAGGGCTCCACGGCGGTCGACTTCGCTTACGCGGTGCACACCGACGTGGGCAACAGCTGTATTGCCTGTCGGATCAATCGTCGTCTCGCGCCGCTGTCCGAACCGCTGCAAAGCGGCTCCACGGTCGAGATCGTCAGCGCCCCCGGCGCGCGGCCGAACCCGGCGTGGCTCAACTTCGTGGTCACCGGTAAGGCCCGTACGCACATCCGCCATGCGTTGAAGCTGCAACGCCGCTCCGAGTCCATCAGCCTCGGCGAACGCCTGCTGAACAAAGTCCTCAACGGTTTCGACAGCGCGCTGGAGAAGATCCCGTCCGAACGCGTCAAGGCGATGCTCGTCGAGTATCGCCTCGAACTGATCGAAGATTTGCTCGAAGACATCGGCCTGGGCAATCGCATGGCCTACGTGGTGGCACGCCGACTGCTCGGCGAAGGCGAACAGTTGCCGAGCCCTGAAGGCCCGCTGGCGATTCGCGGCACCGAAGGCCTGGTGCTCAGCTACGCCAAGTGCTGCACACCGATTCCGGGCGACCCGATTGTTGGTCACCTGTCTGCGGGCAAAGGCATGGTCGTGCACCTGGACAACTGCCGCAACATCAGCGAAATCCGCCACAACCCGGAAAAATGCATCCAGCTCTCGTGGGCCAAGGATGTCACCGGCGAATTCAACGTCGAGCTGCGCGTCGAGCTGGAACACCAGCGCGGCCTGATCGCCCTGCTTGCCAGCAGCGTCAACGCGGCCGACGGCAATATCGAAAAAATCAGCATGGATGAACGCGATGGTCGCATCAGCGTGGTCCAACTGGTGGTCAGCGTGCACGACCGTGTGCACCTGGCCCGCGTGATCAAGAAACTGCGCGCCCTGACCGGGGTGATCCGCATCACCCGCATGCGTGCTTAAGCCCACTTACAAGGAGTCATTCATGACCAAGACTGTTATCACCAGCGACAAGGCCCCGGCCGCCATCGGTACTTACTCCCAGGCGATCAAGGCTGGCAACACCGTTTACATGTCGGGTCAGATTCCTCTGGACCCAAAAACCATGGAACTGGTTGAAGGCTTCGAAGCCCAGACCGTCCAGGTGTTCGAGAACCTCAAAGCCGTGGCTGAAGCTGCTGGCGGTTCGTTCAAGGACATCGTCAAACTGAACATCTTCCTCACCGACCTGAGCCACTTCGCCAAGGTCAACGAGATCATGGGCAAGTACTTCGACCAGCCTTACCCAGCCCGCGCCGCCATCGGCGTAGCAGCCCTGCCAAAGGGTTCGCAGGTTGAAATGGATGCCATCCTGGTCATCGAGTAATGTGTCCGGCGCAGCCTCGCGCTGCGCCGACTGCTCTGCAGCAAAGTAAGTTTGAAAGGATTCCACCATGCGCAAAGCGCTTGCTCTCTCGCTGCTCGCCCTGTTTTTGGGCGGTTGTGCCAGCAACCCTGCCGACCGTGATATCAGCGGTACCTGGATCAACCAGGTAGCAATCGATGCCGCATCCAAAGGCGTTCCTCTGCGCGAAGCGCTCCAGGCCTACGGCCCGAACCTGGAATGGGACGTCAACACCAAGGCCGGTCAGGCCCGCTACACCAATGGTTTTGAAAATGTCGACGGCAAGCTGCTGGGCGAAGAGTCCGACGCCTGGAAAGTCGACTTTTATGGCAGTTCCGGTAGTGAACTGAAGCGCGACGGCGAACAGTTGAGCCAGGCCGCGACCGAAAACGAACCGGCTCAAGTCTTCGACCGCGCCTTGATCCCCGTGCCGGATGGCGCACCGATTGGCGCCAGCTTCGAACGCGCACTGTATTCGGCGTACATGGGCGGCAGCTGGAAAGTCGTCAGCGGCCCCGGCGAAGGCAGTAACGTGCAGTTCCAGGCCGACGGCCAGGTGACCGGCCTGCCGGGCGCTGATCGCTATGCGCTGTGCCTGGCCGGCGACTGCGCGTCGATGAGTGGCGGCAACGACAACATGTGGCTGCAACTCAACGGGCAAGGAACTGCCTGGATCTTTGCACGCAAAGGCAAAGAGCTGGAAATCTTCCAGGCCGTGAACACGGCACAGGCGGACGAAATGCCGCAGTTCACCCCGGGTGATCGCAAGTGGTTGCTGGAAAAGCAGTAAGCAACGCATAACCCCTGTGGGAGCGAGCTTGCTCGCGATGGGTCCGTAACATCCAACATCATCGTTGACTGTTATGCCGCCATCGCGAGCAAGCTCGCTCCCACAGGTGCGTGCAGTGACTGAAAGTCAGCAGCGCCCTTCAAGGATCGCCGCATACCCTTCGCGAAAACTCGGATACTTCGGCGTCCAGCCCAACGCTTTCGCCCGTGCATTACTGCAACGCTTGCTGCCTGTGCGGCGCACGCTGGCGTCATCGGCCCATTCGGTCACGCCCAGATACTCGCGCAACCAGCCCACCACATCCGCCAACGCTGCCGGCGCGTCATCGACGCCGATATAGATATCATCCAGCTTCACCCCGCGCCGATCCGCCTCAAGCAGGCATGCCATCAACCCTGCGGCGTCGTCGGCATGAATCCGGTTGGCATATAGCGGTGGATCGACCGCCACGCGATAACCCCGGCGGACCTGAGTCAGCAGCCATTCGCGGCCGGGACCGTAAATACCGGTCAATCGCACAATGCTGGCGGGGATGCCGCTGTTGAGGGCAATTTGCTCGGCTTCGAGCATCACCTGCCCGGAATAGCCAGCCGCTACGGCAGGCGACATCTCATCAACCCACTCGCCCTCCTGCTGGCCGTGAACGCTGCTGCTGGAAACGAACAGCAAGCGATTGGGCGCCTGCCCATAGTCGCCCAACCACTCCAGCACATGCTGCAAACCCTGGACATAAGCGGCGCGATAGCCGGCTTCGTCGTGATCGGTGGCAGCCGCGCAATAGACCAGGTAATCCACCGCACCGACCGGCCAGGTCTCCGGGCAGTCTTTATTGAACAAATCGCCGGCAACGCCGATCACGCCCTCGGGCAGGCGCGAGACGTCACGCCGCAGGCCATGAACTTCCCATCCCGCAGTCAACAATTGCGTGGCCAGACGGCTGCCGACATCACCGCAACCGGCGATCAAAACAGAAGGCGCGGACATCAGCAAACTCCCCTTGGAAACGGACAGACTAGCGCTGGCAATGGACGAGCGGCTAGCAATGCAGGAAAAAAAGATACTCTATTACTTCTGTTAACAAGAATTACTTGCAATAATACGCGCCACTTTTGTTCTCGGCCTTTCGAGGCCTGGAAGAACATCACCCGTTTTTTTCTCTCAGGTCCGGCCAGCATGACACGCAATCAATTCCCCGCTTCGCCAACCAAACGACCTCGCGCCTGGAGCGCGGTGGCCGCCCTGCTGCTCAGCTTGATGCTGGCGCCTGTCGCCGCTTTCGCTGATGCACAAGCGCCAGCTACTCCGGCCGCTGCTGCTGCACCCGCCGACCACGCCGCCCCGGCCGTGACGCCTGCCGCGACCGACCCGGCTCATGCAACACCTGCTGACGAAGCCATCGGCGAAGACGTCCCTGAAGTCCTCGAAGCCGACAACACCTTGGGCATGGCCCATGACCTGTCGCCGTGGGGCATGTACCAGAACGCCGACATCATTGTGAAAATCGTGATGATCGGCCTGGCCATCGCTTCGATCATCACCTGGACCATCTGGATTGCCAAAGGCTTTGAGCTGATGGGCGCCAAGCGTCGTCTGCGTACCGAAATCGTCCACCTGAAGAAAGCCGCCACGCTCAAAGAGGCCAGCGCCTCGGCGACCAAACCAGGCACCCTGGCCAATCTGCTGGTCCATGATGCTCTGGAAGAAATGCATTTGTCGGCCAGCGCCCGCGAAAAAGAAGGCATCAAGGAACGCGTCGCTTTCCGTCTTGAGCGCCTGGTAGCAGCCTGCGGCCGCAACATGAGCAGCGGCACCGGCGTACTCGCCACCATCGGTTCCACTGCGCCGTTCGTCGGCCTGTTCGGTACCGTATGGGGCATCATGAACAGCTTCATCGGCATCGCCAAGACCCAGACCACCAACCTCGCCGTCGTGGCTCCCGGCATTGCCGAAGCCCTGCTGGCGACAGCATTGGGTCTGGTCGCGGCGATTCCTGCGGTAGTGATCTACAACGTGTTCGCCCGCTCAATCACCGGATACAAGGCGCAGGTAGCCGACGCGTCGGCAGAAGTCCTGCTGCTGGTCAGCCGCGACCTCGATCACCAGCCTGAGCGCAGCTCGCAACCGCACATGGTGAAAGTGGGGTAATCGGCCATGGGCCTGCATTTGAAAGAAGGGGCAGACGACGATCTGTCCGAGAACCACGCAATCAACGTCACGCCGTTCATCGACGTGATGCTGGTGCTCTTGATCATCTTCATGGTGGCAGCCCCGCTGGCCACCGTGGACATCAAGGTCGACCTGCCCGCGTCCACCGCCAAACCGGCGCCGCGGCCAGAGAAACCAGTGTTCCTGAGCGTCAAGGCTGACCAACGCCTGTTCCTCGGCGAAGACGAAGTGAAGGCCGAAGCACTCGGCGCCACGCTCGACGCCAGGACCCAGGGCAAGAAAGACACGACGATCTTCTTCCAGGCCGATAAAGGCGTGGATTACGGCGACCTGATGAGCGTGATGGACAACCTGCGCTCGGCCGGTTACTTGAAGGTCGGTCTGGTCGGACTCGAGACGGCAGTCAAAAAATGATCACGACGCGCCATAAGCTGACGCGTTACAGCGGTAGCCTGGCCGTGGTGCTGGGCGTTCACGCGCTGGCCATCGCGCTGGCCGTGAACTGGACCGCCCACCCGCCCATCGAATTGCCGCCCCAGGCAATGATGGTCGAGCTGGCGCCGGTTCCGGCCCCGCCACCGCCTGCACCGCCGAAGGTCATAACGCCGCCACAGCCACCGGCACCGGTGGAAGAACTGCCGATACCGAAGCTCGCCGAAGCACCGAAGGCCGAGATCGCGGTGCCCAAACCGGTCAAGCCCAAGCCGAAGCCTCAGCCGCCCAAGCCTGTGGAGAAAAAACCGGAGCCGCCGAAGGAAAAGCCGTCCGAGGCAAAACCGAGCGAAGCGCCACCGACTCCGTCACAAACTGAGAAATCCGCTCAGCCTGTACCGGGTCCATCGGCTGCTCAGGTCGCGGCCAAGGCCAGTTGGCAAGGCACCCTGCTCGCGCATTTGGCCAAGTACAAAAAGTACCCGGCCAGCGCGCAGGCGCGGGGCAAGCAAGGCACGAACCGTCTGCGTTTCGTAGTGGATGCCGAAGGCAACGTGCTGTCGTACGAACTGGTAGGCGCGTCCGGCACTGCGGATCTGGATCGGGCCACGCTCGATATGATCCGCCGCGCCCAGCCGTTGCCAAAACCACCGGCCGACATGCTGAACAACGGCTCCATCGAAATCGTTGCACCGTTTGTTTACTCGCTGGAAAACCGCCGGCGCTGATACAAGCCGCAACACTGCAAAGGCACCGAAAGGTGCCTTTTGCTTATCTACCAGCGGCAAACACGCATTGCCCGGTGTCACTCGACACACACAGTCTGATAACGTGCGTCTATCGATTGCAGCCGGTATGCTTGGCGCGCAACTTCATGGACGCTTGCTATGACTCTCACAGAATTACGCTACATCGTTACCCTCGCCCAAGAGCAGCATTTCGGCCACGCGGCCGAGCGTTGCCACGTCAGCCAGCCGACCCTGTCGGTGGGTGTGAAAAAGCTTGAAGACGAACTCGGTGTGCTGATTTTCGAGCGCAGCAAAAGCGCCGTGCGCCTGACCCCGGTCGGCGAAGGCATTGTGGCCCAGGCACAAAAAGTCCTGGAACAAGCCCAAGGCATTCGCGAACTGGCCCAGGCCGGCAAGAACCAACTGACCGCACCGCTGAAAGTCGGCGCGATCTACACCGTCGGCCCCTACCTGTTCCCGCACCTGATCCCGCAACTGCACCGGGTCGCTCCGCAGATGCCGTTGTACATCGAAGAAAACTTCACCCACGTGCTGCGCGACAAACTGCGCAACGGCGAACTCGACGCGATCATCATCGCCCTGCCGTTCAGCGAAGCCGACGTCCTGACCCTCCAACTCTACGACGAGCCGTTCTACGTCCTGATGCCGGCCCAGCACCCTTGGACGCAAAAAGAATCCATCGACGCCAGCCTGCTCAACGACAAGAGCCTGCTGCTGCTCGGCGAAGGCCACTGCTTCCGCGATCAAGTGCTGGAAGCCTGCCCGACGCTGACCAAAGGCAACGACGGCGCCAAGCACACCACGGTCGAGTCCAGCTCGCTGGAAACCATTCGGCATATGGTCGCATCCGGCCTGGGCATTTCGATCCTGCCGCTGTCGGCGGTCGACAGCCATCACTACGCTCCTGGCGTGATCGAAGTCCGGCCATTGTCGGCGCCAGTGCCGTACCGCACCGTGGCCATCGCCTGGCGTGCGAGTTTCCCGCGTCCGAAAGCCATTGAAATCCTCGCTGACTCCATTCGCCTGTGCTCGGTGGCCAAGCCGTCCGCGCAGGTGGTGGCGGGCTAAGCAAGCGTCATGACCGAGTTGTCGCAAGTGTCGGTGACGGCACTCAAGGGTGTCGGCGATGCCATGGCCGAGAAACTGGCCAAGGTCGGCCTGGAAAATCTCCAGGACGTACTGTTTCACCTGCCGCTGCGCTATCAGGACCGCACGCGTGTGGTGCCGATCGGTGCGCTGCGTCCAGGGCAAGATGCCGTGGTCGAAGGCACCGTCAGCGGCGCCGACGTGGTCATGGGCCGTCGCCGCAGTTTGGTCGTCCGCCTGCAGGACGGCACCGGCGGGCTCAGCCTGCGCTTCTACCACTTCAGCAACGCACAGAAAGAAGGTCTTAAACGCGGCACGCGAGTCCGCTGCTACGGTGAAGCGCGGCCCGGCGCTTCGGGGCTGGAAATCTACCACCCGGAATACCGCGCCATCACCGGTGACGAACCACCGCCCGTGGATGAAACTCTGACGCCGGTGTATCCGCTCACCGAAGGCCTGACGCAGCAGCGCTTGCGCCAACTGTGCATGCAAACCCTGACGTTGCTCGGCCCGAGCAGCCTGCCCGACTGGCTGCCGACCGAACTGGCCCGCGACTATCAACTCGCGCCGCTGGCCGATGCGATCCGCTACCTGCACAACCCGCCGGCCGATGCCGATGTCGACGAACTCGCCCTCGGTCATCACTGGGCCCAGCATCGCCTGGCCTTCGAAGAACTGCTGACCCATCAACTGTCGCAACAACGCCTGCGCGAAAGCATGCGTTCGTTGCGCGCGCCAGCCATGCCCAAAGCTACACAGCTGCCGGCCAAATACCTGGCCAATCTCGGCTTCAACCCGACTGGTGCCCAGCAGCGGGTCGGCAATGAAATCGCCTACGACCTCAGTCAGCGCGAGCCCATGTTGCGGCTGATTCAGGGCGACGTCGGCGCGGGCAAAACCGTGGTCGCCGCACTCGCCGCGCTCCAGGCCTTGGAAGCCGGTTATCAGGTCGCGTTGATGGCGCCCACCGAGATTCTCGCCGAGCAGCACTTCATCACCTTCAAGCGCTGGCTTGAACCGCTGGGCATTGAAGTCGCGTGGCTGGCCGGCAAGCTCAAGGGCAAGAATCGCGTGGCCGCGCTGGAACAAATCGCCAGCGGCACACCGATGGTGGTCGGCACTCACGCGCTGTTCCAGGACGAAGTGCAATTCAAGAATCTGGCGTTGGTGATCATCGACGAACAGCACCGCTTCGGCGTGCAACAGCGGCTGGCGTTGCGGCAGAAAGGCGTCGGCGGACGCATGTGCCCGCACCAATTGATCATGACCGCCACGCCGATCCCGCGCACGCTGGCCATGAGCGCCTACGCCGATCTCGACACCTCGATCCTCGACGAATTGCCGCCCGGCCGAACCCCGGTCAACACCGTGCTGATCACCGACACCCGGCGCGTCGAAGTCATCGAACGGGTGCGCAGCGCCTGTGCAGAAGGGCGTCAGGCGTATTGGGTGTGCACGCTGATTGAAGAGTCGGAAGAGCTGACCTGCCAGGCAGCGGAAACCACCTATGAAGACCTCACCGCCGCCCTTGGCGAGTTGAAGGTCGGGCTGATCCATGGCCGCATGAAGCCCGTCGAAAAAGCTGCGGTGATGGCCGAGTTCAAGGCCGGCAACCTGCAACTGCTAGTCGCCACCACGGTGATTGAAGTGGGCGTGGACGTGCCCAACGCCAGCCTGATGATCATCGAAAACCCCGAACGCCTGGGCCTGGCGCAACTGCACCAGTTGCGCGGCCGAGTCGGCCGGGGCAGCGCGGCCAGCCATTGCGTGCTGCTCTACCATCCGCCGCTGTCGCAGATCGGCCGTCAGCGCCTGGGCATCATGCGCGAAACCAACGACGGCTTCGTCATCGCCGAAAAGGATCTCGAACTGCGCGGCCCCGGCGAAATGCTCGGCACGCGGCAAACGGGTCTGCTTCAATTCAAGGTCGCCGACCTGATGCGCGACGCCGACCTGCTACCCGCCGTGCGTGACGCTGCTCAAGCTTTGCTGGAACGTTGGCCGGACCACGTCAGCCCATTACTCGACCGCTGGCTGCGCCACGGGCAGCAATACGGCCAAGTGTGAGCACCGTCGCAGTTTCTGGACACTCGGCTTGAGCAAGCTGGTTATACTCCTGCAATTGTTTTAGAACGGATACAGAACCATGACCGAAGTTGCCCTCGCACCCGCCTCCCCGCACGCTCCGTCGGTTATTCGGCTGCTGCTGGGCAAACTGGGCATCGCCTACGAAGAGGTCCTGGATCATCACGGCTTGAACCCGGCGCGCAAGGTCCAGGCCGTCCTGCTCGATGACGCCGTCGGCGCGCTCATGGTGCTGTTCCCGCAGAGCCAGTTGCTCGACCTCAACCGCCTTACCGAACTCACTGGCCGCCGCCTCACCGCGGTGCCAACCGAGCGTCTGGAAAAGATGCTTGGCAAGCACAACCTGAGCTTGCTGCCCGGTCTACCATCGCTGACCAGCTCGCCGTGCCTGTATGAAGAAAGCCTGCTGCGCGAGCCCAAAGTGCTAGTCAACTCGGGCGAGCCGGGCGTGCTGCTGGAAATCACCAGCGAAGCCTTCAAGTCCATGCTGAACAAGGCCAGTGCCGCCAACTTCGGTGAAAACCTGAGCAGCATCCGCCCGAACCTCGACCGCCCCGACGATGACCGCGAGGAAATCACCCAGGCCGTTCAAGCGTTCACCGCGCGGCGCATCCAGCAACGCCTGGAAGCGACCATCGAAATTCCGCCATTGGCCGAAACCGCGCAGAAGATCATCAAGCTGCGCGTGGACCCCAACGCCACCATCGACGACATCACCGGCGTGGTCGAAACCGACCCGGCGCTGGCCGCGCAAGTAGTGAGCTGGGCGGCATCGCCGTACTACGCTTCGCCGGGCAAGATTCGTTCGGTGGAAGACGCCATCGTGCGGGTGCTGGGCTTCGACCTGGTGATCAACCTGGCGCTGGGCCTGGCCCTGGGCAAAACCCTCAGCCTGCCCAAAGACCACCCGCAGCACAGCACGCCGTACTGGCAGCAATCGATCTACACCGCTGCCGTCATCGAAGGCCTGACCCGCGCCATGCCGCGCACCCAGCGCCCGGAAGCCGGCCTGACTTACCTCGCCGGCCTGCTGCACAACTTTGGCTACCTGCTGCTGGCTCACGTGTTCCCGCCGCACTTCTCGCTGATCTGCCGTCACCTGGAGGTCAACCCGCACCTGTGCCACAGCTACATCGAGCAACACCTGCTGGGCATCAGCCGCGAACAGATCGGCTCGTGGCTGATGCGCTACTGGGACATGCCCGATGAACTGGCCACCGCGCTGCGCTTCCAGCACGACCCGGCCTACGACGGCCCTTCCGCCGAATACCCGAACCTGGTGTGCCTGTCAGTGCGCCTGCTGCGCAGCCGTGGCATCGGCTCCGGCCCCGACGAAGACATCCCCGACGCGCTGCTCGAACGCCTGGGCCTGACCCGCGACAAAGCCAACGACGTGGTCAGCAAAGTCCTCGAAGCCGAAGTGCTGCTGCGCGAACTGGCCTCGCAATTCTCCCAAGGCTAAAACGTATCGCGGGCTTGCCCGCGATACAGCCTTCTTGGTCTGATTTATATCAGGCTACGCAAAACAAAGGGATAGCCCGCCGCGTATCCGATAAGAACCATCTTTTTGTCCTCTGTCAGCGCCATGTGGTGATAGCTGCTTTTATAGTCGAACCAGCCCTTACCGTTGAACGAAGTAACAAGCAAGCCAGTACTCAGATAGCGCGCTGCCACTGATCTTGCAACCAGGATTTTATCCTCTTGCCACGCACAGTTTTGCCATAGCCCCCCGCCCTCCAATATGCTGGAGAACAAGGGCCTGCCATTATTAAACAAGAGATTTGGAGACCCGTTGGGGTTTAGAACTGCAATCCAAGGTGTATATGGCAGATAAGGCTCATAAGTCTTGGAAGCGGAGCCAACCACTAAAATCGCACCATCACTTTCTCTAATCGAAATGGTCCCAGCCAAAATATTGTTTAAATCGCCATGATTGATGACGGCCGGCTTGCCGCCATTGAAACCACTGTCTTCCTCCCCATTGGCCATATAACGAATGACGAATGCATTAAAGTCATCAGAGTCGTTCGGATAATAACTACCGAACACCAAAATTTTTCCGTCGCTCTGAAGCGCAATACTAATGGTTTCGTTATCAAGGCCACCCAGTTTGACAAACAAACTACCTGTATTATTAAAGGACTTGTCAAAAGTGCCGTCTGGCATAAGTCGAATCAATAACCCACGCCACCAGTAGCCATTGCCGTCCTGACCTGAAACTCCACTGTGCGAGACAAGAATTTTGCCGTCTGGCTGCACACAGACAGAACCGCCAATATAATTTTCAGCCGTGGAAAAATTTCTAGCTTTGATTTTATCGTTGGGATCTTTCGAAAATGTTGCTGACACCCCGGTAATTGACAGTTCGTAGGGGTCGATTCTTACAAAGCCTTTGTCTCCAAAAGCCGTATCCAGCTGACCATCCTGATTCAGCAGAGCAAAAACCATATCTCTCTGCCCTGTTGAATCAATGTATGTACCTTTCACAAGGAAATTTCCATTCAAGTATGGAAACAGTCCAAATCTAGGGGCTGTGCTCCAGTCAATTGGCAAGACCGTCGATCCATTGTCACCAAATGAACTTTCGAAGATACCTTGCGAATTCATACGCCTCAGTCTCATCGACATACGACCAGCAGAGAAGTACTGGTCGGCGTAGATCAGCTTTCCGTTCAACGGTAGAACTGAATATAAGACAGCCCCCTGCTCTCTGACTTCCACTACACCATCTACGCCAAATGTCGGATCAAGTGTTCCTGCCGTCGCGGTATCACTTTGCATCTGAATCATGATCGCACTCCAGTGTGTGTACGTAAGGGTGAACAACCCAACGTTCAGCACAGTGGAGCACGCAACAGCCGCAGCTGTGACCTGTCATGAATGACAGTCATTTAGTTTCGTTTGAACTCAAAGCGATGTCGATAAGTCCGAAACAACAACTGCCTATGGCGTCATTTAGCAGCAGGCTTTTTCTTCGGCTTCAAATACTTGGCCAACCCCTGGAACCAGATCACCAGCGCCGGGTTGCCCTTGATCTGAATCGACTTGTCCTGAATCCCCGTCATGAACGCCAACTGCTTGTTCTTCGCCTGCATCGTGGCAAAGCCGTACGCGGCATCTTTAAAGGCAATGGCAAACGCAGGCTCGGCAATCACCCCGGCCTTGCTGGTGATGCGCTGATCCTTCACGCGGAAATGCCGCGCCACTTTCCCGTCCAGGGTTTGCAGCTGAAACACCAACTCCTTGTCACCCAATTGCTGCTGGAACGCAGGATTGGTCCGGCTGGCCTTGCCCATCAACAAACCCAGCATCCACAACAGAAAACGAAATTTCATGCGCAAGCCTCAAGAGAAAAATGAACGGCTGGCGCAGTGTAGCGACTTAAGGACATAACGCCACTATCGAGTTAAGTTAGAGGAAGATAAGACATATGTCCTGCATGATGACTGCCAAGTCACACTTGTTATTGTCCTACAGCTTCCTTCCCACACGAGCAGACCAGCATCGCAACAAGAGCGGTTGCCAGTTGAAGGAGTCATACAGCTCCGGGACTGTAATGGTGCGTTGCGAAGCATCGAAACTCAGCGCCGCACGTAGCGCAGGCCAGCAGTGTTTCGGCAGAGTCCGCGGGGCAAGCAGCTCACGGTCCAGACGTTCATCTCGCGCACGGGTTGAAGGCAAGCGATTGTACGGGTGTTTGCCTCCCGCCAATTCATACAACACGCAGGCCACGGCGTAGATGTCCGTACCGGTGGACAGCGGCTGGCCTTCGAGCAGTTCCGGGGCAGCGTAGCCTGGGGTCCAGGCATTGATGCGATTGCGGCTCAACTGTGCCAGCCCCGGCATGACACCCTCCATTGACTGGCCCAGACCAAAATCAAACAGCCGCAGACCGTCTTCGCTAACCATCACATTGCTCGGCTTCAAGTCGCCGTGCAGCACACCACGGCTGAGCCATTACAGCGTGAACCTGGTGCCGGCCCTGCACAATTTGCAGTTCAGGCACGATCACCGGATTTTTCAAGACCAGACGGTGCCGCAAATCATCACCCAGGTACTCAAGCGGCACGGCATCCTGGCCGACGCTTTTGCCTTCCACGTCAAGACCGGAGCCCCTCGTAACTATTGCACTCAGTACGGGGAAACGGATTTCGAGTTTGTCCAACGCCTGTGTGCCGAGGACGGTATCGCATGGCATCACCAACATTCCCGCGAAGGTCATCTGCTGGTATTTACCGATGACCAGACTTACTTCCCAAAACTGGGAGAAACGCCGTATCTGGATGGCTCTGGAATGGTGGCGGAGCATCCGGTCGTCAGCCGGTTCTCCAGACGTTTCAGCATGCGCACCAGCGGTACCACACAGCGGCACTATGACCGGAAACGTCCGAACCGTTTGCTGGAAAGTCGTGTGTCCACCGAACTCTGGCCGGCGCTGGAGGACTATCGTTACCCGCTGTTCAGCGAAAACGAAAACCACGGCAAACAACTGGCCCGGCAGACGCTTGAGCGACACCGTGTTGACTATCAATTGGCGGAGGGCACAAGCGATCAACCGTACTTGCGCAGCGGTCATTTTTTCAACCTGACGGACCATCCGCGCGAAACCTGCAACGATCTATGGCTACTGCTCAGCGTAAGCCACCACGGCAAACAGCCTCAGGTCCTGGAAGAATCGATCACCAGCATTCGCGAATCTGAAGATGACTTTACCCAGGGTTATCGCAACAGCTTCAGCGCTATTCCCTGGGATGTGTTCTATCGCCCGCCGCTGCCCTCGCAAAGAACGCCGCTGGTTTGCCAGACCGCCCGCGTCACCGGGCCTCCCGGCCAGGAGATTTATTGCGATGACTATGGTCGCGTCAAAGTCGAATTTCATTGGGATCGCGCCGAGCGCAACAACGAGCACAGCAGTTGCTGGTTAAGGGTTTCAACCGGCTGGGCGGGGGAAGGTTTTGGTGCGGTCACCGTTCCGCGTGTCGGCATGGAAGTGATCGTCACCTATCTGGACGGAAACCCCGACTACCCGCTCATCACCGGTTGCTTGCCTAACAGGGTCATGTCGCAGCCCTACCCTTTGCCCGAAAACAAAACCAGAACCGTACTGCGCAGCCGCAGCTCACCGCATAACGGCGGCTACAACGAACTGTCGATCGAAGATCGCGCCGGGCAAGAGTTGGTCTACCTGCGCGCCCAGCGGGATATGGAACAGAAGGTCGGCAACGACAGCCGACTGGAAGTGGGCAACGAACGCCGGGAAACCATCAAGGGCAACAGCATTTCGGTACTGGAGGCGGAAGAACATCACACCGTCAACGGCGATCGCAAGGTCCGGGTGAACACCGATGACTACCTGCACGCCTCCAACCATTACACCAACGTTGATCAAACGCTCGTCGTCGAAGCCGGGCAGCACGTGCACATCAAGGCAGGCTCAAACCTTGTAGTGGACGGTGGCGAAAGCATTACTTTGAAGGCGGGTGGTCACCATATCGTGATGAACGCCAACGGCATATTCAGCAGCAGCGAGATCAAGGTCGGCGGTTCACCCAGAACGGGTAAACCCGCTCAGGCGCTATTGGTGGTGCCCGCTGCCGGCTTGCTGGCGTCCGTCATGCCTGCGCCATCGGCAGAGCAAGATTGGGCTGAGCTGGAGGAAGAGGAAGAAGAGGTCGAGCTGCAAGGGATTACCCTGCGGATCGGCGTTTTCTTCGATGGCACGGGCAACAACAAGGCCAACAGCGAAACCGTCGCGGCCTGCTATGCCCCTGATGTGGATTTGGCCGAGGTTGCGGAAGACATCCGGCAGCATTGCGCAAGGTATGGGTACGACGGGGATGGGAGCTCGCCGGATAATAGTTATGGGAATGATGTGAGTAATATTGCCCGGCTGTATGAACTCTACACCGATCACTCATACAGCTTGGTGCCGGAAACCTCGAAAACCGCATCGATCGCGGTTTACATCGACGGAATTGGTACCAGGCACAATAAAACAGACTCCATACATTCACAAATGATGGGTATAGGCGAAACAGGTGTAGTTGCTCGCGTAGAACAAAGTCCGGAAAAAATCGTGAAGCAGCTGCGTTTGCTGCAAAAGCAAAACCCCAACGTAATCATCGAAAAAATAGAATTCGATATCTTTGGTTTCAGCCGGGGCGCCGCAGCGGCGCGACATTTTGCTAATGAAGTACTCAAGGGCGAGCACAGCATTTTGGCGAACGCACTGCCGCCCGGCTCCCCCGCTTTATCCGGCAGCTTCAACTGGCGCCTTAACGCTGAAGTCACCATCAACTTTATCGGCCTGTTCGATACCGTCGCTGCGATCGCCAACCCTTTGCGTTTCGATTTCACACTCAGCAACAACAATAATCCCGGCGTCAATTTGATGCTTCCCGATGGCTGCGCCAATAAAGTGGTGCATCTGGTTGCCCGTGACGAAATCCGTGAAAACTTTGCCCTCAATAGTCTCGGTAGTCTGGATATCGTCCTGCCCGGCGTGCACTCGGACCTCGGCGGCGGCTACCTGCCGAGAGCCAGAGAAAAGCTCCTGTTGAGTAAACCGGCAACGAGCGAGATCAGTCGAGGCATGGAAGAGACCCGCAGTTTTGCCTACCTATCCGCCGAGAAGGAAATGCGCGCGTGGTATGACAAAGGCGTGATCGATTTCGATGGTTCCCGCAAAGAACTAAGAGTGGTGCTCTGGGATAGACCGATAGAGCCTTCTAGGGAACATCCCTACCCGCGGAAAAAGCTTTTTGCGGCTGCCGGCATCGAACGCCAGGTGCATGGCGAACTGTCGTTGGTGTACTTGCGCATCATGCGTGAACTGGCGATCAAGCATGATGTGCCCTTCAAGGTTATCCCCGATATTCCAACTTTAGTGTTACCCGAAGAGTTGGTGCCTATCCATAAAAAACTCCAGGCGTACGCGTTGGGGGAATCACCAGCTCCCGGCTTGATGATCAGTGAAGTGGAACTGTTACGCCGTCGCTATATCCACCTTTCCGCTCACTGGAACGCAGCCAAAGGCCTAAACAGCAGCGACATGAGTGTAATTTTTATCAATCGGCCTACAGAAAAACTCCAGCGCGTGGTGCACCCCAATGAATAACGCTGCCCGACTCATCAAAAAAGTCACAGTTCTGCTTTTCGGGTTGGTGTTATCGGGTTGCACGCAATGCTTTGCGCAATCATCTAATCATGAGGGATGGTTCTTGGGCTTTGGAGCCCCGGATTACATGGAGGTTTGGATTGAAACGGCGGACGTCGTAGATATTCAGGAGCGTGTTTTTCGTCGAGCAGGCGCCGGAATTGCTTCGATACAAACACCACCGGATAACAAAGGGAAGCCCGCTGGCTGGCCCGAGAATCCAGGTGGTGGCAAAGGCCGAGACGTCACTGGCGCCGACTTACCCCGCCTGATTTACGTGCGCTGGCAATCCCTGGCCGAACCGCAAACCTATGAGGCCTACATCGTCATTCCCGAATCCGCTCGGGAAATCATGCGCAAACCTGAAAAGGCTTTTTGCAGAGCGGATGCCAAGTGGATTACCGACTACCGCAACGATATCGGTATTGGCCTGGCACCCGGAGGCATCGCCAAGGTCTGGCTGGGTGGGCCCTGCCTGAAGTCGATTGAAATAGCTCGGGTAGTCGGCACCATCAGCAAAAAAGGACCGTCTCAGGGAAAAAATGAAGGCCGATATGCATTGCCTTTATCACCGGAGTCGCAAGCCTACATCGAAAAATTCGGGATCCCTTATGACTCTTGGTAATGCAAGAGCATCCCGATGTCTGTACCACCATCGCGAGCAAGCTCGCTCCTATATTTGGTTTTGCCTACACCCGAAGAAACACAATCTTGTAGGAGCTGCCGAAGGCTGCGATCTTTTGATCCTGTGCCCCGTAAATCTCTCGGACATTTCCTTCAACACGCCGGGCTGTGCGTGAACTAGTCGACTTGGGCCGGCACCGATACCCTCTTTCCGTCACCGCAAAATCAGTGACTCGGACGTGCAAGTCCGGATCAGGTGCAGCTTGTAGCGTCCCCTTTTTTCGTAAACGAACGCGAACTCACTCCGATCAAACCAGCAACATCATGAAATGAGGGAGGTTTCCGACTAGAGCAAAAGAGCTTTCCTACATCAACCCTTTCAATACGTTGTTAGCGTATTTCAGCAATGGACGCTGGGATGAGTCGTTCATGAACGGGCGGATTGTCAGGGAGACACTCGGATGTTTGTATGGCAAATCGTGCCCACATGGCACGAGATTGAAAATCGTATAACCCATGATATGGGCTACCAGGGAGGTGCCAGCTATCGCACGCATTTCAACGAGCCTGCCCCCTCTCGCGCTCTCAATATCCGTCGTATCAGCAGCGTCAGGTCTGCATTCACTCAGGCCGAGTGGGAAGCTAGCCGCTTACTGAGGCAACGTTTCGCTGACCTCGATATCGCCAGCATCCTCAACGAACTGATCGGCGTCGTTACTCAAATGGCAATGATCGTCGCGGGCAGTGTGCTGGCCGGTGGAGCAATCGGCGCGGGTGCAGGCTCATTTCTCGCAGGGGCAGGTGCCATTCCCATGGGCGCTGCGGGTGCCGCAATGGGGTTGCAGGTCAGCACGTGGATTTTGGGAATCCTCGGCCTCACGTCCATTGCCGAGTTTTTCGTCGAGGGCTTACCTCGCATTGGCGAGTATTACTTGCGCGGCATCAAAATCGCGTGGAACGGCACGCGCGGCGAGAGAGGATTAGAGCCATTCAGGCAGGACGATTCTTCTGCCCTTCACAGTGCCGCCCATGAAATTGCACTTGGCCATGTGGAGGTTGTCGTCCTGCTGCTGGGCGCCATCGTTGCGTACATCACACGCGGTCGAGGTAATGCGGGCGTCCTTGCTCAGGAAATGCGAGCCAGCCGTAAAGGTGCGCGGTTAGGCGAATGGATGCTCAAGCATGAGGACGCCCTGAAAAAACGACCCGACCTGCAAACTTCAGCACCACGCAGGGGCGCACTGAGCTCGCTGGAGCCAATGCCGCCAACAAGTCGACCACCTGGAAAAGACAAAAACGCACCCCGTGACAAACCGAACGCCATGCCGCTTCATAAAGTCGAATGCTTCAAAGCAGATAAGCTGCCGACGTCTAAAATCGGTGAATTCGAACGGCAGTTGAAGGGGCAAGAAGACGGATTGAATCGGCTGACGGTTGATGAGTATCTGGAGAATATTGCTAATCCGGTGAAGCGAAGCAGAGCTACCGCGACTCAAGCCCGAGAGGCTTTGGAAGCTCAATTGCAAAAGCGCTTTCAAGGTGAGTTTTCGCAAACTATGGACGTATTCGACGCCGAAGATGCTGCCATCAGAAAAGCCAAGGAAACAATGTCAAATCTTGCAGGACTGCATAATCCCGATCTGAGCGCCGGTGGGAAAGATGTCATCGCCGATTTTGGTGATCGACAAGTCAACTCCAGTATCGGTCCGCAGTGGAGACCGAAAAACGCAAATTTGAAGGCTGCAGCTGAAGGCGTTCCTCCATCAATGCGCGAGTCAACTTTCCTGAATGTAAAACTGCATAAATGCTAAGTAATAAGGGGACTGGTGTGGACAGAGTATTTGCACGATTTATAGAAAAATTTGGCGAACCCTTTGATCGGCAGGAAGTACCGACATCTACTATCGAGCGTTATAGAGACAAGCTCCCCAATCAGCTGCTGGAATACTGGATCGAACATGGCTGGTGCGGCTATGGCGAAGGGATTTTCTGGATCGTGAATCCTCAGGAGTATGAGGGGGTTGTAGCGTCCTGGATTGAAGGGACAAAATTTGAAGCACTTGATAACTACCACCTCATCGCTCGCAGCGCCTTTGGTCATTTGCATCTATGGGGCGAAAAATCCGGCGCTTCGCTGACAATCACGAGCTGCCTTTCTCGTTATACAACCCATACTTCGATATTTGCAGGGGAGCAATTGAATAAAGAACTGCAAAATTTTCTTCTTTCCACGGAAATTAGATACAACAATTACGGCGACCTGTTCAAACCAGCAAAGAAAAAGCTCGGCACCCTGCGTCACGACGAGATGTACGGCTTCGTTCCAGCGTTGATGTTCGGCGGCCCGGATACCCTTGATCATTTAGAGAAAGTGAAGGCGGTGGAACACCTGACACTGCTGTCCCAGATCACCGAGCTTAAGCCCTATAGTTTTTCAGACCTTTAAAGCAGGTATAAGAGCGGACCAGCGTCGCAACCACGGCAATCGCGTATTGAAGGGCGTCGTACAGTGCCGGGGCAGTGGTGACGAAGACGCCGACGGTAATGTGTGTCTACTTCAAAGCTGTGCAGACGCAGCACATTCGGATGGTGCAAGCGTCGGGCCAAGGAGGCAGAGCGAACTCTGGAGGAGGTCACGAGTATGTAGGGCGTATCGGTGCCTATGTGCGACTGATCTTACGGCGGTGTAGGACGAACAAGAGTCAACGGATGTCATCGAATGCACTACAACTGTGCAGACGGACCGTGCCGTCATCGGTATAGTGCCGCCCCTCTTCGCATGAGCGGTCGTCGGTAGCGAGACCTCACCCATGCGAAACCCGAACTAATAACAAACCCGCGATATGAAACCGGGACGAACTCTTCGCCTCGCCTGTTGTGCCGTACGCCAACGGGTGTAACGCGATGTGTCTGTTCCGGCGAGCATTTGCCTACACAAAAAACAGCGAGGAATAATCCATGCTCGAAGTCATTAACGACTTCCTCTCAGGGAAAGTACTGATCGTGCTCATTGTCGGGCTCGGTAGCTACTTCACGATCCGCTCGCGTTTCGTTCAATTGCGTCACTTCTTCCACATGTTCGCGGTGTTCCGCGACAGCCTCAAAAGCAGCGCCGGGCAACTCAGTTCGTTCCAGGCGTTGATGCTCAGCCTCGCCGGCCGCGTCGGTGCGGGCAACATTGCCGGTGTCGGCATTGCCGTGACCCTCGGCGGGCCCGGTGCGGTGTTCTGGATGTGGGTGACCGCGCTGGTCGGCATGTCCAGCAGCTTCTTCGAATGCTCCCTCGGCCAGCTATACAAGCGCTGCGATTCCGAAGGTCAGTTCCGTGGCGGCCCGTCCTATTACATCCAGCACGGTTTGCAAAAACGCTGGTTGGGGATGCTCATGGCGTTCCTGTTGCTGGTGACTTTCGGGTTCGCCTTCAACGGCCTGCAAGCCCACGCCGTGACCCACTCGTTGAACAACGCGTTCGGTCTGGACACGACCTACACCGGCATCGGCCTGGCCGTGCTGTTGGGCCTGGTGTTCGTCGGCGGGATCAAGCGCATCGCCAAGGTCGCAGACCTGTTGGTGCCGGTGAAAACCCTGGTGTACATCGGCGTGACGATCTACGTGATCGTGCTGCAATTCGACCAAGTGCCGGGCATGCTGATGACCATCGTCAAGAGCGCCTTCGGTCTCGACCAGGCCTTCGGCGGGCTGATCGGCAGCGCCATTGTCATGGGCGTGAAGCGTGGCGTGTTCGCCAACGAAGCAGGCCTGGGCAGTGCGCCGAACGTGGCAGCGGTGGCGGCGGTCGAGCACCCGGTGGCGCAAGGCGTGGTGCAGGCGTTCAGCGTGTTCCTCGATACCTTCGTGATCTGCACCTGCACCGCGTTGCTGATTCTGCTTTCGGGTTTCTACACCCCGGGCTTCGAAGGCGATGGCATTGCCCTGACCCAGAACTCGCTGGCCGCCGTGGTCGGTGACTGGGGCCGGATGTTCATCTCCGTGGCGCTGGCGTTGTTCGTGTTCACCTCGATCCTCTACAACTACTACCTGGGCGAGAGCAACCTGCGCTTTTTGATCGGTGAAAACCGCAAGGCGTTGATGGGCTACCGCGCGCTGGTGCTGGTGTTGATTTTCTGGGGCGCCATCGAGAACCTCGGCACCGTGTTTGCCTTCGCCGACATCACCATGACCCTGCTCGCGTTCGTCAACCTGATCGCGCTGTTCCTGCTGTTCAAGGTCGGCATGCGCATCCTGCGTGACTACGATGACCAGCGTGCCGCCGGGATCAAGACGCCGGTGTTCGACTCCGCCAAGTTCCCGGACCTGGATCTGGACCGTCAGGCCTGGCCGGCGAACCCGCCAGCCGCTCCTCAGGCGCAAGCTGAGTTGCACGGTGTGACCGCAGCGCAACGCTGATCGGTAAACGACAGGCGCATCCTCCGCGCCTGTCAGTTAAAGTTCGAAAAACTGTGGGAGCGAGCTTGCTCGCGATAGCGCACTGTCAGGCAACATAGCGATGTCTGTCCTACCGCTATCGCGAGCAAGCTCGCTCCCACAGGAACTCATAGTTCCGGAGACCCTCCATGAATTCCTCGACCTACCCTGCCGCCCAGCACGTCATGGTGCTCTACACCGGTGGCACCATCGGCATGCAGGCCAGCGCCAACGGCCTGGCCCCGGCGTCCGGTTTTGAAGCGCGGATGCGCGAATACCTGCACAGCCAGCCTGAGCTGGTGGTGCCGCAATGGCGTTTTCGTGAGATGTCGCCGCTGATCGACAGCGCCAACATGACGCCGACGTACTGGCAGCAACTGCGCGAGGCGGTGGTCGATGCGGTGGACGTTCAGGGCTGCGATAGCGTGCTGATCCTGCACGGCACCGACACCCTCGCCTACAGCGCGGCGGCGATGAGTTTTCAGCTATTGGGGCTGCATGCCCGCGTGTGTTTTACCGGTTCGATGTTGCCGGCCGGCGTGACCGACAGCGACGCCTGGGAGAACCTCGGTGGTGCGCTGGTTGCCTTGGGCCAAGGCCTGGCGCCGGGCGTGCATTTGTACTTCCACGGCGAACTGCTGGACCCGACCCGTTGCGCGAAAGTACGCAGCTTCGGTCGGCATCCGTTCAAGCGCCTGGAGCGTCAGGGCGGTGGCGTGAAGGCGACTTCGATTCCAACGCAACTGAATTACAACCAACCTAAACAATTGGCGAATGTTGCTGTGTTGCCGTTGTTTCCAGGTATCAGCGCCGCAATCGTTGATGGCCTGCTCGACGGTGGCATTCAGGGTCTGGTGCTGGAGTGCTACGGCAGTGGCACCGGCCCGAGCGATAACCCCGAGTTTCTCGCCAGCCTCAGTCGTGCGCGAGACAACGGTGTGGTGGTGGTCGCTGTCACGCAATGCCACGAAGGCGGCGTGGAGCTGGATGTCTACGAGGCCGGCAGTCGCCTGCGTGGCGTCGGCGTGCTGTCAGGCGGCGGCATGACCCGCGAAGCGGCGTTCGGTAAGTTGCAGGCGCTGCTGGGTGCAGGGCTGGCAACCGCCGAGGTACGGCGCCTGGTCGAACTGGACCTGTGCGGCGAATTGAGCTGAGTCGCCAGCTCAAAAAACTGCTGGCGTATAAATAACTACCACCTCTGCTGATTGATGCCTCCCTAGCATGGAGTGACCCGAGCTTTGTTCTCGGGTCACTCCATTTTTTGTAATGCAGGGATGCACCATGAGCACACCAGTCTTAACCTCAACACCGCGAATTCCGGCCCCGACCGAGGCCTTGATCACACAACTCAGCGTCGGTCCCGACCTGAGAGAGGTCGCGGCCGTCCTTTTACGCCAGCATTTGCAAACGCTGTATCCGGCACTGGATATCGACCCCGCCATTACCATGCTCGGCACGCCGACGTGGAAAATCGTCGACGATGAAATCGTGGCCGGTCCCACCCGGTATCAGGCGTTGACAGAAATCCTCGCCGATCAAACGGTGTCCGCCATTCCAGCCCTTTACATCGAGGGCGAACACTTTCTGGTTCAACAGCCCATCACTGAACCCGCCATCCATTTGCCGGTGCGGATCGACGAAATCGCCAAACTCATCAATCTGCTCGCCCCGGTGATGCTTTCGGCTTTTCAGGAGCAACAGTTGGCATTCTGGAACACGACCAATGGCAGCGCCGGTCCGCGCTGGCATGAACTCTCAAGCACCCTGCGCAATTTCTGGAATGTCGACAAGGTCGAGGGTTGGAATGACGATGATTGCAGCATGGCGCGCAACCTGTTCCGCTCCCCGGACCTGGCGAGCCGCAAGCTGGACGATGTTTATCAAAGCAAAGCCTATCTGGTGGGCATCGACCTGGTCGACGGGGAGAAAGTGACACACCTGAGCGAGGTGTCGATAGCGATGCTGGTGGGCACGCATAAGGAGCGCACCATCGTCCTTACCCATTCGCTGCTCAAGGGGTATGAAAAATTCGATTCCCTGGAAAAATTTGGCCAAACGCTCCCGGATCACCTGAGCACATCCGTGTCCCATCAGGAAATACAGTGGCGGCAGATAGAGCCCAGCGACAACTTCTTTGATTACCAGGCCTGCGCATTGATCTCGATCCAGATCAATGTCATCGGCTCCCTTGATTTCTCCGATCCCGGGCATGCCAATCCGGGTAAGCCGCTGACCGCGCAGCCGCCCGCACCCGAAACCGTCGAGACCACTTCGAAGCCAGGCCCTGATATTGAATGGTTCAAAGACGCACTGCCCGACTGGCTGAGTTCGGCACCGCTGCCGGACCTGAACAACTTTTCACGGCACTTGAAAGACCTGGCGGCGCTGCACAGCCAGAATGCCGGCAAGTCTTATCTGGACGGCATACTGCCGATCAAGCAATACGCACTGAACGAGCTCAACGCACTGCATATGCAAAAGACCGTAGAGCATGCCGTCACGGCACAGCAGAAGGCGGACTTCGAGCTTGATCTGGCCATGATTCAGATACGCGTCCAGAGCCCTGTCATCTGGGGCACCTTTGCCGTTCCGGGCAAGATCGACAGCTACACATTCAGCATTGCCGATCTCGCCTTGCAGAACCTGATTGCGTTGCCCAATGGAAACAAGACCCTTCACTCCACCAGGGGCAAAACCCTGCCAGAGTGGTTGACCGTGAAGTATGTCGAAGGCCTTATCACCGAGGCCGATATCGGCAAGGCCTACCCGGCTTTGATAAAAAGCACACTGCTCGACGATCCAAAAGAATCCTCGCGCCGGCAAACCCTGTTTACCCAACACCTGCGAATTCAGTTACCGCTGCTTGCCTTGCAATGTCAGATCCGCGAACAGGCCGGCATCGACGCACGCGGCTACCGCTACGTTGTGGCTGCGATGGAGCCCGATGTGGATAACCGTGTCGTTGAAGGGCAAACCATCGTCATTCGCCCGCTGGCCTTTGTTCCCAAGCGTCGAAAGCATGGCTCCGAGGATGTGGTCGCCAACATGTTCGTGATCGGCCCGCGGGACCCGACAGCCGGCCCATGCCTGTTGTATCGACCGATGCTTGACGAACCATTGACGCAATACCCCTCGCCCACCAATTTGTTGTATGCCATCCAGCAATCCGCCAGTCTGCGTGAATCCGTGTTGGCCTGGTTGCCGGACAGCGCGCGCAGCGACTACGCCAATTACGTTTTTCAGGGTGCATTGCCTTCACCGTGGGCCATTGCCGAATTTCTGGTCGACCCGGAGAAACTCACGACAATGACCGGGCCGATGATGCTGGGCAAACAGGCATTGGAGGGTGATGTGTTCGCCGCCCTGTTCAAGTCCAACACGGACGCATTGGTTGAGCTTGCAGATCGCGAGTCAGTGTCGAACGCCGAAAACCGCTGGGCCAGCTTCAGGCAGTCTGGTTGGACACTGTTCAACACGGTGCTGCCTTTTTTGGGGCGTACGGTCGCAATCTCGGCCTGGATCTGGCAGATCATGGACCAGCTTCAACAGCTGCATGATGCGCAGGAAAAAAACGACAAGCCTGAACAATGGGCGGCGCTGACCGACCTGTTGCTCAACCTCGGCATGGCGATCACGCTCCATATCGCCACCCAAAGCACATCGGGCAAGCGCCTGACAAAACTCGCCCCCACGTCTGAACCTCCCCTCACAACAGAGCCGGCAGCGAAAACAGTCAGCATCAAACAACTCGCCAAAACCACTGACAGTGCAGCGCCCAACATCCAGCAAACCCTGAACATCAGTGGCGCTGTAAATCGAACGCCCGGCAGTCTGGCAACCACTCTGGAACGCTTCAAAATCACTCGGCCCGAAAAACTTGGCAGCGCCAATACCAAGGAAGGTATTCATCGGCACCTCTATGGCCTCGAGAAAAAATGGTACGCGCCGGTAGGTGCGAATTGGTTCGAAGTTTCGGTGGATGACGAAGGCACGGTCATGATCATCGACCCCAAACAGGCTGATCGCACCGGCCCGGCCTTGACCCACAACCTCAAGGGCCAATGGTTCATCGACACGCGCCTGCGTCTGCGAGGCGGCGGACCAAAGAGCCTGACGAAAATGGCCAAGGCTCAAGCCGCGCTCAAAGCCAAGGAACTGCGTACCAAACTGACGGCGTTTGAAAAACGCAAGAAAGCTGCGCAAAACGAACTGCAACAGGCCCATCAAGCGATCACCAGCGCGAGCGCAGAGACCGTTCAAGCCAAGCGCCAGCTCTACCTTCAAAAACTGGAATCTCAACAAACCGAGTACGCAGTCGCTCTTCGAGACCTCATAACGTTGCATGTGTTTTCGCCCACCGCGGACTTCCAGCAGAAGGCGCTGGGGTACCTGAGCGCCCAACTGGAACTTATCCGTGCGGGCATTGGGGAAAAGCTCATCACCTTCAGTCCCAAATTGCGCGCTGTGCTAAGCCATATCGAACGCCAAGCCGAAGCGCCACAGGAGCGCCAAATCGAAGATGCCCGGCAAATGAGCGAAATGACCCAGGACATGATCACCCGCCTGGAAAGCATTCAATCGCGATTTGCCGAGCTCAGGCCGCTGGAAAGAGAAGGCCTGCGGCTGATCCAGCAGACTCGCGAACGATTACCCGCCTACTCGCTCGATGACCTCAAGACCCTCCAGGTGACGATCGCGCGCAATCTGTGCCTTCCCGAAAGTACCGTTGCGACGCAAGCGCAAGCCTGGTCGACCATTGACCGGATTGTCGACACCGCCGACATCGCCGTGCGGGCGCTGCGCGACACGCTGGATGAGCGCAGCGTGTCGCGTCTGGACGAGCGCGTCGACAGCCTCAACGACCTGGTTGAACAGTTCAACGTCATCGACGAGCGCTTGCTGGATTTCAAGAATACGTACGCTGCACACGTCCTTGAGTCGCCGCTGGAACGGCTGCGCCAACAGCTTGAGGCGTTCAAAAACCGTGCGGTCCACGAACTGGTGCTGCTGGTTGAAGAAAGGGATGCTTTACGCGCCAGGCCCACGCTGCCCGTGCAACCGCCGAGGCCCAGGAGGAAGTTCATCAGGACGCGCTACAACGGTGTTCTCATTGGCCAGCCACGTCTCACTGCGCAGGGCCTGGAGACTGATCTGGTGGATATCACGTCACCGCTCACCGACAAGGTCATTGCCACCTTCCACGAGAAAACTCCGGGCGTCTGGGTGGAACGTTTGACGAGCCCAACAACCGAACCCGCAAAGCCGGATTTGCAGATCAGCATCAACAAAGGCCAAGCGTTACTCGACGGACTAGAAGCGTTCAATACGCGCATGGCCGAACAACTGAAGCAGCCAGGACGCTCGCCTGGCGGGATCGAATACCTCTTTCATCAGCATGCGATGGAGCTTGAGCACGCCAGTAGCGCAATTGATCAAGCATTGACCGACCGCAATGTCACCGAGAGCACCACAAACTCCGCCGCGCAGGTCAATAAAGCCCTCAGTGATGCGGTGGATAGTCTCTATGAGCAGGCCACCACCAACATGCTGAGGATGACCAAGGAACAACCACCCACCCCGGCGGGGATTAAATGGCTGGTGGGCGAAAACGCACTGAGCATTGCAAAAACCATTACCCGGCGCCGCGTGAAAACCGGCAGGACGCTGTACCTGGATGAATACAAGCTCACCGATCCGAAAACCCGTGAGGTGCTCTGGTATGCGCATTTCCTGTATTCCACCTCTTGGGTTCCCGCCAAATCCTTCCTCTACGGGCGCCTGAAAACCCCGCAAGAGCAACAAATGGGACCGGCCGCCGACACCGCCACAGGTCTATATGGAGCGCAACAGCTCGCGTACTACCGCAGCATGATCGGGCTGGAGCAGGCCAGGCAGATCTTCTTCGGGACCGAATGAGTCACCCATAGTTGTTACGTCAGTGCGCCCTCGCCAACGCGAGGGCGCCTCGATCACGGCACGTTACTTGCTCCGTCCCGTTCAAACAAAGACCGGTGCTTCCCATGCTTCACTCCCACCTCACCACGCTCAATGCTGTCTCTCTGGTGCTCAACGCTTTCAAGGACGAAGGCTTGTCCAGCGAGGCGCTGCTGGCCGGCAGCGGCATCAGTGCGGCGGATCTGAACCGCGCCGACACGCGCATCACCACCAATCAAGAGATGCAGGTTTGCGCCAACGCCGTCGCGCTCAAACGCGATATCGGCCTGGAACTGGGCCGACGGATGCACGTCTCCTGCTACGGCATTCTCGGTTACGCGCTGCTCACCAGTGCCACCTTCGGTGACGCTTTGCGGTTGGCGATGCGTTATCCGGCGTTGCTGGGAACACTTTTCGAACTGAGCCTGGAGGACGACGGCGAGCGTGTCTGGTTCGCTGCCGCCGACTACCGCGAGAGCCCGTCCATGGCGACGTTCAATGCCGAGTTCTGCCTGGTATCGCTGAAAGTCACTTGTGACGATCTGCTCGGCCATCCCCTGCCCTTGCTCGGCGCACGCTTCGAGCATGCCGCGCCCGACTACGAAGCGAGCTACGCGCAACACTTCGACTGCCCGCTGCACTTCGACGCACCAAACAATGCCTTCGCCTTCGACAGGCGCTGGCTCGATCAACCGTTGCCGCTCGCTGACGCGATTACCCATCAAACCATGGCCGAGCGATGCCGCAAGCAGAACCTCGAGTTCACCGGGCGCCAGGCGTGGCTGGGGCGTATTCGGCAGTTGCTCAGTGCGCAACTGAACGCCGCGCCAGGGCTGGAAGGCCTGGCCGAGCAGATGAATTGCTCGGCGCGCACGTTACGTCGGCACCTCAAGGATATGGGTTGCAGCTACCAAGAGTTGCTCGATGAACTGCGCTTCGAGCAGGCCAAGCAAATGCTCTGCGAAGATCAGCTGCCGATCTATCAGATTGCCGAGGCGTTGGGTTTCAGTGAGACCGCGAGTTTTCGGCATGCGTTTGTGCGGTGGAGTGGTGTGGCGCCCAGCCAATTCCGGCCACACGGATAACCCTGTGGGAGCGGGCTTGCCCGCGAAGAGGCCTGTACATCCGGCACATCTATATTGGTTGTAATGCCGCCTTCGCGGGCAAGCCCGCTCCCACAGGGTCCGCATTCCACGCGCCATGCCGGGGCCTGGCGCAATAAAAAGGGGCGAATTTCGGTCAGACTTATTGGCCATATCGATCCCCTTTTGGCCTTTCCTGCCGTTCTCCAAATCCGTCTGCGCCGCAAGACTGTGTTCAACCGAATCAGCCTGCGGAGAACAAGAAATGCTGACCATCTACTCGGACGATCACCACCTGCACCACGGCCGTTGCGAATTGATAGACGGGCAACTCAAGCCCTGCTTCGAAATGCCTTCGCGTGCCGACCACGTGCTTTCGCGGGTGCAAAAACAAAACCTCGGCCCGGTCGAAGCGCCGAAGGATTTCGGCCTCGGGCCGATCGAGCGTATTCACAGCCGCGACTATCTCGACTTCTTCAAAGGCGCCTGGGCCCGTTGGACCGAGTTCAACACCGACGGTGACTTGCTGCCTTACACCTGGCCCGCGCGAACGTTGCGCCGCATCAAACCCACCAGCCTGCACGGCGAGCTCGGCTATTACAGCTTCGACGGCGGCGCGCCGATTACCGCCGGCACGTGGCAAGCGGCCTACAGCGCGGCGCAAGTTGCGCTCACCGCCCAAGCAGAAATTCAGCGCGGCGCCCGCGCGGCCTTCGCCCTGTGCCGTCCACCGGGACACCACGCTGCCGGCGACTTGATGGGCGGTTATTGCTACCTCAACAACGCCGCCATCGCCGCGCAGGCGTTCCTCGATCAGGGTCACAAGAAGGTCGCGATCCTCGACGTCGACTACCACCACGGCAACGGCACCCAATCGATTTTCTACGAGCGCAGCGACGTGCTGTTCACCTCGATTCACGGTCATCCGGAAGCCGAGTTTCCGTTCTTCCTCGGCTACGAAGATGAGCTGGGTGAAGGCGCTGGCGAAGGCTTCAACTTCAACTATCCGTTGGCTGCCGGTTCAGGTTGGGAGACCTGGAGCGCCGCGCTGGAACAGGCCTGCAAAGAGATCGAAAACTACGGTGCCGACATCGTTGTCGTGTCCCTGGGCGTCGACACGTTCAAGGACGACCCGATCTCGCAATTCAAACTCGACAGCCCGGATTACCTGGCCATGGGCAAACGCATCGCCGGTCTCGGCGTGCCGACGCTGTTCGTGATGGAAGGCGGTTACGCGGTCGAAGAAATCGGCATCAATGCCGTGAACGTTCTCGAAGGTTTCGAAAGCGCTTGATGAGGAAGTAGAAGCATGAAAAGTCTTAAGCGTTTTATGGTTCCAGCCCTGTGCGCCACGGTGCTCAGCGGCGCGGCGCACGCCGAAGAACGAACGTTGCGCGTCTACAACTGGTTCGACTACATCACCCCCAAAGCCCTGGAAGACTTCAAGGCGCAGAACACCCAGACCAAACTGATCTACGACATCTTCGACACCAACGAAGCGCTGGAGGCCAAGTTGTTGACCGGCAACTCCGGCTACGACGTGGTGGTGCCGTCCAACGTGTTCCTCGCCAAACAGATCGAAGCCGGGGTGTTCCAGCCCCTGGACCGCAGCAAGTTGCCGAACTGGAACCACCTCGATCCCAAGCTGATGAAGCTGATCGAGGCCAACGATCCGGGCAACAAATTCGCCGTGCCCTACATGTACGGCACCATCCTCATTGGCTTCAACCCGGACAAGGTCAAGGCCGCCCTCGGTGCCGATGCGCCGGTGGACAGTTGGGACCTGATCTTCAAGGAAGAGAACATCAGCAAGCTCAAGCAGTGCGGCGTCGCCCTGCTCGACTCGCCGTCGGAGATCCTGCCACTGGCCCTGCAACACCTCGGTCTGGACCCCAACAGCAAGAAGCCGGCGGACTACGCCAAGGCTGAAGCATTGTTGATGAAGATCCGCCCGTACGTGACCTACTTCCATTCGTCGAAGTACATGGCCGACATCGCCAACGGTGACATCTGCGTCGCGGTCGGTTATTCCGGCAGTTTCTCGCAAGCCGCCAACCGCGCCAAGGAAGCCAAGAACGGTGTGACCGTCGACATGCGTTTGCCAAAGGAAGGCGCGCCGATCTGGTTCGACATGCTGGCGATTCCGAAGGGTGCGAAAAACACCGAAGACGCCTACACCTTCATCAACTACCTGCTGCAACCGCAGGTGATTGCGCCGGTCAGCGACTTCGTCGGTTACCCGAACCCGAACAAGGACGCCACGGAACTGGTCGACCCGGCGATCCGCAACAACCCGAACCTGTACCCGACCGACACGGCGATGAGCACGCTCTACACCCTGCAACCGTTGCCGCGCGATGCCGAACGTGCACGGACCCGCGCCTGGACCAAGATCAAGTCCGGCACCTGACACCCGTTCCGCTCTCGTCGTCATCAAGACCTGCGTTTACGCAGGTCTTTTTTTTGCTCGCGATATTTATATACCGCCAATGCCGTCCCGCCGGTCAATACCTTGCAGTGATACGCGCGCCGTACGTTCAACGGTGCCGCCTCACAAAGGATGTGACCATGACCGAAGTATCCAGCCCTCCCGTCGTACCCGAACTCCCCGCCGATCAAGACGCCCTGCTCACCCAATTGGTGGCGGGGCCATCGATCAGGGAAGTCGCCACCCATGCGCTGCAACCGGCGCTGAAAACGCTGTATCCGCAGCTGTCTATCGACCCCCGCCTGGCGATGGTGGTCACACCGACCTGGGCACTACGCGAACAGCGCGTCGTAGCCGGACCACGACACTTCGAATCGCTGACGGATGCCTTGGTACGCCACGGCATCGCGCAAACACCGATGATTTACCTGGAGGGCGAGCACTACCTCACCCTGCAGCCACTGGAGCCGACACCGGCGCAGTTGCCCGTCAGCATCGAAGCCATCGGGCGTTTGCTCAATGAGTTGGCGCCGCTGCTGTTCGATGCATTTCAAGAGCAGCAGGTCGACTACTGGAACCGGCTCACCAGTCCCTCGACCCCGCGCTGGAAGGAGTTGTCCCACTCGCTGCGTGAACTGTGGAACATCGAAACCAACCCGAACTGGGAGAACGAGCAATGCGAGATGGCCCGCAATCTGTTCACCTACCCGGACAAAAACACACGCATGACGCACGACCGCTTTCGGTCTCGCGCTTGCCTGATCGACCTGGACTACAAGAACGAGAGTGTCTCGACCCACCTCAACACCCTGGATATGGCTGTCCTGATCGGAACTGTGGGCAGCCGCACGTTGATCGTCAGCCACACCATTACCCATGGTTTCCAGACCTTCGAGTCGTTGCAGAAATTGGGCGAATCCTTGCAGGCGTACACCAGCGGGCAAATACCCGGGAACACCCTGCAATGGCGCCTGATTGAACCCGAGGGTAATTTTTTCGACCATTTGGCGTGCACCTTGATCGCCCTGCAAGCGGACTCGATTGCCGCGCTGGCAAACAATCGCGAAGAAGCAAATCCCGATCTCGCCCCCCACATCAGTCGCACCACGAACGAGCTCGATCCATCGGACAATCAGGCGCCCTCGCGCTTCAACCTGGTCGAGCAGGCACTGCCAGACTGGATGGCCAGCGCTTCATCAGGCGATCTCACCGCCTACAGCCGTCATCTGATGGATCTGGCGAGCGTACAGAATAAAAACGCCGGGCAGTCCTTCCAGGAAGGTATCAAACCGATCCGCGAATTCGCACTGGAGCAACTGCGCGATGCCATGCTTTCCGAGCATCCCGAGGCGAAAAATTTACAGCTCGAAAACATCGAGATCGTGATCGACAGCGTCGTGGTCTGGGGCAGTTTTGCGCCGCCCGTGGGGCCGGAGCGCACCACCTTGAACCTGGTCGATCTGGCGCTGCAAAACCTGATCGCCCTGCCGTTGGGCAATAAATCCATACGCAGCACCAGCGCTACGGTGCTGCCGGCGTGGTTGACGGTCAGCTACCTGGAAACGTTGATCGTCAAGGTCGATATCGGGCAAACCTATCCGAAGCTGATCAAAAGCAAACTGCTCGACGATCCCCTTGAAAGCCTGCGCCGTCAGAATTTGTTTACCAGTCGCTTACGCGTCGAGCTGCCACTGCTGGCCTTGCAGCAAAAGATCCGCACTCAGGGTGGGATTGACGAACTGGGCTATCGCTATGTCGCTGCCGTGGTGCAGATCCTCGACGCCAAACGCTGGGTCGACGGACAGGAAATCGTCATTCGTCCGCTGGCATTCACTCCTGCCTGGCGTACAGGGGCATCCACGGATGAAGTGAACAACATGTTCGTGATCGGCCCCCGGCAGATGGACAAAGGACCGTGCCTGCTCTATCGGCCTCTGCTCGACCAGCCCTTGAGCCAATACCCGACGCCGGCCAACCTGATCTATGCCATCCGGCATTCTCCAAAGCTGCGCGAATCCGTACTCGCCTGGCTGCCCGACGAAGTTCGCGCGAATTACGCCGACTACGTGTTCACCGCAGACCTGCCTTCGGTCTGGAGTGTTTCGCAACTGCTGGCCGACCCACTGACCTCGCTGCAAATGAGCGGTCCGCTGACCTTGGGCACTCGAGTCCTCGCTACGGATTACCTCGCCAACCTGTACAAGGCCGACGTCAACGCGCTGGTCGAACTGGCACAACGGCAATCGGTGTCCAACGCGGAAAATCGCTGGGCGACTTTCAAGCAGGCAGCCTGGAAGATCCTCAATGCGGCATTGCCCTTTCTGGGCCGAACTGTCGGAACGGCGGCCTGGATCTGGCAGGTACTCGATGATCTGCAGCAGACCCTCGACACGAGCGAGGAAGGCAACGCCGAACAACGCAAAACAGCCATGACCGACCTGTTGCTGACCCTGGCCATGGTGCTCGCCCATCGCGCCAGCACACGCCGTCCGACATCCCGGGCAATTCGGGAAGAGAGACCGGCAACGCCAACGGTAGAGGTTGCGGAAAAACCGGTAGCGACACCGTTGACCCTGGTTCAACTGCCCGACATCGTCGGCGAGCCCACGGCCACACAGCACCACATTTCAGTCGCCACCGATACCGTCCTGAACCTGAGCAAAACCCTGGATCGCTTCGCAATCACCAAACCCGAAAATCTCACGTCTCCCGATAGCGCAGCGGGTATCCACCAACACCTTTATCGGCACGAAAAAAGCTACTACGCGCCCGTCGGCGAGCGCTGGTTCGAAGTAGCCGTCGAAGAAACCGGTGAAGTGTCGATCATCGATTCAGGGCCCGAGCCCCAAGGTCCTGGCCCCGCACTGATCCGCAATCAGCGCGGCGAGTGGTTCGTCGACACTCGCCTGCGTTTGCGTGGCGGAGGTTTGTCGACCCGGCGCAAAGCGTTGAAACAGCAAAACCGTCAGCGCATCGCCGAACTCAAGAAACAGTTGAAGGACTTCAACGACCAAAGCGAAAGCGCACGCAAAGAGCTGACGGATGCTTTCAACCAGTTGAAAGCGGCCACCGACCAAACGAAGGCCGGGCTACAGCAGACATTTCTCGAAAAACTCGACCAGCGCACCAGTGACTACGCCGCCCCAATCGAGCAGCTGAATTCGTTGAACCTGCTCGATACGGTTTCCAGTTACCGCAAAGACATGGCCGAAATGCTGGGCACTCAGCTGTTTTTCAACCAGGTATGGCTCGAAGAAAAAACCCCGGCGTTCACTCAAACCCTGCGAGAGACCCTGGCCCTGCTTGAGGCTGAAGAAACGGCTGGTGCCGCCGGTGACCGTGTGACTTATCAAAAAATGGTCGACCTGACCGAAGGTGTAATCGGCAAAATCGAGTTTGCGCAATCACGTTTCCTGTCGCTGAGTCGACTGGGCAGAAGTGCCACCGAAATAGCCAGCACCTACAAGGCAAAACTGCCTGCTTTCACCCTTAACGATCTCAAAGCGCTGCAGATCTCGCTGGCCCGCGAGGTGTGCCTCAAAGAAGGTGACACTGTCTCGCTGACCGAAGCCCGAAACGATTTAACACGCCTGCTCGACACGACCAACCTGGTAATCCAGACCTCCCAGGAACTGATGCTGGAAGGCAGCACGTGGATCGCGAAAGAACGAATCGAGGCGCTCAATGGCATGCTCGAACAGTTTGCCGCGATCGACCAGTCCTTCGAGGACTTCACTGTCAGCCACAACGACGCGGTGCTGGAGCAACCGTTCAAGCACCTGCGCTCGCGAGTCAGCGAGTTCCAGCAGGACGCCGAGGCCTATCTGGTGCAGTTGTTGCGCGAGCAACAGGCTCTGGAGCCGCGTCCCGGGCCTTCGAGGCCGACACCGGTCTCACGCAAACGGGTAGTCAAAACGCGCTTCAACGGCACGGTCGTTGGTGAAGTTCGTCCTTCGGCGCCAGGAGAACCGGTGCTGTTGGAGGTACGTGCGCCCATGACTGGCAAGGTGATCGCCACCTTTCACGAAAAAACACCTGGCGTGTGGCTTGAACGGGTGTCGGCCAGACGTCGCCGGCCGCAAGCGCAACCGCCGGCGCTCGAGGAGCAAATCATCCATGGCCGGACGATGCTCGATGATCTGGAAAACTTCATCCGCCAAACCGAAACGAGCGCAAAAAAACCAGGCCGTATCCCGGTGGAAATCGAAGAGTTGTTCCAGCACAAAGCCGATCAACTTGGCCAGGCGGCTCGATCCCTGGAACAAGCCGTATTGCGCTCGAACTTGACCGACGGCCCGGCGGATACCGCGTCAACCTTGACCAAGGAATTGACCGAGGCATGCGAGCGACTGTACGCCGAAGGTAACCGGATACGCATAGAGATGACCAAGGACCAACCGCCCACCGCGGCTCGTGTCCAATGGCTGTTGAGCAAAGAGGAAATCGATATTGCGCGCACCGGCGAGCGACGTCGCCTGAAGGGCCCGCGCAAGGACTATCTGCAAGAGTATGAAATTCGTGAGCGCCGCACGCAGAAAACACTGTGGTACGCCCACTTCCACTACACCAGCCTGGATGCGCCGGCCGACGCATTCACCGCCGCGCATTTGAAACTGCGTGAACAACGGCTGCTGGCAGGTGCATTAGACCTGCGCTCGGCCACGACCAACCCGCAGGTGATCGCAATCTATCGCAGCGAAATCAGCCCGCAACTGGCGCGCACGCTGTTCTTCGCCCAAGCCTGAACCGTCAAAAAGGAAAATGACGATGATTGAACATCCCCACACTACCGAGCCACCGGTCCTATTGAAAAAAAGCCTGGTCGTCCATCAGACGAGCCAGGGGCCTACCGTCGATGAAGTCGCTTCTCAAATGCTGCGCCAGGGCCTCAAAGCGCTGTATCCCGAACGCGATATCGACCCCGAACACACGATGCTCGCCACACCTCAATGGCAATGGCTGGATGGTTCGCTCGTGGCCAAGTCCACGCGATTTGAATCGCTGACCCAAGTGCTGGTGCGTCAGTTCTTCACCTCCACCCACGCCAACTATCTGGAGGGCGAACACTTCCTGACGCTGCACCCGAAAACCACGCCGGTTGTACATCTGGACATCGACATCGAGGCCATTGCCAGATTGCTCAACGATTGCACACCTTTGCTCTTCGTTGCCTTTAGAGAACGCCAACTGGCCTTCTGGAACGATACCGGACACCAGACCCCTCGCTGGCAAGAACTGTCGCAAGCGCTGCGCAAAACCCTCGATGTTCAACACGTCGACGGCTGGGATGGCGACCAGTGCCATGTGGCCCGGGCGGTTTCACTCCACTCGGACAAACTGGAACGGCAAAAAAATGCACCGACGATGTCAGGCATCAAGGCCAGCCTGATTGATATCGACACTGTCGACGCTGAAGGGACAAAACAACACCTGGTCCTCGGTGGCGCCGCGGTACTCACCGGGCGCTACAAACAACGCGATCTGGTGATGATGTACACCGTGGAAAGTGGCTATGAATCGTTCGATTCGCTGGAGTCATTGGGTAAGTCGTTACCGGAGCGCATCGAGGAACAACTGGCCGGTCGAAAATTGCAGTGGCAGTTATTCGAGCCCGACGGTGATTTTTTCGACCATATGGCCTGGGCCCTGATTACCACCCAACTGGACGCGATCGCGGCGATCACCCGCGAAAGCCTCGCTGCTGATGCGGATGACAGTACCGGGCTTCCCGCTCTCCCTGAACACACTACCGTTCAAGAGAAAAACACCCGCAACGATCTGGAGAACTCAATACCCGACTGGCTGCTCGACGCGTCGGCCGCTGATCTGGATCAGTACAGCCGGTCCGTCAACGCATTGGGCAAACTGTACAAGCAGGCCAACAAAGATCTTTTCCAGATTCCTTCGATCGATGCCTTCGCCGGGCAGCGCATGCGCGAAGCGATTTTTACTGACAAGAAATCTGCCGCCGGGCTTCCTCTGGATAACCTTGAGATCACGATCACCAACAGTTTTGAATCCGGCGGACTGACGCTGCCCAACCCTCTCGACATTCATACCGAAACCCTGGGCGAGTACGCCTTGCAAAACGTCGCGCCGTACCAGGCAACCATCCGATTCAATCCGCCGCAACCTGTCCCCGATTGGCTAGACGTGGCCTATCTGACGAAAACCGCGAGCGAGGTCAATGTTGGCCAGAAGTATCCCCAACTGATCAAGGACAAGCTGATCGATGATTCGGTGCAGGCCCGCCTGCAAGAGCAGTTCTACATCAGCCAGTTGCACGCGCTGCTGCCGCTGATTGCCCTGGAGTGCAAGGTCCGCCACATCGGCGGCGTGGATGAGTTGGGTTGTCGCTACATTCGCGAGTGGCTCAAACCGACACCCGGCCACCCGCAACCGGTGGTCATCCGCCCCTTGTGCTTCGTCCACGCCGGGAACACTGAGGGCGACATCGTGGCCAACATGTTCATCATCAGCCCGCGCCACCCTGACGCCGGGCCTTGCCTGCTCTATCGTCCGCTGCTCGAACAGCCGTTGCTGCAATTTCCCTCACCGCAAAACCTGCTGTACGCCCTGCATCAACCGGGCGAGTTGAGGGACTCGGTGCTGGCATGGCTGCCTGACTCGAGCACCAGCTTCAAATACGCCCAATACATATTCCCCGTCGGCCTTCCCAGCCCATGGCTGGGGGCACAGTTACTCGCCGAACCCTGGACTGGGGTGGACTGGGCCGGGCCGGTCGAGTTGTCATCAACGGAGCTGACTGGCGATGTTTTCGCCGCCCTGTTCCAGACCCATGCCAAGACCATGGCCGAACTCGCCGATCGCCAATCACAATCCAATGCGGAACGACGCTGGGCATTGCTGCGCGACAGCGGCTGGGCACTGTTCAACGTCGCTGCGAATTTTCTCAGCGGACCGGCGGGCGCCGCAGTCTGGGTCTGGCAAAGCATCAATGAAGTCGAGCAAGCCGTGGATGCCCAACAGCACGGCGACAAGTTCACGGAATGGAGCGCGGTCGGGGATTTGCTGCTGACCCTGGGCATCCTCCTCGCCCACCACGCCGCCGTACGGCGCAAGACCGGCCGGCGTCAGGTTGCACCAATAACCGACAGCGTGCCGACCCTGACAGACAGCGCTCCGGTCAAACCTGCAACGCCCACAGTGACACTGCTCCCGATACCATTGACCGGTGAGCTGCCGTCGAGTCATTACTCCTCACTTGAGGCCAATGGCTCCGTACCCCATCGATCCGCCACTGCACTGGCCGAGTATCTGCAGAACCTGACAGTACCCGCACTCAATCTCAAGGCCCCAACCCTGGAAACCTTCCTGCGCGATAGCGCGCCTCTTTATCGCCTGGAAGGCAAGACCTACGCTCACGTCGGCGAGCGCTGGTTCCGGGTGGAGGAAAACGACGATCAACAGATCCAGATCGTGTACCCGGATACGCCCTCGAAAACCGGCCCACTGCTGATCCACAACAAACAAGGCCAATGGTTTGTGGACACGCGGCTGCGTCTGCGTGGCGGCGCAGGTGGCCAGAGCCTGCAAAGCCAACTCAAAGCGCAACGCAAGGAAAAGGCGCAACAGCTAAAACAGCTGACCATGGTTCTGCAAACCTTCAAGCGTCAGGAAGCGGCCGGTGCGGCCAAACTGAAGCAGACCCTGGAAGCCATGACGGGCATCACCGGGCCGGCACTCGAGGAAGCGAACCAGCGTTACCTCATTCAGGTGGAAACGCTGGTTGGTGAGTACGACCAGGCGTTGAAAAATCTGCAGCAATGGCGTCTCAAGGGTGGGAGCGCAGGCTATTTCGATGATCTGCGAGCCATGACCACCCAGTTGCAGAAAAATCTCAGTCTGTGGTTCTTGCTCAAACGCAACACCTACGCAAAGCTCACCCGGCAGCTCGCCGGCAATACCATCATTCAATCCAACGCCGAACTGCAGCAACACAGACAGGGTGTCAGAGAGGTATTGGCGCTGAGCCAGGAAATGATTACTCGGCTGCAACTGTCCCAGACTTCGCTGATACCGCTGGAAGTCCTCGGGGGTGCCGGCATGGCCAGCGCGCAACGTATGCGCCAACTGCTCCCGGCGTTCAACGAGTGGGACTTGAAATCCAACGAGATCGGCATGTCCCATGAAATGTGCCTGCGCAGCACTGACAACGCGCAAGCGAATCCGGCGCGTGACCCGGTGGGTACGTTGATCATCGAGGCGGCGACCGCTACCCACCATCAGGCCGCGATGATCAGAAGCCCAAACAGCAATGAATCTGTAGCACTTCGCATCGAAAGCCTGAGCAGGCTGATCGATGTCTATGCTGACACCGATCAGCGTCTCGCAGATCTTCCCGGCGAGTATCCCGAGCACGTAGAGCCAACGGAACTGGAGCGGGTGCGCGGCTTGATCGGTGAGTTCCGGCAACTGGCTCAGGAACAACTGAGTCTGCTGTTGCCCGAGAGCGCGAGCATCGCCCCGCCTGAGACGCCAAAACCCGCTATTGCCGGCCCTTCACGCCCAACAGGTAAAGTCACCAAGAGTCGCCCCCGTGATCCGGCGCCTGCCAAGGCGTCGACATCCGAGGAACCGGCCCTCGACCAGATGCGCCCTGTCGCGCCGCACACCATCCCCGTGCGAGCGCTGGACGACATCGACACGATTGCCAGTGCTTTGACACTGAATGAGGACGTCGATGGTTTCATTACGCGCACGCGCAAAGACGCCTTCAAACCCAATCGTATTCCTGCGGACATGCAAGACTTGTTCGATCAACAAGCCCGGCGTCTGGAGCAAGTCGCGATCAATGTCGACCAGGCCACGACGCGTATGCGTGCGGCCGGCGGAACGCCGCTTCCGGTGGGCAACCTGAGTGCGGAACTCAATGAGGCCGCCACTCGGTTACGCGCCCAGGGAGTCATGATTAGAGCGAGTCTGCTCAAGGAGCGCCAACCCCGGCAGGCCTATTTGCAATGGTTGCTGGACAACGGCCAGGTCCGTATCGACAGGAACGAACAGGGTCGGATCAGAACCAAACAGCGCAGGGATTACTTTCAGGAGTATCGGATTCTCGACAGTGGCAACAAAGATCAGCCGCTGTGGCTGGCGCACTTTCACTACGATTCGCTGGACGCACCGCCGGAGCGGTTTACCGCCGCGCACCTGAAAATTGCCGACGCTCATCTGCAGACTTTCACCGCCGAACGTCGCCAGGCACTGACTACCCTGGCACCCATCGACTATGTGCTGCGGCGCATCAGCGATTCGGCGTTGTTCTTGAATCTCGAACCTAAGCGCTAATGCCTGGACGGGCGGACTGACAACCCGCCCGCTTCATCGGTCCCGCCACACCGCACGTAACCGTTGCAGCGCTGCCTCGATGGCTTGTTCGGGCACCGCTGCAAACCCCAGTACCAACCCCGCTCGTTGATCCATCGGCGTCGTGGAATCGGGCAGCCAATAGCTGCTCAAGCCGTTGATTTCGACATCGACGCTGCTCGCCAGGTCGATCAGTTCACGTTCACGTGCCACGTTGTCGACCGGCACGGTCATGTGCAGTCCGGCGGCGACGGTGGGTAACGAACCGACACCCGGAACATCGGCAGGCCAACCATTGAGCAACGTATTGCGCCGGCTCAACGCCGCACGCCGCATGCGCCGGATGTGCCGCTGAAAATGCCCGGCGGCCATGAACTCCGCCATCACCGCTTGAGTGCTGACCTCGGAATGCCGCACATCCACCGCGCGCCGTTGCGCAAACGCCTGCACCAACCCCGGTGGCAACACCAGGTAACCGAGGCGCAACGCCGGAAACGCCACTTTGCCGAACGTGCCGACATAGAGCACCCGACCCTGCCGATCCAGCGCTGCCAAAGGCGCCAGTGGCGCACCGCTGTAGCGGTATTCACCGTCGTAATCGTCCTCGACGATCCAGCCTTGAGTGCGCTCGGCCCAGGCAAGCAACTCCAGGCGTCGCGCCAGACTCATCACCACGCCGGTGGGATACTGGTGTGACGGCGTCACGTAGGTCAGCCGACAATTACCGAGCCTTGCAAGCTCACCGCAGTTGATTCCCTCACTGTCCACCGCCACGCCATGCAATCTCGCACCCGCCACCGCGAACGCATGACCGGCCGCCCGATACCCCGGATTTTCAATTGCCACCCCATCGCCGGGCTCGACCAGCAACTGTGCACAAAGGCTTATTCCCTGCTGTGCGCCACTGGTGATCACAATTTGTTCAGCGGTGCACTGCATGCCCCTCGAACTGCGCAGATACGCAGCAATCATCCCGCGCAAGCGCGCATCGCCGGCAGGGTCGCCGTAACACAGCTGCTGCAAATCCGGTTTGCGCCAGAAAGCCGCATTCAGCTTGGCCCAGACCTCGAACGGAAACAGATCAAACGCCGGAACACCGACCCGAAAAGCCCGCGGCGGGCCACTTGGCGGACTAGGTAAATGATTGTTTTTGACCCGTGCCAAAGGATCACTGTGGATAACTTTGCTGGATGGATCCACAGGTAAATCGAGCCAATTTGTGGATAAGGCTGTGGGTAACCCTGTTGAAAAGCCTGTGGATACTTTTGTGGATAGTTTTTTCGCCGGCAACGCGGCTTGAGGCAATTGCGCTACGTAAGTGCCATCGCCAACCCGCCCCTCAATGAAGCCTTCGGCGTATAGCTGATCGTAGGCCCGCACTACGCTGTTACGGGAAATCGCCAGTGCTGCGGCCAGGTCACGACTGGCCGGTAATCGCGTGCCGCTGGCCAGTCGTCCGTCGAGGACACGAAGCCGTAATGCCTGATACAGCTGGCGACTCAGACCCTGACGACGATCGAGTTCGATACCGGCCGGATTGAACGACAGGGAAAGCGGCGTATCCGTCATGGCAATGGACCTATGAAATTGGTCGTTAATGGCTCTTACAACAGACCAATAGCCTGCCTAGGATGCATACATTCGCCAAGGGAAATATTTCCATGTACACGCCACGCGCTTTTGCCATCGACGAGTTGTCCCAACTGCATGAACTGATCCTCGCCACACGTCTCGCCATATTGGTGACCCACGGCGAAAGCGGCCTGCAAGCCAGTCATGTGCCGGTGCTGCTGCATTGCGAACAAGGCTCGAACGGCACGTTGTACGGACATCTGGCCAAAGCCAATCCACAGTGGAAAGACCTGCGCGACGGCGCCGAAGCCCTGCTGATTTTTGCCGGTGCCGACGCGTACGTCAGCCCTGGTTTCTACCCGAGCAAGGCCGAACACGGCAAAGTCGTGCCCACCTGGAACTACGTCGCCGTACACGCCTATGGCCGCGCCGAAACCTTCAGCGATGGCGGGCGGCTGCTCGACATCGTCAGCACCCTCACCGACCGTCATGAAGCGGGCCGCGCGCAACCGTGGTCAGTGGCCGATGCACCCGCCGATTACATCGACGGCATGCTCAAGGCCATCGTCGGCTTCGCCATTCCCATCGACCGTCTGGAAGGCAAGCGCAAGCTCAGCCAGAACCGCAGCGCCGCCGACATCGCCGGCGTGCGCGAAGGCCTGGCCGCCAGCCCCGACCTCAACGACCAAACCCTCGCCCAATTGATGCGCTAAGGAATGAACATGAGTCAGATCGAGATCCGCCAGGTCAACGCCGACGACCACGCCGCGTGGCTGCCGCTATGGCAGGCCTACCTGCGCTTCTACAACACCGAACTGCCTGACACCGTCAGCCAAAGCACCTGGCAGCGCATCCTCGCCCCGAGCGAGCCAACCCACGCCGCCCTCGCCTGGGCTCATGGTAAAGCGGTAGGCATGGTGCATTTCATCTACCATCGTTCGAACTGGGCCATCGAAAACTCCTGCTACCTGCAGGACTTGCTGGTAGTGCCGGAAACTCGCGGCACCGGCGTCGGCCGCAAACTGATCGAATTCGTCTACAGCACCGCCAAGGCCGACGGTTGCAACAAAGTCCACTGGTTGACCCACGAAACCAACGCCACTGCGATCCAGCTCTACGAGCGCATCGCCGAGCGCCCAGGTTTCATCCAGTTTCGCAAAGCCATTTAAGGTTCAAGGAGAACAACATGTCGACTTCACTCGCAGACTGGAAAGGCGTCCCGGCCCCCACGACACAACTGATCGAAGGGCGTTTCATCCGCCTGGAAAGACTCGACCCGGCACGCCATGGCGACGACTTGTTCAACGCCCTGCAAGGCCCCGGCGCCGACCCGAAACTCTGGGACTATTTGCCCTACGGCCCCTTCCCCGAGCGCAGCGCCTTCAATGACTGGCTGAACAACCACGCCGCCGCCAGCGATCCGTACTTCTTCAGCGTGATCGACCGCGCCAGCGGCGAGGTGCAGGGCATCCTCAGCCTGATGTCGATCGTCCCGGCCCAGGGCCGCATCGAAATCGGCCACGTGACCTTCGGCGCGCCGATGCAACGCTCACCGAAAAGCACCGAGGCGGTTTACCTGCTGGCCAAGGAATCCTTCGCCCTCGGCTATCGTCGCCTGGAGTGGAAGTGCAACAACGGCAACGCCCGCTCCAAATACGCAGCCGAGCGCCTGGGCTTCAGCTTTGAAGGCGTATTCCGCCAGCACATGGTGGTCAAGGGCCAGAACCGGGATACAGCGTGGTACTCGATTCTCGACTCGGAGTGGCCGGCGATTGGCGCAGGGTTTGAGAAGTGGTTGAGCGATGAGAACCAGACGGGTTCGGGGCAGGTGAAGTCGCTGGTGGAGTGTCGAGGGTAATCTCGGAAAATAAAACTGTGGGAGCGAGCCTGCTCGCGAAGAGGCCGCCCCATTCAACATCTATGTCGCCTGACACTCCGCCATCGTCGGAACGCCGCCCGGAGCAAGCGCCCTCCCACAATTTGATCTCTATCGAATGCAGATTCTGCGACGACATCAATCTGTAAAAACCATCCGCTATACAGGACGCCCCGCTTATAACAAAAAGGCCGTCCACCCATGCCCTTCTCGCCCCAGCGCCTGGCGCTCGCCATTGCCCTGTTGATCAGTACAGGGGCCAATGCCGCTCCGTATAAAACGGTGCAAATCGATACCGCCACCACCACCGCGCAAACCTTGGGTGGTGCCGATACGTTGACGATCTCGGCGCCGGGCAGCATTACCAATGCCGGCAAGACTGTCAGCCTCAAGGACGGCACGGCCGGTGCCGGTGTGGTGATTGATAACGCGGGACAAATCGTTTCGACCGGCGGCCGGGCGATCGACAGCAGCGGCGACCTGACCCAGGCGCGCAACTACAGCATTTACAACCGCGCTGGCGGGCAGATTCTGGGGTTCAACGACGCGTTGCGTATCGACAGCAACTTCGTCAGCGGCAGCCTGTTGATCGATAACAGCGGCATCATCCGCTCCACCACTGGGCAAGGTCTGGACCTCGATGCACTGCGCAGCGCCGGTGTCACGACCACGATCATCAACCGCGCGGGCGGATTGATTCGTGGCGACGCCAGCGACGGCATGAAAACCGGCGCCAACGCGACCATCACCAACTATGGCGAGATTTCCACCGGCGATTCGCACAACGCCGACGAGAAATTCGACGGCGTCGATATCGACTCGGCCAGCGGCGTGACGGTGACCAACTACGGCACCATCTCCGGTGGACGTCACGGCATCACCACGGACCTGGGTGCGACGCTAATCAACTATGGGCAAATCACCGGGCGCAACGGCTCCGGTTTCGGCTCCGACGGCGACGGTACGGTGATCAACCACGGCACCATCACTGGCGCCTATTCCGGATTGCAACCCAACGGCGACGGCGATGGTGTGGACATCGACAAAATCGCGCACATCGAAAACTACGGCACCATCCAGGGCGTCGGTGCCGGTGGCGTGGATAAAAACGGCTTTGCCAACGGCAGTGAAGGTATCGCGCTGGGCGGAGGCTATGTGTTGAACGCCCGAGGCGCGATGATCAGCGGTGCCAACAGCGCCATATTGGTCGACGACGGCAGCGGCGGCTCGGGCCTCGCGGCAACCACGCTGGAGAACTTTGGCACCATTCAGGGCCTCGATGGTTTTGGCGTGAAGTTCGTCGGCGAGTTCGGTGACAGCGTCATCAACGGCGGCACCATCAGTGGCAGCAACGGCCTGGCGCTGGACCTCGGCGGTGGCAACGACAATCTGACCCTGCGCGATGGCAGCCGCTTCATCGGCGCCGTCGATGGCGGCAGCGGCTACGACCGCGTGGTGATGGACGACGCGGCGGGCGGCAGCTTCGGCAGCAGTCGCAACTTCGAGTGGCTGGAGGTCAAGCAAGGCGCCTGGACCCTGACCGGCAACGGTGATTTCAGTGATGGCGGCGCGGTGCGCAACGGCGCGACGCTGATCAATCAGGGCGGCATTGCCGGCAGCATGACCGTCGACGCGGGTGGTGTGTACGCCGGCGGTGGTTCGGTGGGCAACTTGCTGGTCAATGGCACCTTGCAGACCAATACCCGCCTCGGCACCGCGATCATCACCCACGACCTGACCATGGGCAGCGGTTCGACACTGGCCTATGGCGTCAACGCCGATGGCAGCAGCGCTCCGGTCAAGGTCGGCGGCACCGCCAACCTCAATGGCGCGACGCTGGCGGTGAATCCCGGCAGCGGCACTTATCCTTGGCAAAGCCAATACACCGTGTTGCAAGCAGCGAGCGTCAACGGCACCTTCAGCAAGGTCACCAGCGACTACGCGTTTCTCACGCCAACCCTGGCCTACACCCCGACTCAGGTCGACCTGACTTACACCCGCAACGATGTCGCCTTCAATGAATTCGCCACCACCGGCAACGGTGGCCGCGCCGCCAACAGCCTGGCGACCCTCGGCAAAAACAACGCGCTGTACAACGCGTTGCTCAACACCACCAATGCCACGGCCGGCGGCGCGATCGAACAACTGAGCGGCGCCAGCAACGCCAACCTGACCAGCGCAACACTTGGCGCCAGCAGTCAGGTCGGCGGCAGCATGCTCTCGGCGATGCAGCAGATGGGCGGCGGCTCAGGCTTGCTGGTAGGCCTCGACCAGCGCGACACACCGGTCCTCGCCGCCAACGGTGTACCCAATGAAGCCCGCAACCTCAACGATCCGAACGCCCAAGGCCGGCTCTGGCTGCAAGCCATCGGCGGCTACGGCAAGCTCGATGGCGAACACGGCAGCAGCGGTCTTGAACAGCGCAGCAAAGGCACGGTGCTTGGCGCCGATTGGGCACTCGATGGGCAATGGCGCCTCGGTGTGCTTGGCGGCTATTCGAAAACCGACCTAGACGCCACCGGTGTCGATGGCAACGTCGAGAGCTGGCACGCCGGTGTCTACGCCTTGCGCCAAAGCGGCCCGTTGGCTCTGCGCCTCGGCGCGGCGTACAGCGGCCACCAAGGGGAAAGCAAGCGGACTATCTCCTTCAACGGCTTCAGCGACCGGCCCGAAGGCGACTACGACGCCGACAGCCAACAGGCTTTCGCCGAACTCGGTTACGCCATGGGCAGCGGCCGCCTCAGTGCCGAGCCGTTCGCCAACCTCGGCTACCAGCGCTACCACCGCGACAGCTATCAGGAAAAAGGTGGCGCCGCGGCGCTGCAAGTCGACGGGCAAACCGAAGACAATTTCAGCACTACCTTCGGCCTGCGCCTGGCACACCTGAGCAGCCTGGATAACGGCATGAGCCTGACACCACGCATGACCGCCGGCTGGAAACACACCTACGGCAGTGTCAGCAACTCGACACGGCAAGCATTCGTGGTGGGCGGCACCGCGTTCAGTGTCGATGGCAGTTCGCTGGATCGCGACAGCCTGGTACTGGAAGCCGGTCTGGATGTGGGCATCGCCGCCCGTCATACGCTGGGCATCGGCTACAGCGGCGAGCTTGGCAACAACAGCCGAAATCACGGGTTGATCGGACAGTGGCAGATGAGTTTCTGATCGTGGCTAGCCGCAATCGTCCGGTTCTGGTGTAAGAAAAAGCGTCTGTCCGAAACCGATAAATACAGCCGTTTTCCTACGGCTGTCCTTTATTCCTCACGACCTGGCGACACCCCCTGCAACGCCGCCAGATGCGCCTGACATCGCGTTTGCGGCCTCCATTTTAGAGTTTGGTCTCCTGTCAAAAGAGGCCAAAATCGATGCCCGTTCAACACAAATTCCGACCACAACATCTTGCCTTGGCGATTGCACTTGCCTTGGGTTTTACTGAGTTTGCACAGGCTCAAGAGCCCGTGACGGAACCAGCCCCTCCCACCAGCAAATCGGCGCAGACGCTGATCAAAGAGCTCGACGCTTTCGCTAAAACCGCCACGTCCCACTCCATCAAAAACACAGAAGACTGGGGCAAGCTTGAACTCGGCGATGCCGATGAAGTGGTCAGGGTACTGACCCCGCAAGCGTTCAATGGGGTTTTGGAGGGTGGTGCGGGTGAAAACCTCCTGCAACTCGAGGCCGCCAAAGGGGGAACGCTTGGCGAAAGTCGTCAATTCCAGCGACTGGATGTAAAGAAGGGCACATGGACGCTGACCGGTTCCGGTGACTTCAGTACGGGTGCTCTGGTTCGTGCAAAAGCGGCGCTGAACAATGAAGGACATATCGCCGGCGATGCATGGGTCCAGGGTAGCCTGAGCAATTCGGGGAGCATCGACGGTCGTGTCGACATCTACGAACAAGCAACCTTCAGTGGTCGCGGAAGCGTGGGCGCCCTCAACGTAATGGGCCACATGCTCGTCAACCGGGCGCAAGGCGCACCCACGGTCAAAGGCGACATGGACCTCGCCGAAACGGCGGTATTGTCCTATGAAGTCCACCCGGATGGTTCGAGCGAAACTATCAAGGTCGACGGCACTGCCAGACTCGGAAATGCGACTTTGAAAGTGGTCGGTGTGGGCGATGATTTTCCGCAGACCAGCGAGTACACGATCATTGAAGCCAGCAAGGTTGAGGGCAAGTTCGGTCATGTCGAAAGCAACCTGGCATTCATGGACGCTCATGCGAATTACGAAAAGAGCCGGGTCGGCCTGACTTATGCCCGCAACGAAGTCCCCTTTGAAGAGGTTGCAACTGATAAAAACGCCAAGGAGTTCGGGCGCAGTATTGTGACCACGGAAGCGGTTCCCACAGAACTGAATTCATCCAAAACCCCAAATGCTGCAATCAAGGCCCTGCTCGGGACCACCACAACCACCGCACCGTTGGCCATGGAGCTTCTTACTGGCGACAGCAACGCCAACCTCGCCAAAACCACGTTGAACAGCATCACCCCTGTGAGCGCCAGCATGCTCTCGGCCATGCGCCAATTGGACAGCGCAGGAAACTCCGACAATCAAAAAAACGCTCCCCGTCTGGCCGCTGGCAGTAAAGACAACGGTCGGGTCTGGCTTCAGGCATTGGGTCATGGCGGGAAGCTTGATCGCGACTTTCAGGACCTGAAATATTCCACTGAAGGCTTGGTATTGGGCGCTGACTGGGGCGTCGGTGAGCACTGGCATCTGGGTATGATCGGCGGTAAATCCTCGACTCGCATGGACAGCCGACAGCTCGACGGCGACCTCGACAGCTGGCACCTGGGCGCCTACGCCCTGCGTCAGAGTGGCCCGGTAGCGCTGCGGCTGGGTGCGACGTTCAGCAACCACGACGGCAGCACCAAACGCGAAGTCAGCTTCTATAGGTTCAGCGACCGCCCGAAAGGTCGTTACGATGCCAATACACAGCAAGCCTTCGCCGAGGTCGGCTACAACCTGGGACGCGGCAACGTCAGCTTCGAGCCATTCGCAAGCGTTGGCTACCAACGCTACCAGCGCGACAGCTTCACGGAAAAGGGCGGCGCGGCGGCACTGAAAGTCCACGGGCAAAGTAACGAGAATCTGAACAGCACGTTCGGGCTGCGCCTGGCGCAAATCAATGGGCTGGATAACGGCATGCAACTGACACCGCGTTTCAGCGCAGGCTGGAAACACACCTACGGCGAACTCGACAGCTACACCCGTCAACGCTTGATAACGGGCGGCCGTGACTACACCGTTTACGGGGCGCCGCTGGATCGTGACAGTTTGTTGATCGATGCGGGACTCGACCTTCGGGTATCGACCAATAACACCCTGGGCGTCAGCCTCAATGGTGAAACCGGCAGTGACGGCCGCAGCTATGGCGTGACGGGGCAATGGCGGATGGCGTTCTGATCATCAACTGACTCAACATAAAACCTGTAGGAGCCGAGCTTGCTCGCGATGGCGGAGTTTCAGGCAACATTTACATCAAGTGACACTCCGCCATCGCGAGCAAGCTCGGCTCCTACAAGTTCTGCGTCACTCACAAAAACGCAAAAAAAAGGGGAGCACATGCCCCCCCGAGGTTTAAAGCGTTGTATCGAGGCTGTTAACTCAGCCTTCGATCTCGATCAGGATTTCGCCCGGGTTCACCCGGTCGCCCTTGGCCACGTGAATAGCGGTGACTTTACCGGCGATGGCTGCCTGGACTTCGGTTTCCATCTTCATCGCTTCAGTGATCAACACAGCCTGGCCCGCCTTGACGGTGTCGCCTTCCTTGACCAGTACATCGACGATGTTGCCCGGCATGGTGGTGCTGACGTGGCCCGGCGCGGTGGCTTGCTTGCGCTTGCTGCTGCCGCCGCTGACGAATTCGTTGAGCGGTTCGAACACCACTTCTTCCGGCATGCCGTCGATGGACAGGTAGAAGTGACGCTTGCCTTCGGCCTTGACGCCGACACCGGTGATGTCGACGCGGTAGGTTTCGCCGTGAACGTCGATGACGAACTCGGTCGGTACGCCTTCGCCGCCAGCCGAGGCCACTTTGCCGGCTTCCGGAATCGGCAACAGCACTTCAGGTGTCAGGGTGCCGGCAGCGCGTTCTTCGAGGAACTTGCGGCCGATGTCCGGGAACATGGCGAACGTCAGCACGTCTTCTTCAGACTTGGCCAGTGCACCGATGTCGGCACGCAGCTTGGTCATTTCCGGCTTTAGCAGATCAGCCGGACGCACGTCGATCACTTCTTCGCTGCCGATGGCCTGGCGACGCAGTTTCTCGTTCACGGTGCCCGGCGCCTTGCCGTAGCCGCCTTGCAGGTACAGCTTCACTTCGTTGGTGATGGTCTTGTAGCGCTCGCCGGCCAGCACGTTGAAGAACGCCTGGGTGCCAACGATCTGCGAGGTCGGGGTCACCAGCGGCGGGAAGCCGAGGTCTTCACGAACACGCGGGATCTCTGCCAGCACTTCGCTCATGCGATTCAGTGCGCCCTGCTCTTTGAGCTGGTTGGCGAGGTTGGAAATCATCCCGCCCGGCACCTGATTGACCTGCACGCGGGTGTCGACAGCGGTAAATTCGCTTTCGAACTGGTGGTACTTCTTGCGCACGGCGTAGAAGTACAGGCCGATTTCCTGCAGCAGTTCCAGGTTCAGGCCGGTGTCGAACTCAGTGCCCTTGAGCGCAGCAACCATCGATTCGGTGCCCGGGTGGCTAGTGCCCGATGCGAAGCTGGAGATCGCGGTGTCGATGTGGTCGGCACCGTTTTCGATCGCCTTGAGCTGGCACATCGTCGCCAGGCCTGCGGTGTCATGCGAGTGAATGAACACTGGCAGCGACTGTTCGGCTTTCAACGCCCGAACCAGTTCACCGGTGGCGTACGGGGTCAGCAGGCCGGCCATGTCTTTGATCGCCACCGAGTCGCAACCCATGGCTTCCATCTGCTTGGCTTGCGCCACGAACGCGTCGATGGTGTGCACCGGGCTGGTGGTGTACGCGATGGTGCCTTGGGCGTGTTTGCCGGCAGCTTTCACTGCTTCGATGGCCACGCGCAGGTTACGCACGTCGTTCATGGCGTCGAAGATGCGGAACACGTCAATGCCGTTGACTGCGGCCTTGGCAACGAAGGCTTTGACCACGTCGTCGCTGTAGTGGCGGTAGCCCAGCAGGTTCTGACCACGCAACAGCATTTGCAGACGGGTGTTAGGCAGCGCCGCGCGCAGTTGGCGCAGACGCTCCCACGGGTCTTCTTTCAGGAAACGTACGCAGGCGTCGAAGGTCGCGCCGCCCCAGCATTCCAGCGACCAGTAGCCGACTTTGTCGAGCTTGTCGCAGATCGGCAGCATGTCTTCGGTGCGCATGCGAGTCGCCAGCAGCGATTGGTGAGCGTCGCGCAGGATGGTGTCGGTTACATGAATCTTCTTGCTCATTGTTCTATTCCTCACAGGCCTGCGTGGGCGGCGATGGCGGCGGCGATGGCCAGGGCCAGCTCTTCGGGTTTGCGCTTGATCGAGTAGTTGGTCAGTTCAGGATGGCTTTCAACGAAGCTGGTGTTGAACTGGCCGCTACGGAATTCCGGATTGCGCAGGATTTCCTGGTAGTACGCGGCGGTGGTCTTGACCCCTTGCAGACGCATGTCGTCGAGGGCACGCAGGCCACGGTCCATTGCCTCTTCCCAGGTCAGCGCCCACACCACCAGTTTCAGGCACATCGAATCGTAGAACGGCGGAATGGTGTATCCGGTGTAGATCGCCGTGTCGGTACGTACGCCGGGGCCGCCGGGTGCGTAGTAACGGGTGATCTTGCCAAAGCTCGGCAGGAAGTTGTTTTTCGGGTCTTCGGCGTTGATCCGGAATTGCAGGGCGAAACCACGGTGGTGGATATCTTCCTGTTTCACCGAAAGCGGCAGACCGGAAGCGATGCGGATCTGCTCGCGAACGATGTCGATGCCAGTGATTTCTTCGGTGATGGTGTGTTCCACCTGCACCCGGGTGTTCATCTCCATGAAGTACACCTCGCCCTCGGCGAGCAGGAACTCCACTGTACCGGCGTTTTCGTAACCCACAGCCTTGGCCGCACGCACCGACAGGTCGCCAATGTAGGCGCGCTGTTCAGGGGTCAATTGCGGGCTCGGGGCAATCTCGATCAGCTTCTGGTTACGACGCTGGATCGAGCAGTCACGCTCGAACAGGTGCACCACGTTGCCAAAGCTGTCACCGAGGATCTGCGCTTCGATGTGTTTCGGATTGACGATGCACTTTTCCAGAAACACTTCCGCGGAACCGAATGCCTTGGTGGCTTCGGAAATTACCCGTGGGAAGGCTTGTTCAAGTTCTTCTCGGCTGTCACAGCGACGGATACCCCGGCCACCACCACCGGAGGTGGCCTTGAGCATGACCGGATAACCGATGCGGTCGCCTTCAATCAAGGCTTCGGCGATGTCCGCTACGTTGCCTTCGGTTCCCGGGGTGACTGGCACACCCGCCTTGATCATGCTGCGACGGGCTTCAGTCTTGTCGCCCATGCGGCGAATTACTTCAGCCGATGGACCGATGAACTTGATGCCGCGCTCGGCGCAAATGTCCGCCAGTTCAGCGTTTTCCGACAGGAAGCCATAGCCGGGATGCAATGCATCACAACCGGTTTCCACCGCCAGATTCACCAGTTTTCGCGCGTTCAGGTAACCCGCCAGCGGCTCGGCACCAATACTGTGGGCCTCGTCCGCACGCTTCACATGCAAGGCATGACGGTCGGCGTCGGAATAGATCGCGACCGAGCGAATGCCCATCTCGGCGCAGGCACGCACGATTCGTACGGCAATCTCACCACGGTTGGCGATCAGGATCTTTGTTATCACTTGGAGTTTCCCTTGAGCCGGTGGTACCCACGACCTGCTAGACCAGGTCGACGCGTGACCAAATGTTTCAATTTGGTCGCAGGTCCACACTAGCGCTCACAAGGGATTAACAAAAATGAATAATTATTGGGTCATGCATAAGTAAAGACTTATAGTTGAGGCATCAGCCTACGGCGAGAGCGTCCATAAAATGCGTAAGTCATTGATGCGTATGACATTGCGTCAATTGCAAATCTTCAATGAGGTCTGTGATTTGAGGTCCTACAGCCGCGCGGCCGACGAAATGTCGCTCACACAACCGGCCGTCAGCCTACAGATTCGTCAATTGGAAGAGCTGATTGGTCAGCCTCTGTTCGATTATGTCGGCAAAAAACTCTACATGACAGAAGCGGCCGAAGCTTTGCAACGCGCCAGCCGGGACATTTTCGGGCGCCTGGAAAACCTCGATATGCAGCTGTCGGACATGCAGGGCTCTTTGCAGGGTCAGCTGAAACTGGCGGTGGAATCCAGCGCCAAGTACTTCGTCCCTCACCTATTTGCCGCGTTCAAGCGCCAGCATCCTGAGGTCAATCTGCAACTGACGGTGGTCAACCGAGGCCAGGTGATTCGGCGTCTCTCCGACAACCGGGATGACTTGGTGATCATGTCGATGGTGCCGCAGGATATGGGGTTGGAGTTTTTGCCGTTCCTCAATAACCCGATCGTCGCCGTGGCTCCGCCGGATCATCCGCTGTGCCATATGGGACCGCTGCGCTTGCAGGATCTTGAGCCGTACACCTTGCTGTTACGCGAACCCGGCTCCGGAACGCGCATGGCGTGCGAAGAATACTTCAAAGAGAAACGCGTGCACTTCAACCAGACCCAGGAAGTCTCGTCAGCCGAAGCCCAGCGTGAATGCGTGTTAGCAGGTCTGGGCGTCGCGCTGTTGACGCGCCACGCCCTGAACCTGGAACTGGCGACCGGCGGGTTGATCGAGTTACCGGTCGAAGAACTGCCGCTATACCGCAGTTGGTGCCTGGTGCAAGCCAAGGCTAAACGCTTGTCACCGGTGGCCCACGCATTCCTTGCGTTCGTGCGCAGCGAGCGGGTACAGATCAGCGGCCTGGTTGAGCGCTTCGACGGGAAGCTGTCGGTGCGGCCTGCCAGTAATTGAGTTCGAGATCCTCAGGAAAATCGCCAATCTCGGCCAGAAGCTGACGGCGCTCGCAGCGATCTTCGATAGCGCGGCGAAATTCCATGCGGCGCTGATCTTCTTGCTGACGACGGGTTTTGACAGCGCTGTTGCGTTCTTCGTAAGGCAGGGCCATTTCGAGTCTCCCAAGACGATTACGGGAGTTTCACGATAGGCGCGGGGGATGACGGTTTGGCGGCCGAAGAGTTACAGAGAGATGAAAATTCAAAAATCAAAAAGATCGCAGCCTTCGGCAGCTCCTACAGGGAACGTGAATACCTGTAGGAGCTGCCGAAGGCTGCGATCTTTTGATCTTAGTCGTCGAGCGCTTTCACCGACTTCGGCGACAACCGCAAGCTGCGCAGGCTGCGCTTGACGCTCTTGAGGTGGTTGACCAGGCTCGGTCCGCGCGCCATGGCCACGCCCATCGCCAGCACATCGATCACCACCAGGTGAGCGATCCGCGAGGTCAGCGGCGTGTAGATTTCGGTGTCTTCATGCACATCAATCGCCAGGTTGACGGTCGACAGCTCGGCCAATGGCGTCTGGCTCGGGCACAGGGTGATCAACGAAGCGCCGCTTTCGCGCACCAGGTTGGCGGTGATCAGCAGATCCTTGGAACGCCCGGACTGGGAAATGCAGATCGCCACATCGGTCGGCTTCAGGGTCACCGCCGACATCGCCTGCATGTGCGGGTCCGAATAGGCCGCCGCGGTCAGCAGCAAGCGGAAAAATTTGTGCTGCGCATCCGCCGCTACCGCACCCGAGGCGCCGAAGCCATAGAACTCGACGCGCTGGGCCTGGGACATCAGCGTGACCGCCCGTTGCAACTCCACCGGATCGAGTTTCTCGCGAACCTCCATCAACGTGTGCAGGGTGGTGTCGAAAATTTTCAGGCTGTAGTCGGCGACCGAATCATCTTCGTGGATCGCGAACTGTCCAAAACTCGCGCCCGCCGCCAGGCTCTGGGCCAGCTTGAGCTTCAGGTCCTGGAACCCGGAGCAACCGATGGCACGGCAAAAACGCACGATGGTCGGCTCACTGATGCCGACGCTATGGGCCAGGTCGGCCATGGAACTGTGCATCACGGCCGCGGGGTCAAGCAGCACGTGATCGGCGACCTTGAGCTCCGACTTGCGTAACAGGTGGCGAGACTGGGCGATGTGTTGCAGCAGATTCAAGGGGCTGGACTCTTTGTTATTGGCAGGTGCCGGGGATGTAGCACGCTTGTAGTTATACTACATGAATCGGCATTTTGCCCGCTCAATGCGTTACCGAATCCCTCGATTTCAGGTGCCCGCGCTTCATGTAGCACTCATGACGGAGACCTGATCACCCCTCAACATCTGTCTTGAAGGGTAAAAATCAAACTGGCAGCTTTCAGAAAGTTCAAAGCATAGTTATGTCTGCAATCCGCAACACAACATACAGACTTACAAATACAACTAACAAAAAATCACCCAATCACAAGTTGATCTGGATATATTGATTGCGCAGGAAGCAAAAACTTAATTAAAGGAGCTACATATTATGAGCATTAAAACAAAAGACTGGACCGCACAAAACGATCGCATGCCCGGCGCTGCGTCTTTCCGTACCTTTGGCACCGTAACCGTTGCCCATACTGGCATTACACCTACGCTGGAAAAAACCGCAATCCAGGACAAATCCTTCGATCTGCGCCTGGAACTCAAATTGGTAAAATCCAACGAGGTTTCCTTGCAGGTAGAAACCGACAAGTTTGTAGAATATAAAGTAATGGGCGATTCCAATGTCACTGGCGTCAGCATTTTCTACGAAGGAAAGTTGCTGCACCATATCGACAAAGTTCTAATTACCAACTAAAAACCCATCAGCTTCCTGGCTTCCCGTCGGCACCAAACGTGTCCGGCGGGAAGTTGAGCCGTTCACACGGCACACTGCTCTCGTAGCAGACTCGCCAATCCATCCGCTTCGATGGGTCGACTGATCAGATACCCTTGCACCTCGTCGCAGCGCTCGGTTTTCAAAAACTCAAGCTGCTCAAGCCGCTCGACCCCTTCCGCCACGACCTTCAACGACAGGCCGTGCGCCATGGCGATGATCGCCCGAGTGATTGCCGCATCCTCGCTGCCCTCCCCCAAACCGCGAATGAACGCCTGATCGATCTTCACGTAATCCACCGGAATCCGCTTGAGATAGCTCAGGGATGAATAGCCGGTGCCGAAATCATCGATTGCCAGTTTCACGCCCAGATCTCGTAGCTGCTGGAAGGTCGCGATGATGTGCTCGACGCTGTCCAGCAACTGGCTTTCGGTGAGTTCCAGTTCCAGAAAGCGTGGCTCCAGCCCGGTTTCTTCCAGCACTTGACGCACCAGACTGACCAGTTTGCCTTGACGCAACTGATGCACCGACAGATTCACCGACACCCGAATCGCTTCAAGCCCCTGGCGCTGCCACTCACAGGCTTGCCAGCAAGCCTGACGCAATACGAACTCACCGATCGGGCCAATCAACCCGGTTTCCTCGGCCAGACCGATGAAATCCCCCGGAGGCACGCGGCCCATGGTCGGATGATCCCAACGCACCAGCGCCTCAGCGGCGTTCAACTTGCCCGTGGCAAGGCACAGTTTCGGTTGGTAGAACACCTTCAACTGCTTCTCTTCAACCGCTTTACGCAACTGGTTTTCCAGCTGCAACCGTTCCAGCGTGCTGGCCTGCAGGCTATCGGTGTAGAACTGGAAGTTGTTTCCGCCCAAATGCTTGGCGTGTTGCATGGCCATGTTCGACTGACTGACCAACGCGGAAATCTCTCGGGCACTGTCCGGCAACAAACTGATGCCCATCGACGCACTGACCACCAGTTCATGGCCCTCGACCGTCACCGGAATGCGCAACTTGTTCGATAACCGTGTCGCCACCCGCGCGAGACTCGAAAGGTTGCCGTAGGAGTTGAACAACACGGCAAACTCGTCACCGGACAGGCGCGCGATCGTGTCTGCCTCCGGCAAGGCATTGACCAGTCGCCGTGCCATTTTCTGCAATAATTGGTCGGCGACTTCATGACCCAGGCTGTCATTGAGTTGTTTGAACCGGTCGAGATTGATGTGCAGCAACGCCAAGCTGCGATAACCGCCCTGTCGCACCCGTTGGTGCGCCTCGCTGAGCCGCTCACGGAACATCGAGCGGTTGGCCAGACCGGTGAGCTCGTCGTAATGGGTCAGGTAGCGCATGCGCTCTTCGGATTCACGCCGGGCGGAGAGATCCGCGAAGAAGCCCACAATATGACTCACCTTTCCCCGAGGATCGCGCACCGTACTTAGTTGAAGCCACTGCGGATACATCTCGCCATTCTTGCGGGTTTCCACCAATTCGCCTTGCCAACTGCCGTGCTGCTCCAGCGCCTGATGAATCGCGGTGTAATGCCGGCGTGCATCGCGGCTGCACGGCAACTCGATCACGTTTCGACCCAGAATTTCCTCGATGTCATAGCCCGTCACACGGCTGAAGGCCTGATTGACCGCGAGCAACGCGTAATTGGGGTCAAAAATCACGATGCCTTCACTGGCGGCCTCGAACACCGTCGCCGCCAATTGCTGCTGTTCTTCAAGTGCCTTGCTCGCGCTGATGTCGCGGCGAGTGCCGACCATGCGGATCACCCGGCCGTTTTCGGCACGCTCGACTGCCCGCCCACGGTCCTCGATCCAGACCCAGTGGCCGTCGCCATGCCGCACGCGGTACTCGATCTGGTAGTCCTCGGTGCGCCCCTTCAAGTGCTCGACCAGCGCCCTTTTCAGCGCGGGAAGATCCTCGGGGTGGAGGCGCGGCTTGAGGTGGCGCAGGATTGCCGTCACCTGCTCCGGCTCCAGGCCAAACAACTCCTGAATCTGCGTGTGATGCACTTCGTCGGTTTGCAGATTCCAGTCCCACAACCCCAGTTCACTGGCTTTCAATGCCAGCGCCAGGCGCGCCTCACTCTTGCTCAGCGCCTGGTTGGCGGCATCCAGTTCCAGGCTGCGCTGGGCGACGCGGCTTTCCAGGTCGATCTGGATTTCGCGCAACTCGTCTTCAGCTCGCCGGCGCTGCTCGATTTCCTTTGCCAGTTTCTGATTAAGCTGGTCACCGCAATTTTGCGCTTGTTGCAGATGCTCGATCAGCGCCTGATTCTGGAAGCGTCGCAACAGGCCGCGATCGATAAGGCGATTGACCTGCCAGGCAACCACACTCAATGCGCCCAGCAGAATCAGGCCAAACCAGCCCCAGCCGTGCTGTTGTTCGTCACCACCCCAGAACATGAAGGCGATGGCCGGCAACAGGCAGGGCAAAGTGAAAGACAGGAAGGCCGGCAAACTGACCGCGTAGGCCACGCTGGCCGAGAGGGCCGCCGCACCGATCAGGCCGAAGACCCAGGCTTGCTGAATGAAGTTATCGGCGGGAACCAAGGCGATACCGGCACCGGCCAGGGTCAGGCCGGTGAGGCCGGAACCCAGCAAAAACATCCGTCGCCAGATGGGGTGGGCCTGCCGATTGGGAATGGCCGAATCGAAAGCCGCTACCTGAATCACCCGCAGCGCCACCAATGACAACAACCACACCAGCCAGACGCTGACCAGGAAGTAGCGCTGCGGACTCCAGAGCAACCCGGCGCAGACCAGACCATTGATCAACATGAACAGTGTGGGCAGCAAAGAGCCCTGATAGAGCAGACGCGTGCGTTCGACCGCCATTTCCATGGCGTACTGTTTTCGGATAACCCGGGGCTCCACGGTGGGGCCCGACAGGTCGGAGCTGAAGGTCATAGGCAATGTTCTTGTTCTTATAATGACGAGCATGGGGCCCGAAACGTCGACGGAGCATACACAAGCCAGTGCCCGGACCAAACTGCCCCCGGTCAAAAAACAGACAAAAGTATTAGCCCGCCGATCCGCTGCAAATGCCGCCGGACGAGTGCAGCCAACGCTTGCGGCCGATGACTGACCGGTCGTCCTGCGCGCCTCTTTCATCGGCTAATGCAAAGCGGGGTTTGCCCGGTGTGACGCCGCCCCCTAGAATGCCCCGATGCGCGATGATCTCTCCCTTCTGCTGAACTCCCTCAACGATGCCCAACGGCAGGCCGTAGCAGCCCCCGTGGGTCGTCAGTTGGTCCTGGCCGGTGCTGGTTCCGGTAAAACCCGAGTGCTGGTGCACCGTATCGCCTGGTTGATCCAGGTCGAAAACGCGTCGCCCCACTCCATTCTGTCGGTGACCTTCACCAACAAGGCCGCTGCCGAGATGCGCCATCGCATCGAGCAGCTGATGGGTATCAACCCGGCCGGCATGTGGGTCGGTACCTTCCACGGCCTGGCGCACCGCTTGCTGCGAGCGCACTGGCAGGAAGCAGGCTTGAGCCAGACCTTCCAGATTCTCGACAGCGACGACCAGCAGCGGCTGGTCAAGCGGGTGATCCGCGAGCTCGGCCTGGACGAGCAACGCTGGCCGGCCCGTCAGGCCCAATGGTTCATCAACGGGCAGAAAGACGAAGGTCTGCGCCCGCAACACATTCAAGCCAGCGGCGACCTGTTCCTGGCGACCATGCGCGGCATCTATGAAGCCTATGAGGCGGCGTGCTTGCGCGCAGGGGTCATCGACTTCTCCGAATTGCTGCTGCGTGCACTCGACCTGTGGCGTGATCATCCGGGCCTGTTGGCGCACTATCAAAAGCGCTTCCGGCACATACTGGTGGACGAGTTCCAGGACACCAACGCCGTGCAGTACGCCTGGTTGCGCCTGTTGGCCAAGGGTGGCGACAGCCTGATGGTGGTGGGCGATGACGACCAGTCGATCTACGGCTGGCGCGGCGCGAAAATCGAAAACATCTATCAGTACTCCGAAGACTTCCCGGACGCCGAAACCATTCGTCTGGAGCAAAACTACCGCTCCACCGCCGGCATCCTGAAGGCCGCCAACGCCTTGATCGCCAACAACACCGGGCGTCTGGGCAAAGAACTGTGGACCGATGGCGGCGATGGCGAAGCCATTAATCTGTACGCTGCGTTCAACGAACACGATGAAGCTCGCTACGTTGTCGAAACCATCGAAAGTGCGCTGAAAACCGGCCTGTCTCGCAGCGATATCGCGATTCTGTATCGCTCCAACGCCCAATCGCGCGTTTTGGAAGAAGCCTTGTTGCGTGAGCGCATTCCGTACCGCATTTATGGCGGTCAGCGCTTCTTCGAACGGGCTGAAATCAAGAACGCCATGGCCTACATGCGTTTGCTGGAAGGCCGTGGCAACGATGCCGCACTGGAACGGGTGATTAACGTCCCGGCCCGTGGCATTGGCGAAAAAACCGTCGAAGCGATCCGCGACCACGCACGCCACAGCGATGTGTCGATGTGGGAAGCGATGCGCCAACTGGTGGCCAATAAAGGCCTGACCGGTCGCGCAGCCGGCGCGCTCGGCGCATTCATCGAGTTGATCGAGAACCTCGCCGCCAAGTGCATGGAGATGCCGCTGCACCTGATGACCCAGACGGTCATCGAGCAGTCAGGCTTGATCGCCTACCACGAAGCGGAAAAAGGCGAGAAAGGCCAGGCCCGGGTAGAAAACCTTGAGGAACTGGTCAGCGCTGCACGCAACTTCGAAAACAGCGAAGAAGACGAAGACCTGACGCCGCTGGCGGCGTTCCTCGGTCACGCATCGCTGGAGGCTGGCGATACGCAGGCCGACGAGCACGAAGACAGCATTCAACTGATGACGCTGCACAGCGCCAAAGGCCTGGAGTTCCCTTACGTGTTCCTGGTGGGCATGGAAGAAGGCCTGTTCCCGCACAAGATGAGCCTGGAAGAGCCCGGCCGTCTTGAGGAAGAGCGCCGTCTGGCCTATGTCGGCATCACCCGCGCAATGCAGAACCTGGTGATGACCTATGCCGAAACCCGACGCCTATATGGCAGCGAGACCTACAACAAGGTGTCGCGCTTCGTACGCGAAGTGCCGAAAGGCCTGATCCAGGAAGTGCGGCTTTCCAACAGCGTCAGTCGTCCGTTTGGCGGCAATCAGTCGATGAGCGGTGGCAGCCTGTTCAGCGGCAGCGAGATTCCGCAGACCGGTTTCAGCCTCGGCCAGACAGTACGGCATTCGGTGTTTGGCGACGGCGTGATCCTGAACTTCGAAGGCGCCGGCGCACAGGCGCGGGTCCAGGTGAACTTCGGCGAAGGCAGCAAGTGGTTGATGCTGGGCTACGCCAAGCTCGAAGCAATCTAGCTTTCTGTAGGAGCGAGCCTGCTCGCGATAGCGGTAGATCAGTCGATAAATTTTTTGGCTGTGAGTCCGTCATCCCGAGCAGGCTCGCCCCCACAGGGTTCAACGACAAACCCTTCCTACAGAACTTATCCACTCATCCTACAGACCAAAGTTAACAGGACTTATTGCGCTGACTGAAGCTGAACCCGACCTGTCAGGCAAAAGCCCGAAACACTCTGCCGCTAGCCAGTAACACTTCAGCTGTGCAACATGGCGCGCGTGCCTTCCACAAATGGGAATTCCCTTTATGAAACGTTTTCTTAGCATCGCCATGGCGTTGTGCATCGGCCTGACGATGAGTCTCGACGTCAATGCCGCCAAGCGCTTCGGTGGTGGCAAAAGCGCAGGCGCTGCGCCGACTCACCAAACCAGCCAGATGGCTCCTTCTTCTCCAGGCATGGGCGGCGCTGCGGCGACCGCTGGTGCTGCCGGTGCCGCTGGCGCTGCTGCCAAGGCTGGCGGTGCTTCGCGCTGGCTCGGCCCTCTGGCCGGTATCGCGGCCGGTGGCTTGCTGGCGTCCATGTTCATGGGCGACGGCTTCCAGGGCATGCAGATCTTCGACATCCTGATCATGGCGGTCATCGCGTTCCTGGTCTTCCGTTTCATCGCCGCTCGTCGTCGCAAGCAGCAGGAGCAGTTCGCTCCGGCCGGCCACGCGCCGATGCAGCGTGAAGCGTTCGAGCAGAAGCCAGCCATGGGTTCGATCTTCGGTGGTTCGGCCGCACCCGTTGCCGCCCGTCCGGTGATCAACGCTCCGGCCTGGTTCAACGAACAGAGCTTCATAGAAGCCGCGCGCAGCCACTTCCAGTCGCTGCAACAGCACTGGGACGCGAACGAAATGGACAAGATCTCCGAGTTCGTGACCCCGCAGATGCTGGAGTTCCTCAAGCGCGAACGCGCTGACCTGGGTGACGCCTTCCAGTCCACTTACATTGATAACCTCAATGTGCAGCTGGACGGCGTGGATGACCGCGCCGACAAGACCATCGCCACCCTGACCTTCAGCGGCGTGTCGAAATCCTCGCGTTTCGACCAGGGCGAAGTGTTCAGCGAAAGCTGGAACATGGAACGTGCACAGGGTGAAAACCAGCCTTGGCTGGTCGCAGGTATCCGCCAGAACGGCTGATCATCCTCCGCGCTTCACTTGCTGTAATAAAAACCCCAGCCTCGGCTGGGGTTTTCTATTTCGCGGTTGCATCTATAGCAAGCTACTGTATAAACCGCCCCATATAAACCGCGCCATACAAGCAAGAGGATCCCGGACGTGGAAGAAATCATCGAACAACTGCGTGAAGCCAACGAACCGGTACCGGTCCCCTTGGAGTTACCCGACGAAGATCTGCTGGTGGAAATCGAAGAACAACTGTTCATCGATATTCCGTTCGTCTTCAGAGAGTTTTTGCTGACCGTCAGCGACGTTGTCTACGGCAGCCTGGAGCCGGTGACCGTCACCGACCCGCAATCCCACACCTACCTGCCGGATGTTGCTGCCAACGCCTGGGACGCCGGTATCGATCGTAGCCTGATCCCGATCTGCCAGGACGGTGATGACTACTACTGCGTCGAAGAAGACGGCACTGTGGTGTTGTGGCAGGCCGAAGAAGAGCTGATCGCCGAAGAAACCTGGGAGTCGGTATGGCACTGGGCGCGGGACGTCTGGCTGGAAAGCTGAGTCAGCCGACGCCCCACTGGATCAGTGCCCTGGCGAATCCTTGTGATTGTCCAGGGTATCCAGCAACGCCACCTGCATGCGCGTGTGGACGCGGATAAACCAGCGCCACAGCACCGCTGCTACGGCGGCTGCGACCACAGCGATCAGCACCAGCAACTTGTTGGTCGGCAGAATACTGGCCGACAAGGCTGCCAATAGCAGGAAAATCACCAGCAGCGAGAGAATCGGGATCACTTCGGCGATCACCCGGCGCACTCGCTCTGTGTGGCGCCCCGCCATTTCAGGCTTCACGCCCATTTCCGCGAGCAACATCGATAGCGCCTTGAGCTTGCGATAAGCGGCAATCAGGAATGGTAGCGACAACAGCAGCGCACCACCCCAGATCAATGCCTTCTGCCAGCTCGGATCGCTGACCCAGTCTTGCAGGTAGGTGGAGATGCGTTCGGCGAAGTAAGCGCCCGCGAAAAAGATCGCAATCACCAACGCCAGATTGACCCCGACCTGAAGCAGGATCCGTCGAATCATCGACGCCAGCAGCGCACCCTGGCCCTGCGGCTGGATGCTGCGCAGCCATTCGCCATACATCCCCAACACTCGACCCAGACGCTGCGGCATCACTGCGGCCAACTTGATCGACAACGGGTCTGCCGCTCGAATTAGATAAGGCGTCAGCAGCGTGGTGATCACCGAAACCGCCACGGCTACCGGATAAAGGAAGTTGCTGGTGACCTGCAGGGTCATGCCCAGCGAAGCGATGATGAAAGAAAATTCGCCAATCTGTGAAAGACCCATCCCGACGCGTAGTGAGGTGCGTCCGTCGTTGCCGGCGATAAAGGCACCGAGTCCGCAGGACAACATCTTGCCCAGAACTACCGCCACCGTGATCACCGCGATTGGCCAGGCGTATTGCAGCAGGATCATCGGGTCGAGCATCAGGCCGATGGCGACGAAGAAAATCGCACTGAACAGGTCGCGAACCGGTTCGATCAGGCGTTCGATCTTCAGCAACTGCCGGGATTCGGCCATGATCGCGCCAATCAGGAACGCGCCCAGGACCATGCTGTATTCAAGCTTGACCACCAGCAGGCAGAAGCCGAAACACAGGCCCAGCACGGTGATCAGCAGCATTTCATTGCTTTCGAATTTGGCCACGTAAGCCAGCAATCGCGGCACCAGCAAAATGCCGATCACCAATGCGACGATCATGAACAACGAGAGCTTGCCGACCGTCGAGAACACTTCGCCGGAGCTGACCGTGCCGCTGACCGCGATGCTCGACAGCAAGGCGATGATGCCGATACCGAGGATGTCTTCGACGATCAGCACACCGAAAATCAGCTGTGCAAAACGCTGATTCTTCATCTTCAGGTCGTTGAGCGCCTTGACGATGATGGTGGTCGAGGAGATCGCCAGAATCGCGCCGAGGAACAGTGAATCCATGGTGTTCCAGTCGAACCAGCGGCCGATTTCGTAGCCGATCCAGATCATCAGCACGATTTCCAGGAACGCCGCGATAAACGCCGTGGCGCCGACCTTGAACAACTTGCGCAGGCTGAATTCCAGGCCCAGGCAGAACATCAGGAAAATCACCCCGAGTTCCGCCAGGGTCTTGATGGTCTCTTCGTCGTGGATCAGCCCGAACGGTGGGGTGTGCGGGCCAATGATGAAGCCCGCAACAATGTAGCCCAGAACCACCGGTTGTTTGAGGCGATGAAAAACCACGGTCACCACACCCGCGATCAACATGATCACTGCCAGATCCTGAATAAAACTGATGGCATGCATGGCGTGTGGCTCCTTGGGTGACATGGCTCAACCAGCAGACGCAGGAAACGTCCGATTGAACGGGATACAAATCTGCTTTTCGCGTAGGAATTTGCCCTTTGGAGTGGGCTTTTGCAGGGTAACACCGCGACTTCCAGCAGAAAGGCGGTGCAATATATGGAAACAGATCGATCCGGCGTGACGGCGGCTTCCCGCCCGGCGTCCCGATAACTGTTGGTTTGAAAAAACCACGCAGGCACCCGCAGAGGTGCGTCCCTCAAACCTTGCCTTGATCCGTGAGAACGCTATGGAACCCGGAAACGCCCAGCTGTCGATGACGGTACTGATGACCCCCGACATGGCCAACTTCTCTGGCAATGTTCACGGCGGAACCCTGCTCAAGTATCTCGACGAAGTCGCCTACGCCTGCGCCAGCCGTTATGCCGGCCGTTACGTGGTGACCCTGTCGGTGGACCAGGTGATTTTCCGTGAGCCGATCCATGTCGGCGAACTGGTGACCTTCCTCGCTTCGGTCAACTACACCGGCAACACCTCGATGGAGGTGGGTATCAAGGTAGTGACCGAAAACATCCGTGAGCGCTCGGTGCGCCACACCAACAGCTGCTTCTTCACCATGGTCGCGGTGGATGACCAGCGCAAACCCGCCCCGGTGCCGCCGCTGCAACCGGAAAACAGCGAGGACAAGCGCCGATACATTCAGGCCCAGCAACGCCGCCAGATTCGTCAGGAGCTGGAAAAGCGCTATCAGGAAATCAAGGGCGACGCCTGAAGCAAAAGATCGCAGCCTGCGGTAGTTCCTACAGAGAAATGCGAATTCCTGTAGGGGCTGCCGCAGGCTGCGATCTTTTTGTTCTGATCCGGTTACAAGCTGATCGAAGTCGCCTCAAACCGCACCCGCGGATGGGCAATCCGGTCCTGCGCCCGCACCAGTTCCAGCTCGTAGCTCGCGCAGGCCTGGGTTTCCAGCAGCACTTCATGCACCGCCGATGCGGCGAATTCGAACGCGGCCACCAGGCTGTCGCCCAACAACACGCGCGCCAGGAACAACCCGGAAGTCAAATCACCAACGCCCACCGGCTGACGCGGAAACGCCAGCAGCGGACGTTGCAGATGCCAACTGCCTTCGGCTGTCACCAGCAACATCTCGAACACGTCCGAAGTTTTGCCTGGGTAGTCCAGATGCTTGACCAGCACCGCTTTCGGCCCGCGCGCCAGCAGCGCCCGCGCCATGGCTAGACAATCGAACAACGACTGCGGCTTGCGCCCCGAAAAGCTGTCGAGCTCCAGTTGGTTTGGGCAAATGAAATCAGCCACGGCGGCGGCTTCCTCCAGCAGGAAATCGCTGACTTCCGCCGGCACGCTGCAACCCTTCTCCGGATGGCCCATCACCGGGTCGCACAAATACAGCGCCTTGGGATTCATCGCCTTGATCCGCGCCACACCCGTAAGGATTGCCCGACCCTGTGCCGCGCTACCGAGGTAACCCGACAGCACCGCGTCGCAATTGCCGAGCTCGCCAATGGCTGCGATGCCTTCGACCAGATCAGGGATCTGGTGCGGCGCCAGCACGTCGCCGGTCCACTGGCCGTACTGCGTGTGGTTGGAGAACTGCACGGTGTTGAGCGGCCAGACATTCACCCCGACCCGCTGCATCGGGAAAACCGCGGCACTGTTGCCTGCGTGACCGAACACCACGTGGGACTGGATAGCGAGCAGATGGGGCGTACGTTTCATGCGGTGAGTTTCCGTAAAACGATTGAAATTCGAGCGGCGCAGTATGCGACTAAACGCAGCCTGTACGACAGACCGGCGACGCAGTTAAGCTGACACTATCTTGTTGGAGCGCCCAGTTGATGTTGACCCTTGGAAATATTTTCGTGCTGATGCTGCTCGCTACCGCCGGCGCCTGGCTGTGGCACAACCACGGCCTGCGCGAGCGCGCGCTGGAGCGGGTCAAGCAGCATTGCAGCAACGTCGGCATCGAATTGCTGGATGGAAACGTGGCGCTGAAAAAAATCGCGTTCCTCAAGGATGCCCGCGGTCGGCGGCGCCTGGCCCGAGTGTATAACTTCGAATTCACCGTGACCGGCGAAAGTCGGCATAACGGCACCATCACCCAATTCGGCGCCCACAGCGCGCAGATAGAATTGGCGCCTTATCCGATGCCGTTTGACGAAACGCCGCCGGTCGTCGATGTGGTCAAGCCGAGCGCCGAGGTGATCCAGCTGAGCCATTGGCGGCAGGAGCACAACAAATGGCGGCCGTAATACTCAGATCGACCGGCAGTCGGCCAGGCCTCTTTGCAACACTTCCACATCCTGCGGCTCACTGAAAATCAACTCGACTCGCGAGTCCTGCCGCCATTCGCTGGGCTGCCACGCCAACACCGAGTTATCCAGCGCATTGGCCGATACCCAGCCACCGCTACTGTGGATAACCAGCTTCGCCCGCCGCCACACAAGGCCTTCCAGCCACCGGCCGACAAATGCCGCATCGAAGGTCTGGTTCGGATGCCAGCGCCATCCGATACTCCAACCGCCCTCCTGCGCCTGACTTAAGCAAATAGGCAGCGTCGGGTCAGTCCAGATCGCCGGGAGCTGCGCCAGTCTCTTGGGCATCACAAAGTTATCCACACCCGCCACCGCCCGCGCCTCAAGACCGGGCAACTCGCTCAATGGCAACGCGGATTCTTGCGTCCAGTACAAAGGACGCACCGGCAACGATGCGGCGATCTGCTGGCGATCACCTTCTTCGATACCTTCGGATTTGTTCATCAGCAACAGACCCGCGCTGTTCAATGCCTCCCGTTGCGCCGCAGGCAGCGGCTTGCCGGCGAGGAGCGCCTGCGCATCGAGCACCAGCACGCTGGGTTGCACATTCAGAACGCCTTGCCATGGCGCCTCGCTCAACTGTTGCAACAGCTGCATCGGATGGCCCAGCCCCGAAGGCTCGATGAACAGTCGATCCGGCCGCGCCTTGCGCAGCAAACGACCGAGACCAATCTGAAACGGCGCACCATTGACGCAACACAAACAGCCCCCGGCCACTTCGCCCAGTGCGATACCATCGGCGTCACGGGTCAGCAACGCGGCATCGAGGCCGATCTGGCCGAACTCGTTGATCAATACCGCCCAGCGCTCACCCGCTGGACGCTGCGCCAGCAGGTGCTTGATCAGGCTGGTTTTACCGGCACCCAATGGCCCGGCGATGACGTGGGTGGGTATGTTCTGCAACATGATCGAAGGTGTCTTGGGAGGTAAGCATGCGGTGGATGGGATTTTCGTTGCTACTGATTCTGCCCTGCGGCGAGGCGCTGGCCCAGGCCTGCGTCGTCCACAGCCAGGCGGAACGGCTTGACGTGAAAGTCTGCCAACAGAACCGTACCATCCCGGAAAAACTCTTCGCCGACGGTTTTTGCCAGCCGAAACTGGCCGGGCAGAAGGTCGAGGTGCAGTACGTCGACCAATGCCCAAGCGGGGCGTTCGGCGTGTGCAGCAACGCCCAAGTCGCCAATATGCCTTACCGGCAGGATATTCACTATTACGGCGTAGCCACGGATGCAGCGTATCTGAAGCCGTTTTGCGAAGCCCAGAGCCAGGGAACCTGGCTCAAGCCTTGAGGTGTCACGCGGCGTCTTCGTACCAAGGGCCGAACGGGTCCGGCAGCAATCGCCAGCCTTCGACACCCAGTGCCATTTCTTCATCCGTCAGCAGACAATCATCGAGTTCGGTAGTGAGCTGCGCGAAGTCGATGTTCTGGCCGATGAACACCAGTTCCTGTCGGCAATCACCGGTGGCAGCGGTCCAGTTATCCATGATCGCGGCGGTACTCTCCTCATCCTGCGGCCATTGATTCTTCGGCACGAAACGCCACCAGCGTCCGGCGAAACCATGGCGCATCAAACCACCGGCCTGTGACCAGCTCCCAGCATCCATGTGCTTGCTCGCCAACCAGAAAAACCCTTTGGAGCGCAGCAGCTTTCCGTTGACCCATGGGCGGTCTATGAAGCTGAAAAAGCGTTGCGGATGGAATGGACGGCGCGCACGGTAAGCGCTGGAGGCGATACCGTACTCCTCGGTTTCCGGTACATGTGCGCCGCGCAGTTCGCGCAGCCAGCCTGGGGCCTGAGCGGCTTTTTCGAAGTCGAAATAACCGGTGTTGAGGATCTTCTCCAGCGGCACTTCACCCATGACCATCGGGATGATTTCCGCCTGGGCGTTGAGCCGTTCGAGTATCGCAATCAGCTCCTGACGCTCGCCGCTGCTGATCAGGTCGATCTTGCTGATCAAGATGACGTCGGCGAACTCGACCTGCTCGATCAACAGGTCAGTAATCGAGCGCTCGTCGTCTTCACCCAGTGTTTCGCCACGGGAAGCGAGGCTCTCGGCGGCCTGGTAGTCGAGCAGGAAATTCATGCCATCGACTACGGTCACCATGGTGTCGAGCCGGGCGATGTCGGTGAGGCTCTGGCCGTTTTCGTCGCGAAACGTAAACGTCTCCGCCACTGGCAGCGGTTCGGCAATACCGGTTGATTCGATCAGCAGGTAATCAAAACGACCTTCCCGAGCGAGCTTGCTCACTTCCTCCAGCAAGTCTTCGCGCAAGGTGCAGCAGATGCAGCCGTTGCTCATTTCCACGAGTTTTTCTTCGGCGCGATTGAGGCTGACGTCACGCTGAACTTCACTGCCGTCGATGTTGATTTCACTCATGTCGTTGACGATGACAGCGACCCGCAGATTTTCTCTATTACGTAGTACGTAATTGAGAAGTGTACTTTTTCCGGCACCAAGAAAGCCCGACAGGACGGTAACGGGTAGACGATTGGGCATCAGATGTTCCTCACAGGGTACCCGGTCAAATCGTCGGGCTTGGTTTTATGTTATAGTATAACGATACAATCAAGCCACTCTCCCTTGCTCACAACGTTAAAGGGCACGACGCTGGAGACCTTCCCATTGGTGAGAAACGCTATGCGTAATGCCCTGAAACTGGCGCTGTTGAGCATTTCAATGTTGGGTACGGCCGATGCATTGGCGCAAATTCCAACGCTGGCCAATTGCACCCGCAGCGCCAACTTGCTGGCCTGCGTGGATGGCGAGGGTAATGCCTACAGCGTCAACACTGTCGGGAGCACGATTTACTTGCGGGGCTTCGAAGTGGCTGGAAAACGCTACTGGGCGCAGACCAACAGCCGCTATGGCCAGCTGACCTTTTTCACCGGCATCGCCTCTGACGGTGAGGCCTGGGTCGGCTACAACCGACGCGTTGGCTGGACCACGATCAACCGATTTTCCAGTTCCGGTGGCAGCAGCGCCAAGTTCACATGTAGCCGAATTGCCGGTTGTTAGGCCTGGGACATCTCTGTTTCTGCGGCCCCCGCGAGAAATGAAAAACCGTTCATGAAAAAGCCGTCGTCGATTTCATTGTTATAATATAACATACCAAATCAACTCCCACGATGGACCTGCTCATGAATGCGCTGACGCTGCCGGATATCGCCGCGCAGGCCTCACGCCAAGCCCTGCCACTTGAGTGGGTGGGCATGTGTGGCATTGCTCTTCCTGTTTTGCTCGATGGCCAAAGACTGCCCGCAACAGCCGATGCCGGCGTAAGTCTCGATAACGGCGAGGCGCGCGGCATTCATATGTCGCGGCTCTACCTGGCGCTGGAAATGCTGGAGCAGGAAACCCTTTCGCCCGCTCTGCTTCGACGGGTATTGCAGAGCTTCCTGAACAGTCATGCAGGACTTTCAAACAACGCTTATCTGAACATTCACACCGATTTACTGCTGAAAAGACCGGCGTTGATCAGTCCGTTGGCTGGCTGGAAGAGCTATCCCGTCAGCATCGAAGCACATCTGAAAAACGCGATGTTCCACGTGGAACTAAAAATTGACGTCCCTTATTCCTCAACGTGCCCTTGCTCAGCAGCGCTTTCCCGACAACTGATTCAGCAGCAATTCGTCGATGATTTTTCCAATCGCGCTTTGCATCACGCTGAGGTATTGGCCTGGCTCGGTTCCCCCAAGGGCATCGTCGCCACACCGCACAGTCAACGCAGCTCCGCGCAATTACGTCTGCACCTGGATGACTATCTGGATGAGTTACCGCTGATCGCGCTGATCAACGATGCCGAAGCAGCCCTCGGCACCGCCGTACAAACCGCCGTGAAGCGCGCCGATGAACAAGCCTTCGCCCTCGCCAACGGACAGAACCTGATGTTCTGCGAGGACGCTGCCAGACGCTTGAACCTGGCCCTGAAACGCTCACCCGGTATCGACGGATTTCACATACGAGTGATCCACGCTGAAAGCCTTCACGCCCACGACGCAGTCGCCGAGAGTCGATGGAACCGGGAGGTCGCATGATCCGTTGTCAGAGTTTGCGTTGGGGCGCTCCCGGTCAGTCACTGACACCGCCCCTCGATATTGAGTTACCGAAGGGAAGCCTGACCGCCGTAATCGGCGCCAACGGCAGCGGGAAAAGCAGTCTGTTAAAAGTCATCGCCGGCCTGCAAAAGCCACTCGCGGGAAAAATCCTGGTGGACGCGCCACGCAAGGGCGGACTGTCGTTCCTGCCACAGCAGCAACATCTGGACCGCCAATTCCCTATCAGCCTCCAAGAGTTGGTCGCCGCCGGATTCTGGGGCAGCAAGCAATCGCCGGAACAACGTCGCCAACGCCTCGAATCGGTCCTCGACGATTGGTGTCTGAGTGGCCTGGAACAACGCCCGTTGATGGCCCTCTCCGGCGGCGAATTGCAACGCGCCCTGCTCGCTCGCTTGAGTCTCGCTGAAGCACCTCTGCTGCTACTCGACGAACCGCATGCCGCGCTGGATGAGCTCGGTCAGGTGCTGCTGTGGAAACACCTCCACGCTTGGCATGCAGAAGGCAGAACCCTGGTTGTCGTGTGCCACGATCTAGCCGCCGTTCGCCAGCACATTCCACACACACTGCTGATCAAAAGCAGTGGCTGCATCTTTGGGGCGAGCAGCGATCTGATCCACCAGCAGCCGCAAGCGCAGGTAGCCTGATGCTCGCCGCCGCTCAACTCTGGCAACCGTTCCACGAGTTCGTGTTCATGCGTCGGGCGCTGCTCGGCGGCTTGGTACTGGCCTGCAGTACAGCACCGCTGGGTGTGTTTCTGATCCTGCGACGGATGAGCCTGATCGGCGATGCGGTGGCACACGGCATTTTGCCTGGCGCGGCATTGGGGTTCTGGTTTGCCGGTTTGAGCCTACCCGCACTCACCCTCGGCGGCCTCGGTGCCGGCCTGAGCATGGCCGGACTCGCTGCCTGGATCACCCGTCGCACCGGCCTGCGAGAGGACGCCAGCCTCGCGGCGATCTACCCGATTTCCCTGGCCAGCGGTGTGCTGATTCTCGGCATCGCCGGCAAACGTCTGGACTTGTTGCACCTGCTGTTCGGCTCGGCATTGGCAGTCGATGGCCCGACCCTCACGGGCATGCTTTGGGTCTGCGGAGTGAGCCTGATCGCCGTGCTGCTGATTTACCGCCCCCTGTTGCTCGACACCCTCGACCCACTCTTTCTGCGAACCGTGAGCCGCCTCGGCCCCCTGGCCCATGGCGTCTTCCTGACGCTGGTGGTGCTGAATCTGGTGATCGGTTTCCAGGCCATCGGTGCCTTGATGGTGGTCGGCCTGATGATGCTGCCCGCGGCCGCGTCGCGCTTCTGGAGTCGCCGCTTGCCAGTATTGATAGCCATTGCCGCGCTGCTCGGCAGCCTCTCGGTGTGGCTCGGTTTGTTGCTGTCGTTCCATTACTCGCTACCCAGCGGCCCGGCCATCGTGCTGGTCGCTGGCGGTTGGTATCTGCTGTCCGTGGTGTTCGGGCCGGTGCACGGTTTGCTGCGTCGGCCACCTTTGCTCACATCCCAATGAGGTGTTTCCCGATGCGCGCTTTACTCGTGCTGTTCAGTTTGATGCTGTCGATGTCGTTGTCTGCCGCTGAAAAACTTCAGGTGGTCACCAGTTTCAGCATCCTCGCCGACATGACGCATCAGGTCGGTGGTGATCACATTCAGATCACCAACATGGTCGGCCCCGACGCCGATGCCCACACATACGAGCCGACACCAGACGACGCGCAAGCCCTGTTGAAGGCAAAACTGATCATCAAGAACGGCCTGGGATTCGAACCATGGCTGGATCGCCTGGTGACCAGTACCGAAACGAAAGCGCCAGTGATCAGCGCAAGCCACGGCGTCATTCCGCGCGATCTGGAGGAAGACGGCGAAACCGTTCCCGATCCGCACGCCTGGCACAATCTGGCGAACTCCGAGTTGTACGTCAGCAACATCACCAAGGCATTGATCGCTGCCGATCCGGCCAACAAGGACGACTACCAGCGCAACAGTCAGGCTTACCTGAAACAGATCCATGCCCTGCTCGCGGAGGCCAAGGCCAAACTCGGTTCGTTGCCACCGGGCAACCGCAAGATCGTAACCTCCCATGATGCCTTCGGTTACCTCGGTCAGGCCTATGGCATCGACTTCATGGCTCCGCAGGGGCTGTCCACCGAACGCGAACCTTCGGCTAGCGAAGTCGCTGCGTTGATCACTCAGATCCGTCAGGCCAAGGTCAAAGCGGTGTTCATGGAAAACATCAAGGACGCGCGTCTACTCAAGCAGATCGCCGACGAAAGCAGCGCCCGGATTGGCGGCACCCTGTACTCGGATGCGCTCGCGGCGAGTGGTCCGGCGAGTACCTTTACCGGGTTGTTCGAATACAACCTCAATACCCTGTACAACGCGTTGAGCAAGCCATGATCCGTAAATTGTCGATCTGGTGCGCGGCTACAAAGCCTGCAGAACGAGTTTTAAACGGGCACGACAAATGTCTACATGACAGCGGCCCGGGTTTGGTTCTAAGGTTTATCCGCTAGTGCGTGTGATCGAAGCATTCGAGAACAACAATCATGATCCAGATCACCCTGCCCGATGGTTCATTGCGAGAGTACGATCAACCGCTGTCCGTACATGAAGTTGCCGCGAGTATTGGCCCCGGGCTGGCCAACGCTGCGGTAGCGGGTCGGGTGGACGGCGTGTTGGTGGACTGTGAATTCATGATCCGGGCCAGTGCTCGGGTCAGCATCGTGACGCCACAAGAGCCCGACGGATTGGAGATCCTGCGACGCTCCTGTTCGCTGATGCTGGCGATGGCGGTCAAGCAACTGCACGCCCATGCGCAATTGCGCACGGGCTCGGTACTGGGTGACGGGTTCTATTGCGAGTTTGATGTCGAGCGCCCGTTATCGTCGACTGATCTGCCGCTGATCGAAGCACGCATGCAATCACTGGCGGCGACCAATCATTCGATCCGTCGACGCCAGACGCCCTCTGCGTCGACGCATTCCGAGAACCTGTCGTTGTATCGCCTCGGCGACACCGAGTATTTGACGACAGGACCGCATGTGCCCACCACCAAGGTGTTGCAGGCATTTGCCCTTGATCACATCAACGGCACCTTGCAACAACGCATCTATGGCACTTGCTGGTCCAGCCACCAGGAACTGCAGCAGTGGCGCCTGCCGCCCCACGTGATGGTCGTCAGCATGGATGACCGGCAGACAACTTACGCCCATGAGGTCACCGAGCGTCTGCGCCGCAGCGGTGTGCGCGCCCTCGCAGATCTGCGCAACGAAAAGGTCCGCTACAAGATTCGACATCACAGTCAGACGGTGCCGTACCTGGTGGTGGTCGGCGAGAAGGAAAAGGCTGGCGAATTTGTCAGTGTGCGCAGTCGCAGCGGGGAGGATTTCGGCAGGATGAAGGTTGATGCGGTGTGTGAGTGGTTGAGCTCAATAGGCGCGCTCCCACGGGGATAATCTGACCCGTGGGAGCGCAGCTTGCTTGCGATGCTTTAAGCGCGTGGCTTGACTGTGCCGCAATCCTGCCCCAACCACACGGCACGACTCTCGAGGCTACCCTTCTGGTTGATGCCGGTGGCATTGAACGTGCCGTTGACCTTGGTGGTGAACTCTCGGTCACTGAGGAACGTGGCGACACCCGCACCTTGCGCTTTCGGACAGCTGAAGCGGAATTTCCACTGGTTGCCGGTGCGATCGGTGATTTCCTGCTTGCAGCCCGATTGCGGGTCGGTCAGCGGGATGTTGTCGCTCTTGACCTGCTCCGGCGTCAGGCACGCGCGAATCCCTTTGCCGCCCATGGTGATGCCCTGTTTCTCCAGTTGCGCGCGCTGTTCAGGGGTCATCTGGCTTTGTATTTGACCGAGGATCAGTTGCAGATCCGGCAGGTTCTGGTCATCGACCTTCATGTTGCTGGTGGTCAATTCCCACAAACCCGGCTGCAGCATCTGCGCCTGAGCGGCCACAGGAAGTGCCAAACCCAGCGTAATGGCCAAACCCAGCAGACGAACGTTCATCGTGTAACTCCTGATCAGTAGTGGCCGTTAGACGTCAGCCGCGGGCTTCGGTTCATGGGCCAATTAAATAGCGACATTCTGCCCGGAACATGGTCTGTTAAGCATTGAATCTTCAGGAGCAAGGCTGCCCCCCATGGATTATTTCGGACCGCATATCTTCGGCTACACCATCGCACTGCTGCACTCCCTGGGCACGATCGCCGCGATCCATGCCGTGTTGACCGTTCGGACCGCCCAAGGCTCGATCGCATGGGCCTTGTCCCTGGTGTTCATGCCTTACCTGACACTCATCCCCTATCTGGTGTTCGGCCGCAGTACCTTCGACGGCTACATCAAGGCGCGCCGCCAAGCCAACGAAGAAATGCGCAAGGCCATCTCCGAGCTCAACTGGCGGCCGTGGGTCGAAGAAGCGCTCACGGCTCGTGCATCCAACGCTTATGCGTCCCTGAGGGCGATGCCGAAGCTCGGACGCATGCCCTGCCTGGCAAACAACGAAGTGCGACTGCTGATCAATGGCCGGGCGACTTTCGATGCGATTTTTGATGCCATCCGCCAAGCCAAAGAAGCGGTGCTGATCCAGTTCTTCATCATTCACGATGATCGCCTCGGCCAACGGCTGCATAAGCTGCTGCTGGAAAAAGCCGCTGAAGGCGTGGCGATCTATCTGCTTTACGACCGCATCGGCAGCCATTCCCTGCCCCACAGTTATGTGCAAGCGCTGCGCGATGGTGGCGTCGAGGTCAAAGCCTTCGCGACCCGCAGCGGCTGGCTCAACCGTTTCCAGGTCAACTTCCGCAATCACCGCAAGATCGTCGTGGTCGACGGCATTCTCGGCTTCGTTGGCGGACACAACGTCGGCGACGAATACATGGGCGAGAAGCCGCCCCTCGCACCTTGGCGCGATACCCATGTGCAAGTACGCGGTCCGGTGGTCGCCTGTATGCAGGAGTCCTTCGCCGAAGATTGGTTCTGGGCGGCCCGCTCGGTGCCACCGTTGATCCTGCCGGAGGTCTATCCGGACGACGGCGTATTGTGCCAATTGCTCGCCAGTGGACCGGCCGATTCCTACGAGACCTGTTCACTGTTCTTCGTCGAAGCCATCCACGCAGCAACTGAACGGGTATGGATCACCAGCCCGTATTTCATCCCCGACGAAGCGGTATTTGCGGCATTGCGCCTAGCGGTACTGCGCGGTGTCGATGTGCGGATTTTGTTGCCGTCACGGCCCGATCACCGGATCGTTTACGCAGCCTCCAGCCTGTATGCCTTTGAAGCGGTGCGCGCGGGCGTGCGCGTATTCCGCTACGAACCCGGCTTCCTGCATCAGAAAGTGGTGTTGATCGACAACGAAATCAGCGCTATTGGCAGCGCCAACATGGACAACCGTTCGTTCCGGCTCAATTTCGAAGTGATGTTGCTGACCGTCGACAGCGTGTTTGCCGCCAAGGTGGAACAGATGCTCAACGATGACTTCGCCCAGGCTCACGAAATTGCCAAGGACGAAGGCCGGGAGACCCACCGCCTGCAAAAGGTCGGCATGCGAGTCGCCCGGCTCATTTCGCCGATTCTTTAAGGCGTGTAGATATCGTCGCGAGTCCATGGCAGTTCGTGGCTGCCATCGGGATGAGCCTTCACCGCAAGGATTTGGTGCAAGTTGATCCAGCCCTTGGCAAACGCATAGGCGCAACCCGCCAGGTACAGGCGCCAGATGCGCAACGCTTGTTCCGGCACCAGTTTCCCGGCGGCCTCAAGGTTGTCTTCAAGGCGCTCGCTCCAGTGGTCCAGCGTGCGTGCATAGTGCAGGCGCAGGCTCTCGACATCGACGATCTCAAGCCCCGCTTCGCTGATCTCTGCAGAGATCATCGACAGGTGCGGCAGCTCGCCGTTGGGGAACACATACTTCTCGATGAAGTCACCGGCACCGCGTCCCACCGGACGGCCATCGGTGTGTTTGGCGGTGATCCCGTGGTTCATCACCAGGCCGCCCTCTTTCACCGCGCCGAACAGGGTTTTGCAGTACTCGGCCAGGTTCGCATGACCGACGTGTTCGAACATACCGACGCTCACCACTTTGTCGAAGCGCCCGTCCTGCGGCAGATCGCGGTAGTCGAGCAGTTGCAGCTCGACCATGTCCTCCAGCCCTTCCGCTTTTACGCGCTCGCGGGCCAGGGCCAATTGTTCCTTGCTGAGGGTAATGCCGAACACCTTTGCGCCGAACTCACGGGCCGCATACCGCGCAAGCCCGCCCCAACCACAACCGACATCCAGCAAATACTCGCCAGGTTGCAGGCGCAACTTGCGGCACAAATGGCGGAATTTTGCCTGCTGAGCCTGTTCAAGGGTTTCACTGCCGGTCTCGAAGTAAGCGCAGGAATACGCCATGTCGCTATCGAGCCACAGCTGATAGAAAGCGTTGGAAAGGTCGTAGTGATAGGAAATCGCCTTGGCGTCAGTCTCCTTGTCGTGGAGGGTGCGCACAGGCTGGCTGTCATCAGCCTCATCCAGCAGCGCCTGACTCCATTCATCGCAGACGCGGATCACGTCGCTGATGGAACCTTCAAGCTCCAGTTTGCCCTCGACGAATGCCGCTCCGAGCGCATCCAGGCTGGGATGGGTGAACTGGGTGACCATTTGTGGGTCCTTGACCACAATCGTGACGCTGGGCGTCGGCCCCAGATTGAATTCATGGCCGTCCCAGAGTCGCAAGCGAAGCGGCAATTGCAGATTCTGTAAGGCCGGTGGAAGTTGCGCGAGCATGGATAATCCCCCTTGTTTCAGACGTCTGATGAGAGGGTAGACCATCCTTGAAAAATAGCAGGCTATCGATTTGATAGCCGTTTTCTATGATCCCCAAGGCTGCAAACACCCTCACGAACCCACAAAAAACTGCTGTGTCCTCACCCTTAATGACTGCGAACACAGCAAACAGTTCTAAAAACTCACTTCACTCAGGCCTCGTCTTTTAGCTTGAGCAATGGCTCCTGAAACCGCAGCAGGCGCCCGGCATTCCCCAGGACCAACAAAGTGCTGAGGTTATGCAGCAACGCGGCAATCATCGCCCCCGCCGCGCCGAGCCAGCCGAAGGCTGCGAAGGCAACGATTGCCAGCGTCCAGCCCAGACCGATAATCACGTTGACCTGCAAGGTTTGCCGGCACTGGCGACTCAAGCGCACGCAGGTGCCGAGGCGGCGCAAGTCACTGCCGATCAATACGATGTCGGCCGAGGCCAACGCGATATCCGCACCACCCGCGCCCATGGCAACGCCGACCACGCCGGCCTTGAGGGCAAGCGAATCATTGATCCCGTCGCCCACCACCATAGGCCTGAATCCGTTACCGATTTCTTTCAGCACGCGATTGAGCTTGTCCTCGGGCAAAGCCTGCGCCTCGACATCGCTGATGCCGACATCCCGCGCCAGCGTGTGCGCCACACTTTGCCGGTCACCGGTGAGCAACAGTTGCCGACCCAAGCCGAGATCGCGCAATTCGTTCAGGGCAAACCTGGCTTCGGGTTTGACGCTGTCGGCCAGTAACAGCCAGGCGAGGAATTCTCTATTGAGCGCCAGCCCGGCAATCGGGCCGTCGTGTTCGGGAACGGCTGAGGTGGGAATCTGCAACTGAGCGAACAGTTCTGGTCGTCCGAGTGCGGCCTCGCCCTGCTCCGTCATCGCCACCACGCCCAGCCCCTGACGCTCATGAATATCTGTGAGTAGCAGAAAATGTTCCTGCGTCACCAGCCCGGCCAACGCGCGGCTGACCGGATGGCTGCTGGCGGAACCGAGACTGGCGGCCAGTTTCAGCACGTGGCTACGATCCTCCAGCGGACTGTCAATCGATTGCAGGCGCAACGTGCCGAAGGTCAGGGTCCCGGTCTTGTCGACCACCAGCGAGGTCAGGTCCGCCAGCTCTTCGAGAAACGCCGAACTGCGGATCAGAATCCCGTGCCGCGCCGCCACCGCCACTCCAGCGATCGCGGTCGCCGGGGCCGACAACACCAGCGCACACGGACACGCCGCCACCAATACCGCGAGCATCGCCTGGGCATCGTTGGTGATGAACCAGGTCACCGCCGCCAACAGCAACACCAGCACCATGTAACTTCCGGCGTAGCGTTCGAGCAATCGCGTGATCGGTGGCTTGGAGCGCTCGGCGTTTTGCATCAATGCGATGACTTTACCGAGGGTCGATTCGTGGCCGGTACGGGTCACTTCGATGCGCAGCAAGCCATCGAGATTGATCGCACCACCGAACACCGACATGCCGACACCGGCCTCCATCGGTACCGATTCGCCGGTAATTGAAGCCGTGTCGAGACTCGCCTGCCCGGACAAAACCCGGCCATCCGCCGGTACACGATCACCGGCGCGCACTTCCACATGGTCACCCGCCTTGAGCGTGCCGTTGTCGACTTCGATGATGGAACCGTCGGCCTGGAGCTTTCGTGCGTGGCTGCGCGTCAGTTTGCCGAGGGCATGAATGGCCTCCTGCGAACCGATCACGCTGCGCTCTTCCAGCACATGGCCGAAGATCATGATGATCGGCAGCAAGGCCGCCGTGAGCAGATCGCCAGTGGCCCAGGCACCGAGCATGGCCAACGCGATCAACTGGTCCGTGATGCCGTGCAAACTCGGATAGCGCAGGCTGTACCAGGCCGAACGCATAACCGGCACGGCCACCAACAATGAAGCAAAACCCAGCAGCAATTGGCTGACGCCGGTCTGCTCCGGCGACAACCAGCGCCAGGCCAGACCGAGCGCCAACAAGCCAAGTGCGAGCATGGCCAAGGTCAGTTGGCGGGCGGCGCTGCGTTGTTCGGCCGAGGACAACAGGCTCGGTGCAGCGGCGGTTTGCGCAGTCATTGTGCAGCTCCCTGAATGATCAGGCGGGAATCGTCTTTCGGGTTGACAGTGGTCACCGAGCCAGCCTGATTCAGAATTTTCGGCATCCGCTCACGGTAGATTCGCAGCAGCATTTGCGGATCGGTGCCTTGTTGTTGAGCTTTGGCCAAACTCAATACCGTGGCCGTGTCAGCCGACGCTTTGGCCAACCGTTCACTCGCCTGGGCATGGGCGACTTGCAACGTGCGGTCGGCTTGCTCGTTGGCGGTCTGGGTCAGTTTCTCGGCTTCGGTGCGTGCATTGGCCACGGCTTTGTCAGCCTGCTGGCTGGCCGTCAGTACCGCGTTGAACGCGTTCACCGCCGGGCCGGGCAAACTCGATTGCACGTCGACCCGCGCCACTTCGATCCCCAGCCCTTGTCCGGTTGCGGCCAACTCCGCGAGCCGTTGATTGATGCCTTGCACAAGATCACCGCGCAGGCGTTCGCGTCTTTCAGCCGATTTATTATCGGCGCCGATCAGCTCCGGACGTGCAACCAGAATGGTGTCCAGATCACGCGCCGCCGTCAGTGCCACAGCGCTGCGGGTGACGAGGCGATCCAGTGCCGGCAGAACATGTTCACTTTGCAGCACGAAGGCGTAGGGATCGGTCACCTTGTAGAAAACCCGCACATCGAGTTGCACTACCCCGGCATCACCGGTCAACAGGTAACCGGACCCCGCCAGGGCATCGCTGATCGGAGTGGCAAAACTGGCCACGCGATCGGCCTGCAACGCCACATCACTGCGCAGAAGATTTTCCACCCGGCGCTCGATCACCCGGTCCCCTGCCGGCAACAAAATCACTTGTTCAAACGGTCGCGGCCAGGCCAACAACAACCCGGCATTCTGGATGCGATCCAGCGCACCGAAGTGCAAAACCACTGCGCGATTCTGCGGATCGATTTGCCGAACATTGGAGAATGCCCACCCCAACGCAGCCAATACCGTGACCGCGTACAAGGCGAGAAAGGCCAGGCGCCCGGCTTGAATCCAGGGGCTGCTCAGCTCATTTGTTCCACGTGGAACCAAACTCATGGCTGCGATCCGGACTTGTTATCGAGGCTCGGCGGACCGTCAACCAACACCCGGAACGGCGCGGCATCGGTGCGCAGAATCAGTTTTGTCCCCGGTGTAACGACCGTGCCCAAGGTGTCGAGCGAACGCAGCAAGTTGTAAAGCTGCGGCGAGCCCGCATAAGCACGACCATAAATCTGTGCAGCTTCAACGCGGGACTGCGCCTCGATGTCAGCCGCTTTGACGGTGGCGTCGGCTTGCACGATTCTCGCATCACGCTCGGCGGCGGAACGTATTTGTGCGGCTTCACGTTTGCCGATGGCGGTGCGTTCGGTGGCGATGGTTTCGCGCTCGGCACGCATGCGATCGACCGTGGCGGTGAGCGTGACTGATGGCAACGTCAGCCGCTCGATGCCGACTTGCAGCACACGCACGCCGTAAGTGGTAAGTAGCTGCTGATCGATTTGCTGACGCAGCTGCGCTTCAAAATCGGCGATACGCACCTGACTGGCGTCGGTGTTCACCAAGTTGGCCAGATCGAAACTGCTGGCCGTGGTTTCCAGTGCCGAACCGATAAAGGTGCGAATCTGCCGCGCGGCTTCGTCCGGCTGATTCTGCACGGCGCGCATGAAGCGCTGCACATTGTCCGGATCGCCTTGCACCTGCCACGCCACATAAGCCTGAACGATGATGCGCAGACCATCCCGCGTGCCCACGTCCTGCAAACCGCTGGACGTGGTGCGCAATCGCAGGTCCACCGGGATCGCCGCTTCGAACGGCGCTGGCCAACGCCAGCCAAGACCCGGCTCCAGAAGCACCCGCGACGGGTTACCAAATCGGGTAATCACCGTGGCCTCCCCCGACCTCACTTGCACCAGGCTCGCGGCTGCAACGGCGAAGGCCACCAGCAACGCTGCCCAACCCATGCGCCGCCAGGGAAACGGACCGGCTTCTTGCGGATCACCGTGATGGTGATGATGGTGACCGTGGTGATGCCCGCCATGGCCATGATCGTGGCCGGCGTGATCATCGTGATCATGAGTGTGCGACTGGCTCAATGGGCAGCTCCTGGCTGGGCGGTTTGACGCGACGGCGCAGGGTCAACCGGCAGCGTGAAGGTACGGAGGTCGATGGTCGGCGCATTGCTGCTGCCGCCCAGACGATGATCAAGGATCAGCAGTTTGGCGTTGGCCAAGCCTTGGGAAAGTTGACTGAGGTACTGCTCCAGCACAAAGGCCTGACCGGCACTGGCGTAAGCCTTTTGCTCGGCGCTGAATTTCAGGTCAGTCGCTTGTGCACTGGCGCTGATTTCACGGGCACTGGCCGTTGCCTGATCGCGAGCGATGCTGGCCTGCAACTGCGCCTGGTTGGTGGCTTCGGCCGCCGCTCCGCGCTCACGGGAGATCAACGCCTGGGCACCAATCTGCGCCGCTTGCACACCGTGATAGGCATTGGCTGCCCCGGCCGGTGGATGAATCGCTTCGACCACCGTGGCGAGAATCTCCACGCCGCTGTCGAGCTTCTGCAGATCCGCCTGCACGGCCCTGCCAATTTCTTCAGCGAGCCCGACCCTGTCCTCACCGAGCAAACCATCGAGGGTGCGCGAAGCGAAATCGTGAACGAGAATTCGGCTGGCGGTGCTGCGAATCAGTGTCGGCACATCCGCACTGTTGTAAGTCGCCGCCAACGCTGCCTGATCGCTCAGGCCAATGCGGTAGACGAAGCGCACGTCCATGTTGACGATCTGAAAACTCTGCTTGTCGGCACGGCTGCTGGCGATGACCTGGGATTTGTCGTTCACATGACTGGCGTCCCACAAGCGATTGGCCGTGATCGGCGCCGGGCCTTCTGCGGGGGCAACCTGTATCGGTGCGGAAGCATCGCCGACACTGGTGGCCAATTCGTGGACCACGCCATTCTCGACGCTCAGTACCCGGCCCAATGGCCAGGGTAAACCCGCATGCAAACCGGGGCCGAACACCGCCAGCGGTTTGCCGAAACGCTCGTAGATACCGCGCCCTTGCAACGGTATTTCGTGGATGCCGGTCAGGGACCAACCAACGATTGCTACCACCGCCAGCACCGGCAAAAACGCCCGGCGCATGTAAGTGAATGCCCAGATCTGCCGCAGATCGATGCCGAAGCGGTTGTGCAGTTCGTGCTGCAATGCCAGCAATGGCTGCGGTGGCCAACGCAGCATGTCCGCGACAAAGCTGCGCGCCAGCAACGTCGGTTCGATCTGTTCACGGCGAGGACTGAATAGTGACAACACGGCGCGCAACAGCAACTCCACTGCAACCAGTCCCGGCAGCAGACCGATCAGTACCGCCAGCCGCACCGGCCAGACTGAAGCTTCGCTGCCGAACAACAGGCACAACGCACCAAGCACGAGGCTGATGATCGATACGCGAGACAGCTGCGCCAATGCTCCGGCTTCGGGCCACGCGGCCGTGTTTTCCTGAGCCAGTTGGCGCTCCAGCACCAGCAAACCGAAAGCCAGCAACAACGCCAGGGCCGCGCCGACAGTGGCCGACAAGCCCAGCGCTGCGGGTGGCAAACCAAGGTTCCAGACCTGTTTGACGCTGAGCAAAGCCACTAAAGCCCAACCGCCCAGCCACAGCGTCGGCGCACCGATTTGTTTGATCAGGTTCAGCCAGCGCTGGCCCATGCGATCCAACAGCCGTTCATACCAACCCGGCGGCGCCTCGACTGCTTGCTCGACGACCACCGACAGCACGGGATTCATCGCCCGCGCTCGCCATTGCGTCACCCACCAGGCAGATTGCAGACCAGCCACCAACACCAGCAACGCGGCGCTTTGGTTGAACAACAGCGCCGGCCAAAGTGACTGCGGCGCAAACAGCCCGACAAAGAACCCTAGCACCAGCCCCACTGCCGCCAGCGCACCGAAGCCAATGGCGAACAGACGCAAACGCCGCCCTTGAAAAACCGCCTGCTGGAAGCGCGGCAGCTCCGCTACCTGCGCCCCCTCTACATCGAGATCGACTTGCATACCACCCCAGTGCTCAGCGTTGCTCACATGGCAATTCGTTACGATATAACGAAAACGGTGAAATTTTCGTACTTTATTGCGCTATCTAAAGATGCCCAACCTGTCGCTTCGCTGAAGCCTTGACCGAAACGCGTGAAAACGCACATATTACGTTCGTAATTTTATCCAGGAACTACTTTTACCCCTCCCGATCCCCAATCCAGGAGTAGATCCATGAGCACTTATGACGTCGTGATTCTGGGCGGTGGCCCCGGCGGTTACAACGCGGCGATTCGCGCCGGCCAACTGGGCTTGAAAGCGGCTTGCGTAGAAGGACGCGCGACCCTGGGCGGTACCTGCCTGAACGTCGGCTGCATGCCTTCCAAGGCGTTGCTGCACGCCTCCGAACTCTACGACGCGGCCATGGGCTCGGAATTCGCCAACCTGGGCATCGAAGTCAAACCGACGCTCAACCTTCTCCAGATGATGAAACAGAAAGATGAAAGCGTGACCGGGTTGACCAAGGGCATCGAGTTTCTCTTTCGCAAAAACAAGGTCGACTGGATCAAGGGCTGGGGTCACATCGACGGACCGGGCAAAGTGACGGTGACGGACAGCACGGGCGGCAAGACCGAACTGAGCGCCAAGGACATCATCATCGCCACCGGCTCCGAGCCCACTCCCCTGCCCGGCGTGGACATCGATAACAAACGCATCCTTGATTCCACCGGCGCCCTGTCGCTGACAGAAGTGCCAAAGCATCTGGTAGTGATCGGCGCTGGCGTGATCGGGCTGGAGCTGGGCTCAGTGTGGCGGCGTTTGGGTGCGCAGGTGACGGTGGTCGAATTCCTCGACCGGATCTGTCCTGGCGTCGACGGCGAAGCAGGCAAAACCCTGCAACGTTCCTTGAGCAAGCAAGGCATCAGCTTCAAGTTGAGTTCGAAAGTGACCAGCGCCACCACCTCGGCTACCGGCGTTCAGCTCAGCGTCGAACCCGCCGCTGGTGGCACCGCTGAAATGCTGGAGGCCGATTATGTGCTGGTGGCCATCGGACGCCGACCTTATACACAGGGCCTGGGGTTGGAGAACGTTGGCCTCGCCACGGATAAACGCGGCATGCTCGCCAACAAGGGCCATCGCACCGAAGCCGCCGGTGTCTGGGTAATTGGCGACGTGACGTCCGGGCCGATGCTCGCGCACAAGGCCGAGGATGAAGCCATGGCCTGCGTCGAGCAGATCGTTGGCAAGGCCGGCGAGGTCAACTACGAGCTGATTCCCAACGTGATCTACACCAAACCGGAACTGGCCAGCGTCGGCAAAACCGAGGAGCAATTGAAGGCCGAGGGCCGCGCCTATAAGGTCGGCAAGTTCCCCTTCACCGCCAATAGCCGGGCGAAGATCAACCACGAAACCGAAGGCTTCGCCAAAGTGCTGGCCGATGAACGCACTGACGAAATCCTCGGCGTGCATCTGGTCGGCCCGAGCGTCAGTGAAATGATCGGCGAGTATTGCGTGGCCATGGAATTCAGCGCTTCCGCCGAAGACATCGCCCTGACCTGTCACCCACACCCGACCCGCTCCGAGGCGTTGCGCCAGGCGGCGATGAATGTGGAGGGGATGGCGACGCAGATGTAACAACATCAAAAGATCGCAGCCTGGCAGCTCCTACAAAGTTTTGTGAAACCCTGTAGGAGCTGCCGCAGGCTGCGATCTTTTCGCTTTAGGCAGGCAAATGTTCCAATGGCAACGCGCCCGGCGACTTCACCGTGTGAATCGCAAAGTTGCTGCGGATATCGCTCACGCCCGGCAGCTTCAACAAGCGTCCGGTGAGAAACCGGTCATAGGCACGCAGGTCCGGCACCACCACTTGCAACAGAAAATCCGATTCCCCTGACACCAGAAACGCCGAAATCACCTCCGGCAATGCCGTCACCGCCAGGCGAAAAGCTTCGGCCTGTTCGTCGTTGTGGCGCTCGACTTTCACACCGACGAATACCGTCAAACCGAGCCCGACTTCATCGCGATCCAGATTGGCCTGATAACCGCGAATCACCCCGGCCTCTTCAAGCATCCGCACCCGCCGCAAACAGGGCGACGCGGACAGGCCGATCTCGTCCGCCAGTTGCACATTGCTCAAACGGCCATCCCGTTGCAGCGCGGCGAGAATCTTGCGATCAAAAGCATCGAGTTTCATGGTTTGGCAGATCCTGATGGTTTACCCCTTATGTAGCGGCAGATTATGCCAATCCATGGTGCATTAGAAGCAAACTACGCAAGCACCTGCCCTACCTCAGCCCCATAGACTGGCCGTACCGAATCGACAACGAATGGGGTGCAACATGGCGGAACTCTGGCTATTTTTCATGGCGCTGGCGGTGGTGTACCTGTTGCCCGGACCCGACATGATCCTGCTGCTGCAAACCGGTGCTCGTCAGGGCAAAGGCGCGGCGTTGGCCACTGCCGTGGGTTTGGCCATCGCCCGAGGCTGCCACGTGGCATTGGCAGCTTTGGGATTGGCGGCACTGTTCAAGGCAGCGCCCTGGACCTTCGATGTAGTGCGACTGGCCGGTGCCGCCTACCTGCTGTGGATCGGCATTCAGTGCCTGCGCTCGACCTTGCTGCCGAACCTGAACGATGCACATCCAATCGGCGAAAAACCGCGTTATCGGGAAGCCATTCAGCGCGGTTTGCTCACCAATCTACTCAACCCCAAAGCGCTGCTGTTCTGCTCGGTGCTGCTGCCGCAGTTCATCAATCCGCAGGCGGGGCCGGTGCTCGCGCAATTCGCCACCCTGGGCGTGGTGTTGGTCGCCGTGGGTTTGCTGTTCGACAGCGCCTACGCCCTGGCCGGTGCCGCGCTCGGTCGATGGTTGCAACGCAGCCCATCGGCCCAACGCCTGCAACAATGGCTGTTCGGCAGCCTGTTGATCGGTTTCGCCGTGCGGCTGACCTTCGTTCAACAGGCTTGAACTTCACTCAACCTTGCGGCGGCGACGAACGATCAGCAACAACGCCGCCGCCATAACGGCCAGCACACTGCCCACCTGCAGCGCTGTTTTATACGGGCGCAGCGCCGAACGAGCTGAGTCGGTCACTTGGGTGACATAGCGCTTGTCGGCGTTCTCGAAGTCGGGATACGGGCACTGATGACCGAAATCTGCCGCCCACTCCACAAACGGGCCTTCCTTGACGTAACGCTGATACAGCGCACTTTGATCTTCAAGGCTGCTGTTCCACCCGGCCGCTTCACACAACACTGCGGCAAACGCTTGGCTGGTATGCGGCAAATTGTCGGCCGCGCGACTGGCCAATGTCGTGGCGACAAATCGGTAGTGGTAACGCTGATCGGGTTGGGCGGCGCTGGCCTGCTGACGCCTCACTTCGTCCTCGGCCACCAGCGGACCGACTTTCAACTCGGTGTTTTCAAGGCTGTAGTTACCGCCGAACGTGGCGTAGTCCGGGGCCATTTCATAGCCAAGGATATCCATGCCCCATTCGCGGGCCGTCCACGCGGCATTAAACAAGGCGGCAGCGCGACGGGTCGGCCACCACGCTGCATCGGCGGCCAGACGTTGCTCGCCATACAGCCTGGCCTTGTGGCGCAAACCGTCGTTATCGAAATAGGCTGGCGCCTCTTGATAGTGCCCTTCGCGCAACAAACGCCGCCCGAGCAAATTGCGCAGGCTGGCCGCCACTGGCAACGGCACGTAGTTATCGCGTTCCTGCTGGGTAAGTGGTGGCGGTGCCGGGACTTGGGTGTCGACGTAGTGCTTGAGTTCTTCGAGGGTCAGTACACGCTCGGCAACCGTCGCCGCGTCGAACCAATAGATACTTTGGCGGCGATAGAGCTGATCGAACGCTTGCAGGTAATCCCCGCGTTGCAGGGCCAGAATCGCACTTTCGCCCTCGACCCGGCATTTGGGTTGAAGGGTTTCGTAATCGAAGTCCGGCGTTCGCCGATCGCCCCAGGATTCATTCTGCGGGAAGGCCTGAGCTGCTTTTGCATAAGCCGCCGCTGCGGCGATTTTGTCACCCTCACGCACCGCCAATTTGGCCCGCAACCACCAGGCCAGCCCACCATCGCCGGCGTGTTCAAGGAGCCCCTTGGCGCTGGCGTAATCGCCCTGTTGATAATTTACCGCTGCCAGGCGATCGGCGTTATCGAGGCTGCCGCGGGTGCTGCTTTGCAGCAGTTTGATCAATTTCAGTTCGTTCGGCGGTTGCTCGCCGAATGACCAACCCACTCGACTGATCAGCGACGCGGTCACCAATTGCTGCACCGGTTTGTTCTTGAGCAACTCAGCCAGCTCTGTATCGGGCATCGCCGCCAGATCGGCCATCAGCACTTTCAACGAGGTGTAGCCCACCGCCGAACCGTGAAGGTTTTGCGTGGCGTAGAGTTCGATGGCGCTGTTCCAGTCGCCCGCAGTCCGAGCCACGCGCGCCTCTTCACCGAGGCTGGCGACGCCCAATTCCAGCGGGTCACTGAAGCCGTCGATACTCAGTTGCCGGGTTTGCTCGAACGCCTTTCGTGACTGCGCCAGCAGGTCCGGCCCCGCGCCCGCTTCCGAGCTCATGGCGAACAATGCACGGCCCAAGGAATAGGCCGCCCAGGTGCTGCGCAACGCCCGTTGATCCGCCGGCAGCGCGAGCACCTCCTGAAAATACTCCGCCGCCAATCCCTGATCATCGGCTGCAAACGCCACGGCACCCGCCAGATACAGTCTGATCTCGGCCGGCAGGCTCGCGCCTTGCGCTTCGACCTGACGGGCATCGGTCAGGCCACGCAGCTGTTTCACCAACGCTTGCTGCTCCGCGCTCAAACCGTTTTGCTCGACCTCGCTGCGCTGTTCGGCATAGTCGGGCTCTTCCATGCTGTAGGCCGTTACGCTGACATTTTTTAGCCCGGAGATGGCATGACCCAATCGACTGACTTCGAAATTGAAGTTGCCTTTCGGCAGCTCCGCCAGTGACTGGCCACGGTTGTCCAGCAGGCGCATGGGAAAGTCCGGCCCGCACGCCAGCGCCGACCCCAGCGGCAGGCTGAGACTGAGGCAGAGCAGATGGCGTGGCCAGTTACGGGTGAACATTCGAAGCTCCTTGATCAATTTTTGCGCAGCGCGCCCAACCGATGGCGCGCTGACCGCCGGCCGCTATCCGACCTTCACGCAGGCGGGTGAAGGTAAGCAGATCCGGGCTTTGTTGCAACGCATAACCGGCCAGCGCATCAGCCCCCTCGCAGTCCTGCACCGCCAGCGTCAGTCGCTCAGGCCAGGCACTGTCGAGGTTGCCCTCATTCGTGATCGCGATGTCATAGAGGCCTTCGTCAGCCGAGAGTTTCAATGCCAATCGACTATCGAGGGCATCACCACGCGACACGGCGCGAAGAGTTGTCAGACTCCAGGCCCGACGGTCATTGGCCAATGGCAGGCGAAACCAGATCAGGCCGACCAGATGCGCCGGTGGATCATCGCGTAATTGGGTCGCGAGCTTACTTAGCTGCTGCGGATCGGCCAGTAACTCCCGACGCTCGCCATCACGTTCGATGCGTATTTCGCTCTCAACGACGGGTGCACCGCTGGCGCCGGGCAACAGCGCCACACCATAGGCCGGTAACGCCAGATAGAAGGATTTGTCGGTGATGCGGCTCCAGGCCTTTGCCCATTGCCGGGCCTGATCGGGATCAAACAGGCCACGACGCGGATCACTCACCGCATGCACCTGCAATACGCTGCTGTCGACTGTGGATAACAGCGCCGGCAACTCCGGGCTATCGAGCCAGGCCGGCAATGCGGTAATGCTCAACGGCAAAGACGCCGGCAGCACCGCGCGCAAGTGCGTCAGAAATTCACGGTAGGCCGGTAGCCGGGCGTTGCCCGCGTCGTGGTCGATTTCCACGCCGGTAAGGTTCAGGCCTCGTGCCTGCCAATCAATGACCAGCTGTTGAATCTGCAGCGTGACTTCATCCTGATTCAACGACTTGAGCTGGCCATCAAGACGTATCACCGCGATCAGCGGTCGGCCATCGCGCTTGAGCAGCAGCGGATCGATGTGTGCCCGAGTCCAACCCGCCCGAGGAAAAGCCTGCAACGCCAGCACGCGCAAGGTTGAGAAATCTGCGCGACTGTCTCGCAGGGCCGAGTCGTGGGCCGGGGTCCATTGCCGCTGCCAGATGTAGAGCTGTTGGTCGAGTGGTGCTGAGTCTTGGCGTTCGCAACCCGTAAGAAGCGTCCACGCAGTAAGAAAAACCGCCAGACGAACGAAAAAACACATAAAGCTCCCAGAGTTGAATCAGACCCTTTGTAGCAGCCGCCGAAGGCTGTGTTCGGCTGCGAAGCAGTCGTCAATGCTGACGGATCGCGGTGTCTGATTCTACGTCTGCTTCGCAGCCGAACACAGCCTTCGGCGGCTGCTACAAATCCAGGACCAAAGGCTGCGAGCCCTGAGCCGGAATAGCGCAACAAATCAGCACATGACCTTCATCCGGTACTTCTGCCGGTGGTTGTGGATAATTCACCTGACCGCTGATCAAGCGTGTTTTGCAGGTGCCGCACGAGCCGCCACGGCAACTGAACTCCGGATGCAAGCCACGGCTTTCCGCCAGCTCCAGCAGACTGCCGCCATCGGGTTGCCAGCGCGCTTCCTTGGCCGAGCGCTCGAACACCACCGGCACTGAAGTGGTCGCGGCGGGCGGTTGCTCAATCACTACCGCATCAGGGTCAGGCAGTCGGCGCAGCGTTGAAGGGCCAAAGGTTTCGGCATGAATTCGAGCGTCGCGAATATCCAGTTCCCGCAAGCCGTCGTACAGCGCCTGGGTAAAACTGCCGGGGCCGCAGAGGACAAAATCCAGTTGATCGTAGTCCTCGACTTCAAGCATTTCCGAGAGTCGTGCGACATCGATCCGCCCGGTCAAATCGAAATCTTCACCTTCCCGAGCGTCAGGCTCCGGTTGACTGAGCAGGCGAACCACCTTAACCGCATCACCGGCGTCCTCAAGCAAGCGATCAACCTCAGAACGAAACGGCTGGTCCGCCAGGGTGCGCGAACTCTGCAAAAACAATGTCGGGCGAATTCGACGGGTGCGCAAACCTTGATAGACCACCTCACGCAGCATCGACAGCAACGGCGTGATACCCACACCGGCAGCGAGCAACACCAGTGGCCGACGTTCATGGGGCGCGACCGTGAAATGCCCTTGGGGTGCGCGCGCCTCCAGCAAATCACCAACGCTAATGTGATCATGCAGGTGCGAAGACACTCGGCCGTCACGCTTCACACTGATACGGAAAAAGTCATCGGACGGCGCACTCGACAGGCTGTAGGTACGGATATGCACCTCACCGTCAATGTTGAAGCGCAGTGGTAAATGCTGCCCAGCCTGGAACAATGGCAACCCGGCTCCATCAGCGGGCTCCATATAGATCGAGCGGATGTGGTGGCTCTCCGCTTCGATCCGCACAACCCTCAGTGGCCGCCATTGATCACCCAGCGCCTTGGCTTGCAGACGGGCGGCGGCTTGCTCCCAAGTGCCGGTTAGCAAACTGGTGGGCGAGACACCGTCGAAACGCCAGCGCAAGGCTAGCGCGGCAGGACGACGCACAACATGTTCCACGTGGAACGTCCACAAACGTTCGGCACCTTGAAAGGCCTCGACCTGCGGACCTTCAAGGATGATTTCGGTGCGCCCACTGAGGTGCAGCAGATCGCCAGTGTTGAAATCGATAAACAGCAATCCGGCCCGGGGATTGACCAGCAGATTGCCCAAGGTGTTGAAAAACAGGTTGCCGGCAAAGTCCGGGATGGTCAGGCGATTGCCTTCCACTTGTACGAAACCCGACTGGCCACCACGGTGTGAAACATCCACCGAACGTACGCCATCGACATCCACATAGCTGGCGACGAAGAAGGTGTCTGCCTCAGCGATCGTTGCCTTGGCCGCATCATCCAGTTCGTTGAAGTGCTGCGCGGGACGTGTTTCCGGATCCGCCAACGGCACCGAACGAAATTGCCTCAACTGGATGTACTGCGGGCAATTGCCGTAGGACTGATCCACCGTCACGGCAAAACCGTTCTCCGTCATTGCACCAACATGGCCATTGATGCGGTTGCGACGGCGTGTATGCAGTTCGATACCCAAAAGGCCAATGGCCGCGCCATCGCCCAATTGCGCAGGATCGTCTGCCACAGGCTTGCTGCTGAACTGCAGCAGCCGAGGCTCAGATGATTGAACAAAACCCGCGTTCCCTTCAAGCACGCTGGCCCACGGGTTTCCGTCCGCATCCACGGCGCCGTACAACATGAACGGCAGTTGCGCATAGAACGTGCGGTGCTGGTCCGGCATGTGATCGCGAATCACCCTGCGACCGAGCACCTCCATTCGCTCGCTGACTCCGACATGAGCCTGCAATTGGATCTCGCCTGCATGCCACGGTGAACGTTCCATTACCGCTTCTCCCCTGCGCCAACGGCACAGCGTGAAGGGCCCGACAAAGTCGGGCCACAAACGTCAGGCAGTTTTTTGCAAGCCGGCGACAGTGCGCGGCATGCCGACAAAACCGGGCAAGGCTTCGACGCGTGCCAACCAGGCGCGGATGTTGGCGTAGTCGTCGAGCGACACGTTGCCTTCCGGTGCATGGGCGATATAGCTGTAGGCAGCCACGTCGGCAATGGTCGGCTCGCTGCCGGCCAAGAACAGCGTGCTGGCCAATTTCTTATCGATCACTTTGAGCACGGTGTGGGCGTAAGGGATCACTTCGTCAGCGTTGTAAGGCGCACCGAACACCGTGATCAACCTTGCCCGGGCAGGGCCAAAAGCGATGGGCCCCGCGGCGGCGGACAACCAGCGTTGCACCTTTGCAGCGCCAACCGGATCGGCAGGCAACCAGCGCCCGTTGCCATATTTTTGTGCCAGATAAACCAGGATCGCATTGGAATCAGCCAACACTACACCCTGATCGTCCAGCACCGGCACTTGACCAAACGCATTGAGCGCCAGGAATTCAGGCTGCTTGTGTTCGCCCTTGGCGAGGTCAACGAAGATCAACTGGGTCGGCAGTTGCAGCAGCGACAGCATCAGTTCCACACGGTGAGCGTGGCCGGATTTTGGGAAGTTGTAGAGCTTGATGGCTTGCATGGACGACTCCGCGAGTGAGTGGCGCTGTTCAGGAGAGATCAGCACCGATGGCAGACATCTTCTACCAGTCACGGAAACAACAGAATAACCAGCAAACGCAATCCATTATTTCATCCAGTGAAACAGCCCATCAGCCCTGCAAGGCCGGATGCTCCCGGAGCGCCTTCACCGTAAAGTCGACAAAACTGCGGACCCTCGCCGGTGCCTTGCGCCCGCCCTGGTAAACCACGTGGATTGGCAGGGGCGGAACTTCGAATTCAGCCAGAACGATTTCCAGCGCCCCGGTCGCAATCTTGCTCGCAACCTGATAGGACAAGACTCGGGTGTAACCCAGACCAAGCGCCGCTGCGGTAATCGCGGCTTGATTCGCCGTCACCACCAGACGCGGCTCAGTGCGCACACTCAGTGGCTCGTCACCTTCGAGGAACAGCCAACTTCTTTGCTGACCGATCGACGACGTCGCAATGATCGGTGCCTGAGCCAGGTCTTGCGGATGTGTCGGTCGACCATTGGCAGCCAGAAACTGCGGTGACGCAACGATGACTCGCCGCACTTCACCCACACGGATCGCATGCTGGTTACTATCGGGCAGATCGCCAATGCGTACCGCCACATCAACGCCCTCCTCCACCACGCTCACCACCCGGTCAACCAGCAGCGCATTGATCATGACGTCCGGAAACTGAGTCAGAAAATCCACCATCAGCGGTGTGACAAACAACTCACCGAACAAAACTGGCGCGGTGATCGTCAGTTGCCCACGAGGCTGCGCGTGACTACCCGCCGCCGAATCCTCGGCTTCCTGCACCTCGGCAAGAATCCTCCGACAATCTTCAAGATAACGCTGACCCGCCTCACTCAAATGCACACTGCGTGTCGTGCGGGTGAGCAATTGCGTGCCGATGCGCTTCTCCAACGCCGCCACCGCCCGTGTGACGCTGGCCGCCGACAAACCCAACCGCCGCGCCGCAGCAGAAAAACCCTGGTCTTGGGCGACGGCAGCGAAGACCTGCATTTCCTGGAAGCGGTCCATGGCTTTGTCCTCATTAAAATCTAAACATCGCAGCCTACGGCCGCGCCTTGTATGTTGGGTCCGGCGCTTGGTTGTCTACAGCACAAACGGCGTCAGTAGCTAACAATTCGAAGCGTCAGCCAAGAAGGGAACTCTATAGCCTTGAAGGTGGCATTGAGCGATATCTAGCGATCTAACTCGATCAAAGTCACCTGTGGTTTCTTGAATGTCCTTGCTTCCGCATTCGCCCTATCAGGATGAAAGGTACATCAATGAGTGCAAACTCAGGTTACGCGTGGGGAGCCGGTTTCGACCGGCGTTTGCTGAAAGTACAATTCAGCTTTTTGCTGATGGTTCTGGGAGGACGGTGCAACCAATTGGCGGTGGCATGGTGGGCGTTGCAGGAAACAGGCTCTGCGCTCTATTTTGCCAACATGATTGCCTGTTCCATTGCGACGGAGGTGTTAGCCAAACCTCTGTTGGGATGGCTGGGGGACAAATACAACAAAATACTGATCATTAAGCTGGCCTCAGGGATCAGTTTGCTGACAGCGCTGTTGATGGTGGGGCTGTCCGCTACAGGGTCGTTCAACCCTTGGGCGGTGGGCGCTCTAATGATGATCAGCAGTGCGATTGTCGGAGTGCGCGACCCTCTTCAAGCGTCGATCATTCCTTTATTTGCAGATGACGAAAAAGTCTCCTTGGCCTTTCGGACCAAAAGCGTGATGTCATCCTTTTCCATTCTGCTTGGGCCCGCACTGGCCAGCGGCTTGATATACGGATTTGGTACCACGTTTGCCTTTGCCGCCGATTTCTTTGCGATTTTGATCGCCGGGGTGTTGATCGCGACAATTCCGAATCACATCGGTGCCACGGTGCAAGACGAAAAAGCCTCGGGGGCTAGCGGCTTCAGCATGATCTATTCCGGCTTCAAAGTAATTTACGGAGTGAAGGTCGAATTCTATCTGGCCATCATTGCAATGCTGATCAACTTTGCCCTGTTTCCGTTCTTCACCATACTGATTCCACTGTACGTAAAGGATGTCATCGAGTACCCGGTCACTTACATCGGTCTTCTGGATTCTTGCTTCGGGCTGGGCATTTTGGCGGGCAGTTACAAAATCATCGGCTGGTTATCCGATCGGATTCCCCGTGACATGTGTGTTTCTGCGGGGTTTGCATTATTGGGATGCAATCTGGTGGTAGTTGGCACCGTTTCATCTTCAATCATCGTACCTGCTGCCTTTTTCTGCGGCGGTGTAGGCTTGATGTTGATCAACATTCCAACCTCCGCCGTGAGATTACTGGCGACTCCAAAGCTCCATCGCAACCGGATTTTCGCCACGGTTTCATTTCTGTCTGCGGCGGCCAGCCCCTTGGGCAGCTTCACGATGAACACCCTGATCGCCAGTCTGGGAGTCGCAATGACAATCACGGTTTTGGGTTTGATGGTGCTGCTGCTGTCTCTGCTGGTTTTTCTGGTGCCTGATTTCAAAACTTTCATGCGTTCCCAAGATACGCATCTCAACGACGCCTACCTCGAAAGATACCCTGAAGCGTTTGCGCACTAAAGCGCCTCGCCACTCCGCCTCTTACAACGGAGTTGCATTTCACAATGCCCGACCTCAGCGCGATTATCACCTAATGCTTCATACACACTCACTGCAACAGGTAAGCCTACCTATCAGGTGTGAAAACATTAAGCTGTCGAGGTGACGCCAGCCGCCACGAGTCATTGAGCTGACGGTTTCGAAATACTTTCGAAGCATCAACTCAACGACCTGTGGATAACTTATTCCACAGTCACCGATTTCGCCAGGTTGCGCGGCTGGTCGACGTCAGTGCCTTTCAACACAGCCACGTAATATGAGAGCAACTGCAGCGGGATGGTGTAGAGGATCGGCGACAGGATGTCGTGGATGTGCGGCATTTGCACAACATGCGTGCCTTCACCGTTGGTCATGCCGGCCTTCTCGTCGGCGAAGACGACTAGCTGACCACCACGGGCGCGGACTTCCTGAAGGTTGGACTTCAGCTTCTCCAGCAGCTCGTTGTTTGGCGCCACAGTGACCACAGGCATGTCGTTATCCACAAGCGCCAGCGGGCCGTGTTTCAGTTCGCCGGCCGGATAGGCTTCGGCGTGGATGTAGGAGATTTCCTTGAGCTTGAGCGCTCCTTCCATCGCCACCGGGAATTGCGCGCCACGACCGAGGAACAGCGTGTGGTTCTTCTCGGCAAACAGCTCGGCGATTTTTTCCACCGTGCTATCCATCGCCAGCGCCTCACCCAGGCGAGTCGGCAGGCGACGAAGTTCTTCGACCAATGTAGCTTCGACTCCAGCGGCCAACGTCCCGCGAACCTGACCCAGGGACAGAGTCAGCAACAGCAGGCCAACCAGTTGCGTGGTGAACGCTTTGGTCGAAGCCACGCCGATTTCACGACCGGCCTGGGTCAGCAGGGTCAGGTCGGATTCACGCACCAGCGAACTGATGCCAACGTTGCAGATCGCCAGGCTGGCGAGGAAGCCCAGCTCCTTGGCGTTACGCAGCGCGGCCAACGTGTCGGCGGTTTCGCCGGACTGGGAAATGGTGACGAACAGCGTGTCAGGCTGCACCACGACTTTGCGATAGCGGAACTCGCTGGCGACTTCGACCTGGCACGGGATGCCGGCCAGTTCTTCAAGCCAGTAACGGGCGACCATACCGGCGTGATAGCTGGTGCCGCACGCGACGATTTGCACGTTGCGCACCTTGGCAAACAACTCGGAAGCCTGTGGACCGAAGGCTTGCACCAGCACCTGGTTCTCGCTCAAGCGACCTTCCAGGGTGCGTTGCACCACAGACGGTTGCTCGTGGATTTCCTTGAGCATGTAGTGGCGGAATTCGCCTTTGTCGGCTGCTTCGGCGCCGTCGCTGTACTGCACTGTCTGGCGCTCAACCGCTTGGCCGCTCACGTCCCAGATCTGCACGTTGTCGCGACGGATCTCGGCGATATCGCCTTCTTCCAGGTAAATGAAGCGGTCGGTGACCTGACGCAGGGCCAGTTGGTCGGACGCGAGGAAGTTTTCCCCCAGGCCCAGGCCGATCACCAGCGGACTACCGCTGCGGGCTGCAACCAGGCGATCAGGTTGTTGCGCACTGATCACTGCCAAACCGTAAGCACCGTGCAGTTCTTTAACGGTTGCCTTGAGGGCCACGGTCAGGTCACGCAGGTCTTTGAGTTTGTGGTTGAGCAAGTGGGCGATGACTTCGGTGTCGGTATCCGAGGTGAATACGTAACCCAAAGCCTTGAGCTGTTCGCGCAGAGCTTCGTGGTTTTCGATGATGCCGTTGTGCACCACCGCCAGGTCACCGGAAAAATGCGGGTGCGCGTTGCGCTCGCACGGTGCACCGTGAGTCGCCCAGCGGGTGTGGGCGATGCCCAGACGACCGGCCAGCGCCTCTTCGGCCAGTGCTTGCTCCAATTCGCTGACCTTGCCCGGGCGACGCAGGCGCTCGAGCTTCTCGTCGTTGGTGTAGACCGCCACGCCGGCGCTGTCATACCCACGGTATTCCAGACGCTTCAGGCCTTCGACCAGGATGGCAGTGATATTACGTTCTGCAACTGCGCCGACAATTCCACACATGCTATTTCTCCTGACTGACGGCCGCGCAAATCAGCGTGATGCCGCGGGCCTGAATCTGATCGCGAGCCTCAAGCGGTAGGCGATCATCGGTAATAAGGGTATGGACACTGCTCCAGGGCAGTTCCAGGTTGGGAATCTTGCGGCCAATCTTGTCGGCCTCCACCATCACGACCACTTCACGGGCGACTTCAGCCATGACGCGGCTCAGCCCGAGCAATTCATTGAAAGTGGTTGTACCGCGAACCAGATCGATGCCATCGGCACCGATGAACAATTGATCAAAGTCGTAAGAGCGTAGTACCTGCTCGGCAACCTGCCCCTGAAAGGACTCGGAATGCGGGTCCCACGTGCCACCGGTCATCAACAGCACCGGCTCGTGTTCCAGTTCGCTGAGGGCGTTGGCGACATGCAGCGAGTTGGTCATCACCACCAGACCCGGTTGTTGACCGAGTTCCGGGATCATCGAGGCGGTGGTACTGCCACTGTCGATGATGATGCGCGCATGTTCGCGGATACGCGTCACTGCAGCACGGGCGATGGCTTGCTTGTACTTGGAGACCGGTTGACCGAGGTCGGCCACCAGTTCTTGAGGCATGGTGATCGCGCCACCATAACGACGCAGCAACAGACCGTTGCTTTCAAGTGCCGCGAGATCCTTGCGAATCGTAACTTCCGACGTTTCGAAGCGCTTTGCCAACTCATCCACACTGACTTCACCCTGCTCGTTGAGCAAGGCAAGGATATTGTGGCGACGTTGAGGTGTGTTGCGCTTCGACATGATCTGATAAGTTTCGATTCGAAAGATAACGGAAGCAATCAAAACCTATTGGCGAAACTTCGTCAAGCGCGGGCGATAAAAAATATCTGTGGATAAACCGAAAAAGATCGCAGCCTCCGGCAGCTCCTACATGGGATTTGTGATCACTCTGTAGGAGCTGCCGAAGGCTGCGATCTTTTGATTTTATGAACTGTGGATAACTCAGCCCTTTTTAATCTTCTCCGGCCGCTTCCAGCCGTCGATGTTCTTCTGACGAGCACGTCCTACTGCTAACTGAGCTTTATCCACAGTCGAAGTAATTGTCGAGCCGGCCGCGGTCGTCGCACCGTCCAGGATATCCACAGGTGCCACCAACGAGTTGTTGGAGCCGATGAACACGTCCTCACCCAACACGGTTTTCCACTTGTTGGCGCCATCGTAGTTGCAGGTGATGGTGCCGGCGCCGATGTTGGTGCGTGCGCCAACTTCGGCATCGCCTAGATAAGTCAGGTGACCTGCCTTGGCGCCTTCACCCAGGTGAGCATTTTTTAGCTCGACGAAGTTACCCACATGCGCTCGTGCTTCAAGCACCGTGCCTGGACGCAAACGTGCGAACGGACCGGCATCGCTGCCCTCACCGAGAATCGCGCCTTCGATATGGCTGTTCGCCTTGATCACCACGCCTTTGCGCAAGGTGCTGTCCTTGATCACACAGTTCGGGCCGATCACCACGTCGTCTTCAATGACGACTTTGCCTTCGAGGATCACGTTGATATCGATCAGCACGTCGCGGCCAACGGAGACTTCACCGCGCACATCGAAACGCGCCGGGTCGCGCAGTGTTACGCCTTGAGCCATCAAGCGGCGACCGGCACGCAATTGGTAGTGACGCTCAAGCTCGGAAAGCTGCTTGCGGTCGTTGGCGCCCTGCACTTCCATCGCATCGTGGGGTTGTTCGGTGGCCACCACCAGACCATCGTTGACCGCCATTTCGATCACGTCGGTCAGGTAGTACTCGCCCTGCACGTTGTTGTTCGACAGACGCCCCGTCCAGTCGGCCAGGCGATCGGCCGGGACCGCGAGGATACCGGTGTTGCCTTCGTTTATGGCGCGTTGAGCTTCGGTCGCGTCCTTGTGCTCGACGATGGCGGCGACCTTGCCGTCAGTGTCGCGAACGATACGGCCATAACCGGTTGCGTCGTCCAGCTCCACGGTAAGCAGACCCATCTGCCCGGGCACGACCAGCTTGAGCAAGCGCTGCAGGGTTTCAACTTCGATCAACGGCACGTCACCGTAAAGAACCAGCACGGTGTCGGCTTTGATGAACGGTACAGCCTGGGCCACGGCATGGCCGGTCCCCAGTTGTTTGTCCTGAAGGACGAAATTCAGATCGTCAGCGGCCAGACGCTCACGCACAGCATCGGCACCATGGCCGATCACCACGTGGATGCGCTGTGGATCAAGTTGTCGGGCGCTGTGGATAACATGGCCGAGCATCGAATTGCCGGCAATCGGGTGCAGTACTTTCGGCAAAGCGGAACGCATGCGCGTGCCTTGGCCAGCAGCGAGAATAACGATTTCAAGAGACATGACTGGCTACCAATCCTGGGTGGTCAGCGGCTGCGACCATCGTGTTGAATATCGGAAAAGAAAAAAGGGTAGCCGAGGCTACCCTTTTTAATCAATCACACAACAAGCTCAACCTTAGTGGCCGAACTTCTTGCGGATCTGCTGGACGGTGCGCAGCTGAGCTGCGGCCTCGGCCAGACGTGCGGCAGCAGAACCGTAATCGAATTCCGCGCCCCGCTCATGCAAGGCCTTCTCGGCAGCCTTAACGGCTTCCTGAGCGGAGGCTTCGTCCAGGTCGGCAGCACGTTGCACGGTGTCGGCAAGAACCTTGACCATGTTCGGCTGAACCTCGAGGAAACCACCGGAGATGTAATACACCTCCTCTTCCCCGCCCTGCTTGACCAGGCGGATCGGGCCCGGCTTGAGATTAGTGATCAGCGGCGCGTGACCCAGAGCGATACCAAGATCACCCAGTGCACCGTGCGCAATCACCATCTCTACCAGACCGGAAAAGATTTCCCCTTCCGCGCTGACGATATCGCAATGGACTGTCATAGCCATCTGATTGCCTCAACCTAAATTAGCGCCCGTTTCCGGGCGCCGGGATTACAGTTTCTTGGCTTTCTCGATCGCTTCTTCGATGCCGCCAACCATGTAGAACGCTTGTTCTGGCAGGTGGTCGTAGTCACCGTTGAGGATGCCTTTGAAGCCAGCAATGGTGTCTTTCAGGGAAACGTATTTACCCGAAGCACCGGTGAAGACTTCAGCCACGAAGAACGGCTGCGACAAGAAACGCTGGATCTTACGAGCACGGTTTACCAACTGCTTGTCGGCTTCCGACAGCTCGTCCATACCCAGGATCGCAATGATGTCCTTCAGTTCTTTGTAACGCTGCAGAACGTACTGAACGCCGCGAGCGGTGTCGTAGTGGTCCTGGCCGATTACGTTCGGGTCCAGCTGGCGCGAAGTCGAGTCGAGTGGATCGACCGCTGGGTAGATACCCAGGGAAGCGATGTCACGGGACAGAACGACGGTGGCGTCCAAGTGGGCGAAGGTGGTCGCTGGCGACGGGTCGGTCAAGTCATCCGCAGGTACGTATACCGCTTGGATCGAAGTGATCGAACCTTCCTTGGTCGAAGTGATACGTTCTTGCAGAACGCCCATCTCTTCAGCCAGGGTCGGCTGGTAACCTACTGCGGAAGGCATACGGCCCAGCAGTGCGGATACTTCAGTACCGGCCAGGGTGTAACGATAGATGTTGTCGACGAACAGCAGAACGTCGTTACCTTCGTCACGGAACTTCTCGGCCATGGTCAGGCCGGTCAGTGCTACGCGCAGACGGTTACCCGGCGGCTCGTTCATCTGACCGTAAACCAGTGCCACTTTGTCCAGAACGTTGGAATCCTTCATCTCGTGGTAGAAGTCGTTACCCTCACGAGTACGCTCACCCACACCGGCGAACACGGAATAACCGCTGTGCTCGATGGCGATGTTACGGATCAGTTCCATCATGTTTACGGTTTTGCCTACACCGGCACCACCGAACAGACCGACCTTACCGCCTTTGGCGAACGGGCAAACCAGGTCGATAACCTTGATGCCGGTTTCCAGCAGGTCGTTGCCGCCTGCCTGTTCAGCGAACGAAGGCGCTGGACGGTGAATGCCCCAACGCTCGTCGGTATCGATTGGACCTGCTTCGTCGATCGGGTTGCCCAGAACGTCCATGATCCGGCCCAGAGTTGCTTTACCAACCGGTACGGAGATGGCTGCGCCAGAGTCGACAACGTCCAGACCGCGCTTCAAGCCTTCGGTGGAACCCATCGCAATGGTACGAACCACGCCGTCGCCCAGCTGCTGCTGAACTTCCAGGGTGGTCCCGGCCGCGCTTTGTACAGTCAGCGCGTTGTAGATGCTCGGTACGCTGTCGCGTGGAAATTCCACGTCGATAACGGCGCCGATGATTTGAACGATACGTCCGCTACTCATAGCTGGATCCTCTGAATATTTGAACCGTTAAACCGCGGCAGCGCCGCCGACGATTTCCGAGATCTCTTGGGTGATCGCAGCCTGACGCGCCTTGTTGTAGACCAGCTGCAAATCGCTGATCAAATCACCGGCGTTGTCGGTAGCGTTCTTCATCGCGATCATCCGCGCAGCTTGTTCAGCCGCGTTGTTCTCGACCACCGCCTGGTAGACCTGCGACTCCACGTAACGGACCATCAAGCCGTCCAGCAGCTCCTTGGCATCCGGTTCGTAGAGATAGTCCCAGTGGTGCTTGAGGTCTTGATCCGGGGTTGCCACCAGTGGAATCAATTGCTCCACGGTAGGCTGTTGCGTCATGGTGTTGATGAACTTGTTGGACACCACGGACAGGCGGTCAATACGGCCGTCCAGGTAGGCATCCAGCATCACCTTGACGCTGCCGATCAGATCATTGATCGACGGCTCTTCACCCAGGTGGCTGATAGCTGCAACGACGTTACCGCCGAAGTTGCGGAAAAAGGCCGCACCCTTGCTACCAACGACACACAGATCGATCTCGACGCCGTTTTCGCGGTTTACCGCCATGTCCTTGACCAGGGCCTTGAACAGGTTGGTGTTCAAGCCGCCGCACAGACCACGGTCACTGCTCACTACGACATAACCGACGCGCTTGATTTCACGGTCGATCATGAACGGGTGGCGGTATTCCGGGTTGGCGTTGGCCAGATGCCCAATTACCTGGCGGATACGCTCCGCATAAGGACGGCTAGCAGCCATGCGCATTTGTGCCTTGCGCATTTTGCTGACCGCCACTTTTTCCATGGCGCTGGTAATCTTTTGCGTGCTTTTGATGCTCGCAATCTTACTGCGAATCTCTTTTGCGCCTGCCATGTAACACCTATCAGGTTAGCAAGCGGGAGCCTTGCGGCTCCCGCTGCGGCTTACCAGGTTTGGGTGGCCTTGAACTTCTCGATACCGGCTTTCATGCCAGCGTCGATTTCGTCATTGAAGTCACCTTTCACGTTGATCTTCGCCATCAAATCGGCGTGATCGCGGTTGAAGAAAGCAATCAGCGCTTGCTCGAAGCTGCCGATCTTGGCGATTTCAACGTCAGTCAGGAACCCACGCTCAGCGGCATACAGCGACAGCGCCATGTCAGCGATCGACATTGGTGCGTATTGCTTCTGCTTCATCAGCTCGGTAACGCGCTGACCATGCTCAAGTTGCTTACGGGTCGCTTCGTCCAGGTCAGAAGCGAACTGGGCGAATGCCGCCAGTTCACGGTACTGAGCCAGAGCGGTACGGATACCACCGGACAGCTTCTTGATGATCTTGGTCTGAGCGGCACCACCCACACGGGATACCGAAACGCCGGCGTTCACTGCAGGGCGGATGCCCGAGTTGAACATGGCCGATTCCAGGAAGATCTGACCGTCGGTGATGGAAATCACGTTGGTCGGAACGAACGCGGAAACGTCGCCAGCCTGGGTTTCGATGATCGGCAGTGCGGTCAGGGAACCGGTTTTGCCGGTCACTGCGCCGTTGGTGAACTTCTCTACGTATTCTTCCGAAACGCGGGATGCGCGCTCCAGCAGACGGGAGTGGAGATAGAACACGTCGCCTGGGTAAGCTTCACGGCCCGGTGGACGGCGCAGCAGCAGGGAAATCTGGCGGTAAGCCACTGCTTGCTTGGACAGATCGTCATAAACGATCAGCGCGTCTTCACCGCGGTCGCGGAAGAATTCACCCATGGTGCAACCGGAGTACGGTGCCAGGAATTGCAGCGCAGGAGATTCCGAAGCACTGGCAGCCACGATGATCGTGTTGGCCAGGGCGCCGTTTTCTTCCAGCTTGCGAACCACGTTGGCGATGGTCGATTGTTTCTGACCGATTGCTACGTAGACGCAGAAAATGCCGCTGTTCTTCTGGTTGATGATCGCGTCGATCGCCAGAGCGGTTTTACCGATCTGACGGTCACCGATGATCAGCTCACGCTGGCCACGGCCGACAGGAATCATGGCATCGACAGCCTTGTAGCCAGTCTGTACAGGCTGGTCTACCGACTTACGCCAGATCACGCCTGGAGCAACTTTCTCGACCGCGTCGGTCTCGGTGTTGCCCAGTGGACCTTTGCCGTCAACAGGGTTACCCAGTGCGTCGACTACGCGACCCAGCAGTTCCTTACCAACCGGAACTTCGAGGATGCGGCCGGTGCACTTGGCGCTCATGCCTTCAGCCAGAGACTGGTATGCGCCCAATACAACGGCACCTACGGAGTCTTGCTCCAGGTTGAGGGCCATACCGAAGACGCCGCCCGGAAACTCGATCATCTCGCCGTACATTACGTCGGCCAGACCGTGAATCCGCACGATACCGTCAGATACGCTGACGACAGTGCCTTCGTTACGGGCTTGGGAGGTCACATCGAGCTTGTCGATGCGGCCCTTGATAATTTCACTTATTTCGGAAGGATTGAGTTGCTGCATTGCTCTGCTGCCCCTTCAAACTCAAGATTTCAATGCTTCGGCAAGTTTCGCGATTTTGCCGCGAATCGAGCCATCGATAACCAGGTCGCCGGCGCGGATGACGACACCACCAATAAGGGCAGCGTCCTCCGCAACTTGCAGGCGCACTTCCCGGTTGAGTCGTGCACTGAGAACCTTGGCGAGTTTGTCTTGCTGTTCTTGGTTCAATGCGAAAGCACTGGTCACTTCTACGTCTACCGACTTCTCTTGTTCGGCCTTGTACAGGTCAAACAGAGCGGCGATCTCCGGCAACAGCGGGAGACGGTCGTTTTCGGCAACGACGTTAATGAAGTTCTGTGCCTTGGCATCAAACTTGTCGCCGCACACGTCAATGAACGTGGCGGCCTTTTCTGCGCTCGTCAGTCGCGGGGCCTTGAGCACGCGCTGCATGGTGTCGTCTTCCGACACCGCTGCAGCCAGGCCGAGCATGGCTGACCAATTGGCCAGTTGCTGGTGGGCCTGAGCGTGCTCGAAGGCCGCCTTAGCGTAAGGTCGGGCCAACGTGGTCAGTTCTGCCATGATCGCCCTCGCTTAGATTTCAGCAGCCAGTTGGTTAACCAGCTCTGCGTGCGCGTTTTGATCGATTGTGGCACCCAGGATCTTCTCGGCGCCGCCGACTGCCAGCAAGCCCACTTGGGCACGCAGCGCGTCTTTGACACTGTTCAGTTCCTGTTCGATCTCGGCTTGAGCCTGAACCTTCACACGGTCAGCGTCGATACGGGCTTTTTCAACAGCCTCTTCAACAATCTGATTACCGCGTTTCTTGGCTTGCTCGATGATTTCAGCTGCCTGAGCTTTCGCTTCGCGCAGTTGCTGACCCGCTTTCTCTTGGGCCAACTCCAGGTCGCGAGCTGCACGGCTGGCAGCGTCCAGACCATCAGCGATCTTCTTTTGACGTTCGTGCAGTGCCGCGATGACCGGAGGCCATACGAACTTCATGCAGAACAGTACAAAAATCAGGAACGCAACGGACTGGCCAATCAGGGTCGCATTAATGTTCACGCCAACACCTCGCAGTTACGTTGTCCATCACACCAAATTACCCGGAAGATCCGAGTAATTAGCCAGCGATCTGACCAACGAACGGGTTCGCAAAGGTGAAGAACAGAGCGATACCAACACCGATCATGGTTACGGCGTCGAGCAGACCGGCAACGATGAACATTTTAACTTGCAGCATTGGAACCATTTCTGGCTGACGCGCTGCGCCTTCCAGGAACTTGCCGCCCAGCAGGCCGAAACCAATTGCGGTACCCAGTGCGCCCAGGCCGATCAACAGTGCAACAGCGATAGCGGTTAGACCAACTACAGTTTCCATCTTTCCTCCCGACTTTTACGTCGTATGGTTTAGGTTTTTTTAATTTAAAGCGGTAAAACAAATCGTTTCAGATGCCCCGTCAGGAGCCCCTTCCCGTTTTACCGGGAAGGACATCAGACTAGTCGAGACTGGTCTTAATGGTTTTCTTCGTGCGCCATCGACAGGTAAACGATGGTCAGCATCATGAAGATGAACGCCTGCAGGGTGATGATCAGGATGTGGAACACAGCCCACGCCCACTGCAGAACTACGCCCAGGCCGCTCAGCCAGAGCAGACCGCTGCCGAACATCACAGCAATCAGAATGAAGACCAGCTCGCCGGCATACATGTTGCCGAACAGACGCAGAGCTAGGGAGATCGGCTTGGCGATCAGGGTCACGAATTCCAGCAGGAAGTTCACCGGGATCAGCAGGGCCTGAACGAAGATGTTCTTGCTGCCGAACGGGTGCAGGGTCAGTTCGCCGATGAAGCCGCCGATGCCCTTGACCTTGATGCTATAGAAAATGATCAGCGCGAATACCGACAGGGCCATGCCCAGGGTAGCGTTCGGGTCGGTAGTCGACACGGCGCGGAACGGAATGTGTGCATCGCCGGAGATCAGGATGGCCAGCTGAGGAATCCAGTCGACCGGTACCAGGTCGACGGCGTTCATCAGGAACACCCAGACGAAGATGGTCAGTGCCAGCGGTGCAATCACCGGGCTACGGCCATGGAAGCTGTCTTTCACGCTGCCATCGACGAATTCGACCAAAACTTCAACGAAGTTCTGCAAAGCACCTGGCTGACCGGAAGTCGCCTTCTTTGCCGCCATGCGGAAAAGAAGAACGAAGATCAGACCCAATGCGACCGACCAGCCGAGGGTATCGACGTGGAAAGCCCAGAAGCCCATTTCCTTGGCTTCTGCTGCGGTGTGGGCAAAGCCCCAGCCGCCGGTAGGGTGCTGACCGAAGGTCAGGTTCTGCAAGTGGTGCTGGATATAGCCCGAAGCGGTTGTTTCTGCCATGGTTGCCTCAAACGCCCTAAGGTCTCGAAAGTCTTGTTCTCATCAGCAGGGGAGCGAACCAGCTGACCGACTGAGTCAGCACGAAGGCACCGAATACTGCAATCGGCGCCAATGGCTTCACACCTGCGAACACCAGTGCAAACAGCACTGCCGTCAAAATCAGTTTCCCCGCCTCGCCGGCATAAAATGACCGGACGATGGACTGGGCTGCTCGGGCGCCGGAAAACCGAAATGCCCTGTGAGCGAAATACACATTGGGCAGCAAGGCTATCAGGCCTCCGCAAAGTCCCGAGTATCCGGCAACGACTCCGTGCCATTGCCAAAGCGCCAAAGCGGCAATGAGCAAGACCACGAATTGAGCCATCAACACCGGAAAAACTGCCAGGCGATGGAACGGCAAGCGGTTTGGCGTGCGGGTTTCCATCACTATTGCTCTCCAATGGTCGGCTGCCAGAATTCAATAACTTGGCATAATTTGTGCCGACAAAATGCGCGCAGAGTATAGGGGCGGTTCTGCCCCTATTCAACTGTCAGGTAGTGATTTCCGACTGCGCGCTACATGAGGAAATGTTTCAGCGAATATGTGCGAGTACGCCTTGAAGCTCATCCAGGGAGTTGTAGCCAATCACCAACTGCCCTTTTCCCTTCTTACCGTGGCGGATCTGCACCGCAGAGCCTAGGCGCTCGGCCAGGCGCTGTTCCAGGCGGGCGATATCCGGGTCTGGTTTTGCGGGTTCGACAGGCTCCGGTTTGCCACTCAACCACTGGCGAACCAGTGCCTCAGTTTGGCGCACGGTCAGCCCGCGTGCGACAACATGTCGCGCCCCTTCAACCTGTTGATTGTCCGGCAAACCGAGCAAAGCACGGGCATGACCCATTTCCAGGTCGCCGTGGGACAACATGGTCTTGATGACTTCCGGCAAGGAGATCAGGCGCAGCAGGTTGGCCACGGTCACCCGGGATTTGCCCACCGCTTCGGCCACTTGTTGCTGGGTCAGCTGGAATTCCTGCTGCAGACGCTGCAAGGCCACCGCTTCTTCGATCGGGTTGAGGTCTTCGCGCTGGATGTTCTCGATCAGCGCAATGGCAATGGCCGTTTCATCCGGCACATCGCGCACCATCGCAGGAATGGTTTCCTGCCCGGCCTGCTGACTGGCGCGCCAGCGGCGTTCACCGGCAATGATTTCAAAGCGGCCACCGCCAATCGGGCGTACCACGATCGGTTGCATCACGCCTTGCGCCTTGATCGACAGTGCCAGCTCTTCGAGGGCCTGAGGATCCATATCGCGACGTGGCTGGTATTTGCCGCGCTGGAGCAAGTCCAGGGGCAAGTGTTGCAGCTCACGGTGATCGGCTTGCGCCGCCTGTTCTTCCAGCGAGCTGACGGTCGGACCACTCAGCAGTGCATCCAGTCCACGTCCGAGACCTCGTTTCTTGACGGCCATGGGGATTCCTTAAGTTGTCTGAGCAGCGGCGATGCGTGAGTTTTTGCGCTGACGACGAACCATTTCGCCCGCCAGAGCCAGATAGGCAACGGCGCCGCGCGATGCTTTGTCGTACGCCAGTGCCGGCATGCCGTAGCTAGGCGCTTCGGCCAGGCGGATATTGCGTGGAATGACGGTGTCGTAGAGTTGCTCGCCGAAGTGTTCCTTGAGCTGGGCCGAGACATCGTTCATCAGGCTCAGGCGCGGATCGTACATCGTACGCAGCAAGCCTTCGATCTTGAGGTTCGGGTTCAGCAATTCAGCGATACGCTTGATGTTATCCACAAGGTCGCTCAAGCCTTCGAGCGCGAAGTACTCGCACTGCATGGGGATAATTACCCCGTCGGCGGCAACCAGTGCGTTCAACGTCAGCATCGACAGCGACGGTGGGCAGTCGATCAAAATGTAATCGTAGTTTTCACGAATCGGCGCCAGCGCACTGCGCAGGCGGCTTTCCTTCATCTGCATTTCCAGCAGAACCACTTCCGCAGCCGTCAGGTCACGGTTGGCCGGCAACAACTGGTAACCACCATGCTCGGAGTAGTGCATGGCCTGGGCCAGGTCGCATTCACCGATCAACAGGTCGTAGACCGAGTTTTCCAGGCCGTGTTTATCCACACCGCTACCCATGGTGGCGTTGCCCTGTGGATCGAGATCGATCAACAACACCCGACGCTTGGTGGCGACGAGGGATGCTGCGAGGTTGATGCAGGTGGTGGTCTTGCCCACACCACCCTTTTGGTTCGCAATCGCGAATACCTTAGCCATTCTTGCTTGTGTTCCCAATCATGCCGTGCGGCGCAGTATCAGCAGATGGCGTTGGCCTTGGCAACCGGGTACGGCCAGGGCGTGTTCGCTATCGAGGTGGAAGTCTGCCGGCAATGCTACCAGCTCATCGGCGGGATGAACGCCCTTCATTGCCAGCCAACGTGTATCGGTGTCGCCGAGGTGGCGAGTCCAGTTCGTGAAGTTTTCCATGCTGCTGAATGCCCGGGAGATAATCCCGTTGAACGGCTGCGCAGGCTGGAACGCTTCGACGCGACTGTGGATAACTTGCAGGTTATCCAGTTTGAGTTCGAGTTTGACCTGAGTCAGGAAGCGGGTTTTCTTGCCATTGCTGTCCAGACAGGTCACTTGCGACTCAGGAAACAGGATGGCCAGCGGGATGCCAGGCATGCCGCCGCCGCTGCCGACATCCAGCCAACGACCATTTTCGATGAAAGACATCACGCTCAGACTATCGAGCAAATGACGCGAGACCATTTCATCCGGATCACGAACCGCAGTCAGGTTGTAAGCCTTGTTCCATTTGATCAACAGGGCCAGATAGCCCAGCAGCTGCGCGTGCTGGGTTTCAGTCAGCGTGACACCAAGCTGGCGGGCACCTGTGGATAACTCTTCTGCGTGTTGCGAAGTGACCAACGAACTCAAGCGCTTTGCTCCAACTGACGGCCCGCGCCGCGTTTTTTCAAATGAATCATCAACAGCGAAATGGCTGCCGGAGTAACACCCGGGATCCGTGACGCCTGGCCCAATGTCTCTGGACGGGTCGCACCGAGCTTGCTCTGGATCTCTTTGGAGAGTCCGGAAATGTTTGTGTAATCGATATCCACAGGCAGCTTCGTGTCTTCACTTGCGCGCAGACGAGCGATTTCATCCTGTTGACGATCGATGTAGCCGGCGTACTTGGTCTTGATTTCGACCTGTTCGGCGACCTGTGGATCTTCTGCGCCCCCACCAGTCACGGCGATCAGACCAGCGTAGTCGATTTCCGGACGGCTCAAGAGGTTGAGCAGGTTGTATTCGTGGGTCAGCGGCGTGCCAAATTTTTCTGAAATCGCATCGCCTTGCTCAGTACCCGGGCGGACCCAGGTGCTTTTCAGGCGCTGTTCTTCCAGCTCGATGCTTTCGCGTTTTTTGCAGAAAGCCTCCCAGCGCGCATCATCCACCAGCCCCAGTTCGCGACCTTTCTCGGTCAAGCGCAGGTCGGCGTTGTCTTCGCGCAGGATCAAACGGTATTCAGCGCGGGAGGTGAACATCCGGTACGGCTCTTGGGTACCGAGAGTAATCAGGTCGTCGACCAACACCCCGATATACGCTTCATCGCGGCGCGGACACCAGGCGTCTTTGCCTTGTGCACGCAGTGCAGCGTTGGTTCCGGCCAGCAAACCCTGGGCGCCGGCCTCTTCGTAACCGGTGGTGCCGTTGATTTGCCCGGCGAAGAACAGACCGCCGATGACTTTGGTTTCCAGGCTGTATTTCAGGTCGCGCGGATCGAAATAGTCGTACTCGATCGCATAACCCGGACGCACGATGTGCGCGTTCTCCATGCCGCGGATCGATTGCACGATCTGCAATTGCACGTCGAACGGCAAGCTTGTGGATATCCCGTTCGGGTACAGCTCGTTAGTCGTCAAACCTTCCGGTTCGATGAAGACCTGGTGGCTTTCCTTGTCGGCAAAGCGATGAATCTTGTCTTCGATCGACGGGCAGTAACGCGGGCCGATGCCTTCGATCTCACCGGCAGCGGAATACATCGGCGAACGGTCGAGGTTGGCGGCAATGATTTCGTGGGTGCGCGCATTCGTGTGGGTAATCCAGCAGCTGACTTGCTTCGGATGCTGCTCCTTGGAGCCCATGAACGACATGACCGGAATCGGCGTATCGCCCGCTTGCTCGGTCATCACCGAGAAATCCACAGACCGGGCGTCAATACGCGGCGGCGTACCGGTTTTCAGACGACCAACGCGCAGCGGCAGTTCACGCAGGCGGTGAGCCAGGGCGATCGACGGTGGATCACCGGCGCGACCGCCGGAAAAATTCTGCAAACCAATGTGGATAAGTCCACCGAGGAACGTGCCGGTGGTCAACACCACGGAATCGGCGAGGAAACGCAGACCCATTTGCGTGACAACACCACGGACTTGTTCCTGCTCAACGATCAGATCGTCAGCGGCTTGTTGAAATATCCACAGGTTCGGCTGGTTTTCCAGGATTTCGCGGACAGCGGCCTTGTACAGAACCCGGTCTGCCTGTGCGCGAGTTGCTCGCACGGCCGGGCCTTTGCGGCTGTTCAATACTCGAAACTGGATACCACCTTTATCGGTAGCGATGGCGATCGCACCGCCAAGGGCATCGATTTCCTTGACCAAGTGGCTTTTGCCGATCCCGCCAATGGCAGGGTTGCAACTCATGGCACCGAGGGTTTCCACGTTATGCGTCAGCAACAGGGTTTTGACCCCCATACGTGCTGAGGCCAGTGCTGCCTCGGTACCGGCATGACCGCCGCCGATGACGATCACTTCAAAACGGGAAGGGAAATCCACCACGCACCTCGTGCCTGCTTAAGTAGGTAATTCAGGAATAGTTTGAGCTCAGGTTTTTGGACCTGGTCGACAAGTATAGGGACTTCGCCCTTCCTAAAGAACCCTTTGCACAAAATTTAACCAGCTGTGGAGAAGTCGGGGTTATAGAAATTAAAAAGAAAGAAATTTATTAAATCTTTGTTTTTATGTTTATTTCTACTGAGGCACCTTTCTGTGGATAGAACGCTGAAGGCCTTTATTTACAATATGTACAGAGATTCAAAACCCTGTGACCATGTGCCAATGAGGCCCTTGGATAACCGGTTTAAGCCTGTGGATGAAAGAGGTGGTTATCCACAGAGGCAGTTATGTTCAGTTTTAAGACCCTGTTATCAACTGCCCTTAGCCACAGTTATTCACAGGGCTTAATCCACAGAAAAGCGCTACGGGAACAAAATCCGGACACAAAAAAACGCCAGGCAGACAGAATCCGCATGGCGTTCGAGTGCTGGTTTCAGAAAGAAAGAGGCAGACAGGCACGAACGGCCTGTCTGTGGAACTGCGGAAGGACTATTTACCGATGCAGAAACTGGAGAAGATTCGCCCCAAAAGGTCATCGGAGCTGAACGCACCGGTGATTTCCCCCAGCGATTGCTGTGCCTGTCGCAGATCCTCGGCCAACAGTTCGCCGGCTCCGGCCAGGGTCAGTTGGGCACGGCCGTGTTCCAGGGAGTCGCTGGCATGGCGCAAGGCTTCCAGGTGACGCCTGCGTGCGCTGAAGCTGCTTTCGGACGTCTGTTCATAACCCATGCAGGCTTTCAGATGTTCGCGTAGTAGCTCAAGACCAACGCCGCCAGACTTCGCGCTCAGGCTGATGGTGACATGACTATCCTCGCTGACTTCCAGAGCAATGGCTTCACCCGTAAGGTCTGCCTTGTTGCGGATGAGCGTGACTTTGGCAGGATCTGGACGGGTTTCGAGGAATTCCGGCCACAAAGCAAACGGGTCAGCCGCTTCAGGAGCGGTGGCATCCACAACCAACAGTACGCGATCCGCTTCGCCGATGGCTTTCAACGCCCGCTCGACTCCGATTTTTTCCACATGATCATCGGTGTTACGCAAGCCAGCGGTGTCGACGACGTGCAGTGGCATGCCGTCAATGTGGATATGTTCGCGCAGGACATCACGAGTTGTGCCGGCAATCTCGGTCACAATCGCCGCTTCCCGTCCGGCCAGCGTATTGAGCAAACTGGATTTGCCGGCATTCGGACGGCCGGCAATCACCACCGTCATGCCATCGCGCAACAAAGCGCCCTGCCCGGCTTCGCGCATGACAGTGGATAACTCATCACGAACCTTGTCGAGCATGCTGAGCACGTGGCCATCAGCGAGGAAGTCGATTTCTTCTTCCGGAAAGTCGATTGCGGCTTCGACATAAATCCGCAGACCGATCAGTTGCTCCGTGAGGTTATGCACACGTGTGGAAAATGCGCCTTGCAAGGAACGCAGTGCATTTCGGGCCGCCTGTGCAGAACTGGCTTCGATCAGGTCGGCGATGGCTTCGGCCTGGGCGAGGTCGAGCTTGTCATTGAGGAATGCACGTTCACTGAATTCACCCGGTCGGGCGAGACGGCAACCCAGTCCAAGGCAACGTTGCAGCAACATATCCAGGACGATCGGGCCGCCATGACCCTGTAATTCCAATACATCTTCGCCGGTAAAGGAGTTCGGTCCGGGAAAATACAATGCGATGCCCTGATCGAGCACCTCGTCGTTTTCACCGAGGAACGGACCGTAGTGAGCGAAACGCGGCTTGAGTTCGCGACCACTGAAGGCCTTGGCCGCAACGCTGGCCAACGGCCCGGAAATACGAACGATGCCGACACCGCCGCGACCTTGAGCGGTGGCGACGGCGGCGATGGTTTCACGAGGAGCGCTCATAAACCGGTATCCATACAAAAGTGACAGATAGCAAAACGCCCCACTAGGGGGCGTTTTGAGTGGTTATCCACAGTGTAAATCAGGCAGCTGCTTTGGTAGCCGCTTCGATCTTACGAGTGATGTACCACTGTTGTGCGATCGACAGGCAGTTGTTCACTACCCAGTACAGCACCAGACCGGCCGGGAACCACAGGAAGAAGAAGGTGAAGATGATTGGCATCATTTTCATGACCTTCGCTTGCATCGGATCCGGAGGAGTCGGGTTCAGCTGCTGCTGGATGAACATGGTTGCGCCCATGATGATCGGCAGAATGAAGAACGGATCCTTGATCGACAGGTCAGTGATCCACAGCATGAACGGCGCTTGACGCATTTCAACGCTTTCCAGCAGAACCCAGTACAAGGACAGGAAAACCGGCATCTGCACGAGGATTGGCAAGCAACCACCCAGCGGATTGATCTTCTCTTTCTTGTACAGCTCCATCATGGCTTGCGACATTTTCTGCCGGTCGTCGCCATGTTGCTCTTTCAGCGCGGCCAGTTTCGGTGCCACTGCACGCATGCGCGCCATGGATTTGTAGCTGGCAGCCGACAGCGGGAAGAAGATCCCTTTGATCAGCATGGTCAGGAAGATGATCGACCAGCCCCAGTTACCCACAAGGGCGTGGATATGTTGCAACAACCAGAAGATCGGTTGAGCGATGAACCACAGAATGCCGTAGTCGACAGTCAGTTCCAGACCTGGGGACAACTCTTTCAGCACAGCTTGGCTTTTCGGACCGGCGTACAGAATCGCGCTGGTTTCAGCCTTGGCACCCGGTGCAACGGTCAACGAAGGACCGGTGTAACCGATGATGTAATTGCCTTTGCTGTCTTTACGGGTCTGGACGACATTGTTTTCGCCCTTTTCCGGAATCCATGCGGTCACGAAGTAGTGTTGCAGCCAGGCAACCCAACCACCGGTGACGGTTTCTTTCAGCGCGGCCTTGTCCATGTCCTTCATGGACACTTTCTTGTACGGCTCCGAACTTGTCCACAAGGCGGCGCCCAGGTAAGTCGCGGTGCCGGTCGCCGTGCTGGAAGAAGGATCGGAGCTGGCGTCACGCTTCAATTGCGCGAACATCGCACCGGACCAGGGCTGAGCGCTCTGGTTGTCGATCAAGTAGGAAACGGTTACATCATACAAACCACGTTTCAGAGTGAAACGCTTGATGTAGTTGACGCCGTCCTTGCTGAACTTCAGGTCCACGACCAATTGGTCCTGACCGTCAGCCAGTTGATAAATCTTCTTCTCCGAGGAGTAAACCGGACGACCGGCAGGACTTGCGTCCGGGCCGTTGGTGCCGATCAAGCCACTCTGAGCCAGATAAGTGCGCTCGTTGCCATTGTCGAACAACTGGAACGGAATTTCCGGATGGTCTTGGCGACGTGGATACAGCGGCAGTTTCAGCTGTGCGACATCACCACCTTGTGGATCGATGGCCAGATCGAGCACATCCGTTTTGATCTGGATGAGGTCGGTGCTCGCCGCTACCGGAGTTTCGGCAGGTGCGCTGGTATCGTTTGCGGCGTGTGGAATGTCGTCACTGACGGACGCTTTATTGCCAGTTGCCGTATCCGGGAGGCCCGGGGCGGTCGTACTGGAAGCAACATTCTGAGTCGGCAAGGCAGCCTGGCCATAGTCCTGGTTCCATTTAAGAACCATAACGTAGGACACGATTGCCAGGGCGACGATCAGGATCGTGCGTTTGATATCCATGATTACTCGGCCATCGAAGAAGAACGGGAGGTAGGGATAGGTGGAACCGGGTCATAACCACCGGGATTCCACGGATGACAGCGACCTAAACGACGAAAGGTCAGCCAGCCACCGCGTAGAAGGCCATGATTTTCGATGGCTTCCAACGCGTAGCAGGAACAACTGGGGTAGAAACGACAGTGACTGGCCATCAGGGGACTAATGGCATAGCGGTAAAACTGGATCGGAACGAGTGCCAGTTTACGCATCAGGACTGTCTACCCCTACAGTTTCGGTTTTGACTGCTGGTACCGGCGTGCTGCGTGCCAGACGCTTCCAGAGTTTGCCGAAATGCTGAATCAATTCGGGGTTTTCTACGTCCCCCAAACCTTTGCGCGCGACGATAACAATGTCCCAGCCGACCAGTAAATCCTGGTTCAGGCGAAACGATTCGCGCATCAGACGTTTGAGGCGATTGCGCTCGACGGAGAGCTTTACGCTCTTTTTCCCGATAACCAACCCGAGACGGGGGTGATCAAGATCGTTGTTGCGCGCAAGGAGCAGGAGATTTTTCCCCGGAACCTTGCCGGTAGGGGAGTCAAAGACTGCCTTGAAATGCCGGGGGGTAAGCAGACGCTTTTCCCGACTGAAGTCCTGACTCACCTCCAGTGCCGGCTTATCAAACTGCCAGACGCGCACGACCTTTGGCGCGACGACGCGACAGAACGGCACGACCGTTCTTGGTAGCCATGCGAGCACGGAAACCGTGGGTACGAGCGCGTTTGATAGTGCTTGGTTGGAAAGTACGTTTCATTGTCGTGTTACCTGGTTCGTCCACAACGGGCCGGAATGGCCCCCGTTTTAAGAGACCGGGGATTCTAGAGAAAGCAAGCCTCTAGGTCAATTTCCAACCAACGTTTCCTTATAAATAGATCTCGGGACGGTTTGGCCGGGCACCGGTCATTCGCTAAATATAAAAATAAAGAAGGAAAGTATTTAAAGCTTTTCTGTAAAGCTTATAAAAGCTAGGGACGCGCTCCTCTGTGGATAAGTAGATCTAGGCCTTTGATTACGTGATGTACAGAGAATGACAACTACAGTGGAAAACCGTGTTAAGCCTGTGCTGCGCTGTCGGAAAACCTGTGTGTGAAAGGTCGGTTTATCCACAGGCAGGTTATCCACCGAGTTTCACCCCCAGTTGTGCAATGAGCTTAGCCACGGTTATCCACAGAGCTTATGCACAGACCATTGGTCGTCTTTTTTGCGTATAAAACGTTGATTCTTCTTGGCCGATGAACCACCTACGTGTGGATAAGTCAGCGTCTGGTCGCTACAATGGCCGCTTGTTTTTGCCTCACCGGCTTTCAACTTAGGGGATATCCGTGTCAGTGGAACTTTGGCAGCAGTGCGTAGAGCTTTTGCGCGATGAGCTGCCTGCCCAACAATTCAACACTTGGATCCGTCCACTACAGGTCGAAGCCGAAGGCGACGAGTTGCGTGTCTACGCGCCCAATCGTTTTGTCCTGGACTGGGTCAACGAGAAGTACCTGGGCCGCGTCCTGGAATTGCTTGATGAACATGGCAATGGGGTGCCGCCAGCGCTTTCCTTATTAATAGGCAGCAAACGCAGCTCAGCGCCGCGTGCTGCGCCGAATGCTCCGTTGGCCGCTGCTGCGGCTGCGTCCCAGATTCAGGCAACTTCGGCACCGGTCAGTGCACCGGCGCAAGCATCGGTCGCCGCACCCGGCAAGCGCGCAACGCAAAAAGTCGCAGAGGTCATTGAAGAAGAGCCGTCGCGAGACAGTTTCGACCCTATGGCTGGCGCCAGCTCGCAACAGGCTCCGGTTCGCTCCGAACAACGCACCGTGCAGGTAGAAGGCGCGCTCAAGCACACCAGCTATCTGAACCGCACCTTTACGTTCGAAAACTTCGTCGAGGGCAAGTCCAACCAACTGGCCCGGGCGGCGGCCTGGCAAGTGGCGGACAACCCGAAGCACGGTTACAACCCGCTCTTCCTTTATGGTGGCGTGGGTCTGGGTAAAACCCACTTGATGCATGCTGTGGGTAACCACCTATTAAAGAAGAACCCGAACGCCAAGGTTGTGTACCTGCATTCCGAGCGCTTTGTGGCCGACATGGTCAAGGCCTTGCAGCTGAACGCGATCAACGAGTTCAAGCGTTTCTACCGTTCGGTAGACGCCTTGCTCATCGATGACATTCAGTTCTTCGCCCGCAAGGAACGTTCCCAGGAGGAGTTTTTCCACACCTTCAACGCCCTGCTTGAAGGTGGCCAGCAAGTCATTCTCACCAGTGACCGCTATCCGAAAGAAATCGAAGGCCTCGAAGAGCGCCTGAAATCCCGCTTCGGTTGGGGCCTGACGGTAGCCGTCGAGCCGCCGGAGCTGGAGACCCGTGTCGCGATCCTGATGAAGAAGGCCGACCAGGCCAAAGTCGACCTGCCCCATGACGCGGCGTTCTTCATTGCCCAGCGCATTCGCTCCAACGTCCGTGAACTGGAAGGCGCGCTCAAACGCGTGATCGCCCACTCGCACTTCATGGGCCGCGACATCACCATCGAATTGATTCGCGAATCCCTGAAAGATCTGTTGGCGCTGCAAGATAAACTGGTCTCTGTGGATAACATTCAGCGCACCGTCGCCGAGTACTACAAGATCAAGATCTCCGATTTGCTGTCCAAACGCCGTTCGCGTTCGGTCGCCCGTCCGCGTCAGGTCGCCATGGCATTGTCCAAGGAATTGACCAACCACAGCTTGCCGGAAATCGGCGACGTGTTTGGCGGACGAGACCACACGACGGTTTTGCACGCCTGCCGCAAGATCAATGAACTTAAGGAATCCGACGCGGACATCCGCGAGGACTACAAGAACCTGCTGCGTACACTGACCACTTGATGCACACCAGCGCAGCTTATTAAGGCAAGGGACTAGACCATGCATTTCACCATTCAACGCGAAGCCCTGTTGAAACCCCTGCAACTGGTCGCAGGCGTCGTCGAGCGCCGACAGACCTTGCCGGTGCTCTCCAACGTGCTGCTGGTTGTCGAAGGCCAGCAATTGTCGCTGACCGGTACCGACCTGGAAGTCGAGCTGGTCGGTCGTGTTCAGCTCGAAGAGCCTGCCGAGCCGGGTTCCATCACTGTGCCTGCGCGCAAACTGATGGACATCTGCAAAAGCTTGCCGGGCGATGCGCTGATCGACATCAAGGTCGATGAGCAAAAGCTCGTCGTGAAGGCTGGCCGTAGCCGCTTCACCCTGTCGACCCTGCCGGCCAATGATTTCCCGACGGTAGAAGAAGGCCCAGGCTCGCTGACTTGCAGCCTCGAGCAAAGCAAGTTGCGCCGTTTGATCGAGCGCACCAGCTTCGCCATGGCTCAGCAGGACGTGCGTTACTACCTCAACGGCATGTTGCTGGAAGTCTCTGCCGGGATCATCCGTGCCGTGGCCACCGACGGTCACCGCTTGGCGATGTGTTCCATGCAGGCCGATATCGGTCAGCCGGATCGCCACCAGGTCATCGTGCCGCGCAAAGGCATTCTCGAGCTGGCACGTCTGCTGACCGAACCGGATGGCAACGTCAGCATCGTGCTGGGTCAGCACCATATCCGCGCCACCACCGGCGAATTCACCTTCACTTCGAAACTGGTAGACGGCAAATTCCCGGACTACGAGCGCGTTCTGCCGAAGGGCGGTGACAAGCTGGTACTCGGCGACCGTCAGGCGTTGCGCGAAGCCTTCAGCCGTACTGCGATTCTATCCAACGAGAAGTACCGTGGTATCCGCCTGCAACTGGCCAATGGTCAGCTGAAGATCCAGGCGAACAACCCGGAGCAGGAAGAAGCGGAAGAAGAAGTGGGTGTTGAATACAACGGCGGCTCCCTGGAAATCGGCTTCAACGTGAGCTACCTGCTCGACGTGCTGGGCGTGATGACCACCGAGCAGGTTCGCCTGATCCTGTCCGACTCCAACAGCAGTGCGCTGGTGCAAGAGTCCGACAACGACGATTCGGCTTACGTTGTCATGCCGATGCGTCTGTAATCATGCTCAGCAGAAGCTAGATGTCCTTAAGTCGCGTCTCGGTCACCGCGGTGCGCAATCTGCACCCGGTGACCTTCTCCCCTTCCCCCCGAATTAACATTCTTTACGGCGCCAACGGCAGCGGCAAAACCAGTGTTCTGGAAGCCATCCATCTGCTGGGGCTTGCCCGTTCGTTTCGCAGCACCCGCCTGTTGCCGGTCATTCAGTACGAGCAATTGGCATGCACGGTGTTTGGCCAGGTTGAGTTGGCGGAGGGTGGGCACAGCGCACTCGGTATTTCGCGAGACCGTCAAGGGGAGTTCCAAATCCGCATTGACGGGCAAAACGCCCGTAGCGCCGCGCAGTTAGCGGAAATCCTGCCACTGCAGCTTATCAACCCCGACAGCTTTCGCTTGCTGGAGGGCGCGCCGAAAATTCGCCGGCAGTTCCTCGACTGGGGTGTGTTCCACGTGGAACCACGCTTCATGTCGACATGGCAGCGCTTGCAGAAGGCCCTGCGCCAGAGAAACTCTTGGCTGCGGCATGGTACACTTGACGCCGTTTCGCAAGCGGTTTGGGACAGGGAACTGTGCCAGGCCAGCGCTGAAATCGATGAATACCGCCGCGCTTATATCAAAGCCTTGAAGCCAGTCTTTGAACAGACCTTGAGCGAACTGGTTGAGCTTGAGGGCTTAACGCTCAGCTATTACCGAGGTTGGGACAAAGACCGTGAGTTGAGCGCTGTGCTCGCCGGGTCCCTTCAGCGGGATCAGCAAATGGGTCATACCCAGGCCGGGCCACAACGTGCTGATTTGCGCCTCAGATTGGGCGCACACAATGCCGCGGATATCTTGTCTCGTGGGCAGCAGAAGTTAGTGGTCTGCGCATTGAGGATTGCCCAGGGGCACTTGGTAAGCCAGGCCCGACGCGGTCAGTGTATTTATCTGGTGGATGACTTGCCGTCCGAACTGGACGAGCAACATCGCCGTGCGCTTTGCCGCTTGCTGGAAGACTTACGCTGCCAGGTGTTTATCACCTGTGTAGATCACGAATTATTGAGGGAAGGCTGGCAGACGGAAACGCCAGTCGCTCTGTTCCACGTGGAACAGGGCCGTATCACCCAGACCCACGACCATCGGGAGTGAAGGCATTGAGCGAAGAAAATACGTACGACTCAACGAGCATTAAAGTGCTGAAAGGCCTGGATGCCGTACGCAAACGTCCCGGTATGTACATTGGTGACACCGACGATGGCAGCGGTCTGCACCACATGGTGTTCGAAGTGGTCGATAACTCGATCGACGAAGCTCTCGCCGGCCACTGCGACGACATCAGCATCATCATTCACCCGGATGAATCCATCACCGTTCGCGACAACGGCCGTGGCATCCCGGTAGACGTGCACAAAGAAGAAGGCGTTTCGGCAGCCGAGGTCATCATGACCGTGCTGCACGCCGGCGGTAAGTTCGACGATAACTCCTACAAAGTATCCGGCGGTCTGCACGGTGTAGGTGTGTCGGTGGTGAACGCACTGTCAAAAGAACTGGTCCTGACCGTTCGCCGTAGCGGCAAAATCTGGGAACAGACCTACGTCCACGGTGTTCCACAAGAACCGATGAAAATCGTTGGTGAGAGTGAAACCACCGGCACCCAGATTCACTTCAAGCCATCGGCCGAGACGTTCAAGAACATCCACTTCAGCTGGGACATCCTGGCCAAGCGGATTCGTGAACTGTCCTTCCTCAACTCCGGTGTTGGCATCGTCCTTAAGGATGAGCGCAGCGGTAAGGAAGAGTTGTTCAAATACGAAGGCGGCCTGCGTGCGTTCGTTGAATACCTGAATACCAACAAGACTGCGGTCAACCAGGTGTTCCACTTCAACATTCAGCGTGAAGACGGCATCGGCGTGGAAATCGCCCTGCAGTGGAACGACAGCTTCAACGAGAACCTGTTGTGCTTCACCAACAACATTCCGCAGCGCGATGGTGGTACTCACCTGGTGGGTTTCCGTTCCGCCCTGACGCGTAACTTGAACACCTACATTGAAGCTGAAGGCCTGGCGAAGAAACACAAGGTCGCGACCACCGGTGACGACGCCCGTGAAGGCCTGACCGCGATCATTTCGGTAAAAGTGCCGGATCCCAAGTTCAGCTCCCAGACGAAAGACAAGCTGGTTTCTTCCGAAGTGAAGACCGCGGTCGAACAGGAAATGGGTAAGTACTTCTCGGACTTCCTGCTGGAAAACCCGAACGAAGCCAAGCTGGTTGTCGGCAAGATGATCGACGCGGCCCGTGCCCGTGAAGCGGCGCGCAAGGCCCGTGAGATGACTCGCCGTAAAGGCGCGCTGGATATCGCTGGCCTGCCGGGCAAACTGGCTGACTGCCAGGAAAAAGACCCTGCCCTGTCCGAACTGTACCTCGTGGAAGGTGACTCTGCTGGCGGCTCCGCCAAGCAGGGACGCAACCGCCGGACCCAGGCTATCCTGCCGTTGAAGGGCAAGATTCTGAACGTCGAGAAGGCGCGCTTCGACAAGATGATCTCTTCGCAAGAAGTGGGCACTTTGATCACCGCGCTGGGCTGTGGCATCGGCCGCGACGAGTACAACATCGACAAGCTGCGTTACCACAACATCATCATCATGACCGATGCTGACGTCGACGGTTCACACATCCGTACCCTGCTGCTGACCTTCTTTTTCCGCCAGTTACCGGAGCTGATCGAGCGCGGCTACATCTACATCGCCCAGCCGCCGCTGTACAAAGTGAAGAAGGGCAAGCAAGAGCAATACATTAAAGACGACGACGCGATGGAAGAGTACATGACGCAGTCGGCCCTGGAAGATGCGAGTCTGCACCTGAACGAAGAGGCTCCGGGCATCTCCGGTGAAGCGCTTGAGCGTCTGGTGAATGACTTCCGTCTGGTGATGAAGACCCTCAAGCGTCTGTCACGCCTGTACCCACAGGAACTGACCGAGCACTTCATCTACCTGCCAGCGGTGAGCATGGAGCAACTGTCCGACCATGCAGCGATGCAGGATTGGATGGCTCAGTTCGAAGTACGTCTACGCACCGTTGAGAAGTCCGGTCTGGTTTACAAGGCCAGCCTGCGCGAAGACCGTGAGCGTAACGTCTGGCTGCCAGAAGTCGAGCTGATCTCTCACGGCCTGTCGAACTACATCACCTTCAACCGTGACTTCTTCGGCAGCAACGATTACAAGACTGTTGTGTCGTTGGGCGCTCAATTGAGCACTTTGCTGGATGAGGGCGCGTACATCCAGCGTGGCGAACGCAAGAAGCCGGTGACCGAGTTCAAGGAAGCCCTTGAATGGCTGATGGCTGAAAGCACCAAGCGTCACACCATCCAGCGATACAAAGGTCTGGGTGAGATGAATCCGGACCAGCTGTGGGAAACCACCATGGACCCAAGCCAGCGCCGGATGCTCAAAGTGACTATCGAAGACGCCATTGGCGCAGACCAGATCTTCAACACCCTGATGGGTGATGCGGTCGAACCTCGCCGTGACTTCATCGAAAGCAACGCCCTGGCGGTTTCCAACCTGGATTTCTGATTCAGGCCTCCCGCCAAAATGAAAAGGCCAACGTCATGCGTTGGCCTTTTTTATGGTTCTTCACGGAATCCCGGGAAACACAGAAACAAGAACGCCGATTTGGTTGATGATGTTCGTGCGAGCAAACACATCTAACAAACCGGCGTTCTTATGCGCGATATTAATACTTTCCTTCCTTTTTGGGAGGGCTTTTCTGTCGTCACGATCAAGCCTGATGGCGACGCACTACAAATCGATCTGATCCCCCATGCCACCCGATTCCCTTCCTGCGGCGGCTGCCTAAAACCCTGTTCAACTACGCATGAGTATTGCGAGCGCGTCGTTCGTGATTTACCCATCCTTGGCCGGGCCGTGCGCCTCAACGTTTTGCTCAGGCGGGTTGGCTGTCGTGACTGTGGCAAACGCATGGAGGCCGTCAGTTGGCTGGATCGCTATGCTCGCATGACGCGCCGCTTGGCCGAGGCGGTCATTCAGGCCTGCGAACGCCTTCCAACCCTGCACGTGGCTCAGATGTTCGGCCTACATTGGGACACTGTTAGGTTGCTGGAGCGTCGAGCCTTGCAAACGATGTTGAACGCTCTGCCTAAGGCGCAACCGCGACGTTTGGTGATGGATGAGTTTGCGTTGTTCAAAGGACATCGTTACGCCAGCGTGGTGCTGGACGCCGATACCCGACGCGTGCTGTGGATTGGTGAAGGCCGCAGCCGTGCGGCGGTCAGGCCATTCTTCGAAGAGCTGGGGGCCGAGGGTTGCGCCCGAATCGAAGCGGTCGCGATGGACATGAACACCGCTTTTGACCTGGAGGTTCGCCAGCACTGTCCAAAAGCGCGAGTGGTCTATGACCTCTTCCATGTCGTGGCCAAGTATGGCCGAGAAGTGATCGATCGGGTTCGCGTCGATGAAGCCAATCGGCTGCGTCATGACAGGCCGGCTCGCAAGATCATCAAGCAATCGCGATGGCTGTTGCTGCGCAATCCGCAGAACCTGAAAACGCCGGAGCAACAGGTCCATTTACAGGAACTGTTGGCGGCCAACCAATCGCTGATGACGGTCTATTTGATGAAGGCTGAACTCAAAACGCTCTGGACGCCGAGCACCGCCTGGGACTGGAGATCAGCCTGGAAACAATGGCTGCGCCACGCACATGAAAGCGAAATACCTGCTTTGATCCAGTTCGCTAAACGGCTAAAGATTTACTGGCGGGGCATCGTGAGCCGGGTTCGCTGGCCGATGCATACGGGCCAACTGGAAGGAATAAACAATCGAATAAAGGTCATCAAGCGGATGGCGTACGGTTACCGGGATAGCGAATTCTTTTTCATGAAGATCAAGAGCGTCTTTCCCGGTAATCCGTGAAGAACCTTTTTTATTGCCGATAGATTAACAATCTACAGCCCTATTCAATTGTTGCAGCGACACTCTCCAACCGATACCCATATCCATAGATGGTCAGCAACTGCCAGCCACGGTCGGCGGTCAAACCCAGCTTATTGCGTAACCGGTAGATGTGGGTATCCAGAGGACGGGAAGAGACCATCTCTTCATGAGTCCAGAACCGTTGATAAAGATATTCGCGGGACAACGGCCGGCCCAGATTGGTGAACAGGCAGCGAGCAAGACGGTATTCCCGTTCTGTCATCACGATGGGGCTGCCGGCGCGATTGACGGTGAGCTCGGCATCGTCGAACACCAGGTCGTTGAAACTCAGCACTTCGGTTGCTGCGCTGCGTTGTTGACTGTGTCGGCGCAACACCGCAGCGACACGCGCTTTCAACTCATTGGGACGGAAGGGTTTGCTGACATAGTCATCGGCTCCGGCATTCAAGGCCTGAACGATGTCGTTTTCGCCATCGCGGCTGGTGAGCATGATGGCTGGGGGTGGGACCTCCATGTGTTCGCGGGTCCAGCGCAAGAGTTCCATCCCGGTGAGGTCCGGCAGCTGCCAGTCGAGGATCAACAGGTCGAAGGTGTTCCGGCGCAGCTCCCGCAACAGGTCCTCTCCCCTCTCAAAGCTGTGCAGGGACCAGTCATCTTCCTCAGGCTGGCTCATCTGATGAAGAGTCTGTTCCACCCGGCGCAATTCAGCCGGTTCGTCGTCCAGTATCGCAACACGCATGTGCAGTGATTCCTTGGGTTCAGGGAGCATTCCACTATGACTAGACAATAGCGACTCGCAGGGGAGAGTCAAAGCAAGCGGCTCGCCGTTGGTCACGTCCGCTATGATTCTTCTCATCCATGTCCTCCTCAGACCAGTGGCCTATGAAACCATTCACCCTTCTCAGCCCTTTCCATGAATAGCCCGCGTTCCCACGAAAGTCGCGAACCGAGTCAGGTTCAGGGATTGTTTCGGCAATTGGTGCGCGAATGGCTGTGGATAAGCCTGGTGCTGCTGCCATTGACCGCGCTGTTGTCCTATCGCACGCAAATTAACCTGCGCGACGCAACGCCAAGCCTGAGCGCAGCGCTTTCGGTGCTGATGGTGATTTTCGTACTTGGGTTATTGCTATGGCGTCCGCGTCTGGCGCTTTGGGTGACCTTGCTGGGCATGGCTGCGGCGTTACTGACCAGCTTCGGGCTGGCAGAGACGCGAAGGTGGTGGTCACCCACACCCGCTGTGCTGGGCATACTGTTTGGATACTTGATCTGGAACTGGCGACGACTGAGCGTAGTTTTGACCTATTTCGGATGGGAACTGGCGCGCCTGGACAGCGAGCCGAAAGTATTTCCCGAGCGTCGCCGTGCACAGTTTTCCGGCGCCGACCACTTGCAGGGACAAATCATGGCCCTTGAGCAAGCCTTGAGTCGCACCCGTGACACCCGACGTTTTATCGCCGATGGTCTGGAATACCTACCGGTCGCTACTCTGATCAGTGATCCACGGGGCCGTATTCTGTTGGGCAACCGCAACGCACGGGAGCTGTTCGGCAGCGATCTGGTCGGTGCCGATGTGCTTGATCAGTTGGCGCAACTCGGTTATCCACATTTTTCCGGCGATTCAGCCCCACAGTTATCCACCCTGCCACTGCTGGAGTTTCGCGATCAGAAGGAGCGCAGCCTGCGTTTGGAGCGCGCGGCATTGCTGCCAGTGGATGGCGAGATGCCGATTGGTTGGCTGTTTAGCCTGACTGATCTGAGTGCCGAACGCGTCGCCGAAGAACAACGTGGTGTTTTACTGCGCTTTCTTTCCCATGACCTGCGGGCGCCGCATTCGGCGATTCTGGCCTTGCTCGATGTGCATCGCCATCAAGTGGGGGGCGATACGCAACTGTTCGACCAGATAGAACGACAAGTACGTCGCGCGCTGGACCTGACCGATGGCTTCGTCCAACTGGCGAAAGCCGAGTCCGAGGCATATGAGTTCCAGCCGAGTTTGTTTGCGATGTTGGTGCTGGACGTATTGGATCAGGCATTGCCGATTGCCCAGCAGAAGCAGATCGAATTGCTTCAGCAGATTGATGAGCAAGCGCAGGAAAGCATGATCCTGGCAGATCAGGCCTTACTGACCCGGGCATTGTTCAATCTGCTGGAGAACGCGATCAAGTACAGCGCCAGGGGCACTCGAGTCCGTTTGCAGATCAAGTGCAGCGAGGGATGGCTGATCTGCGAACTGAACGATGAGGGCAAGGGCATCGCCGCAGAGGAATTACCCGCGCTGTTCACTCAGTACCGGCGCTTTTCCTCGGCCCAAGGCATTGATGGCGTGGGTCTGGGGCTGTCGATGGTCAAGGCCGTGATGGATCGCCATGGCGCAAGAATCGAGTGCCGGAGCGTGGTGGGAAAAGGCACGTGTTTCAGTTTGTACTTCCCGTTGTTACTAGAGTGAAACAGCGTGATCACGGGCATAAAAAAACCGGCTATATCCACCGGTTTTTTTGCGCCCGAAAAAAACTTATGCACGTTTTCAGGGTTTTTATCAGTTTAAGAAATATCTATGTAAATCATAATGTTAAGAAATAATTACGCCGTTTTTACACTAAACGGTACACAGGTTATCCACAGAATCTCAGACAGCCACCTGATCGTTGGAAACCGGCGATTGCGGCGCTGGTGGCAGCGAGCCCATTTCCCGTTGCATCTGCTCGTTCCAGGCCTGGACCCGATCGTTCAGATCGGCGATTGCGCGCGGTCCGCTACCTTCGGCATACATCGGTGCACCGATGATTACGGTGATGACGCCCTGCTTTTTCGCCCAACCGGTTTTCGGCCAGAACTTGCCGGCATTGTGTGCAACCGGCAGGACCGGTAGCTCGGCATTGACCGCCAATGCGGTTCCGCCTCGGGAAAACTTGCCGATAGTGCCATAAGGAACACGCGTGCCTTCAGGAAAAATCAGCACCCAAACGTTGTCTTTAAGCAGTTCATCGCCCTTCTTTGCCACATGTTTGAGTGCCGCTTTCGGGTTGTCGCGGTCGATGGCGATCGGTCGCAGCATGGCCATGGCCCAGCCAAAGAACGGTACAAACAGCAATGAGCGCTTGAGCACCTGGCTCAAAGGCTCGAAGTACGCCGAGAGGAAGAACGTTTCCCAGGTGCTTTGGTGGTTCGACTGAATCACGCAAGGCCGATCCGGTACATTCTCGGCGCCCTTCACTTCGTAGCGGATACCGAGGAACACCTTGCTCAGCCACAAGGCGCAACGGCACCAGTAGACGTTGATGAAGCGATAACGCGCCTTGAACGGCAGAAAGGGCGCGATAAAAAAACTCAGGCTGCACCACAGCAGGGAGCTGGTGCCCAGCAGCAGGTAAAAAAGAAAGGTCCTGATGGCCTGCAGTATCGACATGGCGACGTTTACCGTTACGGTTCAAGCGCACTCCCGAACATTCCTTGGTCAGGATTTCGAAAGAGCTCTAATTGTGGATAAGTTCTGCGGCAATCGCCGCCAGATCGTCGAAAATCAATGTGCCTACCGGAAGGGTCTTGCCCAAAGTCTTTTCGCCTTTCCCGGTCTTTACCAAAACTGGCTGAGAATCGACGGCTTTGGCGGCTTCCAGGTCACCGAGACTGTCGCCGACGAACCATAGATTAGTCAGCGACACGTTGTAATGAGCGGCGATGTTTTTCAACATCCCGGGTTTTGGCTTGCGGCAATCGCAGTCATCGTCCGGCCCGTGCGGGCAGTAGACGATCAGGCCGACTGCACCACCCTGCTCTGCCACCAGTGAGCGCAGGCGCTCGTGCATGGCGTCCAGAGTGGCGATGTCGTAATAACCGCGAGCGATGCCCGACTGGTTGGTAGCGACCGCTACCGTCCAGCCGGCCTTGCTCAACTGCGCGATGGCTTCGATCGAACCGGGAAGTGGAATCCACTCCTCCACCGACTTGATGTAAGCGTCGGAGTCGTAATTGATCACTCCGTCCCGATCGAGAATCAGCAGTTTCAAACAGTCTTACCCCAGCAACGAAATATCGGCGACGCCGAGGAACAGCCCACGCAGACGCGCCAGCAAGGCGTAACGGTTGGCGCGGACCTTGGCATCTTCCGCATTGACCATCACGGCTTCGAAGAACGCATCCACCGGCTCGCGCAGGGCGGCCAGGCGCGCCAGCGATTCGCTGTACTGACGTGCTGCAGCCATCGGCTGGACGGCCTGGTCTGCCTGCTGGATCGCCGAGTACAGGGAGAACTCGTTGGCATTGTCGAAGTACTTGGCTTCCACGACCGTAGGCACCGAGCCTTCGACCTTGCTCAGCAGGTTCGACACACGCTTGTTCACGGCGGCCAGGGCAGCGGCTTCCGGCAACTTGCGGAACGCTTCTACCGCTTGCACGCGCTGGTCGAAGTCCAGGGCTGAACCCGGCTTCAGGGCACGTACCGACAGATAGGTCGCCACATCGACGCCTTCGTCTTCGTAACGGGCACGCAGACGGTCGAAGATGAATTCCAGCACCGAGTCGTTCAGGCCGGCAGCCTTGACCTTGGCACCGAACGCAGCGACGGCGAAAGCCACGGCGTCGTTCAGGTCCAGATCGAGTTGTTTCTCGATCAGGATGCGCAGCACGCCAAGTGCTGCACGGCGCAGGGCGTACGGGTCTTTGCTGCCGGTTGGCAGCATGCCGATGCCGAAGATGCCGACCAGGGTGTCGAGCTTGTCGGCAATGGCCACGGCCGCACCGGTCAGGGTGGACGGCAGTTCAGCGCCGGCACCGCGCGGCATGTACTGCTCGTTCAGCGCCAGTGCGACGTCTTCCGGCTCGCCATCGTTGAGGGCGTAATAGTAACCGGCGACACCTTGCATCTCCGGGAACTCACCGACCATTTCGGTCGCCAGGTCGCACTTGGACAGCAGGCCAGCGCGAGCAGCCCACGAAGCGTTGCCGCCGATGCGCGCGGCGATGTAGGCGGCCAGTTTGGAAACACGTTCGGCCTTGTCGTAGACGCTGCCGAGTTTTTCCTGGAACACCACGTTTTGCAGGCGCAGGTTGAAGTCTTCGAGTTTCTGCTTCTTGTCTTGCTTGAAGAAGAACTCGGCGTCGGTCAGGCGTGGGCGAACCACTTTCTCATTACCGGCGATGATTTGCTGCGGGTCTTTGCTTTCGATGTTGGCCACGGTAATGAAACGTGGCAGCAACTTGCCGTCGGCATCCAGCAGGCAGAAGTACTTCTGGTTGTCCTGCATGGTGGTGATGAGGGCTTCTTGCGGCACGTCGAGGAAGCGTTCCTCGAACGAGCACACCAGCGGCACTGGCCATTCGACCAGCGCAGTCACTTCGTCGAGCAGGGCCGGCGGCACGATCGCGGTGCCTTCCTGGCGGGTCGCCAGTTCTTCGGTGCGCTTGCTGATGATTTCGCGACGCTCGTTGGCATCGGCCAGTACATAAGCGGCACGCAGATCAGACAGGTAGCTCGACGGCGAACCGATGCGCACGTTTTCCGGATGATGGAAGCGGTGACCACGGGAATCGCGACCGGCCTTCTGGGCGAGGATGGTGCAGTCGACGACCTGGTCACCGAGCAGCATGACCAGCCACTGGGTCGGACGCACGAACTCTTCCTTGCGAGCGCCCCAACGCATGCGTTTCGGGATCGGCAGGTCGTTCAGCGAATCTTCGACGATGGTCGGCAGCAGGCTTGCGGTCGGCTTGCCGGCGATGCTTTGGCTGTAGCGCAGTTTCGGGCCGCTCTGATCGATTTCGCTCAGGTCGACGCCGCATTTCTTGGCAAAGCCCAGTGCCGCTTGGGTCGGGTTGCCTTCGGCATCGAATGCCGCCTGACGTGGCGGGCCATCGAGGTTGATGCTGCGATCCGGCTGCTGGGTGGCCAGCGAGGTGATCAGCACGGCCAGACGGCGCGGCGCGGCATACACGGTTTTGGTCTCGTAGTTCAGGCCGGCAGCTTGCAGGCCCTTGTCGATACCGGCGAGGAACGCCTCGGCCAGAGTATTCAGGGCCTTGGGTGGCAGTTCTTCAGTGCCCAGTTCAACCAGAAAATCCAGAGCACTCATTGTGCAGCCTCCAGCTTGGCCAGTACTTCGTCACGCAGGTCCGGGGTCGCCATCGGGAAGCCCAGCTTGGCGCGAGCCAGCAGGTAGGCTTGCGCAACGGAACGCGCGAGGGTGCGCACACGCAGGATGTATTGCTGACGCGCAGTCACGGAAATCGCCCGGCGCGCATCCAGCAGGTTGAAGGTGTGGGAGGCCTTCAACACCATTTCGTAGCTCGGCAACGGCAGCGGCTGGTCGAGTTCGATCAGGCGTTTGGCTTCGCTTTCATAGAAATCGAACAGCTCGAACAGCTTCTCGACGTTGGCGTGTTCGAAGTTGTAAGTGGACTGCTCCACTTCGTTCTGGTGGAACACGTCGCCGTAGGTCACTTTGCCGAACGGACCGTCAGCCCAGACCAGGTCGTAGACCGAGTCCACGCCTTGCAGGTACATGGCCAGACGCTCAAGACCGTAGGTGATCTCGCCGGTCACCGGGTAGCACTCGATGCCGCCCGCTTGCTGGAAGTAGGTGAACTGCGTCACTTCCATGCCGTTGAGCCAGACTTCCCAGCCCAGACCCCAGGCGCCGAGGGTCGGCGATTCCCAGTTGTCTTCGACGAAGCGGATGTCGTGGACCAGCGGGTCCAGGCCGACATGCTTGAGGGAGCCCAGGTACAGTTCCTGGAAGTTGTCCGGGTTTGGCTTGAGCACTACCTGGAATTGGTAGTAATGCTGCAGGCGGTTCGGGTTTTCGCCGTAGCGGCCGTCAGTTGGACGACGGCTTGGTTGCACGTAGGCGGCGTTCCAGGTTTCCGGGCCAATGGCGCGCAGGAATGTAGCAGTGTGGAAAGTGCCGGCGCCTACTTCCATATCGTAGGGCTGAAGTACCACACAACCTTGCTCGGCCCAGTATTGCTGGAGGGCGAGGATCAAGTCTTGGAAGGTACGCACGGCTGGCGTAGGCTGGCTCACGAAATTCACCTGTTTCTTGGGCTGCGATTTAAAGAGCGGGAGTATACCCGATTCATTGCTGCGCACGCCCCCTGGAGCCTTATGCCACGCTGCTTTTGGTGTTCCGAAGATCCGTTGTACATGGCTTATCACGATCAGGAGTGGGGCACGCCGCTACGCGATGCGCAGGGTTTGTTCGAGTTGCTTTTGCTCGAAGGGTTCCAGGCCGGCCTTTCCTGGATCACTGTGCTGCGCAAACGTGAGCATTATCGTCAGGTGATGTTTGGCTTCGACGTGCAGCGCGTGGCGCAGATGAGCGATGCGGAAATCGATGAATTGATGCTCGATCCGGGCATCATCCGCAACCGCCTCAAGCTCAACGCCGCCCGCCGCAACGCCCAGGCCTGGCTGGCGCTGGAGGACCCGGTGGCGTTTCTCTGGTCCTTCGTCGGCGGTACGCCCGTGATAAATCATTTCAAGGATCGCAGCGAAGTCCCGGCCGTCACGCCGACCGCCGTGGAGATGAGCAAAGGTTTGAAAGAGGCCGGCTTCACTTTCGTCGGCCCGACCATTTGCTACGCGCTGATGCAGGCTTCGGGCATGGTCATGGACCACACCCGGGATTGCGACCGCTACGCGCAGCTGGCGAACGGCGGTTAGAATGGCCGGTTCACGCACAGCACAAGATCAGGAGTGACCTGTGGATAAGTTTAAAGGCGCCTTGCTGGTAGGCGCTCTGCGGCTGTTTGCCCTGCTCCCGTGGCGAGCGGTGCAGGCCGTGGGCTCGGCGATTGGCTGGATGATGTGGAAATTCCCCAACCGTTCCCGCGACGTGGTGCGGATCAATCTGTCCAAATGCTTTCCGGACATGGACCCTGCCGAGCGCGAACGTCTGGTAGGCCAGAGTCTGAAGGACATTGGCAAGTCCCTGACCGAAAGCGCCTGCGCCTGGATCTGGCCGGCCCAGCGCTCCATCGATCTGGTGCGCGAAGTCGAAGGCCTCGATGTATTGAAAGACGCCCTCGCCTCCGGCAAAGGCGTGGTCGGCATCACCAGCCACCTGGGCAACTGGGAAGTGCTCAACCACTTCTATTGCAGCCAGTGCAAACCGATCATTTTCTACCGCCCGCCAAAATTGAAGGCGGTGGATGAGTTGCTGCAAAAGCAGCGGGTTCAGCTTGGCAACAAAGTGGCCGCGTCCACCAAGGAAGGCATCCTCAGCGTCATCAAGGAAGTGCGCAAAGGTGGTGCAGTGGGCATTCCCGCTGACCCGGAACCGGCCGAATCCGCCGGGATCTTCGTGCCGTTCTTCGCCACCCAAGCGCTGACCAGCAAGTTCGTGCCGAACATGCTCGCCGGCGGCAAAGCGGTCGGTGTGTTCCTGCATGCGCTGCGCCTGCCGGACGGTTCTGGCTACAAAGTGATCCTGGAAGCTGCACCCGAAGCCATGTACAGCACCGACACCGCCGAATCCTGTGCAGCCATGAGTAAAGTGGTCGAGCGCTATGTGCGGGCTTATCCGAGCCAGTACATGTGGAGCATGAAGCGCTTCAAGAAGCGTCCACCGGGTGAAGAACGCTGGTATTGAGTTGGTTGGCATGATCTGTGGATAACCTTGAATCGAGGTTATCCACAACCGTTCATTCAAGGGCGCAATAGATGTCCGAACATCGAAAATCATTTCGCATCAAGATTACGCATGAAAGCCTTGGCGAATGCCTGGGCCAGACGCGCAATCTTTCGACCACGGGTGTCTACGTCAAGCATCCGGCACTGTCTGCCTTGCCGAGAGGCGCGGTGGTCTACGGCCAGGTTCAAGACTTACCCACAGGCGCGCCGCGAGTGCGTATGGAAGTGGTGCAGGTGGATGCCGAGGGTATCGGTTTGCGTTATATCTGATCAGCGCGATCGAGCTTTTTCAGAAACACCGTCATTTCCTTCTCTGCCTGCTTGTCGCCATGGTTGCGGGCGGCTTCCAGACCTTGCTCCCAGGCCAGGCGCGCGGCTGCATGATCGGCCAGCGACAGATGGGCCTTGCCCAGTAGTTTCCAGGCCGCCGAATACTTCGGATCGATCTCGACGCAGCGCTGGAAATGCTCGGCAGCCTTGGCGTTTTCACCCAGATCCAGATAACCCTTGCCCAGGCCGAAGCGCAGCAATGAGTTATCCACACCCTTGGCGAGCATTTTTTCCAGGGATTCGATCATCAATTTTTCCTTCAAGTGATAGGGCAATCTCGAGATTGCTATCGCGGGCAAGCCTTGCTCCTACAGTTTCGAGTCGTTCGACGCTTGGGTGTACGACCCAGTCCTGTAGGAGCAAGGCTTGCCCGCGATGAGGCCCTTGGATCAGAAGAAGCTCAAGCCCACATGGAACAGCTTCTCTACATCGCGAATATGCTTTTTATCCACAAGGAACAAAATCACATGGTCGCCGGTTTCGATCACGGTGTCGTCGTGGGCGATGATCACTTCTTCGTCGCGAATGATCGCGCCAATGGTGGTGCCCGGCGGCAGGCCGATGTTCTCGATGGCCTTGCCGATGACCTTGCTGGATTTCGAATCGCCATGGGCAATGGCCTCGATGGCCTCTGCCGCGCCCCGGCGCAGTGAGTGCACGCTGACGATATCGCCACGGCGTACGTGGGCCAGCAAGGTGCCGATGGTCGCCAGTTGCGGGCTGATGGCGATGTCGATGTCGCCGCCCTGGATCAGATCGACGTAGGCTGGGTTGTTGATGATGGTCATCACCTTCTTCGCGCCAAGGCGCTTGGCCAGCAGCGACGACATGATGTTGGCTTCGTCATCGTTGGTCAGGGCCAGGAACAGATCGGCGTCGGCAATGTTCTCTTCCAGCAGCAGGTCGCGATCCGAGGCGCTGCCCTGCAACACCACGGTGCTGTCGAGGTGGTCCGAGAGATGGCGGCAACGTGCCGGGTTCATCTCGATGATCTTCACCTGGTAACGGCTTTCGATGGCCTCGGCCAGACGTTCACCGATCTGCCCGCCACCGGCAATGACGATGCGTTTGTAGGTCTCGTCGAGACGACGCATTTCACTCATCACCGCGCGAATGTTCGCTTTGGCGGCGATGAAAAATACTTCGTCGTCGGCCTCGATCACCGTATCGCCTTGCGGCAGGATCGGCCGGTCGCGACGGAAAATCGCAGCCACGCGGGTTTCGACGTTCGGCATGTGCTCGCGTAGCTGCCGCAGCTGCTGGCCCACCAACGGCCCGCCGTAATAAGCCCGCACCGCCACCAGTTGCGCCTTGCCTTCGGCGAAGTCAATCACCTGCAAGGCGCCCGGATGCTGGATCAGGCGCTTGATGTAGTTGGTCACCACTTGTTCCGGGCTGATCAGCACATCCACCGGAATCGCTTCGTTCTGGAACAGTTGCTCTTCGCGGGTCAGGTACGCGGCTTCGCGAACCCGGGCGATTTTGGTCGGGGTGTGGAACAAGGTGTGGGCGACCTGGCAGGCGACCATGTTGGTTTCGTCGCTGTTGGTCACGGCGACCAGCATGTCGGCGTCATCGGCCCCGGCCTGGCGCAGCACGGTCGGAAACGAACCGCGACCTTGTACGGTGCGGATATCCAGCCGATCACCGAGGTCGCGCAGGCGTTCGCCATCGGTGTCGACCACGGTGATGTCGTTTGCCTCGCTTGCCAAGTGTTCCGCCAGCGAACCGCCGACCTGCCCTGCGCCGAGGATGATGATTTTCATCCAGTCACTCCCTTAAACCGGTTAACCGCGCGCGGCGGCAATCTTGATCAGCTTGGCGTAGTAGAACCCGTCATGTCCGCCTTCCTGGGCCAGCAACTGGCGACCATGGGGCTGCTTGATGCCGGCCGCCGTGGCGAGGTCCAGTTCACGGGCGCCCGGCGTGCGGGCGAGGAACGCTTCGATGACTTCGGTGTTCTCGGTCGGCAATGTGGAGCACGTGGCGTAGAGCAGAATGCCGCCCACCTCGAGAGTTATCCACATGGCGTCCAGCAGTTCGCCTTGCAGAACCGCCAGTGCGGCGATGTCGTCGGGTTGGCGGGTCAACTTGATGTCCGGGTGGCGGCGAATCACGCCGGTGGCCGAGCATGGCGCGTCCAGCAGGATGCGCTGGAACGGTTTGCCATCCCACCATGCTTGGGTGTCGCGGCCGTCGGCGGCAATCAGTTCAGCGCTGAGCTTGAGGCGTTCGAGGTTTTCGCGAACCCGCACCAGACGTTTGGCTTCGAGGTCCACCGCCACGACGCCGGCCAGTCCAGGCTCGGCTTCGAGGATATGGCAAGTCTTGCCGCCCGGCGCACAGCAGGCGTCGAGCACCCGTTGGCCCGGTGCCAGATCGAGCAGATCGGCGGCCAGTTGCGCAGCTTCGTCCTGCACGCTGATCCAGCCTTCGGCGAAGCCTGGCAGGCTGCGTACGTCGGCGGCGGCTTCGAGGACGATGCCGTCGCGGCTGTACACGCACGGGGCGGCGGCGATGCCAGCGTCGGTCAGCAAGCCGAGATAAGCATCGCGGGTGTGATGGCGGCGATTGACCCGCAGGATCATCGGCGGGTGCGCATTGTTCGCCGCGCAAATCGCTTCCCACTGTTCAGGCCAGAAAGCTTTAAGGGATTTTTGCAGCCAACGCGGGTGGGCGGTGCGCACCACAGGATCGCGTTCCAGTTCGGCGAAAATCGTTTCGCTTTCGCGCTGAGCGTTACGCAGCACGGCGTTGAGCAGGGCTTTGGCCCAAGGCTTTTTCAGTTTGTCGGCGCAACCGACGGTTTCACCGATGGCGGCATGGGCCGGGACACGGGTGTAGAGCAATTGGTAGAGGCCGACCAGCAGTAGCGCCTCGACATCGGCGTCAGCAGCCTTGAATGGTTTCTGTAGCAGCTTCTCCGCCAGCGCCGACAAACGCGGCTGCCAGCGAGCGGTGCCGAACGCCAGATCCTGGGTGAAACCGCGATCACGGTCCTCGACCTTGTCCAGTTGCGTCGGCAGCGAGCTGTTGAGCGAAGCTTTTCCGCTCAGGACAGCGGCGAGTGCCTTGGCGGCGGCCAGACGCGGGTTCATTGAGCGTCCGCCGCTTGACCGAGCACGGTCCCGGTGGCGAATTTCTCACGACGGCTGTTGAACAGGTCGCTGAAGTTCAGTGCCTTGCCGCCGGGCAATTGCAGGCGAGTCAGGCACAGCGCCTGTTCGCAGCAAGCGACGATCAGGCCGTCCTTGCTGGCGCTGAGGATTTCACCCGGTGCGCCTTTGCCTTCGGCCAGGTTCGCCGCCAGCACTTTCAGGGCTTCGCCGTTCAGCGTGCTGTGGGTGATCGGCCACGGGTTGAAGGCGCGCACCAGACGCTCCAGCTCAACAGCCGGGCGAGTCCAGTCGATGCGCGCTTCTTCCTTGTTCAATTTGTGCGCGTAGGTGGCGAGGCTGTCGTCCTGCACTTCGCCTTCCAGCGTCCCGGCAGCGAGGCCGGCAATCGCCTGAACCACGGCCGGTGGACCCATTTCGGCCAGACGGTCGTGGAGGCTGCCGCCAGTGTCTTCGACGCTGATCGGCGTGGTGACTTTCAGCAGCATCGGCCCGGTGTCGAGGCCGGCTTCCATGCGCATCACGGTCACGCCACTTTCAGCGTCGCCCGCTTCCACGGCACGCTGGATCGGCGCCGCACCGCGCCAGCGCGGCAGCAGCGAAGCATGACTGTTGATGCAACCCAGACGCGGAATATCCAGTACCACTTGCGGCAGGATCAGGCCGTAGGCGACCACCACCATCAAGTCCGGCTTCAGTGCTGCCAGTTCAGCCTGAGCGTCTTCGTTGCGCAGGGTTGGCGGTTGCAGCACCGGGATGTTGTTTTCCAGGGCCAACTGCTTGACCGGGCTCGGCATCAGTTTTTGCCCGCGACCGGCCGGACGATCCGGTTGGGTGTAGACCGCGACGATCTCGTAAGGGCTGCTCAGCAGGGCCTTGAGGTGTTCGGCGGCGAATTCCGGGGTGCCGGCAAAGACAATGCGCAGTGGCTCAGTCATTCATGAAGTCTCTTGAAAAGAAAAAGGCTTGCCGCAGCAAGCCTTTGAAGATGGGCATCAAGCGTTCTGGCGATGAAGCTTTTCCAGTTTCTTCTTGATGCGGTCGCGTTTGAGCGTGGACAGGTAATCGACGAACAATTTGCCATTGAGGTGGTCGCATTCGTGCTGGATGCACACCGCGAGCAAATCTTCGGCGATCAGTTCGTAAGGCTTGCCGTCGCGGTCCAGCGCCTTGACCTTGACCCGTTGCGGGCGATCGACGTTTTCGTAGAAGCCCGGCACGGAAAGGCAGCCTTCCTGATACTGGCCCATGTCGTCGGTCAGCGGTTCGAGCTCGGGGTTGATGAACACTCGCGGCTCGGTGCGGTCTTCGGAAAGGTCCATCACGACGATACGTTTGTGCACGTTGACCTGGGTCGCGGCGAGGCCGATGCCCGGTGCCTCATACATTGTTTCAAACATGTCGTCGACCAACTGACGCACTTCGTCGTCCACTACGGCCACCGGTTTGGCGATAGTGCGCAGGCGCGGGTCAGGGAATTCGAGGATGTTCAAAATGGCCATAAGCTTGATGACTGCACGTGTGAAGTAAGGTCGGGGCGGTGGCCTGGCGGGTCCGAAGATGCAGGCTACCTTTGTAAAACGTAGCTCCCTTCTCTTCATAAGCAAGCCGGGAGCGAGCCACTGACGGCTCTGGCGTTTCACGCGAACGTACATAATAAAGGGATTCACCGCATGAGGAAATCACTACTCGCCTTGCTCCTTCTGGCCTCGGCAGGTTGGGCGCACGGGCAAGTGCCACCCAAGGAACATATTCCGACCATAAAACTGTCGCCACAGGTGCGCACCAGCCCGGTAACCGAGGCCATCCCGAGCATTGCGCTGAAGTCGATCAACAGCTTTCTGCTCAGCAACCGCATCGTCGACAAGGCCGAGGATTTCGACAAGGCGCCCTACATCGTGGCCGGTGATGCCGAACGGGTGCTCAGCGGCACCGGTGATCGCGTCTTCGCCCGCGGTCACTTCGACCCGGCGCAACCGGTGTACGGCATCTTCCGCCAGGGCAAGGTCTACACCGATCCGCAGACCCGGGAGTTTCTGGGGATCAACGCCGATGACATCGGTGGCGGCGAGATCGTTGCCACCGAAGGCGACGTCGCCACATTGAGTTTGCAACGCACAACCCAGGAAGTGCGCCTCGGCGACCGTTTGTTCAGCGGCGAAGAGCGTTCGATCAATTCGACGTTCACGCCCAGCGAACCGCGCAGCGAAATCAATGGCCTGATCATCGATGTACCGCGCGGCGTGACGCAGATCGGAGCCATGGACGTGGTCACGTTGAACAAGGGGCAACGTGATGGCCTCGCCGAAGGCAATATGCTGGTGGTGATGAAGACCGGCGAAACCGTGCGCGACCGGATCACTGGCCAGCCGCTGAAGGTTCCGGATGAACGTGCCGGCCTGCTGATGGTTTTCCGTACCTACGACAAGCTCAGTTACGGACTGGTGCTCAACGCTTCGCGCTCGCTGGCGGTGATGGACAAGGTGCGAAATCCGTAAGCTTGCTTCACAAGTTACCAACAGAGTTATCCACAGCTTATTCCCGCTTGGACGGGTGCTTATAACGATCAAGGACGATCCATGTCACTGCCTACTGTTGCACCGGTTTCCCCTGCGGAACTGGAAGCTCGTTTACGCTTGCACCGTTTGCCGGAACTCGGCCCGGCGCGGTTCAAGAAGTTGCTGGAAGCCTTCGGCTCGGCGTCCAAAGCCATCAGCGCACCAGCCAGTGCCTGGCGTGCCCTGGGTTTGCCGCTGGCATGTTCCGATGCCAGGCGCTGCGCTGAAATTCGCGATGGTGCGAGCCATGCATTGGCCTGGCTAGAGCGTCCGGCCCAGCATTTATTGATGTGGGACCAGCCTGACTACCCGGCGCTGCTCGCAGAAATCAGCGATGCCCCGCCGATGTTATTTGTGGCGGGCGATCCGCGCATCCTGGAAAAACCACAGCTGGCGATGGTCGGCAGTCGCCGCGCTTCAAGGCCGGGCATGGACACCGCCGCTGCTTTTTCCCGCAGTCTGGCCGGTGCCGGTTTTGTCATCACCAGCGGTCTGGCGCTGGGCATCGACGCCGCGGCGCATCAGGCGGCGCTGGACGTTGGCGGGCAAACGATCGGCGTGCTCGGCACGGGGCTGGAAAAGTTTTATCCACAGCGCAATCGACGACTGGCGGACGCCATGATCGCGTCAGGCAGCGCGGTGCTTTCGGAGTTCCCGCTGGACACTGGCCCCAGCGCCAGCAACTTCCCGCGACGCAATCGCATCATCAGTGGTTTGTCCCTGGGCGTGCTGGTGGTCGAGGCCAGTGTCGCCAGCGGTTCGTTGATCACCGCGAGGCTGGCGGCGGAACAGGGGCGCGAGGTGTATGCGATTCCGGGGTCGATCCATCACCCTGGCGCCAAGGGTTGCCACCAGTTGATCCGCGACGGTGCGGTGCTGGTGGAGACTGTCGAGCATATCCTCGAAGCGCTACGTGGCTGGCAACAACTGTCGTTATCCACAGAAACGCCCAACGTGAATACGCGTCATCCTTTGCTGAAGTTGCTCCACGCCGCGCCCCACACCAGCGAAGCCCTGGCCGATGCCAGCGGCTGGACGTTGCCCAAGGTGCTGGTGGCGCTGACCGAACTGGAAATGGACGGCAGCGCCGTGTGTGAAAACGGGCGCTGGTTTGCGCGGGTGAGCTAGGTTTTATAAGGAAGATCGGTAAACTGCGCAGAGCCTTATTCTGGAGAGTTTTTCATGGTCAACAGTTGGCGTGTGCAACAAGCCGCACGAGCCATTCGCGCAGGGGCGGTGCTTGCCTACCCAACCGAAGCCGTCTGGGGTCTGGGTTGCGACCCGTGGGACGAAGAAGCAGTCGAGCGGCTGCTGATGATCAAGGGTCGGTCTGTGGATAAGGGCCTGATCCTGGTCGCGGACAACATTCGCCAGTTCGACTTCCTCTTCGAAGATTTCCCTGAGCTGTGGATGGACCGCATGGCCAGCACCTGGCCGGGGCCGAACACTTGGCTGGTGCCGCATCAGAACCTGTTGCCGCAGTGGATTACCGGCGTGCATGAAACGGTGGCGCTGCGGGTCAGTGATCATCCGCAAGTGCGGGAATTGTGCGCGCTGGTCGGGCCACTGGTGTCGACTTCCGCCAACCCGCAAGGCCGGCCGGCGGCGCGTACGCGGATTCGCGTCGAGCAGTACTTCCGTGGTCAGGTTGATATGGTGCTCGGCGGGATGCTGGGCGGGCGCAAGAATCCGAGTGTGATTCGGGATCTGGCGACCGGCCACGTTGTGCGCCCGGATTAAGACCGAGGCGCGTCCATCGCTAGCAGGCTAGCTCCCACATTGGATCTGTGGCGATCACAAAACCTGTGTGGGAGCTAGCCTGCTAGCGATGGCGTCAGTCAGGGCAACAAAACCACCGAACCAGTCGTACGCCGCGCCGACAACTCGGTCTGTGCCTTCGCCGCATCCGCCAGTGAAAACGTCTGGCTGATATCCACCTTCACCTTGCCGCTGATGATCATCTCGAACAATTCATCAGCCATGCGCTGCAGGTTCTCGGCGTTGTTGGCGTAGGTTCCCAAGGTCGGCCGGGTGACGTACAGCGAGCCCTTCCCCGCCAGAATCCCCAGGTTCACCCCGTCTACCGCACCGGACGCATTGCCGAAACTCACCACCAGTCCACGCGGCGCAGCGCTATCGAGTGACGTCAGCCAGGTGTCCTTGCCGACTCCGTCGTACACCACCGGGACTTTTTTGCCGTCAGTCAGTTCCAGTACGCGTTGTGCGACGTTTTCATGGCTGTAGTCGATGGTCGCCCATGCACCGTTGGCTTTGGCCAGCGCGGCTTTCTCCGCTGAGCTCACTGTGCCGATCAACTTCACGCCCAAGGCCTTGGCCCATTGGCAGGCCAGGGAGCCTACGCCGCCGGCAGCCGCGTGGAACAGAATGGTTTCGCCACCCTTGAGTTCATAAGTCTGACGCAACAGGTACTGCACGGTCAGGCCTTTGAGCATGACGCCGGCAGCCTGTTCGAAACTGATGGCGTCCGGCAGTTTCACCAGATTGGCTTCGGGCAAAACATGAATCTCGCTGTAGGCACCCAGCGGACCGCTGCCATACGCCACGCGATCACCGACCTTGAAGCGGGTGACATCGCTGCCGACCGCTTCGACCACGCCTGCACCTTCCGAACCCACGCCCGATGGCAAGGACGGTGGCGGATAGAGACCGCTGCGGTAGTAGGTGTCGATGAAGTTCAGGCCGATGGCCTTGTTGCTCACGCGGACTTCCTTCGGACCCGGCGCGGCGGGTTGGTAATCCACATACTCAAGCACTTCGGGGCCGCCGTGGGCACGGAACTGGATACGCTTTGCCATCTGCACTCTCCTGAGATCGTTGCTGATTGTGTAAATGCGAAGCGCCCTATCGGACTCCTAAGCTTGATCTTCGTCAACTGCGACGGAACAAGGTGCAGTGTTATCCTACGCAGCAATTTGCTGCCGGCCTTGTATAACGCCGCGTAGCTTCGCCCGATTCAAGGTGATGACATGACGACCCGCACCGAGGCCGTAAAAGCCTACCTGCTCGACCTGCAAGACCGAATCTGTGCCGCGCTGGAAGCCGAAGACGGTGGCACGCGCTTCGTCGAAGACGCCTGGACCCGGCCTGCCGGCGGTGGCGGTCGCACCCGCGTGATCGAAAACGGTACGGTCATCGAAAAGGGCGGCGTCAACTTTTCCCACGTCTTCGGCAGCGGTCTTCCACCGTCCGCCAGTGCCCATCGGCCGGAACTGGCCGGGCGTGGTTTCGAAGCCCTGGGCGTGTCGCTGGTGATCCACCCGCACAACCCGCATGTGCCGACTTCCCACGCCAACGTGCGATTTTTCATCGCTGAAAAAGAAGGCGAAGAGCCGGTCTGGTGGTTCGGCGGCGGCTTCGACCTGACGCCTTATTACGGCAATGAAGAAGATTGCATTCACTGGCACCGCGTCGCCGAGCAGGCGTGCGCGCCGTTCGGCCCGGATGTCTACTCGCGTTACAAAGCCTGGTGCGACAGTTACTTCCACATCAAGCATCGCCACGAGCCACGGGGCATCGGCGGCCTGTTTTTCGATGACCTGAACGAGTGGGACTTCGACACCAGTTTCGCCTTCATGCGCGCCATCGGTGATGCGTACATCGACGCCTACATGCCGATCCTGCAGCGGCGCAAGCACGACGCATTCACCGCGAAGCAGCGGGAATTCCAGGAGTATCGCCGCGGGCGCTACGTCGAATTCAACCTGGTCTATGACCGCGGCACCCTGTTCGGCCTGCAATCGGGCGGGCGTACCGAGTCGATCCTCATGTCCCTGCCGCCGCAAGTACGCTGGGGTTATGACTGGAAAGCCGAACCTGGCAGCGAAGAAGCGCGCCTGACCGAGTATTTCCTGCAAGACCGCGACTGGTTGGCCGAAGCCTGAGAGGAATGTTGATGGACCGTTATGTCGTTTTCGGTAACCCGATTGGCCACAGCAAATCGCCGCTGATTCATCGCCTGTTTGCCGAGCAGACCGCACAGAAACTCGACTACAGCACTTTGCTGGCGCCCCTCGACGATTTTTCCGGCTGTGCCCGGGCATTTTTCCTCGAGGGTCGTGGGGCGAATGTGACGGTGCCGTTCAAGGAAGAGGCCTATCGCCTGGCCAACAACCTGACCGCGCGGGCGCAACGAGCCGGCGCGGTGAACACTCTGAGCAAACTGGACGATGGCACTCTGTTGGGTGACAACACCGACGGCGCCGGACTGGTGCGGGACCTGACGGTCAACGCCGGGTTCAGCCTCAAGGGCAAACGCATCCTGTTGTTGGGCGCCGGTGGCGCGGTGCGCGGTGCACTGGAACCGTTGCTCGCCGAGCAACCGGCGTCGGTGATCATCGCCAACCGTACAGTGGACAAAGCCGAGTTGCTGGCGGAACTGTTCTGTGATCTGGGGCCGGTGTCGGCCAGTGGTTACGACTGGTTGCAGGAGTCGGTGGACCTGATCATCAACGCGACGTCCGCGAGCCTGACGGGCGATGTGCCGCCGATTGCCGCCAGCCTGATCGAACCGGGCAAAACGGTTTGCTACGACATGATGTATGGCAAGGAACCGACCTCGTTCTGCCGCTGGGCCAGCGAGCACGGCGCGGCGGTGTCGATGGATGGGTTGGGGATGCTCGCCGAGCAAGCGGCGGAAGCGTTCTTCCTGTGGCGCGGCGTGCGTCCGGATACAGCGCCGGTGCTGGCTGAACTTCGCCGGCAATTGGCTTTATAGCATTTGTGGCGAGGGAGCTCGCTCCCGCTGGGCTGCGCAGCAGACCTGAATACTTTGCAGGCGCTTCGCACCTGAGCGGGAGCAAGCTCCCTCGCCACAGGGTTCAGTTTTTAATCCAGCAAATTCGTTCAATCCTCAAACCGAATCGGGCATTTCTCTGCCCCTTCAAGCTTCCTCAACTCATCCACCACCTGCGGCCGAGCCTGGCGTAAGGTCAAGCTACGATCCTGGCGCAGCAACCGCCGTGCTTCCTGATGCAGCATCTCCACGCCTGAATAGTCGATGAAGTTGATCTGCTGCGCCTCGATCACCACGCGCGCGCCGTGCATGCGTTGCAGGCGTACTTGCAGGTAATGGCTGGCGCCGAAAAAGATCGAGCCGCCGACTCGCAGGATGTCTTCATCGCCGTCGCGCAGATGTTGTACCCGCGGTTGCGAGGTGCGCTTGAGGTAGAAAAACAGCGATGCCAACACCCCGGCGTAGATCGCCGTTTGCAATTCCAGCAGCAGCGTGGCGACACATGTCAGAGCCATGACCACGAACTCGGCGCGGCTGACCCGCAGTAATGCGCGAATGCCGCGATGATCCACCAGGCCCCAGGCGATCAACAGAATGCTGCCGGCCATCGCCGGAATCGGGATGTGCGCGATCAGGCTGGCGCCGAAAATCGCGAACAGCGCCACCCACAGCGCCGAAAAAATCCCAGCCAGTGGCGAACATGCGCCCGCTTCGTAACTCAGGCCCGAACGCGTGAAGGAGCCTGCCGACAGCGATCCGGAGAAAAACGCACCGACGATATTCGACAGGCCTTGGGCGCGAACTTCCTGGTTCGCGTCGAGTAATTGCTGCGAACGTGCAGAGATCGAGCGGGCAATCGACAGGCTGGTTACCAACCCAAGCATTCCCACCGCCACGGCACTGGGCAGCAGACGCAGGATCAGATCGAGGTCGAGCGGCAGCGGACTGAAGGGTGGCAGTTTTCCGGTAAAAGCACTGACCAGCTGCACATGGCCGAACATCGATGGCCAGAGCCAGACCAGCAATGCGCCCAGCACCAGCGTGATCAGCAGCGTCGGCCAGCGCGGTAGCCACAGTTTGAGGATTATGCCCACCACCACAGTCGCTAGCCCCAGCACCAGCGAGGGTTTGTCCACTTCGCCGAGGTGGCGCAACAGCGTGATGAAACTGTCCAGCGCGGTGGCCTGGCTGGGCAAGTCGAGCCCCAGCAGGTTGGGTAGTTGGCCGATGGCAATCACCACCGCCGCGCCGAGGGTGAAACCGAGCACCACCGAGTGAGAAACGAAATTCACCAGCGCGCCAAAGCGCAGCAATCCCAACAACCACTGGAAAATCCCGGCCAGGAAGGTCAGTAACAGAATCACGGTGACGTAGTCCTGCGTCGCCGGAACGGCCAGAGGACTGACACTGGCATACAGGACAATGGAGATGGCCGCCGTAGGACCGCAGATCAAATGCCACGATGAACCCCAGAGGCACGCGATCAGCACCGGAATGATTGCCGCGTACAGACCGTACTCCGGTGGGAGACCGGCGATCAGTGCGTAGGCAATGGATTGCGGCAACGCGAGAATCGCACCGCTGAGGCCGACGATCAGGTCACGCCCGACGCTGGCGCGGGTTTGCCGGGGCAACCAGGAAAGAAAGGGGAAGAGTGAATGGCGGCTGGGGAAGGCCATGGGTCCTCTCGGTTGGGGGTTTTACGAAAGAGTATCAGGACAAGTTGATCATTGTGGCGAGGGAGCTTGCTCCCGCTGGAGCGCGTAGCGCTCCCAATCCGGTCAACGCGGTTTGTCAGCCTTACCGAGTTTTCCGGGTTTGCGTCTGCTACGCAGCCGAGCGGGAGCAAGCTCCCTCGCCACAAAGGCTCTTAAAGCTTGGCTTTTACAGCCGGCAACGCATCCTTGCCATCCACGGTCTTCACGCCATCCAGCCATTTATCCAGCACCGCCGGGTTGGCTTTGATCCACGCTTTGGCGGCGTCAGCATTGCTGACTTTCTTGTTCACCACCTCGGCCATGATGCTGTTTTCCATCTCCTGGGTGAAGTTCAGGTTGGTCAGCAGCTTGCCAACGTTCGGGCAGGCCTGTGCATAACCTTTGCGAGTCAGGGTGTGAACGCTGCCGGTGTCGCCGAAATATTTCTCGCCGCCCTTCAAATAATGCATTTTCAGCTGCACGTTCATCGGGTGCGGAGTCCAGCCGAGGAAGGTCACGAATTTCTGTTTCTTCACTGCGCGGGACACTTCGGCCAGCATCGCCTGTTCGCTGGACTCGACCAGTTTCCACTGGCCCATATCGAAATCGTTTTTCTTGATGATCTCTTGCAGCGAAATATTCGCCGGCGCACCGGAGCCGATGCCGTAGATCTTGTGATCGAACTTGTCGGCGTATTTGTTCAGGTCGGCAAAGTTATGCACACCCGCGTCCCATACGTAGTCCGGGACAGCGAGGGTGAATTCGGTGCCGTCGAGGTTTTTCGCCAATTGCGTGACATCGCCGGTGGCCACGAACTTATCGTAGAAGCCCTGCTGCGCTGGCATCCAGTTACCCAGGAATACGTCAACCTGGCCGTCCTTGAGCCCGCCAAAGGTGATCGGCACCGCGAGGGTGTCGACCTTGGCCTTGTAGCCCATGCCGTCCAACAGAAACCCGGTGATGGCGTTGGTCGCGGCGATGTCACTCCAGCCCGGATCGGCCATTTTCACCGTCTCGCATTGATCGGCGAAAGCCGATGCACTGCCCAGAGCCAAGAGCCCGACCGTCAGTACTGTGGATAACCTTTGCATGGACTTCCCCTTAACATTATTGGTTTTGGCAGGGTTGTGGATAACGTGCTTTACGCTCCAGATCGTCGAGGTCGATGTGGTTACGCATGTATTGCTGACTGGCGTCCACCAGCGGCTGGTGATCCCAGCTCTTCAGCTTGCCGATGGTCAGGGCATCGGCGACAAAACGTCGGCGCCTCTGACTCGCGAGCACCTGTTGGTGAATCGCCGGAATATTCCATTTAACCCGCGCTTCGGCGAGAAAATCGTCGAAAAGCTGACGATGTTGTGGCGACTGGCTGAGTTCTTCCAGTTCGCGCGGGTCATTGTGTACGTCGAAGAGTAGGCAAGGGTCGTCTTCGCTGTAGATGAATTTGTAGGCGCCTCGGCGAATCATCATCAGCGGGCTGATGGTGCCTTCGGCCATGTACTCGCCAAATACTTCGTCGTGCCCGCCATGCCCTTGAAGATGCGGCACAAGCGATCGACCGTCGAGCGGCAAGCCTGGTTCCAGAGTGCCGCCCGCCAGTTCAACGAAGGTCGGCAGCAGGTCGGCGGTGGACACCGAGGCGCTGACTCGGCCAGCGCCGAACTGCCCTGGTGCACTTATCAACAGGGGCACCCGCGCGGCCATTTCATACCAGTGCATTTTGTACCAGAGGCCACGCTCGCCGAGCATGTCACCGTGGTCGCCGGAGAAGACGATTATGGTGTCGTCGATCAGCCCGGTATCTTCGAGTGTTTGCAGGAGTTTGCCGACGTTGCTGTCGATATAGCTGCAAGCACCGAAATAAGCGCGGCGTGCATCGCGGATCTTATCCACAGGCAGCGGTTTGTCCCACAGATCGTAGACCTTGAGCAAACGCTGGGAATGCGGATCGAGTTCATGTTGATTTGGCGTTGCAGGCAATGGGATATCGGCATCGTCGTACAGATCCCAGAACGCTTTGGGAATCGTGTACGGGTCGTGTGGGTGCGTCATCGAAACGGTCAGGCAGAACGGCTGATCGCCGTCCTCGCGAATGTGATCGAACAGATATTGCTGGGCCTTGAACACCACCTCTTCGTCGAAATCCAGCTGATTGGTGCGCACGCAGGGCCCGGCTTGCAGTACCGACGACATGTTGTGATACCAGGTCGGACGCACATCCGGCTCATCCCAGTTCACCGCCCAACCGTAGTCGGCCGGATAGATATCGCTGGTCAGACGTTCCTCATAGCCATGCAACTGGTCCGGGCCGCAAAAATGCATCTTGCCCGACAGCGCGGTGCGGTAGCCGAGACGCCGCAGGTAGTGTGCATAAGTCGGTACATCGGCGGGGAAATCCGCCGCGTTGTCGTAGGCGCCGATCTTGCTCGGCAGTTGTCCGCTGACCAGGGTAAAACGCGACGGCGCGCACAACGGGCTGTTGCAGTAAGCGGCGTCGAACACTACGCCTTGTGCGGCGAGGCGGCTCAAATTCGGTAGTTTGATGGGCGATGGGCCGTAGATCGGCAACATTGGCGCGGCCATTTGATCGGCCATGATGAAAAGAATGTTCTTGCGCTTCATGTGATCGCGGCATTCCATAGTGGATGTTTATGCGAGAGTGCTGGGATCGAGGATGGAACCCACAACTTTTGCGGTAAAGCCCATGCGCGGCAATGACTAGGATAAGCACAGCTTATGTATGACGCCCTCGGTGACCTGTCTCTGGATTTGCTCCGCGCTTTCGAATCGGCGGCGCGACAACGCAGCTTCACGGCAGCGGCGGTTGAACTGGGTACTACGCAACCGGCCATCAGCCAACAGATCAAACGGTTGGAGGAACAACTCGCCACTCGACTGTTCGACCGAATTTACCGCGGCATCGAGTTGACGGAAGTCGGGATGATCCTTTTCGAGCAGGTTCAACTCGGTTTGCAGCAAATCGACTCAGGATTGAGTGCGATAAGTGCACAGTATCAACACGAAGTGCTGCAAGTGGCGACCGATTTCGCCTTCGCCGCCTATTGGCTGATGCCACGGCTGCACCGCTTCCACGCGGCCAATCCTCAGGTCGACGTCAGCCTCGTTACCAGCGAGCGCAGCCATAACATGCTGCGTACCGATATCGATGTGGCGGTGTTGTTCGGCGATGGGCGCTTCAAACAGGGGGAAAGCCATTGGCTTTTCAGCGAAGAAGTGTTTCCGGTGTGCAGTCCGCAACTGTTGAACGAGCGTGCCCTGCCCTTGCCTGCCCAATCGTTGCTGGAGTTTCCGCTGCTGCACCTGCGCGGGGAAAACAGCAGTAACTGGTTCGACTGGAGCGGCGTGTTTCGCGAGTTGGGCATTACCTCGCCTCCGGCCCCCGGACAATTGCGCTTCGACAATTACACCTTGTTGATTCAAGCCGCAATTGGCGGTCAGGGCGTGGCCATTGGGTGGCGGCACCTTGTGGATAACTTGCTGGCGCAAGGTTTGTTGTGTCGTCCGATCGGCGAAACGGTGATGTCCCGGTTGGGCTATTACGTGGTGTTGCCCCAGCGTAAACGACGTGGGGCGCTGATCCAGCAGTTTGTCGATTGGCTGATGGCCGAGCAGGCCAGCAGTGCCCAATCGCTCAACGGGTTGGCGTTGCCGTCGATTGCGGTTTAGCTGTCTGTCGCGATGAAATTGACGTGCTCGCCGATGTGCAAATTCAGGTGCATTTCATCGGCGATACCCGTAGCGGTGCGGGCCAGTCGTTCGAGCGGTTCGGCCAGTCCCGGTTCCAGATTGCCGGCGACCTGGCTGAAGTGCTCAATGGTCAGACCCGCCACTCCGCGCGGAGCATTCACCAGCGTCCACTGCAAGGCACTGCTTTGCAGCGCTTCGCGGATTTCGTCGGCGGCGTGGCGTTGCAGGCTGTCCTCGGTTTCCGGATCGTCCAGCACGTCGAAATTCCCCACCAGAAACAGTCGGCGGATGTTGGCTGCCTGCATGCCGTCGATCAGCGCATCCACCGCCAGCACCTGTTCGACCGGCCCCGGCACGATGGATCTTTCCACGTATTCGCTGTTGAACGGCAGGCCTGGTGCGTCCAGTAAACAGATGACTGCTGAACTGCCCGCTACGCTTTGCTTCACTCGCTGCGCATCAAACAGATCGCCGGTCTTGGTGCGCAAACCCGGACGCGGCGGGAGTGCCGTCAGGTTATCGAGAATGGCGATCACTTCATGCTGGCGCCGCAGCATTTCAGCCATCAGCGCGCTGCCCAGGCTACTCATGGCACCATAAAGCACCACTTTCACCACCGGGGTTTCGGCGTTTTTCATGGCTGGACTCCGTACTTCACTGCCTATATGGCGTGTGACACATCGCAAACGGTGAGGGTTCGACTCAGGTTCAGAGGGATTTCAATGCAACGGATCAAGGGCTATCACGCCCATGTGTATTTCGACGCCGGCACCATCGATCAGGCGCGAGCCCTGTGCGAGCAAGCGGCGCAATTGTTCCCGCTGAAGATGGGCCGCGTGCATGAGCGCCCGGTCGGCCCGCACCCGGACTGGAGTTGCCAACTGGCGTTCGGGCCGGAGCTGATTGGCGAAGTACTGCCGTGGCTGGCGCTCAACCGCAAGGGTTTGGTGGTGTTCCTGCATCCGGACACGGGCGACGATCTGCTCGACCACACCGAGCATGCGATCTGGATGGGCGCGATTCGCCCGCTGGACCTGTCTATTTTTTGATCAGATGGTTTCTTCCGGCTCGCTGGGCAAATGCTCGTCCAGGCGCAGCCACGGCAAGCGGCTGTCGGTCCAGATGTGCCGCTCGGCCGGCGCCAGCTCGGGATGATCGAGAGTGGCGATGGTTACATCGATGCTTTCCGGGCTCAGGTGAGTGGTCAAGGCCAGTTGCGCCCCACAGTGGCCACAGAAATATCGCGTGCAGGTCGATGAAGAGTCGTACTGCGCCGGTGTTCCGGCCAGCCATTGAAAGGCCGATGCGGGCACGGTGATCCAGGTGGTCACGATGCCGCCGCTGACCCGTCGGCAAATCGAGCAATGACAGTGGGCGATATCGTGCAACGGCCCGCTGAGTTGATAGCGCAGTTGTCCGCAGTGGCAACCGCCTGTATGGATATTGGCCATGCTGGTTCCTCCTGTTGTGAATCGACTGACGCCATCGCTAGCAGGCTAGCTCCCACAATGGATCGGTGTCGTACGCAAAACCAATGTGGGAGTGAGCCTGCTCGCGATGGCCGCAACTCGGTTTCCCTCCCTGCCCCGGTCCGACGACCGGTCGTACTTCCGGTCAACGCTTTCATCGGCGAAAGCTGGCTGAAAGCTTCCCCGATTAGGATCGCCCCCACTACCGGCAACAGACCGGTCGGCCAATGCCAGCGTTTTATCGCTCGCACAGCCCATTTAACAACAACAATGGTGATTCTGATGTCCTCTTCTATCCGCCGCTTCGCTGCAACTCCGCCCGTACGCCTCGTGCTTCCCGTTCTGCGCTGATCGCCGATCCGCTCATTCCCTAGCCGCGCTACGCCTGGAGTATTCCCATGCTGACTTTCCTTGGCTTCGCCATGGTCATCACGTTCATGTTCCTGATCATGACCAAGCGCCTGTCTGCGCTGATCGCCCTGATCCTGATTCCAATCATCTTCGCCCTGTTCGGTGGCTTCGGCCCGAAAATCGGCCCGATGATGCTCGAAGGCATCACCAAACTCGCGCCGACCGGCGTGATGCTGATGTTCGCGATTCTGTACTTCGCCCTGATGATCGACTCCGGCCTGTTCGACCCGGCCGTGCGCAAGATCCTGAAAATGGTCAAGGGCGACCCGTTAAAAGTTTCGGTCGGCACCGCCGTACTGGCGCTCGTCGTTTCCCTCGATGGTGACGGCGCGACCACTTACATGATCTGCGTGGCCGCCATGCTGCCGCTCTACAGCCGCATCGGCATGAGCCCGCGGATCATGGCCGGTCTGATCATCCTCGCCGGTGGCGTGATGAACATGACTCCATGGGGCGGCCCGACCGCCCGTGCCGCCAGTGCGTTGCACGTGGACCCTTCGGCGATCTTCGTACCGATGATTCCAGCGATGGCGGCCGGTGTGGTGGCGATCCTGGCCATCGCTTACTTCTACGGCAAACGTGAACGTGCGCGCCTGGGTGAGCTGCATCTGGTGGGCGATGAGATCGACCACAGCGAAATCAGCGTCTCGCAGTTCCCGGATGCCCGTCGTCCGAAGTTGATCTGGTTCAACGGCGCCCTGACCCTGGGCCTGATGTGCACCCTGATCGCCGGCCTGTTGCCGCTGCCAGTGCTGTTCATGGTGGCGTTCAGTATCGCGATGATCGTCAACTATCCTTGCCTGCAACAGCAAAAGGATCGCGTCGCGGCACACGCCGGTAGCGTGCTGGCAGTGGTCGGGCTGATCTTTGCCGCGGGCATCTTCACCGGTATCCTGTCGGGCACCGGCATGGTCGATGCCATGTCGAAAAGCCTGCTGTCGGTGATTCCGGATTTCCTCGGCCCGTACCTGGCGGTGATCACGGCGCTGGTGAGCATGCCGTTCACGTTCTTCATGTCGAACGATGCATTTTATTACGGCGTGTTACCGGTACTTGCCGAAGCCGCCAGTCACTACGGTATAACCGCGGTGGAAATGGCACGTGCCTCGATCGTCGGTCAGCCCGTCCACCTGTTGAGCCCGCTCGTACCATCGACCTACCTGTTGGTGGCCCTGGCCGGTATCGATTTTGGTGATCACCAGCGCTTCACCCTGAAGTGGGCAGTGCTGGTGTGCATGTGCATACTGGTCGCCGCGTTGCTGATGGGGATTTTTCCGCTGTTCAGCACTCTATAAGCCCAAGACTCACCACATCGGGTCCAGGCTTTGTTGTTTGAAGCCCGGGCCCGTTGTGGTTTAACACTCGCTCAAAGGAATACACATGGAATGGCTGACCAACCCTGAAATCTGGGTTGCCTTCTTCACCCTGACCGCCCTGGAAATCGTCCTGGGCATCGATAACATCATCATGATTTCGATCCTGGTCAGCCGCATGCCCAAGCACATGCAGCAGCGCACCCGGATTTTCGGTCTGGCGCTGGCCATGATCACGCGGATCCTGTTGCTGCTGTCGATCACCTGGGTCATGCGCCTTACCGCCGACCTGTTCGAAGTGTTCGGCCAGGGTATCTCCGGGCGTGACCTGATCCTGTTCTTCGGTGGTCTGTTCCTGCTGTGGAAGAGCTCGCAAGAGATGTACCACGCGCTGGAAGGTGAAGACGAAAGCAACGAAGAACCTTCGGGCAAGGGCGGCAACTTCCTGTACACCATCATCCAGATCGCGATCATCGACATCGTGTTCTCGCTGGACTCGGTCATCACTGCGGTCGGCATGGTGTCCCATGTACCGGTCATGGTGGCGGCGATTGTCGTGGCCGTTCTGGTGATGATGCTGGCTGCGGGCACCATCAGCGCGTTCATCGACAAGCACCCGTCGCTGAAGATGCTGGCGCTGTCGTTCCTGCTGGTGGTCGGTACCGTTCTGATTGCCGAATCCCTGGACGTGCACGTACCGAAAGGCTACGTCTACTTCGCCATGGCGTTCTCGCTGGCGGTGGAAGCGATCAACATCAAGATGCGCACCGCGATCGCGAAAAAGCGCAAGCAGCAGGATCCGGTGAAACTGCGCAAGGACATTCCGGGGCAGTAATCCTTTAAGCGGTATGTACGCAAAACCTGTGGGAGCGGGCTTGCTCGCGAAGTCGGAGTGTCAGTCGACATCATTGTTGGCTGATACACCGCTTTCGCGAGCAAGCCCGCTCCCACATTGGTTTTCGCTGATCCTTTTTCATGACAGTTTTGTTTCAATCACTTCTTTAGCTATGCGATGCTGGCGCCCAGCCCGTTAGCCAACTACAGCTTAAGTACAAAACGTAGAACGTCGCGCGGCACCGTCAACTTGCCCCTTTGGGGCGTTACCACCACAGGGGGCCTGTATGCTCACCCTGCTCAATTTGCTCTCTGCCGTGGCCTTGCTGATCTGGGGCACGCACATCGTCCGAACCGGCATCCTGCGGGTCTACGGTTCCAACTTGCGTCATGTCATTGGCCAGAACATGTCCAAACGCTGGCTGGCGTTCATTTCCGGGATCGTGGTGACCGCCATGGTTCAGAGCAGCAACGCCACCGCCATGCTCGTCACTTCCTTTGTCGGTCAGGGCCTGATGGCGCTGACCCCGGCGCTGGCAACCATGCTCGGCGCCGATGTCGGTACGGCGCTGATGGCGCGGGTGCTGACCTTCGACCTGTCGTGGCTGTCGCCGCTGCTGATCTTCCTCGGGGTGATTTTCTTCCTCTCGCGCAAACAGACGCGACTGGGCCAGATGGGCCGCGTCGCGATTGGCTTGGGCTTGATCATTCTCGCCCTGCAACTGATCGTCGAGGCGGCCACGCCGATCACTCACGCCCAAGGCGTGAAGGTGATTTTCGCCTCGCTGACCGGCGATATCCTGCTCGACGCCCTGGTCGGTGCGCTGTTCGCGATGATTTCCTACTCCAGCCTCGCGGCGGTCCTGCTTACCGCAACCCTGGCCGGCGCCAGCGTGATCAGCTTGCCGGTGGCCATCGGCCTGGTGATCGGCGCCAATATCGGCAGCGGCATTCTGGCGTTCCTCAGCACCAGCATGCAGAACGCCGCCGGACGCCAGGTGGCCTTGGGCAGCCTGCTGTACAAACTGATCGGCCTGGTGCTGATCATTCCGGTACTCGACCCGTTGGTGCACTGGATCGACAGCCTGGATTTCAGCCCCCAGGAAATGGTTATCGGCTTCCACCTGCTCTACAACACCGCGCGCTGCCTGATCCTGCTGCCCAGTGTCGGGCCGATGGCCAGGTTTTGTGCCTGGGTGTTGCCGGAGCGGCCACAGGTCAACGGCACTGCCAAACCCCGGCACCTTGACGCTACGGCGCTCGTTACACCGAGCTTGGCGCTGGCCAACGCGGCTCGGGAAACCCTGCGCATGGGTGACCTGATCGATAACATGCTGGAGGCCATGCTCGATGTGCTGAACGGCAAGCAAACCGCAGTGACACAAGAAGTGCGTCGCCTGGCCGACGATGTGGAATCGCTCTACAGCGCCATCAAGCTGTATCTGGCGCAAATGCCCCGCGAGGACCTCAGTGATCAGGACAGCCGGCGCTGGGCGGAAATCATCGAGCTGGCGATCAACCTCAAACTCGCCAGCGATTTGATCGAACGCATGCTGCGCAAGGTTCAGCAGCAGAAAACCTCGCAGCGTCGCTCGTTTTCCGAAGTGGGCCTGGAGGAACTGGCCGGGCTGCAAACTCAGCTGATCTCCAACTTGCGCCTCGGAATGTCGGTGTTCCTCAGTGCCGACCCCGAAAGCGCCCGGCAATTGGTCCGTGAGAAACGTCGCTTTCGCGCACAGGAACGGCGTTTGGCCCACGCTCATGTCAGCCGTTTGCAGCGTAAGATCGTGCAAAGTATCGAGACCAGTTCGTTGCACCTGGAATTGATTGCCGACATGAAGCGTCTGAATTCACTGTTTTGCAGCAGCGCCTACGTGGTGCTGGAAACCTCCGACACCGGCGCGCTGGTGGTCGACGATTTGACTGACATCACGCATTCTCCCTGAACGTCCGCCGTGGCCCGAAGTCTGTTGAACTCACGCTAGCCGTATGGAAGCTCGTTATGCGTTGTCTGTTGTTCGCCTGTCTGTTGCTCGGCTCATTCCCTTCGTTTGCCCTGGATCGCTTTCAGGTCGAGGGCTACACCCTGCGCAACGGCTTGCAACTGCTGCTCAAACCCGGCACGGAGCGCGGGCATGTGGCGATCCGGCTGGTGGTCGGCGTCGGTATCGATGATTTTAGCTGTGCGGAAAAAGAATTGCCGCACCTGCTCGAACACCTGCTGTTCAGCGGCATCGACGCCAGCGGTGAAGGCGGACTCGAAGAACGCATGCAAGCGCTGGGTGGCGAATGGAACGCCTTCACCAGCAATGCCGACACCACGTTCGTGATCGAAGCACCGGCGAAAAACCAGCGCAAAGTCCTCGATTTGCTCTTGGCATTACTGACCCAAACCCGGTTCGACGACAATGCCATCAACGCCGCCAAGCAAGTGGTCGAGCGTGAAGACGGTGGTCATTACACCCATTTGCAGCGCTGGCTGGATCGTCAGGATCTGGGCCACACCGCCAGCAAGCAACTGGCTGTGGAGCTCGGACTCAAATGCTCCGAGCGTGCCGAAGTCCATCAATTGACCCGCGAGCAACTGGAGAAAGTCCGCCAGGATTGGTACGCGCCCAACAACATGACGCTGATCGTGGTCGGTGACCTTGACCGCTTGCTGCCGGCCTATCTGGAACGGACCTACGGCACGTTGGTCCCGATCGAACCCGGCAGCCACCCGCCGCTGCCGCAAATCGAGGCCAGCGCCGCCCACGAGCGCGTTCTGACGCGGGGGTTCGTTGGTGATGGGGCCAAGCTGCACTGGCTGGTGCCGGAACCGGTGCTGGAAGATCAGCACGACGTTACCTTCGACCTGCTCAAGGACTACCTGGACTGGGCGCTGTATCGCCAGTTGCGGCTGGCGCACAGTTTGTCCTATGGCCCGTGGGCCGAGCGTGAGGTGTTCGGTGGCGTAGGCTTCATGAGCCTCAATGCCGACCTCGAGCGCGATGACGTGGACGAGGCACTGACGGTGCTGGATGACTTGAAGGCTCAATTGCTCAAGGATGGCCTCAACGCCGAAACCTTCAATCGCCTCAAACAGGCCGCCATAGCCCGCCAGTCCTGGGCGGTGCAAGGCAACAGCGCGCTGGCCGATTACTACTGGAGCGCGCTGGGCGACTACGAGGACGGCCGTTTTGCCAACCCCACCAAGGAGCTGCAAGCGGTTTCCCTCGCTGAGGCGAACAAGGCGATGCGCGAACTGCTCCTACAGCCTGGGTATGTGCGGATCGAGAAGCCGTTGCTCAGTGATGATCAGGTGTTGTGGGCGATTGCCGGGGTGTTGGGCTTGCTGGTGTTGAGTCTAGTGGCCTGGCGTTTTCATCGCAGAAAGTAACCATTTCCCACGATGAGGCGGTAACCTGTCAGGGATTTTTCCTACGACTACTGTGAACCGCCCGAATGCCGACCTTGACCCTCTTCGTACAGCGCATCCTCGAACTGATGAAGCGCTACCCCGGGGTCATTGCGCTCGGTGGTTTTGTCTCCGGGGTCGGCAGCTTCATTCTGGTGGATCGTCAGCAGGGACTGGCGAGCTGGATCACCACCATCATGCTGATCAGCTGGATCTGGCTGATGCTGGAAAACAGCCTGACCAAGCTGTTCACCCGGATCTTCAAGCGGGAAATTCCCCAGCCATTGCTGCGTTATGCGACGCAGATGATCCACCAGGAAAGCCTGTTCTTCGTCCTGCCGTTCTTTTTCATCACCACGACGTGGAACAGCGGCCAGTTGTTCTTCACCGGGTTGTTGGGCATCGCGGCGCTGATTTCCATCGTCGACCCGCTCTACTACAAATGGCTGGCGCCTCGGCGCTGGGCGTTCCTGGCGTTGCACACGCTGACCCTGTTCGCCGCCCTGCTCACCGCGCTGCCGGTGATCATGCACCTGACCACTTCGCAAAGTTTCAAATGGGCGCTGGGCATTGCCGTATTGCTGTCGTTCCCGAGCCTGGCGTCGATCTTCCCGATCCGCACGGTGCGCAACGCGCTGGCGATCCTCAGTATCACCATCGGTATCGGCGGCGTCGGTTGGGTGCTGCGTTCGTGGGTGCCGCCGGCGACATTGTGGATGACCGACGTGGCGATCAGCACGCAGATGCAGGACCGTACGCCTGGCAAGAGCCTGGAAGAAGTCAGCGTCGAGCAGATTCGCGGCGGCGGCTTGTACGCGTACACCGCGATCAACGCGCCGCGAGGCCTGGACGAGCGGATTTATCACGTCTGGCAATTCAACGGTAAAGAGGTCGATCGCATCCCTCTCGACATCCATGGCGGGCGCAAGGAAGGCTATCGGGCCTGGACCCACAAACAGAACTTCCCCGGTAACCCGGCGGGCAAATGGCAGGTTCGGGTGCTGACCGAAGACGGCCAGTTGATTGGCGTGTTGCGCTTCACGGTACCTGACAGCACACCGGTCAAAGAAAAGTAAGGCAGTTCGTGCTATTACGTAGGTCAGCGTAAATAGCCGAAAAAGCACGGAGCTTATGACCAGCAATACAGTGGCCGGCAATGCCCAATTGGACACCTCGCACGCCCCCGCTCAGATACGGGTGACGGGGGACTGGACGCTCGCCCATTACGCCGACCTCAAGCTTCTGAGCGAAAAGCTCGAAGGCCAATACGACAACAATACGCGCATCGATCTCAACGGCCTCGGCGCCCTTGATACCGCCGGTGCCTCGCTGTTGGTGGAGCTGCTGGGCTCCGAGCGCCTGGGCCGGTCCGCCGAACATCCCGATTGCACCCTTTCTTCCGCCGACCGCGCGTTGCTGCAAACCGTCTACCAGTCGCTGACCGATTTCTGTGTGCCGATCAAGGAACCGGAAATCAGCGTCGGCATTCAACTGCTGACGCGCATTGGCCGTGCGGTGGACACCGTTTGGCAGGACACCCTGCAACTGCTGGGTTTTGTCGGCCTGATTCTGGAAACCATCGTTCGTGGACTGTTCCGGCCCAGCCGCTGGCGCATCACGCCGATGGTGGCGCACATCGAACAGACTGGCCTCGATGCCGCGCCCATCGTCGCCCTGCTGACCTTTCTGGTGGGCGCCGTGGTGGCGTTTCTCGGGGCGACGGTGCTTTCCACGTTCGGCGCCAGCGTGTTCACGGTGGATCTGGTGGCGTTCGCCTTCCTGCGGGAATTCGGCGTGTTGCTGACGGCGATCCTGATGGCCGGGCGCACGGCCAGTGCGTTCACCGCGCAGATCGGTTCGATGAAGGCCAACGAAGAAATCGACGCCATCCGCACCCTGGGCCTCGATCCGATGGAATTGCTGGTGGTGCCCCGCGTCCTGGCGCTGCTGATCGCGTTGCCGATGCTCACTTTTCTGGCAATGGTTTCGGGAATCGTCGGCGGCGGTGTGGTTTGTGCGATATCGCTGGATATTTCGCCGGCGATGTTCCTCTCGCTGCTGCAATCGGACATCGGCGTTCAGCATTTTCTGGTGGGGATCGTCAAAGCGCCGATCTTCGCCTTCCTGATCGCCGCGATCGGTTGCCTGGAAGGCTTCAAGGTCAGCGGCAGCGCCGAATCCGTGGGTGCGCACACCACGTCGAGCGTGGTGCAGTCGATTTTCGTGGTGATCGTGCTCGACGCCGTGGCCGCGCTGTTTTTCATGGAGATGAGCTGGTGAGCCGTTTACCCCGAGCGCCCGCCGAGGCGGTGATCGAAGTCCGTGGGCTGTGTAATCGCTTCGGCCGTCAGAGCGTGCATGAAAACCTTGATCTGGATTTGTACAAGGGTGAAATCCTCGCCGTGGTCGGCGGCTCCGGCAGCGGCAAATCGGTGCTGCTGCGCAGTATCGTCGGCTTGCGCCAGCCCAGCGAGGGCGTGGTGAGAGTCTTTGGGCAGAACCTGCCGACGTTGCCGGAACACGAGCGTTCGCTGATTGAACGGCGCTTCGGCGTGCTGTTCCAGAAAGGCGCCCTGTTCTCTTCGCTGACCGTGACCGAGAACGTCGCCCTGCCCCTGATCGAACACGCCGGCCTGAGCCGAGAAGATGCTGAGCATCTGGCTGCCGTGAAGCTGGCCCTGGCTGGATTGCCGCTTTCTGCGGCGGATAAATACCCCGCCTCGCTGTCCGGCGGCATGATCAAGCGCGCCGCTCTGGCACGGGCCTTGGCGCTGGACCCGGACATCCTGTTTCTCGACGAGCCCACCGCCGGCCTCGATCCGATCGGCGCCGCTGCGTTCGATCAGTTGATCCTGACCCTGCGCGATGCCTTGGGCTTGAGTGTGTTCCTGGTGACCCACGACCTCGACACGCTCTACACCATCACCGATCGGGTGGCGGTGCTGGCGCAGAAAAAAGTGCTGGTGGCCGACGCCATCGACAAGGTTTCGGAAACCGACGATGCGTGGATTCACGAATACTTCCATGGCCCTCGCGGCCGCGCGGCGCTGACGGCCGCAAAACAGCTCAACGAGGTCTGACATGGAAACCCGAGCCCATCATGTATTGATCGGCCTGTTCACCGTGATTGTGGTGGCGGGCGCCCTGCTCTTTGGTCTGTTTCTGGCCAAGTCCAGCGTCGACCGGGAGTTCAAGGATTACCAGGTCGTCTTCAACGAGGCCGTCAGTGGCCTGTCCAACGGCAGTTCGGTGCAGTACAGCGGGATCAAGGTCGGCGATGTGATCTCGCTACGCCTGGACCCCAAAGACCCGCGCCGGGTATTGGCGCGAATCCGTCTGGGTGGCGACACGCCGGTCAAGGAAGACACCCAGGCCAAGCTGGCGCTGACCGGTGTCACCGGGACGTCGATCATCCAGCTCAGCGGCGGCACGCCACAAAGCCCGACGCTCAAGGGCAAGGATGGCAACCTGCCGACCATCGTCGCGTCGCCCTCGCCTATCGCCCGTTTGCTCAACGACAGCAACGACCTGATGGCCGGCGTGACCACGCTGATGCACAACGCCAACCTGATGTTTTCCACGGAGAACATCGAGCGCATCAGCAAGACCCTTGATCATCTGGAACAAACCACCGGGGTCATTGCCGAGCAGCGCGGCGATATTCGTCAGGCCATGCAGCAACTGGCGTCGGTCGGTAAACAGGCCGGCACCATGATGGAACAGACTTCGGCGCTGATGCGCAACGCCAACGGCTTGCTCAACGATCAGGGCAAGCAGATGTTCGGCAGCGCTGAGCACGCGATGAAGTCGCTGGAACAAAGCAGCGCGACGATCAACAAATTGCTGAGCGCCAATCAGGACTCGATCAACAACGGCATGCAGGGCCTCAACGGCCTGGCCCCGGCGGTGCGCGAGTTGCGTGAAACCCTGACCTCGCTGCGCGCCATCGCTCAACGCCTGGAGGCCAACCCCAGCGGTTACCTGCTGGGCAGTGACAAGCACAAGGAATTCACCCCATGAAGCTGACCCGTATCGCCCTCCTCGCCGGCTTCATGCTGATCAGCGCCTGCTCGATCCTGCCCAAGCCCGAGCCGTTCGATGTCTATCGGTTGCCTTCGACCCAGAGCAATGCGCCGAGCAGTCATGGCGCGGCGCAGAAATGGTCGTTGCGCCTGAACAAACCTTTGGCCAGCGAAGCGTTGAACAGGCCGGACATTGCAGTCATTCCTCAGGGCGACGTGATCAGCAGCTACAAGGGCTCGCGCTGGAGCGATCCGGCGCCGGTGCTGCTGCGCAATCGTCTGCTCGATGGTTTCCAGCGTGATGGTCGAGTGACGTTGCTGAGCACCGATGACAGTCTTTTTCACGCCGACCTGGAGCTGGGTGGCCAGTTGCAGGCGTTCCAGACTGAATACCAGGGAACCAATGCCAGCGTGGTGGTGCGTCTGGATGCGTTGCTGGTGCGCGGCTACGACCAGCGAATCCTCGCCAGCCGCCGCTTCGAAGTGCGCCAGTCGTTGAGCGATGTGAAAGTGCCGTCGGTGGTGGCCGGGTTTGGCCAGGCCAGTAATCAATTGACGGCGCAGGTAGTGAATTGGGCGGTTGAGCAAGGGCAAAAGTTTGCGCCGCCACTGAGACCTTAAATTCCACACAGATCCAATGTGGGAGCGGGCTTGCTCGCGAAAGCGGTGTGTCATTCAACATTAAAGTCGCCTGGCATGCCGCCTTCGCGAGCAAGCCCGCTCCCACAGGGTTTTGTGTTCAGCCGAAGAACCAGTAGCAAACCCCGATCGCGCCGAGCACCCCGGCCAGCTCCGCCAGCAACGCACACCCCACCGCATGCCGCGCCCGCTGGATGCCCACCGCGCCGAAGTACACCGCCAGCACATAGAACGTGGTTTCGGTACTGCCCTGCACCGTCGCCGCCACCAGTGCCGGGAAGCTGTCGACGCCTGAGGTCTTCATGGTTTCAATCAGCATCGCCCGCGCGGCGCTGCCGGAGAACGGCTTGACCATGGCGGTCGGCAACGCATCGACGAATCGCGTATCCCAACCGGCCCACTCCACCAGATGACGGATGCCGTCCAGACCGAAATCCAGCGCGCCGGACGCCCGCAATACACCGACCGCACAGAGCATCGCCACCAGATACGGCAGCAGATTCTTCGCCACATCGAAGCCTTCTTTGGCGCCTTCGACGAACGCCTCGTAGACCTTCACCTTGCGCATCGCGCCGATGATCAGAAACAGCATGATCAAGCCGAATAGCGTCAGGTTGCCGAGGATCGACGACAAACCGGCTAGGGCCGCCGCGGACATCGTCCCCAGCAGCGCCATGAAGCCACCGAGCATGAGTGCGCCGGGAATCAGGTACGCCAGCACCACCGGGTCCCAGACACGCAGGCGTTGCATGAAGGCCACCGACAGGAAGCCGACGATGGTCGAGCAACTGGTGGCCAGCAGGATCGGCAGGAACACCAGCGTCGGGTCGGGCGCGCCTTGCTGGGCGCGATACATGAAGATCGTCACCGGCAGCAGGGTCAGGGAGGATGCGTTGAGCACCAGGAACAGGATCTGCGCGTTACTGGCGATGGTGGCGCTGGGGTTGAGTTCCTGCAGGGCTTTCATGGCCTTCAGGCCGATCGGCGTCGCGGCGTTGTCCAGGCCCAGGCCGTTGGCGGCGAAGTTCAGGGTGATCAGGCCAATGGCGGGGTGGCCGGGCGGGACTTCCGGCATCAAGCGCAGAAACAGCGGGCCGAGGGCCTTGGCCAGCCACTCGACGATTCCGGCTTTCTCGGCGATGCGCAGAAAACCCAGCCAGAGGGTGAGGGTGCCGAACAGCAACACCATCACTTCGACCGACAACTTGGCCATGGCGAAAATGCTTTCCACCATCGCCGCGAAGATCCCGGCGTTGCCGCCGATCAGCCACTGCGTCAGCGCCGATATCGCGGCCACGATGAAGAAGCCAAGCCACAGGCCATTAAGCATCAGTCAAATCCCCCAAAAGATGCGCGAATGATAGCGGGGTGGCCAGAAACGACAAACCCCGGATTTCTCCGGGGTTTGTCTGGACGCGCAACCGCTCCTGTAGGAGCAAGGCTTGCCCGCGATTGGGGCGCCTCGGTGTATCAGTTGCTCCGCGTTATCGTTCATCGCGGGCAAGCCATGCTCCTACAGGGAATTGCGTTAGTTGCTGGAAACTTCACCAACCGGCAGCTTCTCTTTGCTGCGCCAGTGCGGCAGGGAGTTCCAGTAGCGCTGGCCCTTGGCATCGTCGTACATGCCTTCCCAGCGAGAGATAACCAGCACGGCCAAGGCGTTGCCGATCACGTTCAGTGCGGTACGCGCCATGTCCATGATGCGGTCGACACCGGCGATGAACGCCAGGCCTTCCAGCGGAATACCGACGCTGCCCAGGGTGGCCAGCAGTACCACGAAGGACACGCCCGGTACGCCGGCGATGCCTTTGGAGGTGACCATCAGGGTCAGCACCAGCAGCAGTTGCTGGCTGATCGACAGATCGATGCCGTAAAGCTGGGCAATGAAAATTGCCGCGATGCTCTGGTACAGGGTCGAACCGTCGAGGTTGAACGAGTAGCCGGTCGGCACCACGAAGCTGCAAATGGCTTTCGGCGCGCCGTAGGCTTCCATCTTCTCGATCACGCGCGGCAGCACGGTTTCAGAGGAGGCGGTGGAGTAGGCCAGCACCAGCTCATCCTTGAAGATGCGCATCAGCTTGATCACCGAGAAGCCGAACAGTCGAGCGATCAGGCCCAGCACCACGAAGGCGAAGAAGGCGATGGCGACGTAAACCAGGATCACCAGCTTGGCCAGTGGCAGCAGGGAGGCGAAGCCGAAGTTGGCCACGGTGACCGCGATCAGTGCGAAAACGCCGATCGGGGCGTAGTTCATGATCATGTGAGTGACCTTGAACATGCTTTCCGACACGCCCTGGAACATCGTGACCAGCGGATCACGCAGTTCAGGCTTGAGGCTCGACAGACCGAGACCGAACAACACCGAGAAGAAGATGATCGGCAGCATTTCACCGCGAGCCATGGCCGCGAAGATGTTGGACGGGATCAGGTTGAGGATGGTTTCGATGAACGCGTGTTCATGCTGAACCTCGGCCGCCGTTGCCTGGTACTTGGAGATGTCCACAGTACCCAGCGTGCTCATGTCGATGCCGGCACCCGGATGGAACAGGTTGGCCAGCAGCAGGCCGACGACGATGGCGATGGTGGTGACGACTTCAAAGTAAAGGATGGTCTTGAGGCCGATGCTGCCGAGCTTCTTCGCATCACCGACGCCGGCAATACCGACGATCAACGAGGAGATCACGATCGGGATCACAATCATCTTGATCAGACGGATAAAGATATCGCCCGCTGGTTGCAGGACGTTGCTGATCCACCAGGCTTTTTCGGCACTGAAATGGTTGAGCAGCGCACCGATTGCAATCCCCAATACCAGACCGATGAGGATCTGCCAGGCGAGGCTAAGCTTTGCCTTCTTCATATCTTTACCCTTACTTCAGTTTGACTCGGGCAGATGCATGAACCGGATCGCTTGTGGCGAAAAAGTCAGTGCGTCTGCCCCCGTATAAGGAGCCCCGGAGCGCTTGTTAGTGGCTCTCTGGCAGTCGAAAAAAGGCGCAACTATTCCGATGCAAGGAAGCGACGTCTAATGCCGTAAACGCCTACCCTATGCCGAATCGGCATGAGGTTTTTTACCTGTAAGCGACGTCGCAATCAGTTCGAACACGACATTTCGGCAGGCATAAGTGCCGTGTACCGGCCATTGCAGGGCAGATTGAATGTTTTTTGATCAGTCAAACAAAGAAGGATTTTCGGCAAAATCCCACGGCGCGCGCGAACGAACCGCGACAAAAGAAGGGTGATTTTTCTCGATATACGGTCGCTGGCCAAATACCGGGAAAAGTATTTTCCATTGATGGGCGAGGGGATTTGGCAAGAAGCCGAAAAAACAGAAGGAAACGCTCTCGTTCAGAGCCTTGCATGCAAGCTCTTCGCAAGTCCGTCGAGCCATGCTTGACCGGCGAACTTGCGTCGCAGCTTTTCCTGACCCGGCCCTTGCGCAGGCACTCCCTGTACCCGTAGGTCACTCCGCCCCTGCAACAGGCAGAACATCCCGACCCCTTGGTCATGCACCAACCTTCCTCAGGTGGGCGCAGAGGAAAGAAGCACGGCGCTTCTTTCGTATTCTGAAATCAGTACCAGTTCGGGTCCTTCTTGAGCTGCTCCATCAACATTTCCTGCATACCCTGGTCCGGTTTGCCGAGGAAACGGTAGGTGGCATGTCGCGTCGGCGACTTGTCGGCCGGCAGCCCGGAAGGCACTTCGACCAGCATTGCGTAAGCGTCTTTCTTGTCGAAACTGACGGCGACGATCAAGCGTCGGTCAAGGCAAGTCGCCTGCGATTCGCACAGCGGTCCCACCAGATACTTGTCGCCGTCCTCTTCAACGGCATTCATTTGTTCGGCATCGCCGGACAGGTTCATCACCCATTCCGGCAGGCGTTCTTCTTTCTTCACCACGCCTTGCCAGGTTTCACGGTACTGCGGGTCTGCGTTCAAGAGCTCGTTGACCCGTGCCTGGCCGTCATTGGCGGCAATTGCCATGGCACTACCGCCCAGTAGCAGGGCGGCTGCCAGTGTCTTTAACGAAAAACTCATATTCAGCCTCGACCGCGACGGCCAAAGAAGAAGGAAGCAATGAACATCACCAGGAACACGACAAAGAGAATCTTGGCGATACCCGTGGCGGTGCCCGCGATACCACCGAAGCCCAGTACGGCGGCAACAATGGCAATGATCAAGAATGTGATTGCCCAGCTCAACATGGTGATTCTCCTTACGCTTCTATTTAGAGGTATTGCGTTTCCCGGCGCAGCGATCGCGCCAAGTGTTTGAACTTAGAACACCCAGCGTTCCTGACGTGGCGATTCATCCATTGCCTGGTGCTGGTCGACGTCCATCATCCGCATCGCAGTGCTGTCGGCCATACCGCTGGTGGCGGCGCTGAAGTGGGTTTGGGTCGGGTGTTGAAACGACACGCTTGGCCCTTCTTGCTGCTGGCTCTGCTCCCAGCGCAGAAACTGTTGGCCGCCGATCAGCGTGATCGACAGCGCCAGTACTGCAAACAGACCTTGCTGGAGAAGCAGTGGCGAGAGTTGCAATTGGGTGGCACGTTGGCGATTCATCCTGAAGCTCCTCCCACGCGGGGGTAATCGGGTTGAGGGCGTTTTGTTGGTGCCCTGCGTTAATCAGGTTATTGCAGCCCGCATGCCAGTTTTTTTATCTTAGAAAATCGTTATAAATCAAATAGTTAGTTTAGTGAGGAAAAGCCCTTCGTGCGCATCCTGCACGATGCCCCCTGACGCGGTCGTGCGATATGCACGATCGCGTTGGCAGAGATCGCAATCTTTTTGAATGAGAGGAGGGCGCGGCTGTCAGAAATGGACGTGATTCATCGTCTGAAAGGCTGTTACCTATAAAAGGCCTGCAAAATCAGGCGAAAACCGGCGGGCAGGGAGATAACTAACCTGACATGACGGGAATGGATCAGAATGAACCATGCAACTTGCCCGATTTTTCCGGGACTAAACCAACACTATTCATTAAGGAGCGTAGGAAAATGGAATCAGCCACTGAGCATCAAGGCCGTATTCTTCTGGTGGATGATGAGTCCGCCATCCTGCGTACCTTCCGCTATTGCCTCGAAGACGAGGGCTACAGCGTGGCGACGGCCAACAGCGCCGCACAAGCGGACGCGCTGCTGCAACGTCAGGTCTTCGACTTGTGCTTCCTCGATTTGCGCCTGGGTGAAGACAACGGCCTCGACGTTTTGGCCCAGATGCGCATTCAGGCGCCGTGGATGCGCGTGGTGATCGTCACCGCGCACTCTGCCGTGGATACCGCCGTCGATGCCATTCAGGCCGGTGCCGCCGATTACCTGGTCAAACCGTGCAGCCCCGATCAATTACGCCTGGCCACGGCCAAGCAACTGGAAGTGCGGCAATTGTCGGCGCGCCTGGAGGCCCTCGAAGGCGAGGTGCGCAAACCCAAGGATGGCCTGGACTCCCACAGCCCGGCCATGAAAGTGGTCCTCGAAACCGCGCGGCAGGTCGCGACTACCGACGCCAATATCTTGATTCTCGGCGAATCCGGCACCGGTAAAGGCGAGTTGTCCCAGGCGATTCACGGTTGGAGCAAGCGGTCGAAGAAATCCTGCATCACCATCAACTGCCCGTCGCTGACCGCTGAACTCATGGAAAGCGAGCTGTTCGGCCACAGTCGTGGCGCATTCACCGGCGCCAGCGAAAGTACTTTGGGGCGGGTCAATCAAGCCGATGGCGGAACATTGTTTCTCGACGAGATCGGCGATTTTCCGCTGGTTTTACAGCCAAAATTGCTGCGCTTCATTCAAGACAAGGAATACGAGCGTGTAGGCGATCCGGTCACCCGCCGCGCCGATGTGCGTATTCTCGCCGCCACCAACCAGAACCTCGAAGACATGGTCCGCGATGGTCGTTTCCGCGAAGACTTACTCTATCGCCTGAACGTCATCACTTTGCATTTGCCACCGCTCCGTGAGCGCAGGGAGGACATTCTCAACCTTGCCGACCGCTTCCTGGCGCGCTTCGTCAAAGAGTACGCACGTCCGGCCCGAGGCTTCAGCGATGAGGCTCGGGAGGCGCTGCTGGGTTATCGCTGGCCGGGGAACATTCGCGAACTGCGCAATGTGGTGGAGCGGGCGAGCATCATTTGCCCTCAGGAGCGGGTTGAGATCAGCCACTTGGGCATGGCTGAAGCACCGGTCAACAATGCACCACGCATCGGCGCCGCCTTGAGCCTCGATGAGTTGGAAAAGGCTCACATCGGCGCGGTCCTCGCCACCGCCGGCACACTGGATCAAGCCGCCAAGACCCTGGGTATTGACGCGTCGACGCTGTACCGCAAACGCAAACAGTACAACTTGTGAGCCGCCACCGATGAAACTGGCGATGAAGTTGCGGACCCGGCTTTTCCTGAGCATTTCCGCGCTGATCACCGTAGCGCTGTTCGGGTTGCTGCTCGGGTTGGTCAGCGTGATGCAGATGGCCGGGAGCCAGGAAGCGTTGGTGCGCAACAACTTCGTCACCCTTGACCTGGGGCTCAAGCTGCGTCAGACCTTGGGTGATCAGTTGATCATCATGCTCAGCCAGCAGCCGGATTCCCAAGCCTTCGACGCCTCAAAACAGCGTTACTTCGAGTTGCTGGAGGAGGGCATTGCCCAGGAACCTGCAATCGACGGCAGCGAGTACGGGTTCAAAAAAGCCAAGGCGGATTACCTGAGTTTCATTCAGGCCTACGAAGTGTCACCCGATCCGGCCCATGTGCTGAGCGGCAACGACGAACTCACCGAAAAATTCAACGAGCTGCGCAATGGTTTGATCAATGAGCACAAGCGTGCGCTGGATAACATTGGTGCCACCGAGCGCCATGCCCGTGAACGCGCTTTATTGATTGCCGGATTGCTCGGCCTGGTCGGGTTGGCGGTTTTGATCATCGGTTTCGTCACTGCGCATGCCATCGCCCGGCGTTTCGGCGAACCCATCGAGGCCCTGGCGCAGGCGGCGGACAACATTGGCCAAGGCAACTTCGACGTCACCCTGCCGGTTTCCTCGGCAGTGGAACTCAACCAGTTGACCCGGCGTTTCGGGATCATGGCCGAGGCGCTGCGTGAGCATCAGGCTACCAACATCGATGAGCTGCTGGCGGGTCAGCAACGTTTGCAGGCCGTACTCGACAGCATCGACGACGGCTTGCTGATGATCGATCGCCAGGGGCATCTGGAACACCTCAACCCGGTGGCGCAGCGTCAATTGGGCTGGGACGAGGATCGACTCGGTCAAGGGCTGGGCACCGCTCTACAGCGTCCTGAACTCGATGAACAGCTGCAACTGGTGCTGCGCGGCGGTACGCTGGAGCGGGCACCGGAGGACCTGAGCCTCGAGGTCGACGGCGAGACGCGCTTGCTGACCTACAGCCTGACGCCGGTCAGTCACACCCAGGGGCATATTCTCGGCGCGGTGATGGTGCTGCATGACGTTACCGAGCAACGCGCCTTCGAGCGAGTACGCAGCGAATTCGTGCTGCGCGCCTCCCATGAACTGCGCACGCCGGTTACTGGCATGCACATGGCGTTCGGTCTGTTCCGTGAGCGCGCGCATTTTCCCCAGGACTCCCGTGAAGCCGATTTGCTGGATACAGTGAACGAAGAAATGCAGCGGCTGATGCAGTTGATCAACGACCTGCTGAATTTCTCGCGTTACCAGAACGGTTTGCAAAAACTCAGCCTGGCACCTTGTTCCATCGAGGATTTGCTGGAACAGGCTCAGCTGCGCTTTACCAGTGGCGCTGAAGAAAAGGGCATCGAACTGTTGGTGGAAGTACAGGGGCCGTTGCCGCGCTTGCAGGCTGATCAGCCGCAATTGGACCGGGTGCTCGACAACCTGATCGACAACGCCCTGCGCCACACATCCGCGGGCGGTCTCATACGCTTGCAGGCCCGACGCCATGGCGAGCGGGTGATCATCAGTGTCGAAGACAACGGTGAAGGGATTGCCTACGGCCAGCAAGGACGGATCTTCGAGCCCTTTGTGCAGGTCGGGCGCAAAAAAGGCGGGGCCGGGCTCGGGTTGGCGTTGTGCAAGGAAATCGTGCAGTTGCACGGCGGAAGGATGGGCGTCTATTCACGGCCGGGGCAGGGCACGCAGTTCTACATGGCGCTGACGGTGTAACGCCTTACGCTTCGTCATCAAGGCGCCGGTTGGCCAACCGGCGACCACGGGTAATCAGTTCAATGAACTGCACCGCACTCAACGCATGGGCGAACAGCCAGCCCTGGCCAAACTTCACACCTTCACTGCTCAGGAACGCTGCCTGGGCTTCATGCTCGATGCCTTCGGCAATCACTTTCAAGTGCAGCGACTGCGCCATATGGATGATGTGCGGGGCCACGCCGCTGCTGGCCGCGTCATGGCCCAGCGCATCGATGAAGGCCTTGTCGATTTTCAGGCAATCTACGGGCAGGGTTTGCAGGTACGCGAGGCTGCAATAGCCGGTGCCAAAGTCATCGATCAGCACTTGGTGCCCGACATCGCGCAGGGCTTGCAGGTTTTCCCGGGCCACCACCACGTCGATCAGCCCGCGCTCAGTGACCTCAAAGGCAATCTGTTTGGCGGCGACCCGGTGCAAGGTCAGCAGCCGCGCCATGACCTGGCCGATCCGCGGCACCATTACATCGCACGCCGCCAGGTTGACCGAAATGTACAGCTGCGGGTTGGCGCGCAGTAATTGCCCGAGCTGCTCCAGCAAGCGTTGCAGGACGAAATCGGTCATCTGGCGGATCTGCCCGGTGTTCTCTGCCATCGGAATGAACAGGTCGGGACTGGTCAGGGTGCCGTCCGGCCTTCGCCATCGCAGCAAGGCTTCGGCGCCCACGCAGTTGCGGCTGTCGAGGTCGAAAATCGGCTGATACAGCACCTGCAACTCGCCACGGCGTATGGCGCCGGTCAGTTCGGCGTCCAGAGACTGGCGCTGACGCACCAGCAGGAACACCAGAAAACCCACACACATGGCCAGCCCCAGGCACACCGGCAACAACCACCACCACATCAGCGGAATGTGGGTGCCGCCGCGCGGGGTGATCAGCACCAGTTGGTATTCCGGGTTGTCGGTGGGCATGCGGTAAATCAAACGCGTCTGCGTGACTTGCAGCGCATCACGGCTTTTTGGCGGCCAATGTTCGTTCGGTGGCCATGACTGTGACACACCGAGTACCGGAATCGCCCGGGTGCCGTGGTCGAGCACGACTAAAAGGCTGCTTCCCGGTGACAGGTCGACCATATCGGTCAAATGCCCGCGCGACGTCGCAACGCGGAAATTGCCGCGCCCGAGCATCAGCGCGGCGCGATTTTCATCGGGTTCGGTGGTGGTGTTCAGCCAGTAACTGTAGGTCGGGCCCTTGATGTCCGGGGGGCGTATCAACGACAAGCCTTCCTGACGCGGACGATTGGAGCAGATTCGCGAGGCATCCATGTAGGCCGCTTCATAGACGAAACGGTAATTGAAACTGACCGCTTGCAACGTCGCGATCATTTCGTCATCGCACATGCGTAGCGGCTGGGCCTCCAGGTCGTCGAGGCTTTCGCGCAATTGCCCGAAGAGCTGTTCCAGGCGGGCGAGAAAACGTTCGCCCTGGGCGTTCATTTCCTTGCTTTCGTTCTGCTGGACCTGGTGCAGGGCAATGAACAGGCTGCCGGAAAGTAGCAAGGTTGCGCTCAGGACAGCAGCCAGCATCGCCAGAAACCATGGGCGATAGAACCAACTACGGAATGACTCTCGAGCAGCAGGCATTGGGGAAATATCCGAAGAATTACCAATGAGTTATAGCTGTTGATGGAGAAAACGCGCTGACCGTCGGGCGGTCGTCATTATTTTGTCTGATTCAACATCAGCAGCAGTGCCGCCGTTTGAGCATCCGGCGTGCCATCGAAGCGGGACGACCGGAAATGCATCTGGAACGCTGCGATCACGTGGCGCGTGGCGACGTCCAGTTCGCCGGTCTGCGGCGTTTCATAACCGAAGCGGGCAAGCTGTGCCTGGAACCAACTGATGCTCGGCAGTTGTGCATCGAACTGAGCCTGCTGGCGGGCCACAGCCTGCTCGTTCGGCCAGATGCCGATGCCTTCCGCCGCCAGACGTTTCCACGGGAACAGCGGGCCCGGGTCAAGCTTGCGCAGCGGCGCAATATCGCTATGGCCAATGATGCTGCGCGGGTTGATGTTGTAGCGCTTGCTGATGTCCTTGAGCAGGACGATCAGGGACTGCACCTGCGCTTCGCTGTAGGGATACCAGAGCCGGCCGGTCGGGGTGTCCTTGAAGCCAGGATTGACGATTTCGATACCGATGGAACTGGAATTCAGCCAGGTCCGGCCCTGCCATTGGCTTTCTCCGGCGTGCCAGGACCGCAGGTTTTCATCCATCAGTTTGTAGATGGTCGCGTTTTTGTCGTCGCCGACCAGGTAATGGCTGCTGACTTCGCCATGGGTCAGCAGCTGCAACGAACGCTCCAGTGAGGCGGAGGTGTAATGCACCACCACGAACTGGATACGGCTGTCGTGATTGGCGGAAGGGTGACTGGTGTCGTAGCGCGGGCCACTGGCACAACCGGCCAGGAGCATCAACGACACGATGAGAGCAAGAAATTTCATGGCGGGAGCAATACACGCAAGACAGTAATGCAACAGTGTAACGTACTGCCTTGCGTGCGGAGGGTAATCGCGAGGTTTTAAACAAAATGGAACAATTGTCCCTCAGCCCAGTTCGACCCGGTTCCGACCCGCGTTCTTCGCGCGATATAACGCCTGATCGGCTCTTTTCAGCACCAGATCGCTATGTTCGCCGGGTTTGAATACGGTCAGGCCCATGGAAATGGTGATCGTCACCCGCTCACCCTTGAAGTGAAATGGGCAGGCCTCAATCGACGCTCGCAGGTGTTCAAGCAGTTTCATTCCGGCTGCCGGCACCGTGGACGGCAGCAAAAGGACAAACTCTTCGCCGCCAAACCGGGCAATGAAATCCGTCCCGCGCAGGCGCTTGCGCAGCACGCTGGCAATGATTTTCAGCACTTTGTCACCGGCCAGATGACCATAGTTGTCGTTGATGCGCTTGAAGTGATCGAGATCGAGCATGGCCAGCATCAGCGTGTTGCCGTGCTGCTGCCATTGGCTGATTTCATGTTCCAGCCGTTCGCTCCAGGCGGCGCGGTTGGGCAGGCCGGTCAACGGGTCGATCAAGGCTTTCTGCCGTTGCTCTTCAAGGTGCTCGCGAAAACCCAGGGCCTCCTGCTCCATGTGGGCCACCCGTTCGGCCAGGCTTTGCAGGCGGGCCGCCACCTCGTGCTCACGCTCGTCGCGTTGCTTGCGGTGTTGGTCCATGGTGCCGAGCAGGCCTTCGAGGTGGTTTTCCAGGACGTGCTTGAGATCGTCCAGGTCAGCCGCTTCATGCATGCTGGTTTGCAGGCCGTCGACCTGTTCGCGGATCTGCGTGTCCATGGCCTCAGCGGCGGAGCGACTATCGGCATGGCCTGCGCTGGCGGCCTGCAGGTTGCTCTGAAACGATTCGAGACGCTCGTTGAGCTGCTGCAAGTAGGCTTCGAATTCATGCTGGCCGCTGTCGGAGATGGCCAGCATCAAAGTGGCCAGATCGTCGAGGATCGGTAGTAGCTCGTACCAGTTCAAGCCGTTTTTCAAACGGTCGCGCATCGACTCGGCTTGCGGGCGATGACGCTCTGGCAGCGTCAGATCGTCGAGAAGGCCCAGCAACGTGTCTTCGATGTGCTTGGCCACTGAGCTGTAGGACGGCTCGGGGGAGTCCGGCAGCGCATACAGGATGTCGTGCTCGGATTGCTCTGAATCGACAGCGGGCAACTCGGACGGCTGAGGCACGGTTTCTGGAAGCTCAGCCGGCGTCAGCTCGTCGGGATTTATTGCTTGCTCGGATTGGGGCGCAAGTATCTCGACGAGTATTGCCGGTTCGTCAGGTTGATCCGCTTGGGCTTCAGAGTGCGGGGCAGTATCTTGCTGCGGTTCGATTACCGGCGGAACAAACGCCGTTACGGCAGGTGGCTCTGGCGTATCGACAGATGTCTCAATGGCTTGGGGCTCGGCAACCTTGATGATCGCGTCGGGAGCTTTAACGGGCGCCTTTTCGATGGCCGGTTCGGGTTCGGTGATTGCTGGCGATGCAGCGGCAATCGGCGCCGAGGCGGCTTCGGCTGGTGCTGTAAAAGAGGTTTGCTCAACCACGGGGGTTGACGGTGCAACGGCCTCATCGGCCTCACGGTGACCGAACAATCGCTGCAGAAGACCCGGTCGACCGGGCTCTGTCGGCGTCTCCAACTGATTCAAGGCTTTGCCTTGCAAGCCGCTCAGTTCGCTGAGCAGCAACGGAATCTCGCGAGCCTGGCTGACGCGGCTATCCAGTTGTTTGGCGAAGTTCTTCAGGGGGCGGCTGACTTCCCGAGGCAGCGGCAAAGTTTGCAACTGAGTAACCAGTGCGTTCAATGCGGCACTGGTCTGGTTGACCCGGGTTTCCCGACGTTGCTCGGAGTCGAGCACGGCTTTTTCCAGGCGCGGGAGCAGGGCGGCGAGGCCGGCGTCCATGTCGTCGGTACGCACGACCTCACGCATTTCCTTCATGCATTGATCAACGGTGCGATCAGTGCCTTCCGCCGCCAGGGTGCTGCGCACCAGTCCGCGACGCAGCAAGTCGAGGCGTGCGTCCCAACGACGTTCGAGCTTTTCCTGTTGTTCGATGCTTTTGAGGTACTTCTCTTTCCAGCGCTGTGCTTCGTCGCTCATTCAGGGGTTCCGCGAAGGGCAGGACTCAACGCGGGCAATGCATCGGCCGTGAGCGAACCCGGCAGACGAATCTCTACCGCGACCGGCAGGTGATCGGAAATGGGTTGGGCCAGCACCTCGACTTTTTCCAGCGTCAGGGTCGGGCTCAGCAGAATATGGTCCAGGCAGCGCTGCGGGCGCCAGCTGGGGAACGTCGCTTCCAGTTGCGGGGCGAGCAGGCCGAGGTCACGCAATGGAGAGTTTTGCAGCAGGTCGCTGGCGTGGGTGTTCATGTCGCCCATCAGCACCTGGTGTTTGTATCCGCCGATGAGCTCGCGGATGTAAGCCAGTTGCAGACTGCGGGCGCGCGCGCCCAGCGCCAGGTGCATCATGACCACCACCAGCGCTTCCGGACCTTCGCCGAAGCGCACCAGAATTGCCCCGCGACCCTTCGGCCCCGGCAGCGGGTGGTCCTCGATCGCCCACGGGCGCAGGCGGCTGAGCACGCCATTGCTGTGCTGGCCGAGGCGACCGAGATTGCGATTGAGTTGTTGATACCAGTAGGGGAAGGCGCCGAGTTGGGCCAGGTGTTCGACTTGATTGACGTAGCCTGAACGCAGGCTGCCGCCATCAGCTTCCTGCAAGGCGACCAGATCGAAGTCGCCAAGCAGGTTGCCGATCTTTTGCAGATTGTCGGCGCGCCCGGTGTGCGGCAGCAGATGCTGCCAGCCCCGGGTCAGGTAATGCCGATAGCGCTCGGTACTGATGCCGACCTGGATGTTGAAACTGAGCAAGCGCAAACGGCTGTCTGCGGGCAGCCCCGTGGATTCCAGGTGATGCTCGTTGACCCGCGGATCATGCAGGCCAACGATGCGTTCAGTACCCCAGCGGCGCATGGCGGTGGTTGCCCTTAGTTGGCGGCAGCCTTGTTAGCCGCTCGCTCTTTGTCGATCAGTTTGTCGGCCAGTTGCAGGGCTTGTTCGGCACCACCGGCAGAGCCCACATCGAAGCGGTACTTGCCATTCACGATCAGGGTTGGAACACCGGTGATTTCATATTTCTTGGCCAGTTCGGTGGCCTTGTTGATCTGGCCCTTGATGGCGAAAGAGTCAAAAGTAGCCAGGAACTTGTCCTTGTCGACGCCCTGGGTGGCCAGGAAGTCCGCCATGTCATTCTTGTCGGTCAGCTTCTTGTGTTCTTTCTGGATCGCTTCGAACACCGCGGCGTGAACCTTGTGCTCGACACCCATGGCTTCAAGGGTCAGGAACATCTGGCCGTGAGCGTTCCACGGGCCGCCGAACATGGCAGGGATGCGGACGAAGTTCACGTCGGAAGGCAGCTTCTCGACCCAAGGATTGATCACCGGCTCAAATGCATAGCAATGCGGGCAGCCGTACCAGAACAGCTCCACCACTTCGATCTTGCCAGGTACGGCAACCGGAACCGGGTTGCTCAGTTCGACATAAGGGGCAGCTGGGGCTTCGGCGGCCTGGGCAGTCATGCCGAACAGGCTGGCAGCGGCAAAAAAGGCGCTGATGATCAGATTACGCATGCTTCACTCCTGGACAAATTTTATCGCCTCGCGCGACCTGTTTTCAGACAGGTCATGGCGGGCCTGAGTTCTGTAGTGTAACGGCAGCGGCCACAAAAAAGGGCGGCCAAAGCCACCCTTTTTATACTTGCTGCGACGGATTAATCGAGCGTTAACGTTGCAAGAGATGAATGCCTTGCGCAACGCCCGAGTCGCCGGCCTTAGTGCAGGCCTTGAATGTAGCTGGAGACTGCGGCGATGTCTTCGTCGCTCAGCTTCTTGGCAATAGTTTGCATTGGTTTGGTATCGCCGTCGTTGTTGCGTCCGCCTTCTTCCTTGCGGAAATCGGTCAGTTGCTTGGCGACGTATTGAGCGTGTTGTCCACCGAGATGCGGGAAGCCAGCGGCTGCGTTGCCCGCGCCATTCGGCGAATGGCAACCGGTGCAGGATGGCAGACCCTTGGCCAGGTCACCGCCACGGAACAGGGCTTCACCGCGAGCCACGATTTTCGGGTCGGCGGCGCCGACGCTGCCTTTCTGGCTGGCGAAGTAGGCGGCGATGTCCGCCAGATCCTGATCGCTCAGGTTGGTCAGCAGGCCGGTCATTTCCAGAACGGTGCGCTTGCCCGACTTGATGTCGTGCAGTTGCTTGGTCAGGTATCGTTCACCTTGACCCGCCAGTTTTGGAAAGTTTGGCGCCATGCTGTTGCCATCCGGGCCGTGGCAGGCGCCACAGACGGCGGCTTTGGCCTGGCCTGCGGCGGCGTCACCCGGTTTCACTGGCTCACCTGCAGCATGGGCGATGCCGGAGATTCCCACGGTCAACAGCAGACTCACGATCAATTTCTTCATCAGCTAATCCAACTACGGCTAAGGGTTAAAGAGTTATGGACCGGGTTTACTCGCTCATCCACTGGATGATGGCTTGGTAATCCTCGGCACTGCAGTCCATGCACAAACCACGCGGCGGCATCGCCTTGAAACCCTGGGTCACGTGTTGCACCAGCGTCTCCATACCTTTCGCCAACCTCGGCGTCCAAGCTTCCTGATCGCCTCTTTTGGGCGCCATGGGTAGTTGGCCGGAATGACAGGCACCACAAACACGGTTGTACACAGCTTCCGGATCCTGTGTAGCCTGAGCGCTGTAAAGCGGCATCAAGACACCGGCAGCTAGCAGCCATTTCGTCATAAAACGACCTTTTCAGGGTTGAGAGCGTGCTGCGTTCTAATGCGCAATCAAGGTCTGTCGCTCTCGTGAACTTCATCCTACGCTGGGACAAAGCGCACACAAAATCTGCGGCATTATATACTGGCGTCACTGAAACGGAAGCGACACCGCTTGCCGCGCCCATTCCCGGCGCCGCCCACATCGGAAATCCCATGCAACTCAAGAATCCCATCCTCGGTCTGTGCCAACAGTCCACCTTCATGCTCAGCGCCGCCAAAGTCGACCAATGTCCGGACGACGAAGGTTTTGAAGTCGCCTTCGCCGGGCGTTCCAACGCGGGCAAGTCCAGTGCGCTTAACACCCTGACTCACGCCAGCCTGGCGCGCACCTCGAAAACTCCGGGTCGCACACAGCTGTTGAACTTCTTCAAGCTAGACGATGAACGCCGTCTGGTCGACCTGCCGGGTTACGGTTATGCAAAAGTGCCGATCCCGCTCAAGCAACACTGGCAGCGTCACCTGGAAGCGTATCTGGGTGGCCGCGAGAGTTTGAAAGGTCTGATTCTGATGATGGACATCCGTCATCCAATGACCGATTTCGACTTGCTGATGCTCGATTGGGCCGTGGCCGCCGGCATGCCGATGCACATTCTGCTGACCAAAGCAGACAAGCTGACCTACGGCGCGGCGAAGAACACGTTGCTCAAAGTGCAGTCGGAAATCCGTAAGGGCTGGGGCGATCTGGTGACTATCCAGCTGTTCTCGGCGCCAAAGCGCATGGGCCTGGAAGACGCTTACACTGTGTTGGCGGGCTGGATGGAGCTGGCGGACAAGGGTTCCGAGGCAGAGGCTCAGTAAGGATCGAAAACTGCCTGTGGCGCGCTCAGGCAGTTTTCTACAGGCAAAAAAAACCCCGGACTTCTGGGAAGTTCCGGGGTTCAAGTTCTAGACCGCTAGGGCGGGGTCCAGATATCTGCCAACACTTAACACAACATAGGAGCATCGAAGGGCTTCACCAGCCATTCAGTAACTCTGAGTGGTGATTCTCCAGATTAGTTCAGATTTTTTTAAAATGCCTTTGGAATAACCCCAAGCACGATCCGGACTAAGCGCCCTTCGCCCTTCTGCCGCGGCACTATGCCGCAGCAGAAATCGCCTTTTCAGACGGCTCAGTGAGCCTCATCCCAGTTATTTCCTACGCCAACTTCCACCAGCAACGGAACATCCAGCGTCGCCGCGCCGCTCATGTACGCGCGAATTTCGCTGCTGACCTGGTCAACCAAATCTTCACGCACTTCAAGCACCAGTTCATCGTGCACCTGCAGGATGACTTTGGCATCGAGGCCGGACGACGTCAGCCAGTTGTCCACGGCAACCATGGCTTTCTTGATGATGTCGGCCGCGGTGCCTTGCATCGGCGCGTTGATCGCCGTGCGTTCGGCGGCGGCGCGCTCTTGCGGTTTATTCGAGTTGATCTCCGGAAGATACAACCGACGCCCGAAGAACGTCTCGACAAAACCTTGCTCCGCCGCCTGCGCGCGGGTGCGGTCCATGTACTCGCGAACGCCGGGGTAACGGGCGAAATAAGTATCGATGTAAGCCTTCGCTGTCTTGGTATCGACACCGATGTCTTTGCCGAGTTTCTGCGCACCCATGCCGTATATCAGGCCGAAGTTGATCGCCTTGGCGCCGCGTCGCTGGTCGGACGTCACGTCCGCCAGTTCGACCTTGAACACTTCGGCGGCGGTGGCGGTGTGCACGTCCAGATTGTGGCGGAAGGCGTTCATCAACCCTTCATCCTTGGACAGGTGCGCCATGATCCGCAACTCGATCTGCGAATAGTCCGCCGCCAGCAATTTGTAACCGGTCGGGGCGACGAAGGCCTGGCGGATACGACGCCCTTCGGCGGTGCGTACCGGGATGTTCTGCAAGTTCGGATCGCTGGAGGACAAACGCCCGGTGGACGCTACTGCCTGATGATACGAAGTGTGGATCCGGCCGGTGCGAGGGTTGATCTGCTCCGGCAGGCGGTCGGTGTAGGTGCTTTTCAGCTTGCTCATGGAGCGGTATTCCATCAGCACCTTGGGTAACCGATAGTCGTCCTCGGCCAGTTTGGCCAGCACTTCTTCGGCGGTGGACGGCTGGCCCTTGGCGGTTTTCTTGAGCACCGGCAGACCGAGTTTCTCGTAGAGGATCACGCCCAGTTGCTTGGGCGAACCGAGGTTGAACTCTTCACCGGCGATCTCGAAAGCTTCGCGCTCCAGCGCAACCATCTTCTCGCCCAGCTCGATGCTCTGGACGCCCAGCAGCGCGGCGTCGACATATGCACCCTGGCGTTCAATGCGCGCCAGCACTGGCACCAGCGGGATCTCGATGTCGGTCAGCACACTGGCCAGGCTCGGGATCGCCGTGAGTTTTTCGAACAGCGCCTGGTGCAGACGCAACGTGATGTCCGCGTCCTCGGCGGCGTAAGGGCCTGCCTGCTCAAGGGCAATCTGGTCGAAGGTCAGCTGTTTCGCGCCTTTGCCGGCGATGTCCTGGAAACTCACCGTGGTGTGATCCAGATATTTTTGCGCCAGGCTGTCCATGTCGTGGCGAGTCGCCGTGGAATTGAGCACATAGGACTCGAGCATGGTATCGAAGGCAATGCCGCGCACAGTGATGCCGTTCGCTTGGTCACCGCCGATGGCGCAATTGGCCAGGATGTTCATGTCGAACTTGGCGTGCTGGCCGACCTTGAGTTTGTTCGGGTCTTCCAGAATCGGCTTGAGCGCGCGCAATACGGTGTCGCGATCCAGTTGCTCGGGCACACCGATGTAGGAATGGGTCAGCGGGATGTAGGCCGCTTCGTTGGCCTGCACCGCGAACGACAGGCCGACCAGTTGCGCCTGTTGCGCGTCGATGCCGGTGGTTTCGGTGTCGAAGGCAAACAGCTTGGCGTTGTTCAGTTTTTCCAGCCAGACGTCAAATCGTGCCTGATCGAGGATGGTTTCATAAGCGGCCTCAGCGGTGGCGGCCGGTGCTTCGACCTCGGAGGCGCTGAACAGATCGGCGGCCGGTGCGGGCTCGGCGGCAGCGCTCAGCTCAAGGCGTTTTGCGTCGCGATCGAGGTCGTTCAACCAGCTCTTGAATTCCAGCAGGTTGTACAACTCGTAGAGTTTGGCCGGATCTTCCGCGCCCATTTGCAGGTCATCGAGGCCGATGTCCAGCGGCACGTCGACCTTGATCGTTGCCAGCTGATAGGAGAGGAACGCCATTTCCTTGTGCTCTTCGAGCTTGGCCGGCAGGGTCTTGGCGCCGCGAATCGGCAGGGTCGGGACGATGTCGAGCTGCGCGTAGAGCTCGGTCAGGCCACCGTTCACGCCGACCAGCAAGCCGGAAGCAGTCTTCGGTCCGATGCCCGGAACGCCCGGAATGTTGTCGGACGAATCGCCCATGAGCGCCAGATAATCGATGATCTGCTCGGGAGCGACGCCGAATTTCTCCTTCACGCCCTCCACGTCCATGCTGCTACCGGTCATGGTATTGACCAAGGTAATGTGGCCGTCGACCAGTTGCGCCATGTCCTTGTCGCCGGTGGAGATGATCACCGGGCGGTCAGCGGCGGCGCTGCTGCGGGCCAGGGTGCCGATCACGTCATCGGCCTCGACGCCTTCGACGCACAGCAGCGGGAAGCCCAGGGCGATCACGCTTTGGTGCAGCGGCTCGATCTGCACGCGCATGTCGTCGGGCATGCTCGGACGGTTGGCCTTGTATTCGGCGTACATGTCATCGCGAAACGTCCCACCCTTGGCGTCGAACACCACGGCGAACGGACTGTTCGGGTACTGCTTGCGCAGGCTCTTGAGCATGTTCAATACGCCCTTGACCGCACCGGTCGGCAGGCCTTTGGACGTGGTCAGCGGTGGCAGCGCGTGAAAGGCGCGGTACAGGTAAGACGAACCGTCCACCAGGACGAGGGGGGCTTGGCTCATGAGCAGGATCAACCTTTTCGGCGGGTCCGGCGCTAGAATAGCGGGACCGTTGACGACAAAGGGACAAGGTTATCATGCGCACACTAAATCGCCTGTTGCTGGCTGGCTTGTTTGCAATCACTCCATTGGCCGTCATGGCGGCGGACGATGCGCCGACACCGGATCCGGAAGTCACGATCCGCACGGAAGGGGACAAGGTCATTCAGGAATACCGTCAGAACGGTTTCCTGTACGCAATCAAGGTCACGCCGAAGGGCGCACCGCCATATTTTCTGGTGCGCGCAGACGGGACCGATGCAAACTTTATCCGCTCGGATCAGCCCGATATGCTGATTCCGTCGTGGAAGATTTTCGAGTGGAAATAGTTTCTTAATTTCAATTGGCGCTGGCCCAAAAGCGGCGCCCGTACTGGCAGCTTAAACATGTCTGTGTTCACCCCCCTGGCTCGGCCCGAGCTGGAAGCTTTTCTCGCCCCTTATGGCCTCGGCCGCCTGCTTGATTTCCAGGGGATTGCCGCCGGTAGCGAAAACACCAATTTCTTTATCAGCCTGGAGCAGGGCGAATTTGTCCTGACCCTGGTCGAGCGCGGCCCGGTCCAGGAGATGCCGTTTTTTATCGAATTGCTCGACGTGCTGCACGACGCCGATCTGCCGGTGCCTTACGCCATCCGCACCACCGACGGCGTCGCGCTGCGCGAACTGGCCGGCAAGCCTGCGCTGTTGCAACCGCGCCTGTCCGGCAAGCACATCAAGCAGGCCAACGCGCAGCATTGTGCCCAAGTCGGTGAGCTGCTCGGTCATCTGCACCTGGCGACCCAGGCGGAAAACATGATCAAGCGCAAGACTGATCGTGGCCTGGACTGGATGCTGGAAGAGGGCGCGCAGTTTCTGTCGCACCTGAATCCAGAGCAGAAAGATCTGCTGCAAAAGGCACTGGAAGAAATCACCCGGCAGAAAGAGAAAATCCTGGCGCTGCCTCGCGCCAATATCCATGCCGACCTGTTCCGCGACAATGCGATGTTCGAAGGCACGCACCTGACCGGCCTGATCGACTTCTATAACGCCTGTTCCGGACCGATGCTGTACGACGTGGCGATTGCCTTGAACGACTGGTGTTCCGATGAGCAAGGCTTGATCGACGGGCCGCGAGCGCGGGCGTTGTTGGGTGCTTATGCCGCGTTGCGCCCGTTCACCGCCGCCGAAGCCGAGCTGTGGCCGACCCTGTTGCGGGTGGCGTGTGTGCGGTTTTGGTTGTCGCGCTTGATCGCGGCGGAGTCGTTCGCCGGGCAGGACGTGCTGATTCACGATCCGATGGAGTTTCAATTGCGCCTGGCGCAGCGGCAGACGGTCAATACGCCGCTGCCTTTCGCCCTTTAAGGCGACCTGTGGGAGCGAGCTTGCTCGCGATAGCGGCGGGTCAGTCAGCAATGATGTTGAATGTGACGCCGCCATCGCGAGCAAGCTCGCTCCCACAGGAGTCGGTGTCGGCTACAACGACTCCAGGCACCCCGCCAAATCATTCCCCAACTTCTCCAGCACCTGCTCGTACCCCTGAGCAGTCGCCGGCGTGTACCCGCCCAGCGCATCCAGTTCCGCCAGTTTCACCGGCAGGCCCGCTACCAGCGTTTCCGCCAGGCGCGGACGCAACGGCGGTTCGCTGAACACGCAGGTCTTGCCGACTTCCTGCAAGCGCGCGCGCATTGCCGCGACGTGCTGTGCACCGGGTTGCACTTCGGCAGCGACACTGAACACGCCAGCGTGCTTGAGGCCGTAGGCATCTTCGAAGTAATCGAAAGCCTCGTGGAACACGAAGTAAGGTTTGCCTTCAACACCGGCCAGACGTTTTTTCAGCCGCAGGTCGAGGGCGTCGAGACGCTCATCGAAGGCCTTGAGGTTGCTCTGATAGCGTGGAGCGTTGGCAGGATCGGCCGCACTGAGGTCAGCGGCCATTTTCGTGGCGATGACTCGGGCGTTGATCGGCGATAGCCACAAATGGGCGTCCAGACTGCCTGGGCGATGATCGTGATCATGTTCGTCGGCTTCTTCGGCGTGAGAGTGGTTATCTTCGGCGAAGTGACGCAGTTTCAGGCCAGGCAGGTCCTGCACGGCGACGCTTGGCAGCGTACGACCGTTCAGCACCCGCGGCAAGAAACCTTCCATGTCCGGACCGATCCAGTACAGAAGGTCCACCGACTGCACCTTCCGTACGTCGGACGGACGCAAGGCATAGTTATGTGGCGAGGCGCCGGGAGGCAGCAAGACTTCCGGAATTGCCACGCCGTCCTGCACCGCAGCAGCGATCAGCTGTAGTGGCTTGATGCTGGTGAGGACCTTGACTTCGGCTTGCGCCGAACCGATCAGCAGAAAACTTGCGACAAATGCGACAAAGATAGAAAAAAGTCGGGACACGATGACCACTCGAAGAGGCGAGAACGGGTAACATAATAACGTCTCTCACAAAACTCGTCGCCGCTCATGCCTAAAACACCGATTGCCAGCCGTCCCCACGACCACTCTCATTGCGTGCACAGCGCTCTGTCTGAGGCCGATGCCCTGTGCGCACGTCAAGGCCTGCGCCTGACCGCGTTGCGGCGGCGAGTGCTGGAGCTGGTGTGGCAGAGCCACAAACCGTTGGGTGCCTACGACATCCTCGCGGTGCTCAGCGAGCAGGACGGCCGCCGCGCCGCTCCGCCAACCGTGTACCGCGCGCTGGATTTCCTGCTGGAAAACGGCTTGGTGCACCGCATCTCCTCCCTCAACGCCTTCATCGGCTGCAATCATCCGGAGCACGCCCACCAGGGTCAGTTCCTGATCTGCCGTGAATGCCACGCGGCCATTGAGCTCGAACAGAAATCCATCAGCGACGCGATTATCGTCAGCGCGAAGGATGTCGGGTTTGTCGTCGAAGGCCAGACTGTCGAAGTGGTCGGTCTCTGCTCGGGTTGTCAGGGGGCTTGATGAGCAACGCGCTGATCCGCCTCGAGCAGGTTGCCGTCACGTTTGCCGGGCAAACGGTGCTGGATAACATCGAGCTGAGCGTCGAGCCGGGGCAGATCGTCACCCTGATCGGCCCGAATGGCGCCGGCAAGACCACGCTGGTGCGCGCCGTGCTCGGCCTGTTGAAACCGGATAGCGGCAGCGTCTGGCGCAAGCCGAAACTGCGGGTCGGCTACATGCCGCAAAAGCTTCATGTTGATACGACCCTGCCGCTCTCGGTGCTGCGCTTTTTGCGTCTGGTGCCGGGCGTTGACCGTGCAATGGCTTTGTCCGCGCTCAAGGAAGTCGGCGCCGAGCAGGTGATCGACAGCCCGGTGCAAAGTGTCTCCGGCGGTGAAATGCAGCGTGTACTGCTGGCGCGCGCGTTGTTGCGCGAACCGGAATTGCTGGTGCTCGACGAACCGGTACAAGGCGTCGACGTAGCCGGCCAGGCCGAACTCTATAGCCTGATCACCCGCCTGCGTGACCGTCACGGTTGCGGGGTGTTGATGGTCTCCCACGACTTGCATCTGGTGATGAGCACCACCGACCAGGTGGTTTGCCTCAATCGCCACGTCTGCTGTTCCGGCCACCCGGAACAGGTCAGCGGCGATCCGGCCTTCGTCGAACTGTTCGGAAAAAACGCACAGAGCCTGGCGATTTATCACCACCATCACGACCACGCCCACGATTTGCACGGCTCGGTGGTCAAGGCGCCCGCGTCGGGCCATAACCATGTTCACGGAGATAGCTGCAAGCATGGCTGATTTTCTGCTCTACGCCCTGCTTGCAGGTCTGGCTCTGGCAGTCGTTGCTGGGCCGTTGGGCTCTTTCGTGGTCTGGCGGCGCATGGCCTATTTCGGCGACACCCTGTCCCACGCCGCGTTGCTGGGTGTGGCGTTGGGTTTCCTGCTGGATGTCAGCCCGACCGTTGCCGTCACCGTAGGCTGCTTGCTGTTGGCGGTGTTGCTGGTGACCTTGCAACAGCGCCAGCCGCTGGCGTCTGACACGCTTTTGGGAATTCTCGCGCCCAGCACCCTCTCTCTGGGTCTGGTGGTACTAAGCTTCATGCACGAAGTGCGGATTGACCTGATGGCGTATCTGTTCGGCGATCTGCTGGCGATCAGTCCGACCGATCTGGCCTGGATTCTCGGCGGCAGCGCGGCTGTTTTGGCCTTGCTGGTTGCATTGTGGCGGCCTTTGCTGGCGATCACGGTGCATGAAGAGCTGGCCAGGGTCGAAGGTCTGCCCGTGGCAGGATTGCGCATGGCGTTGATGTTGTTGATCGCCGTGGTGATTGCCGTGGCGATGAAAATCGTCGGCGTTTTGCTGATTACTTCGTTGTTGATCATCCCGGCGGCTGCGGCACAACGTCACGCCCGCTCGCCGGAACAGATGGCACTGGGCGCGAGCCTGCTGGGCATACTCGCCGTGTGTGGCGGGCTGGCGCTGTCCTGGTTCAAGGATACTCCGGCCGGACCGTCGATTGTTGTGACGGCTGCTGCACTGTTTTTGCTGAGTTTTGTTCTGCCCCGTCGAGGGGTGTAGACTTGCTCGTTTTTTGCGCAAATAGAGAGTCGCAGGAATGAAGTCGTTCGCCTCCCGTTATCTGCTCCTTGTCGCATTTTCTTTGCTGCTGGGCGCTTGTCAAAGCACGCCACCGGCGGCCACCGAGGCCCCGGATGGTCGGGCCACGGCCATTGCACAGCTTGAGCAAAGCCTGGCCAGCAGCGAACTGGCTACTGCCGAAGGTCAATTGGCCGCATTGCAGGCCGAGTCGCCCAACGATCAATCCCTTGAGCAATACCAACGACAACTGGCCGAAGCCTACTTGTTGCGTAGCCAGATCGTGTTGCAAAAAGGTGATGTGAACGCTGCCGCTACGGCTCTGGCCCGCGCCCGCGCCCTGATGCCGAAGGCACCGGCGCTGACCGGTGGCGTCAACGGTCCAATCGCTGAAGCTCGCAAGGCTGAACTGGAAAAAGCCGAAGCCGCTCTTAGAGCCGCTGAAGCGATGCCAAAAGCCAAAGTCATCGATCCGACGGCTGAAAGCACCACGGTTGCGCTGAATATCAACGATATGGGCAAGTTGCGTCGTCAACTGGATGCCATTGCCACCGATGTGGTGAATTACCAGTGTGATGTGAGTATTCAGGCACCGCGTACAGATGATTATCCGTGGCTGGCTAACTTGCTGACCAAGCGAGTGAAGAAGCTTGATCCGCAGTTTGACTTGAACCTGCAGCGGCAGATTCTGCGCAGCGTACCGGCGCAGATGGTCTTGAGCCCTCGCAAGCCTTAAAAGCATCGCGGGCAAGCCTTGCTCCTACAGGTTCAGTGTCGTTCACAATCTCAACAAACGACACTGCACCAGTAGGAGCAAGGCTTGCCCGCGATGGCGATCTGACTAGCGTTAAAAAATTGTCAGGCCGGAACAGCCTTGGCCTTCGCCTCCCTGTCCCAAACCCGATGCTGCCCGATCGCCGCAAAAAACGCCTTGAACAGCTTGGCATCCGTCCCGACGATCAACCCCGCATCAGCCTCCAGCTTCAACACATCCAGCAACTGCTTCGCCTCGCCATGCAGCGCTATCGCCTTCAAGTGTTTGTAGGCCTCCAGCAAATAATGCAGCGCCACGCCGTCAGTGCTCAGTGCCTTGATTGAGGCCGCGCCACCGGGCACGAACACCGCATCGAATGCCACTGAAGGCAAGCCTTCCATGGACGCATCCACGGGCAACATCTTGCCGTCGGCGGTTTTCACCGGCGCCGAGGTCGGCCCCAGCAGTTTGGCGTGGGCACCTTCGGCTTCCAGCGCTTTCTTCATCGCATCAATCGCTGCGCCATCCACGCCATTGGCTGCCAGGATCGCCACTTTGCGGGTCTTGATATCCGCGGGCAGCAAATTGGCCTGGCTCAAGGCCGGCGAGCGCTCCAGGGAGATTTTCGGCACTTCGACCGTCCCGGCCGTCGGCGCTGGCAACCCGAGGTTTTGCGCCACCCGCTTGGCCAGTTCCAGATCGATATTGGCGAGGATTTCATTGACCTGCCTTGCACGGATGAACTCACGTTCGACCTTGCCCAACTCGAAGCTGTAGGCGGAAATGATGTGTTCCTGCTCGTGCTTGCTCATGCTGTGGAAAAACAGCTGTGCCTGGGAAAAATGGTCGCTGAACGACTCGCTGCGTTGGCGGATCTTGTTGGCGTCGATGCGTTCCGCATAACTCTCGAAGCCGCCATCCTGTGCAGCGGGCGGGGTTTCTTTCGGCCAGCCGCCATCGATCGAATTCGGCTCGTAGGACGCGCGGCCCTTGTCGATGACGGTGCGATGCAACGCATCCCGCTGACCGCTATGGAACGGAGCAATGGGCCGGTTGATCGGGATCTCGTGAAAATTCGGTCCGCCGAGTCGGCTGATTTGCGTGTCGGTGTAGGAAAACAGCCGACCTTGCAGCAACGGGTCGTTAGAGAAATCGATGCCCGGCACCACATGCCCGGGGCAGAACGCGACCTGTTCGGTTTCGGCAAAGAAGTTGTCCGGGTTGCGATTGAGCACCATTTTGCCCAGCGGCGTAATCGGTACGAGTTCCTCAGGAATGAGTTTGGTGGGGTCGAGGATGTCGAAATCGAAAGCGTGTTCGTTTTCCTCCTCGATAACCTGCACGCCCAGTTCCCATTCGGGGTAGTCCCCCATCTCAATGGCTTCCCACAGATCGCGACGGTGGTAGTCGGTATCTTTACCCGCGAGCTTTTGCGCTTCGTCCCACACCAATGAACAAACCCCGGCAGTGGGACGCCAGTGGAATTTCACGAAGCGCGATTTGCCCTCGGCATTGATCATGCGAAAGCTGTGCACGCCGAAGCCTTGCATGCTGCGCAGGCTTTTGGGGATGGCCCGGTCGGACATCGCCCAGATGACCATGTGCGCCGATTCCGGTTGCAGTGAAACAAAGTCCCAAAAGGTGTCGTGGGCTGAACCACCGGTAGGCATCTCGTTGTGCGGCTCGGGTTTGACAGCGTGTACGAAGTCCGGAAACTTGATGGCGTCCTGAATGAAAAACACCGGCATGTTGTTGCCCACCAGGTCGTAGTTGCCTTCTTCGGTGAAGAACTTCACCGCGAAACCTCTGACGTCTCGCACGGTATCGCCTGACCCGCGAGGGCCTTGCACCGTGGAAAAACGTACGAACACCGGTGTCTTCAGGTTTGGGTCTTGGAGGAAACCTGCCTTGGTCAGCACGCTGTGGTTCTCATAGCTCTGGAAGTAACCATGGGCACCAACGCCACGCGCGTGGACGATGCGCTCGGGAATGCGCTCATGGTCAAAGTGCGTGATCTTTTCACGCATGATGAAGTCTTCGAGCAGCGACGGCCCGCGAGCCCCGGCCTTCAAGGTGTTTTGATTGTCGGCCACCTTCACGCCTTGATTGGTGCGCAAGGCCTGGCCGGTGGCGTCGGAGCGGAATTTTTCCAGGCTATCGAGTTTGGCGTTGGTGTTGTTGCGGTCCAGGGTGTCGGTCCCGGCCAGTGCGCTCTTGGTGACGGCAGGCTTCTTGGTGCTCATCAGGCATCTCTCCTCAGGCATTTTTCGGGGTGCCTAATTAGTGACTGGTGGCGTTTTTAGCCGTTCCTTTTATCTGACCTTTGATCGCGTTATTGCCAAATGACTGGTCGAATGCGAAATAAATGCTAAGAACTGCTATACGGACAGGCTAAAATGCGCGCCCGGCTAACCGCTGATCCTTTTCTAACGCGCCCCACAAGGTTCGCTACGTGATCGAGTTTCAAAACGTCCATAAAACCTACCGCGTCGCCGGTAGGGATATCCCCGCCCTGCACCCGACCAATCTTAAGATTGAGAACGGTCAGGTCTTTGGCCTGATCGGCCATTCCGGTGCGGGAAAAAGTACCCTGCTGCGTCTGATCAATCGCCTGGAGAACTCCAGCGGCGGCAAGATCATCGTCGACGGCGAAGAAGTCACCGCGCTCGACGCCAACGGTTTGCGCCGTTTCCGTCAGCAGGTCGGGATGATTTTCCAGCACTTCAACTTGCTGGCGTCCAAAACCGTGGCCGACAACGTCGCCATGCCGCTGACGCTGGCCGGTGAGCTGTCGCGCAGTGAAATCGATCAGCGCGTGGCCGAATTGCTGGCGCGGGTTGGCTTGTCCGATCACGCCAGGAAATACCCGGCGCAATTGTCCGGTGGCCAGAAGCAGCGTGTCGGAATTGCCCGCGCCCTGGCCACCAAGCCAAAAATCCTGCTGTGCGACGAAGCCACTAGCGCACTGGACCCGCAGACCACCGCGTCGGTCCTGCAATTGTTGGCCGAGATCAATCGCGAACTGAAACTGACCATCGTGCTGATCACCCATGAAATGGACGTGATCCGCCGGGTCTGCGATCAAGTCGGCGTGATGGACGCGGGCGTGATCGTCGAGCAAGGTCCGGTAGCAGATGTGTTCCTGCATCCGAAGCACGTAACCACCAAGCGCTTCGTGCAAGAAGACGAGCAGATAGACGAAAGCGAGCAACGCGACGACTTCGCTCACGTGCCGGGTCGCATCGTGCGTTTGACCTTCCAGGGCGAAGCGACCTACGCGCCGCTGCTGGGTACCGTCGCTCGCGAAACGGGTGTGGACTACAGCATCCTCGCCGGTCGTATCGATCGCATCAAAGACATTCCCTACGGGCAACTGACCCTGGCCGTGACCGGTGGTGACATGGAAGCGGCCTTCGCCCGCTTCACCGCAGCCGACGTCCACATGGAGGTGCTGCGTTAATGGAAGCCCTGACAAGTTTTTTCGCCAATATCGACTGGTTCGAAATCTGGCTGGCCACGGGCGACACCCTGCTGATGCTCGGCGGTTCGCTGTTGTTCACCGTATTGCTGGGCCTACCGCTGGGCGTGTTGCTGTTCCTCTGCAGCCCGCGCCAATTGCTGGAAGCCAAAGGCGTCTACGCGATGTTGTCACTGGTGGTGAACATCCTGCGTTCGTTGCCGTTCATTATTCTGTTGATCGTGATGATTCCGTTCACGGTGTTGATCACCGGCACGTCGCTGGGCGTTGCTGGCGCGATCCCGCCGCTGGTGGTGGGTGCCACGCCGTTCTTCGCTCGACTGGTGGAAACCGCCCTGCGTGAAGTCGATCGGGGAATCATCGAAGCGACCCAGGCCATGGGCGCGACCACGCGGCAGATCATCACCAATGCCTTGTTGCCCGAAGCCCGTCCGGGCATCTACGCAGCGATTACGGTGACAGCCATTACGCTGGTGTCCTACACGGCGATGGCCGGTGTGGTCGGCGCGGGTGGCTTGGGTGACCTGGCCATCCGCTTCGGCTACCAACGCTTCCAGACCGACGTGATGGTGGTCACGGTGGTGTTGCTGCTGATACTGGTTCAAATACTGCAAACCGTCGGCGACAAACTGGTCGTCCACTTTTCCCGTAAGTAAGACCTGAGCCGGCCATTCGCTGGCAGGCGCCAAACGGGCGCCGCAAGCGGGTACCCACATGGAGTTAGCTGAATGAAGAAACTACTCGTCGCGTTCGCTGCCGTTGCAGCCTTTTCCGCCCACGCTGCCGACACCCTGACTGTCGCGGCGACCCCGGTTCCGCACGCGGAAATCCTCGAATTCGTTAAGCCGGCGCTGGCCAAAGAAGGCGTCGACCTGAAGGTCAAAGTCTTCACCGACTATATCCAGCCGAACGTGCAAGTCGCGGAAAAACGCCTGGACGCCAACTTCTTCCAGCACCAGCCGTACCTCGATGAGTTCAACAAGGCCAAAGGCACCAACCTGGTTTCCGTGGCTGGCGTGCATCTGGAACCGCTGGGCGCTTACTCCAGCAAATACAAAACCCTGGATGAGCTGCCAAGCACCGCCACCGTGGTTATCCCGAACGACGCCACCAACGGCGGCCGTGCGCTGTTGCTGCTGGCCAAGGCTGGCGTGATCAAGTTGGCGGATGCCAACAACATCCTGTCGACCGTCAAGGACATCACCGAGAACCCGAAAAACCTGAAGTTCCGTGAGCTGGAAGCCGCGACCATCCCGCGCGTGCTGACCCAGGTCGACCTGGCGCTGATCAACACCAACTACGCGCTGGAAGCCAAGCTCGATCCGGCCAAGGATGCTCTGGTCATCGAAGGCAGCGATTCGCCTTACGTGAACATTCTGGTGGCGCGTCCTGATGACAAGGACAGCGAAGCGATGAAGAAACTGGTTGCCGCGCTGCACAGCCTGGAAGTGAAAGCCTTCATTCTCGAGAAGTACAAAGGCGCGGTCGTGCCGGCGTTCTGATTGCGGATGAAACGAAAAAGGGGCGCATTCAATGCGCCCCTTTTTTTGCCCAAAAAAAAGGTTCTTCACGGATTACCGGGAAAGACGCTCTTGATCTTCATGAAAAAGAATTCGCTATCCCGGTAACCGTACGCCATCCGCTTGATGACCTTTATTCGATTGTTTATTCCTTCCAGTTGGCCCGTATGCATCGGCCAGCGAACCCGGCTCACGATGCCCCGCCAGTAAATCTTTAGCCGTTTAGCGAACTGGATCAAAGCAGGTATTTCGCTTTCATGTGCGTGGCGCAGCCATTGTTTCCAGGCTGATCTCCAGTCCCAGGCGGTGCTCGGCGTCCAGAGCGTTTTGAGTTCAGCCTTCATCAAATAGACCGTCATCAGCGATTGGTTGGCCGCCAACAGTTCCTGTAAATGGACCTGTTGCTCCGGCGTTTTCAGGTTCTGCGGATTGCGCAGCAACAGCCATCGCGATTGCTTGATGATCTTGCGAGCCGGCCTGTCATGACGCAGCCGATTGGCTTCATCGACGCGAACCCGATCGATCACTTCTCGGCCATACTTGGCCACGACATGGAAGAGGTCATAGACCACTCGCGCTTTTGGACAGTGCTGGCGAACCTCCAGGTCAAAAGCGGTGTTCATGTCCATCGCGACCGCTTCGATTCGGGCGCAACCCTCGGCCCCCAGCTCTTCGAAGAATGGCCTGACCGCCGCACGGCTGCGGCCTTCACCAATCCACAGCACGCGTCGGGTATCGGCGTCCAGCACCACGCTGGCGTAACGATGTCCTTTGAACAACGCAAACTCATCCATCACCAAACGTCGCGGTTGCGCCTTAGGCAGAGCGTTCAACATCGTTTGCAAGGCTCGACGCTCCAGCAACCTAACAGTGTCCCAATGTAGGCCGAACATCTGAGCCACGTGCAGGGTTGGAAGGCGTTCGCAGGCCTGAATGACCGCCTCGGCCAAGCGGCGCGTCATGCGAGCATAGCGATCCAGCCAACTGACGGCCTCCATGCGTTTGCCACAGTCACGACAGCCAACCCGCCTGAGCAAAACGTTGAGGCGCACGGCCCGGCCAAGGATGGGTAAATCACGAACGACGCGCTCGCAATACTCATGCGTAGTTGAACAGGGTTTTAGGCAGCCGCCGCAGGAAGGGAATCGGGTGGCATGGGGGATCAGATCGATTTGTAGTGCGTCGCCATCAGGCTTGATCGTGACGACAGAAAAGCCCTCCCAAAAAGGAAGGAAAGTATTAATATCGCGCATAAGAACGCCGGTTTGTTAGATGTGTTTGCTCGCACGAACATCATCAACCAAATCGGCGTTCTTGTTTCTGTGTTTCCCGGGATTCCGTGAAGAACCAAAAAAAAGGGCCTGGAGAGTGATCTCCAAGCCCTCAAAAGGTGAGAGGTGTCTAGTCCCTCGACCTGGTGAGCGGTGCTACAAGTGATGCGTCGGTTCAGGCTTTCAGCGGAACCAGACGCGGAGCAATCATGTTTTCCGGGCGCAGGATGTCGGCGAGCATGGCGTCGTCGAGCAAGCCTTCTTCGCGCACCAGTTCCAGCACGCCGCGGCCGCTTTCGAGCGCGATGCGGGCGATGCGGGTGGCGTTTTCGTAGCCGATGTACGGGTTCAGCGCGGTAACCAGGCCGATCGAGTGTTCGACCAGTTCACGGCAACGTTCTTCGTTGGCGGTGATACCGGTGATGCAGTGCTCGCGCAGCATGTCCATGGCGCGTTGCAGCAGACGGATCGAGTCGAAGATCTTGAAAGCGATCAGCGGCTCCATCACGTTCAGTTGCAGTTGGCCGCCTTCGGCCGCGATGGTCAGGGCCAGGTCGTTGCCGATGATCTGGAACGCCACCTGGTTTACGGCTTCCGGGATAACCGGGTTGACCTTGCCAGGCATGATCGAGCTGCCTGGCTGACGTGCCGGCAGATTGATTTCGTTGATGCCGGTGCGTGGGCCGCTGGACAGCAGACGCAGGTCGTTGCAGATCTTCGACAGCTTGACCGCGGTGCGCTTGAGCATGCCGGAGAACAGCACGAAGGCGCCCATGTCGGACGTGGCTTCGATCAAGTCGGCTGCCGGTACCAGCGGGTGACCGCTGATGGTCGCCAGGCGCTGAACGGCCAGGTGCTGGTAACGCGGGTCGGCGTTGATGCCGGTACCGATCGCGGTGCCGCCCAGGTTCACTTCAGTCAGCAGCTCAGGAGCCAGAGTCTTCAGGCGCGCCAGGTCTTCGCCCAGGGTAGTGGCGAAAGCACGGAATTCCTGGCCGAGGGTCATCGGCACGGCGTCTTGCAGTTGGGTACGGCCCATCTTCAGGACGTGGCTGAATTCTTCACCTTTGGCAGCGAACGACTGGATCAGGCTGTCGAGGCTGGCCAGCAGCGCGTCGTGACCCAGCAGCAGACCCAGGCGGATCGCCGTCGGGTAAGCGTCGTTGGTCGACTGCGCCATGTTCACGTCGTTGTTCGGGTGCAGGTACTGGTATTCGCCTTTCTGGTGACCCATCGCTTCAAGAGCAATGTTGGCGATCACTTCGTTGGCGTTCATGTTGGTGGATGTACCAGCGCCACCTTGAATCATGTCCACCACGAACTCTTCGTGGAAGTCGCCGCGGATCAGTCGTGCACAGGCTTCGCTGATGGCAGCGTGCTTGGCTTCGCTCAGGTGACCCAGCTCGCGGTTGGCGTCAGCGGCGGCTTGTTTAACCATCGCCAGGCCGACTACCAGTTTCGGGTAATGCGAAATCGGAACGCCGGAGAGACGGAAGTTGTTCACCGCTCGCAGGGTCTGGATGCCGTAATACGCTTGAGCCGGTACTTCGAGTACGCCAAGCAGGTCTTTTTCTGTGCGGAATGATGCAGCGGAGGACATGATAGAAATCATCTCGATATGGACCCGGTCTGTGCCGGAACACTGCAAATGCTAGGCTCGTGGAGGATTTTGAGCCAATGCTGTTAAACACTGGCCTATGCATATTCGGCATAATGCCCGTGTGACGCCGAGTTGACGGCGAGCGTGTGACCTAAATTGGTGCGTGTCCGGGAGGACGTGATGAATCTGGAAAGCAAATGGCTGGAGGACTTTAGTGCCCTGGCCGCCACCCGCAGCTTCTCCCAGGCAGCGGAAAGACGCTTCGTAACGCAGCCGGCGTTCAGCCGGCGAATCCGCAGCCTCGAAGCGGCGTTGGGACTGACGCTGGTCAATCGCTCGCGCACGCCAGTCGAACTGACGGCGGCGGGGCAATTGTTTCTGGTGACCGCGCGCACCGTGGTCGAACAGCTCGGTGAAGTGCTGCGCCATCTGCATCATCTGGAGGGCGGGCAGGGCGAAGTGATGCAGGTCGCGGCTGCTCACTCGCTGGCGCTGGGTTTTTTCCCACGCTGGATCGCGCAGTTGCGCAACGAAGGCTTGAACATTGCCACGCGGCTGGTGGCGACCAACGTCGGCGACGCGGTGCATGCGCTTCGTGAAGGCGGCTGCGATTTGATGCTCGCGTTCTATGACCCGGATGCGGCGATGCAGATGGACCCGGAAATTTTCCCTTCGCTGCACTTGGGGCACACCGAAATGTTGCCGGTGTGTGCGGCGGACGCCGACGGCAAGCCGTTGTTCGATCTAGAGGGCGAGGCCAGCGTGCCGCTGCTGGCCTACAGCGCCGGCGCGTTTCTCGGGCGCTCGGTGAACGGCTTGCTGCGCCAGCGGGCGTTGCGGTTTACCACGGTGTACGAAACGGCCATGGCCGACAGCCTGAAAAGCATGGCGCTGGAAGGGTTGGGAATTGCCTGGGTGCCTCAGCTGAGCGTTCGTGCCGAACTGGCTCGCGGCGAGTTGGTAGTGTGCGGCGGGCCGCAATGGCATGTGCCGCTGGAGATTCGTTTGTATCGCTGTGCCTTGGTGCGCAAAGCGAATGTGCGCCTGTTGTGGCGCAAGCTCGAAGGCGGCGCCGCCCAGGGCACAACCGGTTCTTGAATTTGCGAAAAACCTGTAGGAGCCGAGCTTGCTCGCGATAGCGGTCGGCCATTCAACATTGATGTCGACTGAATTGACGCCATCGCGAGCAAGCTCGGCTCCTACAGGGGATTTTGTTGTTTCGACCAATCAGGATTGACCTCAAGTCCTGCGGCGTTTTGTGCTGAGCTCAGGCTGACCTTCAGGTCAATAAAACCGGGCCTTTGGCTCATTTGACAGATGGTCGTTTCGGGGGCTGTTTATCTGCTTCATTGAGGTATACTGCGCGGCCTTCGGCCGGTTACGACCGGCCATAATTCGTACAATCAAGCCACGCACTCTGCGTGGCTTGTTGTTTTTTGATGCGCCTGCGGGCGCCCAGAGAGAAGAGGCACGACGATGAGTGCATTGGTTGGCGTGATCATGGGCTCCAAGTCCGATTGGTCCACCCTTAGCCACACCGCCGATATGCTGGAAAAGCTCGGCATCCCTTACGAGGTGAAAGTGGTTTCTGCCCACCGCACCCCGGACCTGCTGTTCCAGTATGCTGAAGAAGCGGAAGCGCGTGGCATCGAGGTGATCATCGCCGGTGCCGGCGGCGCAGCCCACTTGCCCGGCATGTGTGCGGCCAAGACTCACCTGCCGGTGCTGGGCGTGCCGGTGCAATCGGCAATGCTCTCGGGCGTCGATTCGCTGCTCTCCATCGTTCAGATGCCGGCGGGCATCCCGGTTGCCACCCTGGCCATCGGCAAGGCCGGCGCGATCAACGCCGCGCTGCTGTCGGCGAGTATCCTGGGCGCCAAGCACCCACAGTTCCACGAAGTGCTGAAAACCTTCCGTGCTGAGCAGACAGACAGCGTCCTGGAAAATCCAGACCCACGCATCGCCTGAGGTTGTTGACGATGAAGATCGGTGTAATCGGTGGCGGCCAGTTGGGTCGCATGTTGGCGCTGGCGGGCACTCCGCTGGGCATGAACTTCGCTTTCCTCGACCCGGCGCCTGACGCGTGCGCGGCTGCATTGGGCGAACACCTGCGCGCCGATTACGGCGATCAGGACCACTTGCGTCAGTTGGCCGATGAAGTCGATCTGGTGACCTTCGAGTTCGAAAGCGTACCCGCCGAAACCGTGGCGTTCCTGTCGCAATTCGTGCCGGTCTATCCGAGCGCCGAAGCGCTGCGCATCGCCCGCGATCGCTGGTTCGAAAAGAGCATGTTCAAGGACCTGGGGATTCCAACCCCGGCGTTCGCCGATATCCAGTCCCAGGCCGACCTGGACACCGCCGTGGCTTCGATCGGTCTGCCGGCCGTGCTGAAAACCCGTACTTTGGGTTACGACGGCAAGGGTCAGAAAGTCCTGCGTACGCCTGAAGACGTGGTCGGCACGTTCGCCGAACTGGGCAGCGTGGCGTGCCTGCTGGAAGGCTTCGTGCCGTTCACTGGCGAAGTCTCGCTGATCGCCGTGCGCGCTCGCGATGGCGAAACCAAGTTCTACCCGCTGGTACACAACACCCACGACAGCGGCATCCTCAAGCTGTCCGTGGCCAGCACCGATCACCCGTTGCAAGCCTTGGCCGAAGACTATTCCAGCCGCGTGCTCAAGCAGCTGGATTACGTTGGCGTGATGGCGTTCGAGTTCTTTGAAGTCGACGGTGGCCTCAAGGCCAACGAAATCGCCCCGCGTGTGCACAACTCCGGGCACTGGACCACCGAAGGCGCCGAGTGCAGCCAGTTCGAAAACCACCTGCGGGCGGTTGCCGGTCTCCCGCTGGGTTCGACGGCCAAGGTCGGCGAGAGCGCGATGCTCAACTTCATCGGTAAAGTGCCGGACACCGACAGGGTTATTGCGATCGCCGACTGCCACCTGCACCACTACGGCAAGGCGTTCAAGGTCGGCCGCAAGGTCGGTCACGCCAACCTGCGTTGTGCAGATCGCGAAACGCTGGCTGCGCAGATCCTCAAGGTCGAAGCGCTGATCGCCGAGTAAACAGTTTCATGTGGCAGCGGCGGAACCATTGCGGTGCCGCCGTTCTCTCATGGCAGGATGCGAAAGTCTGACTAGGCTTTCGCATAGCCAAATCATTCAGAGGGAAATGCCATGGGAATCATCGGAACCATCTTTATCGGCTTGATCGTCGGCCTGCTCGCACGGTTCCTGAAACCGGGCGATGACAGCATGGGCTGGATCATGACCATCCTGCTCGGTATCGGCGGTTCGCTGGCGGCCACTTACGGCGGCCAGGCCTTGGGCATCTACCAGGCCGGTCAAGGCGCCGGGTTCATCGGTGCTCTGGTTGGTGCCGTGGTGTTGCTGGTGATCTACGGCCTGATCAAAAAGAACTGATTCAAGCGACAAAGTCCTCTCGGCTGCGCAGTCCGGGAGGGCTAGAATGCTCGGCGTTTTCCTTTCCTTGCCGAGCATTTTCATGCGCCGTCTTTTGCTGACTCTTTTATTTCTCGGTTCGGGCCTTGCCCATGCTGGCGAGCTGCCGGAAACCGATTGGCTCGAACTGATGCCCAAGTCCGACCAGAAAGCCCTCGAGGCCATGCCCGAAATCGACCACGACTCCCCCGAAGCCACTGGCACCTTTACCGAAAAGGGTGGCATGAAGCAGAGCAAGGGCTTGCCGGCGGTGATGTATTCGACCAAGACCGTGGCGTCGATGAACGACAAGAACATCCGTATCGGTGGCTATCCGGTGCCGCTGGAGTCCGACGCCAAGGGCAACAGCACGTTGTTTTTCCTCGTGCCATATCCGGGCGCGTGCATCCACGTGCCGCCACCGCCGCCCAATCAACTGGTGCTGGTGCGCTATCCGAAGGGTTTGAAACTCAATGATATCTACACGCCGCTGTGGGTCACCGGCACGTTGAAGGTCGAGAAGGTCAGCAATGATTTGGCGGATGCGGCGTATGCGCTGGATGCGGCGAAAGTCAGAGTGGTGAAAGAGTCGGATCTCTAACAGCCACTCGAAATAACTGTGGGAGCCAGCCTGCTGGCGATAGCGGTGGGTCAGATACTTTCAAGTTGACTGACACGACGCCATCGCCAGCAGGCTGGCTCCCACATTTGGTATTGCCGTATGGCTTAGAGCGGTTTTGCGCCGACGCTCACGCCGAGTGTATGACTGGCACCCGGTGCCAGGCTCACCACATCACCCATCACATTCGCCGTTTCGATGCACAGCATGCGCTGCCAGCCATCGTCGGCCATGTCGCTGAATGCAGCGGCGCGGTCGATCCATGGGTTCCAGATCACCGCCGTGCGCGAACCGGTACTGGTCAGCTCGATGCGCCGTTCCCAGGCCGGATCGACGATGCTCAGCAGTGGCGGGGCATCAAGATAGATGCGGTCGGTTTCGCCGGTAAAGCCCAGATCACCGGATTGTTTCTTGGTTTTCCAGTCTTCCAGCGTCTCGATGTAGCTCAAGCCGTCCACGCCTTCGACATGCACGTTGCGCACGTCGCTGACGGCGAAATAGCTGTGCAGGGCCTGGCTGATGGTCACCGTTTCGGTGCCCACGTTATGGCTGATCAGGCTGATATGCAGTTGCTCATCCAGACGAATGCTCAGCTTCAAGTCCACCTGATGCGGCCAGCCCGGCAGGCCACCTTCGGGGTAGGGCAGGAGGAATTCGACCTTCAGGCTTTCGCCCTCGGCTTCGATGCCGCCCAGTTCCCAGTCCATTGCCCGCACCAGACCGTGGGCAGGTGCGGGCTCGTGGCTGACGCGCATCGCTTTAACGCTCTGCGGGTTGCGCTCGAAGTTGCCGAACCACGGCCAGCACACCGGCACGCCGGCACGAATGCTCTTGCCGGTCTTGAACACCGCCTCATCGTTGAGCCAGATCAGCGGCGGTTGGCCGGCTAATTGATAACTGAGGATGTGCGCGCCTTGCTGGGCCACCAGCAATTCGGCCTGACCGTGGCGGATGCGCCAGCAGTTCAGTTCATCCAGTTTCACGGCTTCAACGTTGGGCGTGTTCATGGGACAGCTCTCGATCAGTAACAGGACTGCAATGGACCGTGAATCGGTCGTCGGGTTTAACGCTTCCCGGTTTTAACGAGCTCTGGGCGGAACCGAGCGGGTGCGGCCGCTGCCATCAATGGCCACGAACACGAATACTGCTTCGGTCACTTTGCGCCATTCGCTGGACAGCGGATCGTCGCTCCAGACTTCAACCATCATCTGGATCGAGCTGCGTCCGATTTCCAGTGCCTGGGTATAGAAGGAGAGCTGAGCGCCCACCGCCACCGGCACCAGGAACGCCATGCGGTCGATCGCAACGGTGGCTACGCGCCCACCGGCAACCTTGCTGGCCATCGCCGTGCCGGCCAAATCCATTTGCGCCACCAGCCAGCCGCCGAAAATATCGCCAAAGCCGTTGGTTTCGCGCGGAAGCGCGGTGATTTGCAGGGCCAGGTCGCCTTGCGGGATCGGATCTTCTTGTTCGAGCTCTATCATGCCGGGGGTGCCTCTGACCCGTGACTCTTCGTTGGTGCTGCTGGTGGTAGCCGTCTTCGGGAAAAACGATTCAGCACCGAACATACTACGTTCGTCACGTTTTCCATAAGGCGCCTAAAGGGAAACTCTGCGAAATCGCCTATGAACCTGACAGGCGTTTTCGCACAGCAACCCTTGCAAGCCGTCGCACAGTTGCGAGTATATCGGTCGGTAGACTCCGAGACGACCGTCCGGTTCTCATTTTGACCGTCAATTACGTGCCTCTATGTGCTTTTTCGAACAATTTGCTATCGTGCCGATCCTGCCCGAGCCCTTGCCTGCGTTGTCGGGGCGGCAGACCTGACTATTAGAGAAGCCTTTGCCATGACCACAGCGCCCTCGAGTATCGCGCAGCCTGCCCAATCCGCACGTCCGCTGACCCGCAACGACTACAAGACGCTATCGCTGTCGGCCCTGGGCGGCGCGCTGGAGTTCTACGACTTCATCATCTTCGTGTTCTTTGCCACGGTGGTGGGCAAGCTGTTCTTCCCGGCGGACATGCCCGAGTGGCTGCGCTTGATGCAGACCTTCGGCATTTTCGCCGCCGGCTACCTGGCACGGCCGCTGGGCGGCATCGTGATGGCGCACTTCGGCGACCTGCTGGGGCGCAAGAAGATGTTCACCCTGAGCATCTTCATGATGGCGGTGCCGACCCTGATCATGGGCCTGCTGCCGACCTACGCGCAGATCGGCATGTGGGCGCCGATCCTGTTGCTGCTGATGCGCGTCATCCAGGGCGCGGCGATTGGCGGTGAAGTGCCGGGGGCGTGGGTCTTCGTTTCCGAACACGTGCCGCAACGCCATATCGGCTACGCCTGCGGCACCCTGACCAGCGGCCTGACGGCGGGCATCCTCCTGGGTTCTCTGGTCGCCACGGCGATCAACAGCATTTATACCCCGGTTGAAGTGGCGGACTACGCGTGGCGGATCCCGTTCCTGCTGGGCGGCGTGTTCGGCCTGTTCTCGGTGTACCTGCGCCGCTGGCTGCACGAAACCCCGGTGTTCGCCGAGCTGCAACAGCGCAAGGCCCTGGCTGAAGAAGTGCCGCTGCGCGCGGTGCTGCGTGATCATCGTGGTGCGATTGCCATTTCGATGCTGCTGACCTGGCTGCTGTCCGCCGCCATCGTGGTGCTTATCCTGATGACCCCGACCGTGTTGCAAACGGTCTATCACTTCTCGGCAACCACGTCGCTGCAAGCGAACAGCGTGGCGATCGTGTTCCTGAGTTTCGGTTGCATCATCGCCGGCGCACTGGCCGATCGTTTCGGTGCGGGACGCGTCTTCGTGGTCGGCTGCACGGCGCTGCTGGCCAGTTCGTGGACCTTCTACCACAGCCTGGCCGATCATCCCGACTGGCTGTTCCCGCTGTACGCCGTGACGGGTTTGCTGGTCGGCACCATCGGCGCGGTGCCGTACGTGATGGTCAAGGCATTCCCGCCAGTGGTGCGCTTCAGCGGTCTGTCGTTCTCCTACAACGTGGCCTACGCGATTTTCGGTGGTTTGACGCCGATGATCGTCAGCCTGCTGCTCAAGGAGAGCCCGATGGGGCCTGCCTATTATGTGGCGGTGCTGTGTGGTGTCGGGATTCTGGTGGGTGCGTATCTCTGGAAGAAGGGTCGCTGAATCAGTCTTTATTTCGACTGCACTGACGCCTTCGCGAGCGAGCCCGCTCCCACAGTCGACCGCATTTCTCCTGAAAGAAAGCGGTCAACTGTGGGAGCGGGCTTGCTCGCGAAGGCAGGCGACGCGAAACATCTTGTAGAACGCGAATACTGGCCTTTCATCCAATTGTCATATTTCAGCCATAGAGTGTTCACACGGCCTGCTGATACTTGGCCCCGACTTAACACACCCTATCTGCTAGGAGTAAGGCATGAAACTGAAGCGTTTGATGGCGGCAATGACTTTTGTCGCTGCTGGCGTTGCGACTGCCAACGCGGTTGCCGCTGTTGACCCTGCTATCCCGAGCTACACCAAGACCACTGGTGTGTCGGGCAACCTGTCCAGCGTTGGTTCCGATACCCTGGCCAACCTCATGACCCTCTGGGCTGAGAACTACAAAAAAGAATACCCGAACGTAAACATCCAGATTCAGGCCGCTGGCTCCGCCACTGCGCCACCTGCGCTGACTGAAGGCACCTCCAACCTGGGCCCGATGAGCCGCAAGATGAAGGACACCGAACTGGCTGCCTTCGAACAGAAGTACGGCTACAAGCCAACCGCTATCCCGGTTGCCGTGGACGCCCTGGCTGTTTTCGTCCACAAGGACAACCCGATCCAGCACCTGACCATGGAACAAGTCGACGCGATCTTCTCGTCCACTCGTCTGTGCGGCGCTAAAACCGACGTGAAAACCTGGGGTGACCTGGGCGTGACCGGCGACCTGGCCAACAAGCCGGTTCAACTGTTCGGTCGTAACTCGGTATCCGGCACCTACGGCTACTTCAAGGAAGAAGCCCTGTGCAAAGGCGACTACAAGCCAAACGTCAACGAACAACCAGGTTCGGCTTCGGTCGTGCAATCGATCAGCTCCTCGCTGAACGGCATCGGTTACTCGGGCATCGGCTACAAAACCGCTAGCGTGAAGACTGTGGCCCTGGCCAAGAAAGGCAGCCAGGACTTCATCGAAGACACCGAAGAAAACGCCCTGAACGGCAAGTACCCGCTGTCGCGTTTCCTCTACGTTTACGTCAACAAAGCCCCGAACAAGCCTCTGGCTCCGCTGGAAGCTGAGTTCGTGAAACTGGTTCTGTCGAAACAGGGCCAGGAAGTTGTAGTGAAAGACGGTTACATCCCACTGCCAGCCAAGGTTGCTGCAAAAGCACTGGCTGACCTGGGTCTGCAAGAAGGCGGCGCTGAAGTCGCAAAAAAGTAAAACCCTGATCCGGGGCTAGCCCCGGATTTGTAGGAGCTGTCGAGTGAAACGAGGCTGCGATCTTTTGATCTGGCTTCGAACGGCAAGATCAAAAGATCGCAGCCTCGGTTCCCTCGACAGCTCCTGCAACCCCCAAATTTTGCGCTCCGCTGCCGGTTCCACCGGGCGGCGGATTTGTTGCGTCACCGCACTGTCATCTTTCTGTCATACAGGATCGCTAGGGTGTGCGAATGAATGATCTGGCCAATTCCAACATGACTACTAATCCCCCCAAGCGAATTGACTTCAATACGCCTGAGTTGCAACGCAAGCGCCGCATCCGCGCGCTCAAGGATCGCTTCACTCGCTGGTACGTCCTCATCGGCGGCCTGGCGGTGCTGGCAGCCATCACACTGATCTTCTTCTTCCTCGCGTATGTCGTTGCGCCCCTGTTCCAGGGTGCCAGCCTGACGGCGAAAGATGCGATCACCCCAGCCTGGATGCAGGACGCCGGCAAGCCACTGATGATCTCGCTCGAAGAGCAGAACCAGGTGGCGATGCGGGTTTCCGACAAGGGCCAGGCATTGTTCTTCGATATCGACAGTGGCGCCGAACTCAAGCGCGTCGATCTGCCTGTTCCGGCCGGCGCTACCGTGACCTCCATCGGGGAAGACCAGCCAGGTCATCCGCTGGTGGCCGTGGGCTTGTCCAACGGTCAGGCACTGGTGTTCCGTCACACCTACAAAGTCAGCTACCCGGACGGCAAGAAAACCATCTCGCCAGCCATCGAATATCCGTATGGCGAAACTCCGATTGCACTGAACGAATCCGGCGGCGCGCTGGAGCACGTCAGTCTCAACGCCACCGATTCGACTCTGATGCTGGTCGGTTCCACCGGTTCGCAACTCAATGTTCTGTCGCTGACCAGCGAAGAAAACATGATGACCGGCGAAATCACCAACGAGCAGAAACGCATCGACCTGCCGCAAATGACCGAGCCGGTGAAGAACATCTTCGTCGATCCGCGTCAGCAGTGGCTGTACGTGATCAACGGTCGTGCCCAGGCCGACGTGTTCAGCTTGCGCGACAAGAGCCTCAACGGTCGCTACAAATTGCTGGAAAACGGCGAAGCTGAAATCACTGCCAGCACCCAACTGGTTGGTGGCATCTCGCTGATCCTTGGCGACTCCAAAGGTGGTTTGGCCCAGTGGTTCATGGCGCGCGACCCGGATGGCGAACAGCGCCTGAAGCAGATCCGTACCTTCCAGATGGGCACCACGCCGATCGTTGAAATCACCGCCGAAGAACGTCGCAAGGGCTTCATTGCACTGGACGCCTCCGGCAAGCTCGGCGTATTCCACAGCACCGCGCACCGCACTTTGCTGGTTGATCCGGTGGTCGAAGGCCAAGGCATTTTCGGTCTGTCGCCACGGGCCAACCGTGTGATCGTGGAAGCCGGCGGCAAGCTGCAACCGTTGCTGCTCGACAACCCGCACCCGGAAGTGTCGTGGAGCGCGTTGTGGAGCAAGGTCTGGTACGAGAACTACGACGAGCCTAAATACGTCTGGCAATCGACCGCCGCCAACACCGATTTCGAACCCAAGCTGAGCCTGTCGCCGCTGACCTTCGGTACCCTGAAAGCCGCGTTCTACGCCATGCTGCTGGCCGCACCTCTGGCCGTTGCTGCTGCGATCTACACCGCGTACTTCATGGCTCCGGGCATGCGCCGCAAGGTCAAGCCAGTGATCGAGCTGATGGAAGCGATGCCGACGGTGATCCTCGGTTTCTTCGCCGGTCTGTTTCTCGCACCGTATGTGGAAGGGCATTTGCCGGGCATCTTCAGCCTGTTGATGTTGCTGCCGATCGGCATTCTGGTGGCGGGTTTCGCCTTCAGTCGCCTGCCTGAATCGATCCGCCTGAGAGTGCCGGATGGTTGGGAAAGTGCGCTGCTGATTCCAGTGATCCTGTTCGTAGGCTGGCTCTCGCTGTACATGAGCCCGTTCATGGAGAACTGGTTCTTCGGCGGAGACATGCGCATGTGGATCTCCCACGACCTGGGCATCACCTACGACCAGCGCAACGCACTGGTGGTCGGTCTGGCCATGGGCTTCGCGGTGATCCCGAACATCTACTCGATCGCCGAAGACGCCGTGTTCAGCGTGCCGCGTGGCCTGACCCTGGGTTCCCTGGCCCTCGGCGCCACGCCGTGGCAGACCATGACTCGCGTGGTGATCCTGACCGCCAGCCCGGGCATCTTCTCGGCGCTGATGATCGGCATGGGCCGTGCGGTCGGTGAAACCATGATCGTGTTGATGGCCACCGGTAACACCCCGGTCATGGAAATGAACCTGTTCGAAGGTCTGCGCACCCTGGCCGCCAACGTCGCGGTGGAAATGCCGGAGTCGGAAGTCGGCGGCAGCCACTACCGCGTGCTGTTCCTCTCGGCGCTGGTGCTGCTGTTGTTCACCTTCGTCATGAACACCCTCGCGGAACTGATTCGTCAGCGTCTGCGCAAGAAATACTCGTCGCTTTAAGAAAGGTAGAAGTCTGTGAAACAGAACTCCCTGAAAGGATGGTTCAAGAGCGGCGCCCCCGGTGTCTGGATCAGCGGTGGCGCGGTGTCCATCGCGGTCATCATGACCATTGGCTTGCTGGCGGTGATTGCCGTGCGTGGCCTGGGTCACTTCTGGCCGGCGGATCTGGTGCACGCCAGCTACGACGTGCCGGGCCAGGCTAATCACCTGGTGGTCGGCGAAATCGTACAGAAGGAAGAAGTGCCGCGTGCGCGTCTGAAGAGCGCCGGCCTGCCGGTGCCTGATGAAGGCCCCGAGTTCATGACCCGCGAGCTGATCAAGGTCGGCAACCGTGACCTGAACGGCAACGACTTCACCTGGATCGTCGGCGAGTGGCTGACCAACCAGAAGACCCCGGTCGAGTTGATGGCGCTGGAACGTCGTGAGTGGGGCAACTTCTACGGTTACCTGGTCAACGTCAAACAGGACGGCAAGGTCATCGCTGAAGGCGAAGCTGCCTGGCCAGAGCTGCAAGCGCGGATCAACCGTGTGAATCAGCTGGCCGCGCAACTCAAGACCCTGGAAAAGGTTGATATCGGTGCGATCAACGCCGGTCTCGAACGTATCCGTCTGCATAGCCGCAAACTGGAACTGGATGGCAAGCTCGACGCCGCTGCGCAAGCGGACATGGAATCCGAGCGCGCCGAACTGAACGCCCGTTATCAGGATATCGAAGCGCGTCTGAGTGACCTGCACGCGCAGTTCAACCGCGATGCGTTGACCGCTCGCGACGCTAACGGCAAAGAGATCGAAATCGGTCTGGGCAAAGTGGTTCACGCCTACCAGCCGAACGCGATGAGCACCTTCACCAAGGTTGGTTTCTACTTCAGCAAGATCTGGGAGTTCCTCTCGGACGACCCGCGTGAAGCGAACACCGAAGGCGGGATTTTCCCGGCGATCTTCGGCACCGTGATGATGACGTTGATCATGGCGATGATCGTGACTCCGTTCGGCGTACTGGCCGCGGTGTACCTGCGTGAGTACGCCAAGCAGAACACCCTGACGCGGATCATCCGTATCGCGGTGAACAACCTCGCTGGCGTTCCGGCGATCGTTTACGGCGTGTTCGGTCTGGGCTTCTTCGTTTACGTACTCGGTGGCTCGGTCGACCGCTTGTTCTTCCCGGAAGCGTTGCCGGCACCGACCTTCGGTACACCAGGTCTGCTCTGGGCATCGCTGACACTGGCGCTGCTGGCGGTGCCGGTGGTGATCGTGGCCACGGAAGAAGGTCTGGCACGTATCCCGCGTACCGTGCGTGAAGGCTCGTTGGCCCTCGGCGCGACCAAGGCTGAAACCTTGTGGAAGATTGTGATCCCGATGGCCAGCCCGGCGATGATGACCGGCATGATCCTCGCGGTGGCCCGTGCCGCCGGTGAAGTGGCGCCGCTGATGCTGGTGGGTGTGGTGAAACTGGCGCCGTCGCTGCCGGTGGACGGCAACTACCCGTACCTGCACCTGGACCAGAAAATCATGCACCTGGGCTTCCACATTTATGACGTCGGCTTCCAGAGCCCGAACGTTGAAGCCGCACGACCGCTGGTGTACGCCACGGCGCTGCTGCTGGTGCTGGTGATCGCGACGTTGAACCTGTCGGCGGTGTACATCCGTAACCACCTGCGCGAGAAGTACAAGGCGCTGGATAGCTGATTTGCAGCACTGATTTCTATGTGGGAGCCAGCCTGCTGGCGATGGCATCTCCGCGGTTTCAGAGTTAGACCGCGTCGCTAGCATCGCCAGCAGGCTGGCTCCCACAAAAACTGAACCGAATTTGTTAGCACAGGGAGCCTCCCATGCAGCACGAAACACATACCCACGGCATCAACATGTCTGCCCTGGGCCGCGACAAACAGAGCCTGAGCCTTGAGCAGGAAACCGTGGCCATTGAAGTGCCCGGCCTGAGCCTGTTCTACGGCGACAAGCAAGCGCTGTACGACGTCAGCATGAACATTCCGAAACAGCGCGTGACCGCCTTCATCGGTCCGTCCGGCTGCGGCAAGTCCACGCTGCTGCGTACGTTCAACCGCATGAACGACCTGGTTGATGGCTGCCGCGTCGAAGGCGAGATCAACCTGTACGGCAACAACATCTACCGCAAGGGCGAAGACGTGGCCGAGCTGCGTCGTCGCGTCGGCATGGTGTTCCAGAAGCCGAACCCGTTCCCGAAAACCATCTACGAGAACGTGGTCTACGGCCTGCGCATCCAGGGCATCAACAAGAAGCGCGTACTCGACGAAGCCGTTGAATGGGCACTGAAAGGCGCGGCACTGTGGGACGAAGTCAAAGACCGTCTGCACGAGTCGGCACTTGGCCTGTCCGGTGGTCAGCAGCAACGTCTGGTGATCGCGCGCACCATCGCCGTGGAGCCGGAAGTGCTGCTGCTCGACGAACCGTGCTCGGCACTCGACCCGATCTCCACGCTGAAAGTCGAAGAGCTGATCTACGAACTGAAATCGAAATTCACCATCGTCATCGTGACCCACAACATGCAACAGGCCGCGCGGGTTTCCGACTACACGGCGTTCATGTACATGGGCAAACTGGTGGAGTTCGGCGACACGGATACCCTGTTCACCAATCCGGCGAAGAAGCAGACCGAAGACTACATCACCGGTCGCTATGGCTAGGAAGCTGTGGTTGTTCACTGAACTGACGCTGCGGCCCACCGCACCTTACCGGACGCTCCAAGGACGCCAACATGATTAGTAAAGAAGGCCTTACCCACCACATTTCCGCGCAGTTCAACGCCGAGCTTGAGGAAGTGCGCAGCCACCTCCTGGCCATGGGCGGACTGGTCGAGAAGCAGGTCAACGACGCGGTGACCGCGCTGATCGAGGCCGACTCCGGCCTGGCCCAGCAGGTGCGCGAGATCGACGACCAGATCAACCAGATGGAACGCAACATCGACGAAGAATGCCTGCGCATTCTGGCCCGTCGTCAGCCGGCAGCGTCCGACTTGCGCCTGATCATCAGCATCTCCAAGTCGGTGATCGACCTGGAGCGCATCGGTGACGAAGCGACCAAGATCGCCCGTCGCGCCATCCAGTTGTGCGAAGAAGGCGAAGCGCCGCGCGGGTACGTCGAGGTTCGTCACATCGGCGATCAGGTGCGCAACATGGTTCGCGATGCGCTGGACGCGTTTGCCCGCTTCGACGCCGACCTGGCGCTGTCGGTGGCGCAGTACGACAAGATCATCGACCGCGAATACAAGACCGCCCTGCGTGAGCTGGCGACCTACATGATGGAAGATCCACGCTCTATCTCGCGGGTCTTGAGCATTATCTGGGTGCTGCGTTCGCTGGAGCGCATCGGCGACCACGCGCGCAATATCTCGGAACTGGTGATTTACCTGGTGCGCGGCACCGACGTACGTCACTTGGGCCTCAAGCGCATGAAAGAAGAAGTTGAAGGAACAAGCGGCGAAACCGCTAATGTTCCGGGCAAAGCTGACGATAAGTAAGATTGCCCAAGTAAAGCGCCCGGCCTTTTGGCCGGGCGTTTTTATTTGCGGTCCACGAATTCGTAAAGCAGCACCCCGCGAACGAAAAGTCCGGCGTGACTGAAGGTTTTTGGCAATGTGCCATCAGCAAAGCGGTATGCTTGCCGGGATTTTTTAAAGGGGTTATGGATGAGTAAGGTCAGTGTTTTGGTCGTGGACGACGCCTCGTTCATTCGTGACCTGGTGAAGAAATGCCTGCGTAACTATTTCCCGGGCATGCGGATCGAAGACGCCGTCAACGGCAAAAAGGCTCAGGCCATGTTGGTCAAGGAAGCGTTCGACCTGGTTCTGTGCGACTGGGAAATGCCGGAAATGTCCGGGCTGGAACTGCTGACCTGGTGCCGCGAGCAAGACAACCTCAAAGGCATGCCGTTCGTGATGGTGACCAGCCGTGGCGACAAAGAGAACGTCGTGCAGGCGATCCAGGCCGGTGTCTCCGGTTACGTCAGCAAGCCGTTCACCAACGAGCAACTGATCACCAAGGTCAAACAAGCGCTGCACAAGGTCGGCAAGCTCGACGCCTTGATCAACGTCGCGGCGACCAAAACCAGCTCGGCATTCGGCAACGATTCCCTGAGCGCTTTGACCGGCGGCAAGCCTGCCGTGGTTGCGGCGGCACCTGCTGCAGCACCGTCCCGCGGACTGCTCAACAGCCCACCGGTCAAGGCACCGGTGGCCGCTGCTGCAGCCGGAGGAGGACGTGGCCAGGGCCAATTGCGCCTGCCGAACGGCATCCAGCAATGCGTGATCAAGGCCCTGAGCCTCAAGGAAGCACTGCTGGTGGTCAAACGCGCGGACACCCTGCCGCAAGTCCTCGACAGTGCGGTGCTCGACCTGGAGCAGGGCGACAACGCCGAAACCGCGCGCCTCAACGGCTACCTGCACGCGATCGTCGCCCACGAACAGAAACCCGACAGCGAATGGCTGCAACTGACCTTCCGCTTCGTCGATCAGGACGCGCAGAAACTCGACTACATCTCCCGCCTGATTGCCCGTGGTACTGCGCAGAAGCACTTTATTCCGGGGGCTTGATTTAGCGTCGTCTGTCAGATTGCCATCGCGGGCAAGCCCGCTCCCACAGGTACAGTGAAAACCTTGTGGGAGCGGGCTTGCCCGCGATGAGGCCGGAACGATCACCGCTCATCCCCGCCCCGTCCATTTTGAAACATCTGTCGACTACGCCGGTCCATTCCGACTGCTAGGCTAAATCCCAGGCCTTACTCGACAGAATACTTCCCCATGTTCGCGCGCCTGCTGTTTTTCTGTGGTCTGTGCATGGCCTGCGCCTCGGCTATGGCCATGACGATCTACAAGTCCACCGATGCCAATGGCGTGGTCTCTTACAGTGACCGCCCCACAAAAGGCGCCAAGGTGTTCGTTTTTCGTGATCGGATGGTCGAAAACCTTGGGCGTCAGGTGTACTACGTGATCATGAAGAAGGACGGCGTCGACAGCGTGTACGTGCGCAACGACCTGTATGCGCCGGTAGAGATCGAATTGAGTTTCGCCGGCGTGAAGAACGTCAACGGCGCACCGGGCCGGCCGATTCGGCGGGTGATACCGCTGCGCACCAGCGTTCGTCTGGCGCAGCTCACGGCGAAACAAGCCTCAAAGCCGCTGGCGTATATCCCCAAGCTCAAATATTCGCTGGGCGACCCCTCAGGCACCGCCGTGGGCTACCGGTATCCGTTGCCCTGGCGTGGCGGCCCATTCCGGATCAGTCAGGGCGCCAATGGTCCTTATAGCCACTTTGGTCCCAAGAGCCGTTACGCCATAGACATTGCCATGCCTGAAGGCACACCGATCATTGCTGCGCGGGGCGGGGTGGTGGTGAAAACCGAAAACAGCCAGGCTGGGCGTGGCACCGATGCATCCGGCAATTTCGTGCGGGTGCTGCACAATGACGGGACGATGGGCGTGTACCTGCACCTGAAGAAAGGCTCGGTCAGGGTTCGAGAGGGGCAAAAGGTGGCGGTGGGCAGCGCCTTGGCGCTGTCGGGCAACACCGGCAACAGCACCGGGCCGCACCTGCATTTCGTGGTGCAGCGCAATACCGGGATGGGGCTGGTGTCGATTCCTTATCGGTTCAATCAACCGGTGGGGGCGTTGCCCAACTTTGCGTTGGGCAAGCAGTGAGCGATTGAACGCCGCAATCCCTGTAGGAGCCGAGCTTGCTCGCGATAGCGATGTGTCAGTTTCCGTGATGTTGGATGTGCCGCCGTCATCGCGAGCAAGCTCAGCTCCTACAGATGGGTGACTTAATCCAGCATCAACACCTTGGCCAGAATGATCTTCGGCCCTTTCATCTTCTTGATGATGATCCGCAGGCCTTCGACTTCCAGCACTTCTTCCTCTTCCGGAACTCGCTTCAGGCTTTCGTAGACCAGCCCGGCAAGGGTTTCGGCTTCGACGTGGTCGAGGTCGATGCCCAGCAGTCGTTCAACCTTGAACAGCGGCGTATCGCCCCGCACCAGCAACTTGCCCGGTTGATACGCGAGGATCCCGCGCTCGGCCTTGCGGTGTTCGTCCTGAATGTCGCCCACCAGCACTTCCAGCACGTCTTCCATGGTCAGGTAGCCGATGATGTTGCCGTCGGCCTCTTCGACCACGGCGAAGTGCGAGCCGCCCTTGCGGAACTGTTCCAGCAATTGCGACAGCGGCATGTGCCGGGAAACGCGCTCCAGCGGACGGGTCAGTTCAGCCAGGTTGAACGACTCGGGAATGTGGTCCAGCGCCGCCAGTTCCAGCAACAGGTCCTTGATGTGCAGCAGGCCGACGAACTCCTGGCGCTCGCTGTCGTACACCGGATAACGGCTGAACTTGTGGCGACGGAACATCGCCAGGATCTGCTTGAGCGGGGCGTTGAATTCCAAAGTCACCAGGTCTTCACGGGAGTTGGCCCAGTCGACCACTTCCAGTTCGCCCATTTCCACCGCCGAGGCCAGCACGCGCATGCCTTGGTCGCTCGGGTCCTGGCCACGGCTGGAGTGCAGGATCAGTTTCAGTTCTTCGCGGCTGTAATGGTGCTCATGGTGCGGGCCCGGTTCACCTTGCCCGGCGATGCGCAAGATGGTGTTGGCGCTGGCGTTGAGCAGGTAAATCGCCGGGTACATGGCCCAGTAGAACAGGTACAGCGGCACGGCGGTCCACAGCGACAGTAGCTCGGGTTTGCGGATTGCCCAGGATTTCGGGGCCAGCTCGCCGACCACGATGTGCAGGTACGAAATGATGAAGAACGCGGTGAAGAACGATACGCCTTTGACCACTTCTGCGGACTGCACGCCGACCGTTTCGAGCAACGGTTCCAGGAGGTGCGCGAACGCCGGCTCGCCGACCCAGCCAAGGCCCAGCGAGGCCAGGGTAATACCCAATTGGCACGCCGACAGGTAGGCATCGAGCTGACTGTGTACGGTGCGCAGGATGTGGCCGCGCCAGCCGTGCTGCTCAGCGATGGCTTCGACGCGGGTCGAGCGCAATTTGACCATGGCAAATTCCGCCGCAACGAAAAAGCCGTTGAGCAAAACCAGGATCAGAGCAAAAAGAATCATGCCGAAGTCGGCGAAAATTGTAGCGAGGGTCAAACCAGGGGAAGGGTCCATGATGGAGTTTTGCGGTTTCCGTGTATTCGAAAGGAAAGAAAAATGTGCGCCTGAAGTGCAGGCACAAGTCAGCCAATGTAGCGGCTGACTTGGCGATTGCCTAGTGGCGTGTGCTGGCCGGTATCAATCGGCGGTACTGATGACCCTGGATTTGCTGACCTGCGCGGGGGCGAAATGGCAGGTGAAGGTGCTGCCGTGGCCCGGCACGCTGCTGATTTCCATCCGCGCGCGGTGGCGCAGCAGCACGTGTTTGACGATCGCCAGGCCCAACCCGGTGCCGCCGGTGTTGGAGTTGCGGCTGGAGTCGACGCGGTAGAAGCGTTCGGTCAGGCGCGGCAGGTGTTTGCTGTCGATGCCGATCCCGGAATCCTGCACGCTCAGGTGCGCGCCCTGTTCATCGCCCCACCAGCGAATGCGGATATTGCCTTCGGCCGGGGTGTACTTCACCGCGTTGAACACCAGATTGGAAAAGGCACTGCGCAATTCCGCTTCGCTGCCCTTGAGCAGAATGGTCGGATCGGCTTCCAGAGTGATGCGCTGGTTTTTCTGGCCGGAGAGTTGCTGCGCATCGCTCTTGATCGATTGCAGCAGACCGTCGATGGCCACGGGCTGGTTGTCCGACGGGTAATCGGTAGCTTCCAGTTTCGCCAGCAGCAATAGGTCGTTGAGCAAGGTCTGCATGCGCCCGCCTTGCTGCTGCATTTGCTGCAGGGCTCGGGTCCAGCGCGGGTTCACTTCCTCGACGTTGTCGAGCAGGGTTTCCAGATAGCCGCAGATCACCGTCAGCGGCGTGCGCAGCTCGTGCGACACGTTGGCGATGAAGTCTTTGCGCATCTGTTCCAGTTGATGGATGCGCGTCACGTCGCGCACCAGCATCAGGTGTTCATTGTTGCCGTAGCGGGTGATGTACAGCTGAATGCGCACGCGGTCGTTGGTTGGCGAAGGGATTTCCAGCGGCTCGGCGTAGCTGTCCTGCTCGAAGTATTCCTTGAAGCGCGGATGGCGCACCAGGTTGGTCACCGGTTGGCCGCTGTCCTGTGGAGTCTTGAGGCCCAGCAGGGTTTCAGCGGCGCGGTTCCACCATTCCAGGTTGCCGTCGCTGTCGAGCATGATCACCGCGTCTTTCAGCGCGGCAGTAGATTCCTGAACCCGGTCGATCACCGCCTGCAAGCGCCCGCGTACCCGTTGGTCACGACGTTGCAGGTGATAGATGCTGTCGAACACCTCGCCCCACAGGCCGTAACCATCGGGCGGTGCTTCATCGGGTTTGTGCAGGCGCAGCCATTCGTGCAGGCGCAGCAGTTGCTTGAGGGTCCAGGCCAGGTAAATACCCAGGCCTGCGGCGAGACTCCAGCCGTAGTAGCTGGTGATCAGGCCGATCACCAGGCAGGCGGTGACCAGCAGCAGCATGTGGCGAATCAGGGTGCCATGCCAGTTTTGGTTCACTTGACGCGCGTCCTTGAATGAAAAGCAGCTTTCAGCTTCAAGCCCCAAGCTTCAAGTTTGAAGCGGCTTGGTTTCAGCTTGCCGCTTGAAGCTTGAAGCTCGTAGCTGCCGTCAAGCTTTGGTAGAAAAGCGGTAACCGGTGCCGCGCACGGTTTGTACCAGGTTTTCGTAGGCATCGCCGAGGGCTTTGCGCAGGCGACGGATGTGCACGTCGACGGTGCGTTCCTCGACATAGACGTTGCCGCCCCAGACCTGATCCAGCAACTGGCCACGGGTGTAGGCGCGTTCCTGGTGGGTCATGAAGAATTGCAGCAGACGGTATTCGGTCGGGCCCATTTCCGCGGGTTTGCCATCGATGGTCACGCGGTGACCGATCGGGTCGAGCAACAGACCGCCGACTTCAATCGGCGCTTCGCCATCGGTAGGGCCGGCGCGGCGCAGCACGGCTTTGAGACGCGCCACCAGCTCACGAGGGGAAAACGGTTTGGTGATGTAATCGTCGGCGCCAACTTCCAGGCCCTGGATCTTGTTGTCCTCTTCGCCCTTGGCGGTAAGCATGATGATCGGGATGTCCCCGGTCAGCTCATCGCGCTTGAGGCGGCGGGCCAGCTCGATGCCGGACGTGCCGGGCAGCATCCAGTCGAGCAGGATCAGGTCCGGCTTGCGGTCGACGATGATGGCATGCGCCTGCTGGGAGTTCTCCGCCTCCAGGCAGTCATAGCCGGCCATTTCCAACGCAACGGCGATCATTTCGCGAATGGGCGCTTCGTCGTCGACGATCAGAATGCTCCTGCCAACCATGCCTTAATCCTCTTGTCATTTAACTGTCTTGCGCGCATTAGATAACGGAATTATTGCAGTCGTGTGACAGTATTTTAGTCGACCTGCGATTGTCACGATCCTGGGCTAAGCTCTAAGTCCGAACCCTGACAACCACAAACGGAAGGTTTCCATGAATCACATTGCTCAATCCTGGAAGGCTTTGCTGGTCACTGCTGCGCTAACGCTGCCGACACTGGCCTTTGCCGCTGAACCGGTGATGATGAAAGACGGCATGATGGTCGACCATAAAGGAATGACCGTGTACACGTTCGACAAGGACTCGGGCGGCAAGTCGATGTGCAATGACGACTGCGCGAAGAACTGGCCACCGATGATGGCTCCGGCGGGCGCCAAGGCCGAAGGCAAATTTACGCCGATCAAGCGCGATGACGGCACAATGCAGTGGGCCTATGACGGCAAGCCGCTGTATACCTTCGTGAAAGACAAAGCGCCTGGAGACATGACAGGCGACAAGATGAAAGACGTCTGGCACGTCGTCCACGAGTCGCAGAAGTAATCTTTACGGCTGTAAGTCTGCCCCGGTTTCCGGGGCAGATTTCGTTTAGCGCAACGCGTAATCCAGCACGATCCCGACGAAAATCGCCAGCCCGGCCCAGTGATTGTGCAAAAACGCCTGGAAGCAGCGCATCCGGTCTTTGCCGCGGGTGTACCAGAATTCCCAGGCAAAGCAGCCTGCCGCCACCGCCAGACCGAGGTGGAACCAGCCGCCGAGCTCGAATTTCGACCCCGCCAGCAGCAGGCAACTCAGGGCCAGGCCTTGCAGGATCAGGATGATCACCCGATCCGCGTCGCCAAACAGGATGGCCGTGGATTTAACGCCGATCTTCAAGTCGTCATCACGGTCGGTCATCGCGTAATACGTGTCGTAACCCACCGTCCACAACAGGTTGGCGATCCAGAGCAGCCACGCCGCCGCCGGCAGTTCCCCGGTCTCGGCGGTGAACGCCATCGGCATGCCCCAGGAAAACGCCGCGCCCAGCACCACTTGCGGGTAATAGGTGTAGCGCTTCATGAACGGATACGTGAAGGCCAGCGCCAACCCTCCGAATGACAACCAGATCGTCGGCGCATTGGTGCACAGCACCAGCAGAAAACTCACGCCCATCAACAGCGCAAAAAACACCAGCGCCTCTTTCGAGCTGATCTTGCCGCTGGCCAACGGACGTTGCGCCGTGCGCTTCACATGGCCGTCGACCTTGCGGTCGGCCCAATCATTGATCACGCAGCCGCCCGCGCGGGTCAGAATCACGCCGAGGACGAAAATCACGACGTTGGCCAGCGACGGCGAGCCTTTGCCGGCAATCCACAGCGCCCACAGCGTCGGCCAGAGCAGCAGGTAAATGCCGATCGGCTTGTCCATGCGCGTCAGCTGAATGAAATCCCAGGCCCGAGGGTTCAAGCGGTTGAGGGACTTGAGCAGGCTCTGGTACATCAGCAGTTCTCCGGATGGGCGCGGGCGGCGCTCCACAGGGTCGGCAGGAAAATCTCGGCCACCAGCACGCTCAGGGTGCCGCGATCGAAGCGCGAGCGACGGCCCCACAACTCAGGCGCCTGTACTTCCGTCGGCAGCCAGTCTTGAGGATAGTGGCAAACCTCGATGGCGCGGCGCTGGAACGCGTGGTCGCAAAACAGCAACTCGCCCAATGAGCGGCTACCCAATTCGTCCATGTGCAAGCCGTCACCCTGCAACGCACTGCGCGATGCGACGCTGCGGGCAAATACCCACGCCTGGCCATGCCCGCGCAGATACACCTCGCGCACCCAGCCTTCGCTGCCCTCGGCCAGGTCCAGCGCGGCGCATTCATCGGCGCGCAAGGTCTGCCAGCCTTCGAACAGCGGCGTGACGCTGAAACCGTCATTCGACAGACGGGTCAGGCGCCGGGTCAGCGATCCTTCGTCGAACAGCCAGTCGAGAGTAGAGGCGTCGGGGAGCGGAGCGAGTTGGCTTCTGGGAACCCAGAACGGGGATTTTGAGTGCGGCACAGTACGTCATTATTGGCAGCAAAGGAGGCGGCGAGCTTAACATGTCAGCTGATAAATTTGAGTGATCCGGCCGCCCGTTGCGTCGAACAGGCTTGCATCTGCGCGGCCCCATCAGTACAAAACGCGCTGAGCCGAACGGCAGCGCTGCAATCATCGATCGTCCGGCCGGCAAAAAGCCTGAACTGAGGAAGTACCTGAATGAAAAAGTGGCAATGTGTGGTCTGCGGCCTGATCTATAACGAAGCCGACGGCTGGCCGGATGACGGCATTGCGCCGGGCACCCTGTGGCAAGACGTGCCGGAAGACTGGCTGTGCCCGGATTGCGGCGTCGGCAAGATGGATTTCGAAATGATCGAAATCAACTGAGACATTTTGAGGAGTAAGGAATGAACGCACCTGTCGTGATCGTCGGCACCGGCCTGGCTGGCTACAACCTGGCCCGGGAGTTTCGCAAACTCGATAGCGAAACCCCGCTGCTGCTGATTACCGCCGATGACGGGCGCTCCTACTCCAAGCCGATGCTCTCCACTGGTTTCGGCAAAAACAAGGACGCCGACGGCCTGAGCATGGCCGAACCCGGCGCCATGGCCGAGCAGTTGAAGGCCGAAGTGCGTACCCACACGCGCATCAGCGGCATCGATCCTGGCCACAAGCGCCTGTGGATCGGTGAGGAAGCGGTGACTTACCGCGACCTGATCCTGGCCTGGGGCGCCGAAACCGTGCGTGTGCCCATCGAAGGCGACGCGGCGGATTGCGTGTTCCCGATCAATGACCTGGAAGACTACGCACGCTTTCGCGCGGAAGCGGCCGGCAAGCGTCGGGTGCTGCTGCTCGGCGCCGGCCTGATCGGCTGCGAGTTCGCCAACGACTTGAGCCTCGGCGGCTATGAGGTGCAACTGGTTGCACCGTGCGAACAGGTCATGCCGACCCTGCTGCACCCGGCGGCTGCCGCGGCGGTCCAGGCCGGGCTGGAAAGCCTTGGTGCGCGCTTCCATCTCGGGCCGGTGCTCACTCGCCTGCAACGCGTCGACGATGGTCTGGAAGCGCATCTGTCCGATGGCCAGGTAATCCCGTGCGACGTGGTGGTCTCGGCCATTGGCTTGCGTCCGCGCATCGACATGGCCGCTGCGGCCGGTTTGCAGGTCAATCGTGGTGTGATGGTCGACCGTCACCTGAAAACGTCTCACGCCAATATCTATGCGCTGGGCGACTGTGCCGAGGTCGATGGGCTGAATCTGTTGTACGTGATGCCCCTCATGAGTTGTGCGAGAGCGCTGGCCCAGACCCTCGCCGGCAATCCGACGGCGGTCAGCTACGGCCCGATGCCCATTACCGTGAAAACCCCGGTGTGCCCGTTGGTGGTGTCCCCGCCGCCACGGGGTTTGGAGGGTGTCTGGACGGTTGAAGGGCAGGGCGCCGACATCAAGGTTTTATGCCGCGATGCCTCAGGCAAACTGCTGGGTTATGCCCTGACAGGCACGGCCGTCATGGAGAAACTGGCCCTGAACAAAGAGCTTCCGGCGCTGCTGGCGTAAATAGCGGTCGTTCTGTCGGAATCACCCCCATTTTGCCCATACATTGGCCGCGTCGACACTGGCGCGGCTGGGCGCTGCGTGCCATCCTCACTCCCGTCTGCCGCAGAGTAGAGCATCTGCGGCGCTTTGGGCGCTGCTCCGCAGAGAGCAGCACGGACATAACAAAAACAAACCGTCAAAGGGGCTTCACTAATATGCGTAAACCAGAACTCGCCGCAGCCATAGCTGAAAAAGCAGACCTCACCAAAGAGCAGGCCAACCGCGTCCTCAACGCCGTTCTCGAAGAGATCACCGGCGCCCTGCACCGCAAAGACAGCGTGACGCTGGTAGGTTTCGGCACCTTCCTGCAACGCCACCGCGGCGCCCGCACCGGCAAAAACCCGCAAACCGGTGAGCCAGTCAAAATCAAGGCCAGCAACACCGTCGCCTTCAAGCCAGGCAAATCGTTGAAAGACAGCGTCAATCCGTAATTGCGGTGATCTCCTTCCCGAATAGGGAGGACCGCAATAAAAAAATGGGCATACCGATTAAATCGGATGCCCATTTTTTATGCCTGAAAAAACTGTGCTCCCACAGGGTTTGGTGGTGCTGTTACTTGCGGTTCAGCATCACCGGCAACTGCGCCACCAGCTTCACATTGTTCAACGGTGCCCGAATAAACCCCCGCTGGGTCCCGTCCGGCCCGATCACTGCGAGGTTGCCGCTGTGGTCGACGGTGTAATTCGGTTTGCTGGTATCCGCCGGGATGAACGGAATGCTCACCGCGTTGGCGACTTTTTGCAGTTCTTCCACCGATTTGGGCGTGAGGCCGATGAACTGCGGATCGAAGTAACCCAGATACTGCTTGAGCTGTTTCGGCGTGTCGCGGTTCGGGTCGACGCTGACCAGCACGATCTGCAATTTATCCACCGCTTCGGGCGGTAGCTCGCTCTTGATCTGACGCAGTTGGGCGAGGGTGGTCGGGCAGATGTCCGGGCAGAAGGTGTAGCCGAAGAACAGCAGCGACCATTTGCCTTTGAGCTCATTAATCGCCACCGGTTTGCCGTCCTGGTCGGTCATCGTCACATCCGGCAGGGTGCGGCTTTGCGGCAGCAGGATGATGCCGGCGTCGATCAATGCCGTCGGGTCGCCCTGGCCTTTGCCGGACAGCACTTTATTGATGGTCAGGCCCAGGACCAGCGCGATCAGGGCGACAAGGATGAAGACGGTTTTCTGGGTTCGAGTCATAGGTTCAACAATAAGTAGTGGTCTACGAGCAGCGCGATAAACAGCAGGAACAGGTAGTAGATAGAGTACTTGAACGTGTTGATCGCCGCGTGCGGCCGAGTGCCACGGTACAGCACCACCGCCCATTGCAGGAACCTCGCGCCCAGGCCGATCGCGCAAATCAGGTAGAGCAGGCCGCTCATGTGAATCACGTAGGGCATCAGGCTGACGGCCAGCAGCGCGCCGGTATAAAGCAGGATGTGCACCTTGGTGTAATGCTCGCCGTGAGTCACCGGTAGCATCGGAATGTCTGCCTTGGCGTATTCCTCTTTGCGGTGGATGGCCAGCGCCCAGAAGTGTGGCGGGGTCCAGGCGAAGATGATCAGCACCAGCAGCAACGGTTCGGCGCTGATGTGGCCGGTGGCGGCGGTCCAGCCGAGCAAGGGCGGAGCGGCACCTGCGAGGCCACCGATGACGATATTCTGTGGCGTCGCGCGTTTGAGAAACCCGGTGTAGACCACGGCATAGCCGAGCAAGGATGCGAGGGTCAGCCACGCCGTCAGCGGATTGGTGAACGCCAGCAACAAGGCCTGACCGAGCACCGCTAACGCCAATGCAAACGTCAGGGCCGCAGCCGGAGACACCCGCCCTTCAGCCAGCGGCCGTTTGTGGGTACGCGCCATGACCGCATCGATCCGCCGGTCCACCACATGGTTGACCGCCGCCGCACCGCCAGCACACAAGGCGATGCCCAGATTGCCGAACACCAGCACGGTCCATGGCACCCCGGCGCGAGTGGCGAGGAACATCCCGACCAGCGAGGTGATGAGCATCAGCACCACCACTTTCGGTTTGGTCAGTTCCAGATAGTCACGCCAGATCGCCTGGCTGTGACGTTCGCCGATCAGAATCGCCATGGCATCTCTCCTTTTATTGTTATGGGCCCGGCTGAATGTTTACGCGGGCTGAAGCGCCAGCGCGAAGGTTGCTTGACCCGAACCAGACTGGTTCGCGCGTGATAATTGACCAGCACCATCGTCAGCAACAGTGCCGCACCGCCGGCGTTGTGCGCGACGGCTACCGGCAGCGGCAGATGAAACAGCACGTTGCTGATGCCCAGGGTAATTTGCGCCGCGAGGGCGAACAACACCAAGCCCGCCAGTCGCGTCATGCCAACCACCTTCAGTTGCCAGGCGAGGCCGAGCAGCACCAGCGTCACCAGCAATGCGCCGATGCGGTGGGTCAGGTGAATAGCCGTGCGCGCATCGCTGTCGAGTTGCCCGCCGAGGTAGTTCGGGCCGATGTGTTGGGTCAGGTGAAAGCCGTTGGCGAAGTCAGCCGGTGGCAACCATTGGCCATGGCAGGTCGGGAAGTCGATGCAGGCCACAGCGGCGTAATTGGAACTGACCCAACCGCCAAGGGCGATTTGCCCGATCACCAGCAGCAGCCCAGCCGTCGCCCAGTGCTGCAAACGCCGCGGCACCGTCAGCGCCGGGAGCACGCCGGACAGGCGCAAGGTCAGCAGAAACAACAGGCTCAACGTGGCAAAGCCGCCAAGTAAATGCCCGGTCACCACTTGCGGCCAGAGCTTGAGTGTCACCGTCCACATGCCGAATGCCGCTTGCGCGAATACCACCGCCAACAGGAACAGCGGCAACTTCACCGGCTGCCCCGGATGCCGGCGATGCGTCCATGCGCGAGCGGCCAGGGCCACAATCAACAGCCCCAGCGTGCCGGCAAAGTAGCGGTGGATCATCTCGTTCCAGCCCTTGTGGGCTTCGACCGGTGTATCCGGGAAATGCAATTCGGCATGGGCCAGTTGGGCTTCGCTTTTCGGCACGCTGATAAAACCGTAGCAGCCGGGCCAGTCCGGGCAGCCGAGGCCGGCGTGGGTCAGGCGGGTATAGGCGCCGAGCAACACCACAATCAGTGCCAGCAAGGTGGCAAACAGCGCGAGGCGAAATCCAGGTTTGGCCATGACGATGCCCTTATCCGATGTTGGACAGTTTCAGCAGGTGACGCAGGTCGTTCAGCAGATCCTTGCCCTTCACCGCAGGGTCGTAACGCAACACCAGATTGCCGTGCGGGTCGATGATCCACAGTTGCGGCGCGGTCTTGTCGCCATTGGCCTTGCTGAAGGTGTTGAGGTCCAGCGGATAGCGTTGCAGCTGCGGATATTCGCGGGTCAGCTTGGCCTCGTAATCGGTTGCCAACGGCTGCGCAACGGCGATGGCGTGGCTGGCACGCCCGGCGTCGCGGCCCAGACCGATCTGAACCTGCCGCGCCAGATACACCAGTTGCTGGCAATCGACGGCGCAGTCCTTGGGCGCGGTCACCAGCAACTGCCAGCGGTCTTCCTGTGCCTGCACGCCAAGGTCCGCGCGGGTCTGGCCATTGCCGATCAGTTCGCCGTGATAGCTGCGGCCTTCCGGCACCCAGAACTGCAATTTGTACATGCCGGTGGCGAGGACCATCGGCCCGATTACCCCGAGCAGAATCAGCAGCAACTGCAAACGTCCTTTGCGTCGGTTCACCGACGGTTTTGCCTCAGACATGCTGGGTGGATTCATGGCCGCTCCCATGGTGTTTCTCCTTTGCGTTGTGCCAGCCGAGGTAGAGATAGAGACCGAACAGAGCGATCGACATGGCGAACCACTGCACGGCATAAGCGATGTGTTTTTCCGGGCCCATGGCAACGACCGGCCAATCGGCCTGGTAAGTCGCCGGCCCGGTTTCTGCGCGTAATTCGTAGGCGAAGCCTTCGCGGCCGAGGGACGTCCAGAGTTTTGCCGGGTCAACCGCCGTGACCAGTTGCGGCCAGGTCGCGCTGTCGGAATCGGCGTGGAGCTGGAAGGTTGCGCCGGGGGAGACGTAAACCCAGGCGTCGAGGCTCAAGGCCTGAGTCGGGGTGGTGAATTGCGGCGGTGTACGCCGGTCCGGCCACGGCAGCCAGCCACGATTGACCAGCAACCAGAGTCCGGTCGCCTGATCCTGGAAAGGTTGCAGCAACTCGACGCCAACCTTGCCGTTACGCTGGCGGTTATCCAGCAACAGACTGTGGGCGCCATCGAACTGACCGTGCAGACGAACCCGGCGGAAGGCTGGATCGGCGCTGTGTTGCAGTTCGGTGCTGGCCATCGGCTCGGCAGCCCGGCGCTCGCTGTAGCTTTGCAGTAGCGCGCTTTTCTCCGCGCCCCGGCTCAATTGCCAGAACCCGAGCGACACCAGCAGCGGCAGCAGCAGGGCGACCACCAGTGTCGGCACGATGCCCGGCCGGAAGCGCTTCATGGCAACGCCAGAAAGTCAGTCGGTGCGATAGCTATACTCAAGTGCATCGCTAGTCCCCCGGAGTCTCACCATGCTCAAAGCAGCCATCGTCCTGATGCTGATTGCCACGGTTGTCAGCCTGTTCAGCGGCCTGTTTTTTCTGGTCAAGGACGACAGCAGCTCGAACCGCCTCGTCATTGCCCTGAGTGTTCGTGTAGCGCTGGCCGCCATTACCGTCGGCTTGATCGCCTGGGGTTTTTTCAGCGGCCAGTTGGTTTCCCACGCCCCTTGGTAGCTGTAGGAGCGTGCTTGCTCGCGAAGGTGTATCAGTCGAAATCAACGTGTCTGACACACCATCGCGAGCAAGCTCGCTCCTACAGCACGTAGACGAAAACGAACAGCCCGATCCACACCACGTCCACGAAGTGCCAGTACCAACTCGCTGCCTCGAAGCCGAACTGATGCTCGTTGTCGAAATGCCCTCGCATGATCCGCATCAGCATCACGAACAGGATGATGGTGCCGATGGTCACGTGCGCGCCGTGGAACCCGGTGAGCATGAAGAACGTGGCGCCATAGATGCCCGAACCCAGGGTCAGGCCCAGTTCGTGGTAGGCGTGCATGTACTCTTCGGCCTGAAAACCGAGGAACGCACAGCCCAGCAACACGGTGATCGCCAGCCAAATCTTGAGCGCGCCGCGATGACCCTTTTTCAAGGCGTGGTGGGCGATGGTCACGGTGACGCTGGAACTGACCAGCAACACGGTGTTGAGCAGCGGCAGGCCCCAAGGGCTGATGACTTCCTTGGGTGGCGGAAAGAGTTTGGAATCCGGGTTGTTCAGCAGCGGCCAGGTGAACTCGAAGTTCGGCCACAGCATGTGGGCGATGCCTTTGGCGCCTTCGCCACCGAGGGCCGGCCCGGAAACATGGCGCACATAAAACAGCGCGCCGAAGAAGGCAATGAAGAACATCACCTCCGAGAAGATGAACCAGCTCATGCCCCAGCGGAATGAACGGTCCATCTGCGCGCTGTACAAGCCGCCGCGACTTTCCTTGATAACCGTGCCGAACCAGCCGAACAGCATGTAGGCCAGCAGCAGGCCACCGACGAAAAAGATCAGCGGGCCGTGAGATTCAGGCCGCGCCGCTTTCAGGTCGTTGAACCAGGTGGCCAGGCCGAACACCGTGACGAACATCCCGACCGTGGCGATGATCGGCCATTTGCTCTGGGCCGGAACGTAATAATGTTCATGAGTTGCCATTTATTGTTCTCCTTATCGGGCACGCTCAACCGCCAGTGTTTACTGCGACCGGTGGATGTCGGGCGGTGATATCGAACAGCGTGTAGGACAGCGTCAGGTGCTTCACATCCTTGGGCATGTCACGGTCAACGATGAAACGTACCGGCATCTCGATCCGTTGACCGGGCTGCAGCACTTGCTGGGTAAAGCAGAAACATTCGGTCTTGTGGAAATACGCCGCCGCCGCGCTGGGCGCGATGCTCGGCACTGCTTGGGCGCTCATCGGCTTATCGGTGGGGTTGTGCGCAATGAAGATCATCTCGTTCACCGCCCCGGGATTGGCCGTCAGCTCATCGTGCTTGGGATAGAAATCCCACGACATGTCAGCGGAATTGGTCGACAGAAACTGCACGCGCACCTGCCGAGACGTATCGACCGTTTGCTCGCCCTCGTACTGCCCGGCGGTCTTGCCGTTGATGCCGAATGCCTTGCACATCACGTCGTAGATCGGCACCAGCGCAAACCCGAACACAAACATCGCCACCACCACCAGCAACAGACGAGTGACCAGCTTCTTCATCGAAATCGAATCAGCCATGACCTATGCCCTCTACCGAGAACCCTGTGGGAGCTGGCTTGCCAGCGATGGCTGCATGCCTGACACACCGCGGTGATCCCATCGCTGGCAAGCCAGCTCCCACAGGAATTTCCACAAGGCAGAAATTGTTCATTTCACTTCCGGCGGCGTTGTAAAGGTGTGATACGGCGCCGGTGACGGAATGCTCCACTCCAGGCCTTCCGCCCCGTCCCACGGTTTGGCCGGTGCAGGCGGGCCGCCGCGAATGGTCTTGATCACGATGAACAGGAAGAACAGCTGCGTGGTGCCGAACATGAACGCGCCGATCGACGACACCATGTTGAAGTCGGCGAATTGCAGGTTGTAGTCCGGAATCCGCCGCGGCATGCCCGCCAGGCCCACGAAGTGCATCGGGAAGAAAGCCATGTTCATGCCGATGAACGACAGCCAGAAATGCAGCTTGCCCAGGGTTTCGTCGTACATGTGCCCGGTCCACTTCGGCATCCAGTAATAGGCCGAGGCGAAGATCCCGAAGATCGCACCCGGCACCAATACATAGTGGAAGTGCGCGACCACGAAGTAGGTGTCCTGGTACTGGAAGTCCGCCGGGGCGATGGCCAGCATCAAACCGGAGAAACCGCCGATGGAGAACAGGATCACGAACGCCACCGCAAATAGCATCGGCGTCTCGAAGGTCAGCGAGCCTTGCCACATGGTGCTGGCCCAGTTGAACACTTTCACCCCGGTCGGCACCGCGATCAGCAACGTGGCGTACATGAAGAACAACTCGCCCACCAGCGGAATGCCGACCACGAACATGTGGTGCGCCCAGACGATGAACGACAGGAACGCAATACTCGCCGTGGCGTAGACCATCGAGGTGTAGCCGAACAGCGGCTTGCGCGAGAAGGTCGGGATGATCGAGCTGACGGCACCGAAGGCCGGCAGGATCATGATGTACACCTCGGGGTGACCGAAGAACCAGAACACGTGCTGGAACAGCACCGGGTCACCACCACCGGCGGCACTGAAGAAACTGGTGCCAAAGTGGATGTCCATCAGCATCATCGTCACGCAACCGGCCAGTACCGGCATCACCGCGATCAGCAGGAACGCGGTGATCAGCCAGGTCCAGACGAACAGCGGCATTTTCATCAGCGTCATGCCGGGGGCGCGCAGGTTGAGGATGGTGGCGATCACGTTGATCGCTCCCATGATCGAACTGATCCCCATCAAGTGGATGGCGAAGATGAAGAACGTCACGCTTTCCGGCGCGTATGTCGTCGATAGCGGTGCGTAGAACGTCCAGCCGAAGTTCGGCCCGCCACCGGGGGTGAACAGGGTCGACACCAGCAGGATGAACGCCGCCGGCAACAGCCAGAAGCTGAAGTTGTTCATCCGTGGCAACGCCATGTCCGGCGCACCGACCATCAGCGGAATCATCCAGTTGGCGAGGCCGACGAAGGCCGGCATCACCGCACCGAAAACCATCACCAGACCGTGCATGGTGGTCATCTGGTTGAAAAATTCCGGCTGGACGATTTGCAGGCCCGGCTGGAACAGCTCGGCGCGAATCACCATCGCGAACGAGCCGCCGAGCAGGAACATGGAAAACGCGAACCACAGGTACAGCGTGCCGATGTCCTTGTGGTTGGTGGTCAACACCCAACGCATCAGGCCTTTGGCAGGGCCGTGGGCGTGGTCGGCATGACCGTGGTCATCGATTACGGCGCTCATGGCCTGTCTCCTGTAACCGGATGGGCTGGGCTGGCCGGGGCATATTGCCCCGACCGGTTCCTGAGGTGAGCAATGGACCGGGTCATTTGCTTTCCGCCTGTTTCAGCTCCAGCACTTCTTTTGGCGTGACCATGTCGCCCTTGTTGTTGCCCCAGGCGTTACGTTCATAGGTCACGACCGCTGCGATATCGACTTCCGACAACTGCTTGCCGAACGCCGCCATGGCGGTGCCGGGCTTGCCATGGAAGACAATGCTCAGGTGCGCGTCTTTTGGTCCGGTGGCGATTTTCGAGCCCTTGAGCGCCGGGAACATCGGCGGCAGACCCTGGCCTTCAGCCTGGTGACAGGCCACGCAAGTGGTGTGATAAACCTTGTCGCCGCGCTCCTTGAGCTCGTCGAGGGTCCATTCCTTGCTGGTCAGCTCTTTGAGTTGTGCGGCTTCAGCCTTGCGCTCGCCCAGCCATTTTTCGTAGTCGGCCTTTTCCTTGACCTCAACCACGATCGGCATGAACCCATGGTCCTTGCCGCACAGCTCGGCGCACTGGCCGCGGTAGATGCCGGGCTTTTCGATGCGGGTCCAGGCTTCGTTGACGAACCCCGGGATCGCATCGCGCTTGACCGCGAAGGCCGGCACCCACCAGGAGTGGATCACGTCAGCGGAGGTCACGAGGAAGCGCACCTTGGCGCCAATCGGCAGCACCAACGGCTTGTCGACTTCGAGCAAGTAGTGCTCGCCCTTGGCTTCCTTGTTGTGGATCTGGTCGGCGGGAGTGGCCAGGTTGCTGAAGAACTCAACGTCCTGGCCCAGGTATTTGTAGTGCCATTTCCATTGATAGCCGGTGACCTGGATATCGATATCCGGCTCACTGGCGTCGTACATCTTGATCAGGGTCGCCGTCGCGGGAACCGCCATGGCCACCAGAATGATGAAGGGCACGATGGTCCAGAGAATTTCGACGGTGGTGCTTTCATGGAATTTGGCGGCCACCTGCCCGGTCGAGCGGCGATGCAGGATCATCGACCAGAACATGGCGCCAAAAACGATGATGCCGATCACTACACAGATCCAGAAAATGGTCATGTGCAGGTCAAAAACAGCGTGACTGATTTCAGTCGCTCCAGGCGCCATATTCACAGTCCAGGCCGCTTGCGCCTGACTGAAAATCGACCACAACAGGAGGCCCATCCAGACATGTGGATGTCGCATCATTGCGGGTTCCCCTTATCGTTCTTGTTATCCCGCCGGCTTTCACCTGCGGCAAGGGAGCGGCTGCATCAGACTACGAACTTGAGCACCGGGCCTTGCTGCATATGCAGTCGGGCGTCATCAGCTAACTCCATTCATGAGCGAGTATAGACAGCGACTCCCACCTCGCAATGTGAAGGCGTAAATCATCTGAAACAGCATTAACTTGCGTTGCAGGGCACGAATGGAGAAGGATGCAGACGAGTGGTGGCAAACCGATATAACGGGGGCGTCTCAAGGATGAAACATTTATGACAAATGCGTCTTAGCATTTATCGTAAGCCAGCTAAGTTATGTCTTCCCTATTTCATTGCCTTTGTTTCCTGGAGTTTTCATGAACACCGCCGCATTGCGCGAGCAGATCCAAAAAGCCCAACAACACGAAGCCGAAACCGGACTGCTGACTCGTCAGCTGGAAAGCAAACTGCCTCATTTACACCCGGCGATCCAATTGCCGGAGAACGACGCCAATGGCGTGCTGACGCGTTTTGTCGCCGCTTATATTGATGAAGTTCCTGATCTGCTGGATGCAGCCAATGAAGTCGCCAGGGAAGCGGGTATCGAGTCACAGATCAAACCGGTGCTGAAAATCGCCGAACAGTACTTCCTCCAGCCGCCCGCCATCATGGCCGGGCACGTCGGGCTCGACAGCCTGCTGGACGAAGCCTATCTGGCGCACCGTTTTGTCGAAGAGGTCAACGACCTGTACATCAAGCATTTCGGCCAGCCACTGATCCCCTTGGACATGACTGTCGCCAACCTGATCGCCCACCAGTTGATCGGTGAGGAATTTGCCAACCAACTCGATGAGGTCGTGCATCACGCCTTCGATGAAATGTTGAGCGAGGAGAGTTTCGCGCTGGAGTCGGTGGAAGCCTACCGCGAGAAACTCAGCAGCCCGGACACCGGCGCCGCGTGGAAACGCTGGCCGTGCATGTCGCGCCGTTTGGGCGTGGGTCTGGAGCTGGAACAGCCGGTGGTGTGACGCCACAACATCTGCTTTCTGTAGGAGCAAGGCTTGCCCGCGATGGCGGTATGTCTTCAACATTATGTCGACTGACACACCGCCATCGCGGGCAAGCCTCGCTCCAACAGGTTAGCCTGCCGCGCCTATACCGATATTAGTCCGCACTCGCCCCTCCAACCTGCGCTTCAACCCCCGCGACTCGATCAACAGCTTCGAGCCTTTGGCCGCATTCGCCCGACCCCATTCCTCCAGCAATTCCAGACACGAATGATCGATGTAGCTCAGGTTATTGAGCGGCACATGCACCGTCGTGCCCGGTGCAATGCTGCCCAGTACTTTGGTCAACGCCGGCACTTTGAGAAACGTCGCCGCACCCACCAGACGCAACTCCATCTCGCCGTCCTGGGGTAGATCGATCAGGCTGATTTTCAACCGTGAAGCCTTCAGCGCCAGTTTCACCAGGGTCAGGCCGAAACCGATCAGTACGCCGGTCAACAAGTCAGTGAAGATGATCGCCAAGGCCGTCGCGGCGTAGGTGAACATCGGCATCCGGCCATAGCGACCCAGACCGCGGAAGGCCTTGAGGTCGACCAGTTTGAAACCCGTATAAACCAGTACACCGGCCAGGCTCGCCACCGGAATGCTTTGCAGCACACTCGACAGCAACAACACGAACGCCAGCAGCCAGAGGCCATGGAAAATCGTCGAGTAGCGGGTGGTGGCACCGGCCTGGACGTTGGCCGAACTGCGCACGATCACCCCGGTCATCGGCAACGCGCCGAGCAAGCCGCAGAGCATGTTGCCCACGCCTTGGGCTGACAGTTCGCGATCAAAGTCAGAACGTTGGCCGCTGTGCATGCGGTCCACGGCCGCGGCGGACAGCAAGGTTTCGGCGCTGGCGATGAACGCCACCGCGAATGCAGCGATCAGCAGGCTCGGGTCGGCGAGGTTGAGCAGGTCCGCCGGGCGCAGCCAGTCAATCGCCTCCGCCAGGTTCGCCGGGACCTCAACACGTTTGACCGGCAATGCCAGCACCAGACTGGCGATTGTCGCCAGACCCACCCCAAGCAACGCTCCGGGGACGAAGCGCAATGAATGCGGGCGGAATTTTTCCCACAGCCACATCACGGCAATGGTCGATAGACCGAGCAAACCGGCCTGCCAACCGAACGATGGCAATGCCTGGGCCACCGCACCGGGAAACGCCGTGAGGTTATCCAGGCCGGACGGTTTCGGCGCTGCGTCGAGCATCACATGCACCTGCGAAAGTACGATCAGCACGCCAATTCCGGCGAGCATGCCGTACACCACCGCTGGCGCCGTGACCCGAAACCAGCAACCGAGCTTCAAGCGCCCGGCCACCAGTTGCAGAAAACCCGCCAGCAACAGGATCGGCCCGAGCATGGCCACGCCGTGCTGGCGCACCAGTTCGAACACCAGAACCGCCAAACCCGCCGCGGGCCCGCTGACTTGCAGCGGAGAACCCGCCAACCAGCCCACGACCAAACCCCCGACGATCCCGGTGATCAGGCCTTTGGCTGGCGGTAGTCCTGAGGCGATGGCAATGCCCATGCACAAGGGCAGGGCGACCAGAAACACCACCACCGAAGCCAACAGCTCCCGTGGCAGAACAGCTTTGAGTTGCGCAGCACGCATGATGATTCTCCCGAAGTTTTCTTCAGGCATGGCAAAGCCGGACTGCCTGTTCGGCAGCCACGGCTTATCCACACAAATGTTTAGGAGGTTTTAGAAGCGCGCTTTGGGCGTCGCCACCGGAATGGGCAGGCTGCCATTGAGTGGCAGGAAACATCCCTGATCGGCGTCGTAGGCTTTGATTTCGCTGGTCTCGATGTCGTAGACCCAGCCATGGATGAACAGATGACCGTTCGCCATGCGCGAGGCTACCGAGGGATGGGTGCGCAAGTGCTGCAATTGAGCGATGACATTCTCCTCAGTGAGGATATGCATGGTCTCGTTTTCATCGGCGCAATTGCAGTTGTCGTGCACCATGGTTTTGGCGACTTCCGCATGCCGTAACCAGGCTTTGACCGTGGGCATTTTTTCCAGGCTGTCGGGGTTGAGCACCGCCCGCATCGCGCCGCAATCGGAATGACCGCAGATGATGATGTGCTGCACACCCAGCGCTAGCACCGCATACTCGATGGCGGTGGAAACGCCACCATTCATCTGCCCGTAAGGCGGTACGACGTTGCCGACATTGCGGGTCACGAACAGGTCGCCAGGCGAGCTGTGGGTGATCAGTTCAGGCACGATGCGCGAATCGGCGCAGGTAATGAACATCGCCCTTGGCTGTTGCGCCGTGGCGAGTTTTTTGAAGAGTTCTTCCTGCTGCGGAAAGATCTCATGATGAAAATGCAAGAAGCCGTCAACGATATGCTTCAACGCTGCATCGGCGGTTTCCGCCTCGGGTTGGGCAGAAGCCGACGCAGCCAACGGCTGTTTATCCTTGTCACTCATGATTCATCCTCTTTGGCGGGCTCAGGGTGTTATCCCATATGTCCGGTGTGAAGCCAGTGGCTGGTTAAAAAACATCCAGGCCGGAAAGCTCGACCCGTCAGTCACTCGATGAACAAGGTAGCGGCCGAATCTTAACTCAAACTGAATAAAACGCTCTAGGACGTGTGTTCCAGGTCACAAAAAACGTGACCGGCCTAATCCTTGAGCGCGTTCTCCAGTACTCAACCATAGGCCAATTGTCCTCAAATCAACGACATTTGGCGACCCGGCGGACAAAAGGCGTCGCAGTCCAGGTTGAAGCCTTCCCGGCGATTGAGCCCCAGCCGCTTGATGGTCTTGGCAAAGCGCTGCGCCAGCAGGTCGGCAAACGGTCCTTCGCCGCGCATCCGTGCGCCAAAGCGACTGTCGTAGAGTTCGCCGCCACGGCTCTGGCGAATCAGGCTCAGGACATGCGCAGCCCGTTGCGGATAGTGGGCGGCCAGCCATTCTTCGAACAGCGGTGCCACTTCCAGTGGCAGGCGCAACATCATGTAGGCAGCGCTTTGCGCCCCGGCCGCCTGGGCTTCGGTCAGCAGGCTTTCGAGTTCGCTGTCGTTGATCATTGGAATCATCGGTGAACACAGCACACCGACCGGAATGCCCGCCTCGCGCATGACCCTGATGGCCCGCAATCGGGCCTTGGGCGCGGCGGCACGAGGTTCGAGGATGCGTTTCAGCTCGTCGTCCAGGGTGGTCAGGCTGATCATCACCGCCACCAGCCTTTGTTCGGCGAGCTCCGCCAATAGGTCGAGATCACGAAGGATCAGCGACCCTTTCGTGACGATGGTCACCGGATGTCTGTAGCGCAACAGCACTTCGAGGGTTTGCCGGGTGATCTTGTATTCACGCTCGATCGGCTGATACGGGTCGGTATTGGAGCCGAGGTTGATCGGCGCACATTGATAGCCGCGTTTGGACAGCTGCTGCTCCAGCACATCCACAGCGTTGGTTTTGGCGATCAGCTTGGTCTCGAAATCCAGCCCCGGCGACATGTCCCAGTAAGCGTGGCTGGGCCGTGCATAGCAATAAATGCAACCGTGCTCGCAACCGCGATAGGGATTGATCGAACGATCGAAGGGCAGGTCCGGTGAGTTGTTTTTGGTGATGATGGTTTTTGCCGTCTCGATGCGCACTTCAGTGCCTTGAGTCACCGGCGCTTCCTGATACCAGCCGTCGTCCTCGGCCACCGAGCGACTCGGAGCAAAGCGGTTGTGCGGATTGGAGGCAGTGCCGCGACCGCGGGGAGGCAGAGGAGTGGCCATCGACGGAGTCCTTAATCTGTATATCCATACAGTAACCGAGGCTCCGCGTGTCGACCAGTACCGTTCAGCCTTTGATTGGCTGGCGGACCCTCCACGCCAAACTTCCATGTTAACTAGTAAATTGACGAAACAAATAGTGCATAGTCGAATTTAAAGTTAACTCGTATATTCGAGCCTCCAGGTAACACCCACTACATTAAAAAATAAAAGGATTTATTTATGTCGTTCTTTAATCAGCGCGGTATCTTTCTTCAACTCATGCTGCCGAGTGCGTCGGAGCCTGATACTGTCGTTTCGCTGCAACTTGCCCAGAAAGTAGAAAGTTGGGATACGGAGAATGAAAAAGTAGTCGAGTCTCTGGTTGATTCGGTTTTTTTTACAGCTACCTCCACAGACCTTGGTAACTCTTTCACTATTCGCACCGTTGGCAAGGATGTAGACGGTGACGGCATCATCGGTGCCGATGACAAATCCAAGTTACAGGCGCTGGCCAAGGCCTACGCCAGTATCGTCAATCCCTGATCCCTGCCTTTCTGATCACTGGAAAGCGCCATTGCTGAATGCATGTGAACTCCCCATGCATTCAACTCAGCCACGAGGATAAAAATGTCCACTCCCATA